>CAZFLM010000031.1:55351-72444 GCA_964519955.1 uncultured Chthonomonadaceae bacterium | reverse complement strand
GGGTCGACGGCCGGGTAGATGCCCTTCTCCACGATGCGGCGCTCGAGGTACGTGTAGGCATCGAGGTGGGCGAAGGTCGTGGCCGGGGCCGGGTCGGTCGGGTCGTCGGCCGGCACGTAGATCGCCTGGACCGAGGTGACGGAGCCCTTCTTGGTGGAGGTGATGCGCTCCTGGAGGGCGCCCATCTCGGTGCCGAGGGTCGGCTGGTATCCGACGGCGGACGGGATGCGTCCGAGCAGGGCGGAGACCTCGGAGCCGGCCTGGGTGAAGCGGAAGATGTTATCGATGAAGAGGAGCACGTCCTGCCCCTCGACGTCGCGGAAGTACTCGGCCACGGTGAGGCCCGAGAGCGCGACGCGGAGGCGGGCTCCCGGCGGCTCGTTCATCTGGCCGAAGACCATGGCGGTCTTGGTGATGACGCCCGACTCGTTCATTTCGAGCCAGAGGTCATTGCCCTCGCGGGTCCGCTCGCCGACACCGGCGAAGACGGAGAAGCCTCCGTGCTCGGTGGCGATGTTGGTGATGAGTTCCTGGATGAGAACCGTCTTGCCGAGGCCCGCGCCGCCGAAGAGGCCGATCTTGCCGCCCTTGAGGTACGGGGTGAGCAGGTCGATGACCTTGAGGCCGGTCTCGAGGATCTCGGTGGTGGCCGCCTGGTCCTCGTAGGAGGGCGCCGGGCGGTGGATGGGCCAGCGCTCGGTTACGGCGATGGGCCCACGCTCGTCGATCGGCTGCCCAAGGAGGTTGAAGACGCGGCCCAGGGTCTCCTTGCCGACGGGCACTGTGATGGGCGAGCCGGCGTCGACCGCCGGCATGCCGCGCACCAGTCCGTCGGTGGTTGACATGGCGATGCACCGGACCATGTCGTCGCCCAGATGCTGCGCGACCTCGACCGTCAGGTCGATCGCGGCCTCGGGGACCTTGACCGTAACGGCATTGAGGAGGGCGGGCAGTTCTCCCGCGGGGAACGAGCAGTCAACGACGGGTCCCTGCACCTGGACGACTTTGCCGATAGCCATGGCGCTGCGTGCTCCTTTGGGCCGGAGGCATGGCAAGGAACGTGCCAGTACGAGAGGAGTACCCGGCGCCTTGCCGCCTCAGCAGTTTAGCCCATTTGGCGAAGGCGAATCAAGAGTTGGCGTTCTCGTGCGGGAGGTCGCGGAGGCGGAGGCGGATCGCCTCGCGCACTCGGAGCTGCTCGTCGGCCAGGTGGTCGGGGTCCGCGGTGACCTCGATGCGCAGGGTCGTCTGGGCCTGATCGCAGGCCGACACGCCCAGGGCGCGGGGCGCGGTTCGCAGGCGCCCGGGCTCCTCGGCGAACAGGCGCGCGCCCTCGGCGTCGACCAACTCGCGCGCGGCGGCCACGTCCCGGTCGGCGGCGATGGCCAGGTCGACGCTGGCGCGGACCGTGCGGCGCGAGTGGTTCAGCACGCTGGCGATGTCGCCGTTGGAGATGGTCCAGAGGCGCCCCTGATCGTCGAGGAGGCGCGTGGTGCGCATGCCGATCTCCTCGACGACGCCCGATGCCGCGCCCGCCGGCAGGACCGCAGCCCCGCCGATGGTCACGTACTCGCCGACGGAGTACTGGTCCTCTACAATGAGGAAGAAGCCGGCCAGCACGTCACGGACGAGGCGCTGCGCACCCAGTCCGATGGCAACTCCCCCTACCCCGGCCGTCGTCAGGATGCCGGTCACGTTGACGGTGAGCGCTTGGAGCACCATGACGATGAAGACGAAGAAGAGCGCGTAGCCGGTGACGCTGCGCACGAGGCTCTGGAGCGTCAAGAGGCGGTTAGTCTGGTCGAATCCGCCGGCGCGGGCCTGGCGGCTCACCAGGCGGGCGATGGAGAGGTCGGTGAGCCGGAAGAGGACCTTGCGGACCACGAGGAAGAGCGCGGCGATGGCGGCGAGGCGCAGCACCATGCCCGGCGCCGACAGCATGGCCTCGTGCCACAGGGCGGCCCAGAAGTTGCGATTGAAGAGATCCGACATGAGCTGCTAGCGGTCCTCCGCGTCGGCCAGGCTGCGAAACTGGAGGGTGGCGATCCGTGGTCGCCGCCCTCCGAGCCGTTGTGAGATGGGCGTCCCCTGCCCTACTCCTTCGGCAGGGACGCGCAGGCAGCCTCGATCTCGGCGAGGACCTCCTGGGCGGCGCCGGCGGGATCGGGCGCGGCGCTGATCGGGCGGCCCACGACGATGTACGAGGCGCCTGCCTTGATGGCGTCGCCGGGGGTTGCGGTGCGGCGCTGGTCGCCTGTGTCGGAACCCGCGGGGCGGATGCCCGGGGTCACGATGACGAACTCTGGGCCGCAGGCGTCTCGGATGGCCTTGACCTCCTGCGGCGAGGCGACGACGCCGCGCGCGCCGGCCACGCGGGCCATCTTCGCCAGGTCGACCACGTAGTTTTCGGGCGTGAGGCCCACGCGCAGCTCGCGGTACAGCTCGTCACCGGCGATGCTCGTCAGGAGGGTGACGGCGATGAGGATCGGTGGATGCCCCCCGTGGACGGCGTCGCGCAGGGCCACCGCAGCAGCCTGGACCATGCGCGAGCCGCCCGTCGCGTGCACGTTGACCATCCACACGTTGCGCTTGGCGATGGCGCGCGCCGCCCCGGCGACCGTGTTCGGGATATCGTGGAGCTTGGCATCGTAGAAGATGCGCTGAGCGCCGGCGTCGCGCAGGCGGTCGAAGATGTCGTACCCGGCGGCGTGGACGAGTTCCAGCCCGACCTTGACCGCCCCAACGAACGGGCCGATCGATTGAGCCAGGCTAACGGCCTTCTCGGCGCTGTCGACATCGAGCGCCACGATGAGTCGGTCTCTGGGTTCCACGGCTGCCTCCGTTGTGAGGGATGGTAATCAGTTCGCGATCGGTTCCGTCGATCCTACCTCTGTGCCGATCATTTGGCAAGGTAGAATGTCACAGATCCACCGCGGTGCTGGGTCGGGCGGGCAAATCGGCGCCCTCTGACGCGCTTTGCGTCCGAACCACGTACATACAGGTGAGACCCTACAACACCTCCGGCCGGCCGGCGAAGGCCGAGCCGTGGACCGATGCGGCGCTGCAACCGGGCGTCGGCGATGAAGGAGCTTCGACAGGTATGAGCGGTGCGACAACGATAGAGACAACCGCAGTGGTGACGCTCTCGGAGCGCGCGGCGGTGGAGATCAAGGGGCTATTCGAGCGCGAGAGCCTGCCCGACGCGGCGCTGCGCGTGTTCGTTTCGGGCGGCGGGTGCTCGGGCCTGCAGTACGGCATGCAGATCGCGGAGGAGTCCGAAGAGGATGACATCCAGAGCGAGCAGCATGGCGTGCGCGTGCTGATCGACCCGATGAGCAAGCGCTATCTGGAAGGCGCGTCCATCGACTTCGTGGACGACGATCAGGGCGGCGGGTTCAAGATCGACAACCCGAATGCGAAGCGCGGCGGCTGCAGCGGCTGCGGCTCGTCG
Organism: uncultured Chthonomonadaceae bacterium; assembly: GCA_964519955.1. Taxonomy (GTDB): domain Bacteria; phylum Armatimonadota; class Chthonomonadetes; order Chthonomonadales; family CAJBBX01; genus CAZFLM01. The sequence continues at coordinate 68,993 of CAZFLM010000031.1, read as the reverse complement.
TGCGGGACCGAGGAGTTGGACGGCGAGGGCGGCGGGTGCGGAAGCGGCTGCGGCTGCGGGTAGCGCTCGCATCGGCGGTACCGGACGGACGCCCCTCGGCAAGCTCGGGGCAGGCTCCGGCCAATCCCACCATAGTACTGAGGCGGCCGGGCTGGCAGGCTGGCCTGTAACCCCCATCATGCAGTGCAGCGAGACGGCGCCGGTAGCTTTCGGCGCCGTCTCGCTGCGTCTTCCACGTTAAAAGCCCGTCTCTTTGCGGAATAACTCCCATGCGGAACGCGAGACTTGGCGCCCCCGCGCGCCAGGTCACATCCGGCCTGCAAAGGGACTTTCAATGCGGAACTTCATGGCGTCCTCTGCCGCCTTCATGGGTCAGATTGGTCAGCGCTTGCTCGCGGCCGGCCACATCACCCAGGAGCAACTGGACGCCGCCCTCGAGCGGAAGAAGCAGACTGGCGAGTTCTTGGGCGAGTCGCTGGTGGCCATGGGCGCCACCCAGTCCAAGGTCGTCGGGCAGACGCTCGCCGAGATCCTGAATATCCCGTACGTCGACCTGGCCGAGGAGACTATCGACCCGGAAGCGCTCGCTCGCGTGTCCGAGAAGTACCAGCGCCGCCACCGCGTGTTGCCGTTCAAGATGGAGGACCGCCTGCTCTACGTAGCGATGGCGGACCCCATGAACGTGATGGTGGTCGACGATCTGCGCCTGATGACCGGCATGAAGATCGTGCCGATGGTGGCGCTCTCCGGCGACATCGACGATGCGTACGGCCGTGCGTACACCGTGCGGAAGCAGGCCGAGAACCTCCTCAGCGAGATGCAGAAGGAGGAGCCCACGGAGCCGGAGCTGTCCGTCGACCAGTTGGTGAACCTGGCCGAGGACGCGCCGATCATCCGCCTCGTCAACTCCGTGATCCTGGGTGGCATCAACTCCAGCGCGAGTGACATCCACATCGAGCCGCAGGAGCGCAGCGTCCGCGTTCGGTACCGCATGGACGGGGTGTTGTACGAGCAGATGCAGCTCCCATCGCAGCACCATCCGGCTGTGGTCTCGCGCATGAAGATCATGTCGCACCTGAACATCGCGGAGAGACGGCGTCCACAGGACGGGCGCATCGTGTTCCATGCGGAGGGCGTGGACTACGATCTGCGCCTCTCCACGATGCCGACGATTTACGGCGAGAAGATCGTGCTCCGCGTGCTCGACAAGGCGGGTATCTCGGTGCCGCTGGACGCGCTTGGGTTCTTCCCCGAGCAGCGCGCGGTTTACGAGGGGTTCATCAAGCGCCCGCACGGGATGGTGCTGGTCACCGGGCCGACGGGTTCGGGCAAGTCGACCACGCTGTATGCGTCGCTGAACCGGATCAACGACGTGTCGCGGAACATCATCACCGTCGAGGACCCGGTGGAGTACAACCTCGCGGGCATCAGCCAGATGCAGGCCAACTCGAAGATCGGCCTGACCTTCGCGACGGGCTTGAGGACCATCGTTCGCCAGGACCCGGACGTGATCATGGTGGGCGAGATCCGCGACACGGAGACGGCCGAGATCGCGGTGCAGGCCGCTCTCACCGGCCACCTGGTGTTCAGCACGCTGCACACGAACGACGCGCCGGGCGCCGTCATCCGGCTGCAGAACATGGGCGTCGAGGGGTTCCTGATCACCTCGTCGCTGCTTGGGGTGATCGGGCAGCGCCTGCTGCGCAAGGTGTGCGTGTACTGCGCGGAGCCGGACGTGCCGGACGAGGGCATGCTGCGAACGCTGGGTATCGATCTGGCGCTCGCGCGAACGGGGCAGTTCCGCCGGGGGCGCGGCTGTCCGAAGTGCTCGGGCCGCGGGTACCGCGGTCGAAGCGCTGCGTACGAGGTGATGCGCATGACGGAGCGGATGCGCACAGCCGTGCTGCAGAACCAGGGCGGCGCCGTTCTGAAGGACACCGCGATCTCGGACGGCATGATCACCATGCGCGAGTCGGGCGTTCGCAAGGCGCTCAACGGCGAAACGACACTAGACGAAGTATGCCGCGTGCTCCTATCGGATGAGCACGGGGACACCGAGACGGCCCTGCCGGCAGCAGCCTAGGCATCCGCGGGAGTAAGGCATATGCCGAACTTTGAGTACGTTGCGCGCGACCGCGCGGGAAAACAGGTGAAGGGCTGGTTGGCGGGCGCCGACGAGCAGTCGGTGCGCGACCAACTGCGGCGCAAGGAGCTGTTCGTCACCACTGTCTCGGTGAAGCGGGACGCCCCTGCCCAGCAGTCGGGCCTCTTCAAGCGCAAGAAGGTGGGCCTGGGCGACATGGTGGTGATGAGCCGCCAGTTCGCCACTCTGGTTCGGGCCGGGCTGCCTCTGGTCGAGTGCCTCTATACACTTGCCGGGCAGACGACGCAGTTGGCCCTGAAGAGCGTCCTGAACGAGGTCAGGAGCGATGTGCTGGCGGGATCGACCCTCACCGAAGCGCTGGCCAAGCACCCAAAGATCTTCTCGGAGCTGTACCTCTCCCTGGTGAGCGCGGGCGAGGTGGCTGGAGCGCTGGACGAGACGCTGCAGGTGGCGGCTGAGCAGCTCGACAAGGAGCAGCAGCTCCGGGAGAAGGTGAAGTCGGCCTTCGTCTACCCGATCGCGGTGCTCGTCACGGCGGGCGGCGTCGTGTTCTTCCTGCTCACGTTCGTGGTGCCGGTGTTCGCCAGCGTCTACGACCAGTTCCACGCGAAGCTGCCTGCGCCAACGATGATGCTGCTGATGCTGAGCGTGGCGATCCGCTCCTACTGGTACCTCCTGATTGCCGGGGCGTTCGGGGCGGTGAAGCTGCTGAAGCGTTGGCAGAACACCAAGAGCGGGCGGCGGGCGTGCGACCGCCTCAAGCTGAAGATGCCGCTCCTTGGCCCGCTGAACCGGAAGATCGCGATCTCGCGCCTGACGCGCACATTCAGCGCCATGATCTCGGCCGGCGTGCCCATCATCTCGGGCCTGCAGACCTCGGCGCGGGTGACCGGCAACACCGTGTTCCTGGACGTGATCGTGGACACCGTGCAGAAGGTGAACGAGGGCGTCAAGCTGTCCGTGCCACTCGAGCAGAGCGGGCAGTTCCCGTCGATGGTGACACGCATGATCGCAGCGGGCGAAGACTCGGGCAACATGGACGAGATGCTGCGTCAGGTCACCACCTTCTACGACCGCGACATCGAGTACGCCGTGGAGCGACTAACGCGCTTGCTCGAGCCGCTTCTGACTGTAGTCCTGGGCGTCATCGTCGGGTTCGTGCTGATGGCGCTGTACATGCCGATCTTTACCCTGACGAAGGTCATCAAGAAGTAGGGTTACGTGGATAGGTGCCCACGCCGGCGGATGCGCGGAACAGACCGGCATCTGCCGGCGGCGGGCCGCAGGAGAGTCCAAATGAAGAACCCAACGCGACCAACAGGCCGGCGCGCGGCCTTCACCTTGGTTGAGCTGCTGGTGGTGATCCTCATCCTGGCGGTCCTCATGGCCATCGCGGTGCCGCTGTACCTTGCCGCGGTGGACGACAGCCAGAAGAAGACGTGCCGCGCGAACATGCACACGATCGTGGCGGCGGCCGAGGCGTACCGGATAGGCCACACGTCCTACGACGCCACTGGCGCATTGTCCGGCGACTCGATCTCGGCGCAGTACACAGAGCTGGGCAAGACGCCGTTGTGCCCGGGCGGGGGCACCTATACGGTTACGGAATACGGCACGGCGTCGTCGGTGGACGGGAAGACGGTGCCCGCAGGGGGCATCATCGTCGAGTGCACCAACCACGGCTCCTTCGTGCCGGGCCTGGATCACGAGTGAGCGCGAGCCCCACGGGCGCCGGTCGCCGCAAGAAACTGGTTATGGTGCCGGCAAGAGTGTGGAATAAGCGTGTAGAGAGCGGCGTTGCAGAAAGCGGTGCAACGCTGGGCACGAGGAAGCGAGATCTCGCCCGAAGTGGGCGGCTGACCTACGGCGAGGCTCTGGAAATCCCTAACCACGGGAACATCGTCGCGGAGCGAGGCGAAGCTCGCACAACTCAGAGTACGGTGTGCCTCCCGCCCGTGGAACAAGCTTGCCGTACTCCGGGCACCGAGGACTGGTCGAGACATTCGGGTGCAGACCCAGACGCCTCTCCAGAGGCCCGCAACACAACAAGGTGGAAAAGCATGTACGTGTTCCATACCCGCAAACCGAACCGCAAGGGGTTCACGCTTGTCGAGCTCCTCGTCGTTATCTTGGTGCTCGCCATCCTGATGGCGGTGGCTCTCCCGCTCTACCTGGGCGCCGTCTCCGACTCGCAGAAGAAGACCTGCCGCGCCAACATGCAGACCATCGCCAATGCGTGCCAGGCCTACCGGACCCGCAGCGCGACCCATGCCTATCCGGCCGCACTCGCTGACCTGACGACTGACGCGAACGCCGACCTGCAGGCCCTGCCGTCGTGCCCGGCCAACGCAGGCTCCTACCTGTACACGGTCGACTCGACCACCAACCAGATCGGGATTGCGTGCCCGGGCCATGGCAGCGCCCCTGACCTGACCGCGGCCAGCGGCAGCGCAAGCGCCAGCGGCAGCGACCACGGCGTGTTCATTCCGGGGAAAGACTCGGACTAGTACCGCCAGTCCTACGATCCGCATCTCGGGACAGAGCGGGCCCTGCGTCACTGGGGCCCGCTCTTCTGTGTGTGCCCCACCCAGGACGAGCGGCGCAGGAATCCGCCGATCGCCCGCCCAACCTGTGCGCACGAACAGGGACGGGCGATCACCCCGCAGCCCGATCCCCCACCATGGAGTGTCGCATGCTCACCTGGGCCTGTATCGCCCCGCACGGCGGCGAGATCATCGCCGAGTTGGCCAACGGGAACCTGAGTCGCATGGAGCGCACGCGCGCGGCGATGGAGGTCCTGGGCCGCCGGTGCCGCGCCGCCGCGCCCGAGACGGTCGTCGTCTACACGCCGCACGGCATCTGCATCGAGGGCCACATGTGCGTCAGCGTCGCGCGCGTGGCGATCGGGACATTGGACGGGGACGACGGGCAGCGCATCGAGGCGGCAATGCCTCTGGACCTGGAGCTGGCGCTCGGCCTGGCGCACCTGGCGCGGCAGAAGGGAGTGCCCGTTGCCGAGGCCGGCTACGACGAGCGTGGGCACCCGATGCTCGCGTTCCCGATGGACTGGGGCGCGGTGATCCCGCTGTGGTACATGGGCGCCCGCTGGGAACCGCGTCCGAACGTGGTGGTTGTGTGCCCGGACCGGTCCCTGCCGCGGCGCAGCCTGGTGGACTTCGGCAGGGCGACGGTGGAGGCAGCCGCGCTCGTCGGGCGGCGCATCGCGGTGATCTGCAGCGCGGACCAGGGGCACGGGCATGCGGAGGACGGGCCCTACGGGTTCTCGCCGACCTCGGCGACGTACGACCGGGCGTTCTGCCGGACGGTGCGGGAGGGGGCGCTGAACAGCCTGCGCTACTGGCGGTCGGACTGGATCGAGGCCGCGATGGCGGATAGCTTCTGGCAGACGCTGATGCTGCACGGGGCGCTGGAGGGGTCGGACCTGCGGCCGGAGCTGCTATCGTACGAAGCCCCGACGTACTTCGGCATGGCCTGCGCGAGCTACGACGCGCCGGCGACGCGCCAGGGGTAGGTGGGCCTGCCGGTGGGCGCCACCGGGGCGCGACGCGGTCGGCACGGAGGCCGACCCTCCAGGGCGGCGAGGTACCAAGCACAGGCAGGGACGCCCGCCCCACCACGGCGCGGCTGCAGGACCGGGACGCGGTCGGAACGAAGGCCGACCCTCCAGGGCGCGGGGTACCAGGGACGGGCGGGGCGCGCGCACCACCTCGGCGCTGCTGCCTGGCGGGATGCGGTCGGCACGGAGGCCGACCCTCCAGGGCGCGGGGTACCAGGGACGCGCAGGGACGCCCGCACCACCCGCTACAAGCCCAACCAGTTCATCTCCATGCCGCCCCCGCCGTCTGCGGAGCGCTTCGCCTGGGACAGGATCTGGTTGAGGATCGTCGTGAGGTACTCGCGCGTCCCCAGCATTGCCACGAAGGACAGCAGGAGGTGGACGGCCAGGGAGAGGATGCTCCACCAGATGCAGATGCGGCCGACCTCCTGGCGGCGGCGGTCGTCGCACATGACGAACGCCAGGCCGATGGGTAGGCCGAAGTAGGGCATCAGCAGGCCGAGCCACATCGCCGCGCGGTTGGACGCCCTCGGGTTGCCGAGCACGCCGGCCGCCGCCGCTCCGCGGTAGGCCATTGCCTCCATCGGGTTGACGGCCGGCGCGGGGGCCTGGGGTACCTGGGATGCGGTGCCGGCCTGGGGGCGCTGCGGCGCCGGCGACTGGCGAGGTGGCGCAGCCGCGGCGGCCGGCGACGGTAGAGCCGCGCTGCACTTCCAGCAGGCCGTCACGGTGTCGAAGTTGTTGGCTCCGCACTGCGGACAGACGATGCGGCCGGATGCTTGGGACATGGCGCGCGGCGCTCCTCGAGGGGTGGTACCCGACCGCGTTTCGGCATGGGGAGCGGCCATTCCTGCGCGCCCGCCACGTATTGACGCTCCGGAGGGCGAGTGGTATACTGCGCGGGAGCGAGGTGAGGCGATCGGTCGCCCGCCTCGCGCTATTTGGAGGGCCATCGTCTGCCATGTCGGACACCTCGTTTGAACTGGACGACATCGCACGCTTGATCCACCTGGTCGAGAGCCGGCATCTGTCGGAGCTTGTGGTCGAGGACGGGGACCGCCGCATCGCGGTGCGCGGCGCGAAGCCCGGCTCGCAGGCGGTGCGCTACGTGCCATCGCAAGCGGCGGGCCAGGCGGAGGCCGATGGCGCCGCGGTGGACGAGGGCGTGCCGCTGACGGCCCCGATGGTCGGCGTGTTCTATCGCTCATCGAGCCCGGATGAGCCCCCGTTCGTCGAGGCCGGCGACACCATCGAGCCGGGCCAGACGATCGGCATCATCGAGGCGATGAAGGTGTTCTCGGAGGTGCCGGCCGAGCGCGGCGGCGTGGTAACCCGCATCGCCGCGGAGAACGGCCACCTCATCCGCCAGGGCGAGCCCATTCTGTTCCTGCAGCCCGCCTAGTCCCGCATCGGGCGCAGCATCCAGCTCATACCCACAGGGCCTGCGCAGCCGGGCCGCGCACATCGGTCATCGAACGCAGTGGAACCCACATCTCGCAAAGACACCATACGCATCGGCTTCCTGGGCCTGGGCACCGTGGGCTCGGGCACGTACGCGCTGCTGGAGCAGAACCGCGACGCCATTGAGCACAAGGTCGGCGCCCACATCGAGGTGCGCCGCGTGGCCGTTCGCGATCTGCAGAAGCGCCGCGCCGTGGCTGTGCCGCGCGAGATCCTCACGAACAACCCCGTCGACGTGGTGGACGACCCCGAGATCGACATCGTCTGCGAGCTGATCGGCGGGGTGAGCCCGGCGCGCGAGTATGTGCTGCGGGCGCTGGCGGCGGGCAAGCACGTGGTCAGCGCGAACAAGGAGCTGATCGCCAAAGAGGGCGCGGAGATCATCGAGCTGGCGGACCGCAAGCGGCTCGACTTCCTCTACGAGGGCTCCGTGGCCGGCGGCATCCCCATCATCCAGCCTCTGCGCAGCTCGCTGGCCGGCAACGCGATCAACGAGGTCAAGGGGATCGTCAACGGGACGACGAACTACATCCTCACGCGCATGACTCGCGAAGGGGCGGAGTTCGACGCGGTGCTGCGCGAGGCCCAGTCGCTGGGCTATGCGGAGGCCGACCCGACGAGCGACGTGGGCGGGTTCGACGCCCAGTACAAGCTGGCCATCCTCGCCTCGCTGGCGTTCACCACCCGGGTGCGCGTGAACGAGGTGTACGTCGAGGGCATCTCGCACATCACCTCGCGCGACATCGAGTGCGCCCGCGACCTGGGCTACGTCATCAAGCTGCTGGCCATCGCGGCGCGGTGCGGCGACGAGGAGATCCAGGCGCGCGTCCACCCGGCGCTGGTTCCGGCCCCCCACCCCCTCGCCTCGACCAACGATGTGTACAACGCGATCCTGGTGCGCGGCGACGCCGTGGGCGACGTGATGTTCTTCGGCCGGGGCGCGGGCATGATGCCCACCGGCAGCGCCGTCGTCGGCGACATCGTGGACATCTGCCGCAACATCCAGACCGGCGCCACGGGCCGCATCCCCGGCGCGAGCTTCCTCAACCGCCGCATGGTGCCGATGGACGCGGTGCAGACGAAGTACTACGTGCGCATGCTCGTGCGCGACAATCCCGGCGTGCTGGCGGCGGTGGCGGGCGTGCTGGGCGAGTGCAGCGTCTCCATCGAGACCGTGGTGCAGAAGGCGACGCGCGAGGACCAGGCCGAGATCGTCTGGGTCACCCACCGCGTGCTGGAGGCCAACATGCGCGCGGCCCTGGCCCGCATCCGCGAGCTGCCGGTCGTCGACTCCCTCGAGAACTGGCTCCGCGTCGAGGACTGACGCGCGGCTTGCCGGCCACGCGCTCCATCACTGTCGCGCCTCGGATCTGCCCGACCTACGCCGGCTTCCCAGCGCCCTCCGTGGCCATGTCGCGGTGCCGCATGCGTTCGATCCGCCAGCACGTGAGCGCCAGGCAGGCGGGCGTGACGAGAAGCGAGAGCGCCGCCATGGCGAGCGCGACACCGTGCAGTACCTCCGCGATGGGTCCGCCTGATACCGCCAGGCCGCACGCCTCCAGCAGGTAGAAGCCGAAAACGCCCCCGAAGTACACAACCACGAGCAGGACGACGAAGGCCACAACGCCCGCATCGTTCTCCTTCCTCAGCAGCGTACCGAAGAGCAGCGACAGCGATGCCGACATCAGCGCGACGGCCGCCGGCAATGACAGCGCGACGCCGAGCCCGGCCAGCCACCGCACGGGGCCGGCCGCGAACGCCACGGGCACGGACAGCGCCGTAATCCAGGCGGCGCCCACCGCGTAGCAGGTCCATGCGGGCATCGACGCGCCGCACAGCTTGCCGAGCACGATCCGCCAGGTGCTCATCGGCGTGGACAGGATGAACGCCAGCGTGGACTTGTCCCGCTCCTTTACGAATGCTGCCGCACAGGGGTACAGCACGAGCAGCGGTACGATGAGGGCGAGTACGCACGCCCAGCTCGCCGCGCTGCCCGCGAACAGCGCCACGGTCTCAGGGGCACCGGTGCCGAACAACAGCGCTCCCAGAGCGGCCAACTCCTCGCTGATCGCGCTCAGGTGGTACACACAGAGCGCCAACGGGCCGAGCAGCAGTAGGGCGTAGGTCACGATCTCCGCCCTGCCGAGGTGCCCGCGCAGCAGCACGCGCACCTCCTTGATCGTGAGCGGGTTGTCCGTGCGCCGGCCGATGAGGCCGAGAAGGCGCTGCGCGACCGGATACTCCTGCTTCGGAGGGCGCTGCCTGGCCTGGGCTGCGAGGGTCGTGCGGCTCTGGGCAGGCTTGGCGTCCAGCGTCGGCACACCGCCTGGCAACGGGAACGCGCTGCCAGGCGCCGCGGCGAACTCGCCTGCTGTCGCGGCTCGCCCACCGGGCAGCCAGGTCCGAATACCCGGAGTCTGCGCCCCCTCGTGGACGGGCGCCACGCGCCGCAGCAGCAGCGCAACCACGCCCAGCGCGCCGGACGCGACGCAGGACATCGCCCAACTCGGCATCAGCGCGCCCGGCACCGCCGAGTGCAGGAAGCGCACCGATGGTTCGGCCAGGGCGAGCAGGCCCGTGAGTGGGCTGAACGCAGCGATCCGCGCGCCGGCATGCGCATCGGGCAGCAGCCACCCCAGCCAGGGCAGCAGGAGCGCGCCCGTGTACCACCAGCCGTTCACCCGACGGGCGCGCAGCCACACGCTGCCCACGGCCGCGAGCACCGCCAACTGCGCCGCGATCAGCCCGGCCTCGGCCGGCACGGGCCACCGGAGCGCCAGCACGCACGCGCAGACGTAGAGCACGGCGGCCCGCCCCAGCGGCTGAAACTGCCAGCCAAGCGTGCGGAGGCGATCGGACCGGTGACTCCCGCTGCCATTGCCATTCCCGTTGGCGGACCGATCCTGCTCGGACCTCGCGGCGGACCGTGCCCTGCCCCAGGTCTCCAGGACAGCCCACGCCCCGAAGAGCCAGACCAGGCCCGCCAGCGCCGTGCCGATGCTCCCGCCCGCGCTCCGAACCAGGTACGCGGTGCGGCCATGCTCCACGTAGGGCGTCCACGCATAGCCGAGGATGGCGAGCGCCGTGGCGAACGAGCAGGCGCCGCGGAGCCGCCAGTACGCCGGAAAGTCGCGCAGAGCGGACATCTCTTCGACGTCGCCCACGCTCAGGTAGAAGCTCACCTCCCAGATGCGCACGACGCGCCCAGCGAGGCGCAGGGGCAGAACGATCAGGATCGGCGGGATCGCGGCGCAGTAGAAGGGCAGCGGGACGGCCAGCACGCGGGCCACCATGAGCGGCCACGAGAGCACGAAGGCCGGCGCCAGGCGCGTCACCTCACGCGGAAGCTCCTGCCACAGCGGCGCCACGAGGGCGAACAGCCAGTTCGGCCCAAGGACGGAGGAGAAGAAGCCGTTGCCCCAGATCATGAGGAAGGGCAGCGTGCGGACCCACTGCTCGGTCCAGGTGCTGGAGCGCCGCATCTTGTGGGTCTTCTTCACCACGTCGTAGGCGGTTCCCGCCAGGGCGGGCACCTCCCACGGCGGCACCTGCAGCGCCATCATGGCAAACAGCACGTAGAGGCAGGACACGTCGAGCCAGCCGATGCCCCCGCAGGTGAGCGCCAGGGCGTAGAAGGGCAGTCCCGCTGCCGCCGCCAGAAGCCCCATGCGGAGCGGGCGCGCCGCCGCCTGCGCAACCAGCGCGAAGGGCGACGTCAGCGTCAGCAGGAGCGGCTCCAGCGTGTTCTGGCGGTACTCGGCGAGGAAGAACCGCCCGGACCAGCGCTGGGCGGCCCACTGGATCGTCAGCGCGTGGACCCCCGAGACGACAACGGCAAACAGGCCGGCGCGGCTGCCGCCCAGGAACGCGGGGATGCCCCGGCGCAGGCCGCCGTGGTGGAGGATGAACCAGACGATGCCGAACGCGATCAGCACGACCAGGAGCACGATGGCCAACGCGCCGCCGAGGAAGAGCCACGGCTCGCCGCGCCGCGCGAAGCGCCGGCTATCGCGGACGGAGATCGGATTGTCTGCGGAGAGGAGGGCTTCGAGCAGTGACTCACGATGCGACGGCGGCAGGAGCGAACGCAGCCACTCCAGCGGCGCCCTCGCGAGCCGGCTCATCGGTCGATGATGACCGCTACCTCGGTGCAGCCGTGGAACTTCGGGCAGTAGACGCACTCGGTCCACACCTTGCGCGGGAGGAGCGCCTTGTCGATGCGGACAAAGCCGAGGCGCTCGAAGAACTCGGGGACGTACGTCAGCGCGAAGACGCGCTCGATGCCGAGCACCGTGGCGTCATCAAGGCACGCGCGCACCAACTGCGACGCGTAGCCCCGGCCCTGGTAGGCCTCGGCCACAGCGAGCGACTTGATCTCGGCCAGGTCCTTCCAGCTCACGTGGAGCGCGCAGTTGCCCACGATGACGCCGTCCTCCTCGGCGACGAAGAGGTCGCGGACGTTCTCGTAGAGCTGGCTGAGGCTGCGCGGCAGCATGAGGCCGCGCTCGGCGTACTCGTGCACGAGGCGCTGGACGGCGAGGACGTCGCGCGTCACGGCTCGGCGAATGATGCCCGGCGCGGCTTCGGGCCGGTTGGCGGTGGTAGCAGTCATAGCTTGGGTACCCCGTGCGGTCAAGGGGTGCCTATTGTACTGCACGCGCGCGCCCGCTGGCAAGCCGCGGCGGGCCACGCCAATTGACAGAATGCCTGCGCGAGCGCATAATGAATGCGAGCCCCCTAGGATCGGAGCCTATCCGGATGTCCTCTCTGCTTCTGCACGTCCCCGCCATCGAGTGCGCGGGCTGCGCCAACTCCATTGTCCGCTCGCTGCGGAAGCTCGCCGGCGTTGAGGACGTCTCCGTCGACGTCGAGGCGGAGCGGGTCAGCCTGCAGTTCGACGCAGCCGCGGTCTCCGCGGAGACCATTGCGGATCGGCTCAGCCAGATCGGATTCCCCCCGGCGCCAGAGGCCCCGTAGGGTGCGCCGCACAACGGGAAGCACCCGGGAGTGGGTCGCCATTGCGCTGGCCCTGCTGGCCGCAGCGGCGCTGCTCATCGGAGCGGCGTGGTTCGGCCTGGCGGGACTGCACTTCCGCGAGCCAGCGCCGGTCGTGCCGAACGGCGGCTCCCCTACCGCGCCGCCTGCCGGTCCGTCGCACAACGCCGCGTAGATCGGCCGCCCGCTCGCCCGCGGCTGCCGATCCTCCGCCGCCAACACGAAGGAGATCCCCCGTGCCCGCCATCGCCCACGTCAGCGCGTCCATTCGCGAGGTCCCGCTCCGCCACCCGTTCGTCACCGCCCGCGACGCCGCGCCCCGCACCGTCACGCGCCCCGTGCGCATCGAGGTGACGCTGGAGGACGGGCGCGTCGGGATCGGCGAGGCAGTGCCGGTGCAGTACGTGACAGGCGAGACGCAGGACACCGTGCTGGCGGCCGTCGGCGAGGCGCGCGCGGTGCTGGTCGGACAGGATGCGCTGCGGCTGGGAGCCCTCACGCAGCAGCTCGCCGAAGCGCTGCCGACGAGCCACTCCGCCCGCGCGGGCATCGAGATGGCGCTGCACGACCTCGGCGCGAAGCTCGCCGGCTGTTCGTTGTGGCACCGGTTCGGCGGGGTCGCGGCGTCCGTGCGCACCGACATCACGCTCTCGATCGGCGCGGACGTCGAGGAGCGTGTGGCCGAGGCGGTCGCGCAGGGCTTCGACGTGATCAAGGTGAAGGTGGGCCCGGACATCGACGACGACATCCGCCAACTTGCGCGCATCGCGACGGCCGCGCCGGGCATTCGGGTCCGCATCGACGCCAACCAGGCGTTCGCGCCGCGCGAGGCCCTCGACCTGATCGCGCGCACCCAGGCCCTCGACATCCGCCTCGAGGTGGTGGAGCAGCCGGTGCCCGCGCGCGACCTCGACGCCCTCGCGGAGGTGTCGGCCTCGTCGGCGGTGCCCGTCTTCGCCGACGAGGCCGTGCGCACGCCCGCGGAGGCCTACCAGGTGCTGACCCGGACCGGCGTACACGGGATCAACGTGAAGCTGATGAAGTCGGGCGTGTCCGGGGCCCTGGACATTATTGCGCTGACGCGGGCCGCGGGGCGACGCCTGATGATCGGCTGCATGTTGGAGACGCGGCTGGGCGTGGGTTTCTCGGTGGCGTTCGCCTGCGGCACGGGCGCGTTCCAGCACGTGGACCTGGATGGGCACCTGCTGGTTGCGGAGGAACGGGCCAACGCGTTCTTCGATGAGGAGGGTCCGGACCTGAGGCCGCGGGGGTAGCGCGGGTCGCCGGGCGAGCGCGTCTCGGTCGGCACGGAGGCCGACCCTCCAGCGGCTTGTACTGGGCGGGCAGAGACGCCCGCCCCACCACGGCGGCGTGCTGGGCGGCGAGGCCCCGGTCGGCACGGAGGCCGACCCTCCAGTGGGCGCCACCTGGCGGGCAGGGACGCCCGCCTCACCACGGCGGTGTGCCGGGCGGTCAGGCCCCGGTCGGCACGGAGGCCGACCCTC
>CAZFLM010000031.1:44169-55251 GCA_964519955.1 uncultured Chthonomonadaceae bacterium | reverse complement strand
CCACGGCGGCGTGCTGGGCGGCGAGGCCCCGGTCGGCACGGAGGCCGACCCTCCAATGAGCGCCACCTGGCGGGCAGGGACGCCCGCCCCACCACGGCGCTGCACGCCGCAAGCAGCGTCCAGGAATGTGCGCGAAGGGCGGAGGCATTGCGCGCTCCGCCCTTCGACGTTCGACCTTCGACGTTCGACGCCGTCCGCTCTACTTCGTTCCCACCCACGCGACGTCGTTCGTGTAGGCGATAACGAACTCGTACGGGATGGCCTGGTAGACGCCGCCGTCCTGGGAGTTGCGGATCAGGAAGACGCCGCCGCCCGGGTGGCCCGGCTTGTCGACGTAACCGACGACGACGATGCTGTGGCCGTCGAATACCTCGTCGGGCGTGCGCATGTCGAGGACGCCGTCGGTCCAGGAGGCCGACTTCGGCCAGCGCATCCCCGCACAGACGGGGTATCCGCTGAGGAGCACCCGGCGCATCTCCGCGACGTGCGCCGGCGTGAGGCCGGTCGTGACGTCCCAGTCCTTCACCCAGTGCAGCTTGAGCCCCGCTCGCAGGGCGGGCTGCGCGCGCTCCATCACGTTGGGCGTGGGCCGCCGGTCCGAGCGATAGGCCTGCTCGTAGGGCATGTCGCGCAGCGGGCAGATGCCGTCCTTCTCGAACCCGGCCCACAGCTCGTGGAAGAAGCCGCCGTCCTGGTCGCGGCCGGGGTGCGCGTCGTTCGCGGCCCAGTTGAGATACTCCTCGCTGAGCTGGGTGCCGCGGCGGCGGTGCTTCGCGAGCGCGTACTCGATGGCGGCCGTCACGGCGAATACCGAGCACGTGCCGCGCGGCGCCTGCCCCTTCAGCTCCAGGCCCCATTTGGAGAAGTTGCCGCGCAGGTCGACCTTGGTCGGCTCGCGAGACGGCGCGGCCTCGGCGGCTGCGCACAGACACATGCAGAGAGCGATCACTACCAGAGAGTACGTCAGCACCTTGACCAAGCCTCCATCGCTGGGAGAACCTACCCCGCCCCGTAGTGCGTCTCGATGAGGGTACACAGCTCGCCCACCGTGTCCCTCACGGCCGCCTCATCGACATCCTGCGCCATCACCCGTACGAGCGGCTCCGTGCCCGACGCGCGCACCGAGAGCCACTCGGGCTTGCTCAGCCGGCCGCGGGCGCGCTCGATCGCGGCGCACACGTCCGCATTGTCCCGCCACCCCTCGCGATCCCGCACGCGCACGTTCCGCAGGATCTGCGGGTAGCTGCGCATGGCGGGCTCCACGCGCGAGAGCGGCCGGCCGGTCGCCAGCATCTCGCACAACACCTGCAGGCCCGTCAGCATACCGTCGCCGGTGGGCGCCAGGCGCGGGAACAGCAGATGGCCCGACTGCTCGCCGCCGAGCGCAGCCCCGCTCCGCTCCATCTCCTCGGCCACGTAGCGGTCGCCGACGTCCGTGCGCGCGAGGCGGATGCCATGCTCCTCTAGCGCGACCTCCAGCCCGGCGTTGCTCATGATGGTGGCCACGACCAGGTCGCCCGGCAGGGCGCCCTCGCGCTTCATGCCCAGCGCGCAGATGGCCATCATCCGGTCGCCATCCACGATCTGGCCCAACTCGTCGACCATGATGACGCGGTCGCCATCGCCGTCGAAGGCCAGCCCGGCATCCGCGCGCAGGTCCACAACCGCCTTGCGCAGGTCTGCGGGCCGCGTGCTGCCGCAGTTCTCGTTGATGTTGCGGCCGTCGGGCTCGCAGTGGATGGGGTGCACCGCCGCGCCGAGGTCGGCGAACAGCGCGGGCGCCAGCTCGGAGGTTGCGCCATTGGCGCAGTCCAGCACGAGCGTCAGGCCCGCCAGCGGACGCCGGGCGCTCGCTTTCACCGACTGCACGTAGCCCGGCACCAGGTCGCGCGACCAGCGGATGTGCCCGAGGTCGGCGCCAGTCGGCTTCGGCAGGCGGTCCCACTGCGGCAGCAGCGCCTCGATCTCGTCCTCGTCCGCGTCGCCGAGCTTGCGCCCGTCCGCGCCGAAGAACTTGATGCCATTGTCGCAGAAGGGGTTGTGCGACGCGGAGATGACGACGCCCGCCGCGGCGCCCGCGGCAACGGTGATGTGGGAGACGCCCGGCGTGGGGAGGACGCCGAGGAGCGTCACGTCGCAGCCCGTGGAGGCGAGGCCGGCGGTCAGCGCGGCTTCCAGCAGGTCGCCCGACACGCGCGTATCGCGGCCGACGACCACGTGGGGCCTGGTCGCCGACCGGCGCAGCACATGCCCGGCAGCCGTGCCCAGCTTGAGAGCCACCAGCGGCGTCAGGTCCTGATTGGCGACGCCGCGTACGCCGTCCGTCCCGAAGCGCGGCTCCGGGCCCGTCATGAGGAGCGCGCCACCTTCACCATGGAGGGGCGGACCACGCGGTCGTGCATCGTGTAGCCGCGCTGCAGCTCCTCGACGACCGTGTTCTCCGGGTGCTCTCCATCCTCCACGCGCATGACGGCCTCGTGCAGGTTCGGGTCGAACTCCGCGCCGAGCGCCTCGATGGGGTTGACGCCGTTCTTCTGGAGGAACTCCTGGAGCTGGCGGTAGGTGAGCGAGACGCCGCCCATGAGCGCCTCGTAGTTCTGCGACTTGGCGGCCGAGTTCATGGCGCGCTCGAAGTTGTCCAGGATGGGCAGGAACTGCGCCACCAACTCGCGGTTGGCGAAGCGCACCAGCTCACCCTTTTGCTCCTCGGTGCGGCGCCGGAAGTTCTGGAAGTCGGCCAGCGTGCGCAGGTACTGGTCCCGCGCCGCGTCGACCTGGTTGCTCAGCTCGCGGAGCTGGTCCTGCATGGCCGCGATGTCGGCGCTGACGGCCTCTTCGGCGGATTCCAGGGTCTGCTCCGGCGCGGCGGCCTGACCGTCTGCTGCGGCGACCGTCTCGGCCGCGTTCTCCTCGGCGATGCCTGCGGCGGCTGCCTGCGTCTCCGCGCCCTGCTCCGGCTGCTCGTGGCTGGACCTGCGTGTCATGACTCTCCGACGTCCTCCGTGTCCTATCGATCGCGTCCGCACGTCAGCGGCCTGGGCAGGAGTGCCGCGAGCGGCGCGCTGCCCGACCGAGGTACGAGACGGGGCTAAGAAAGGCTGGCCAGTGTGAGCACGTAGGACAGCGACCGCGCCATCTGCCCCACGTACGTCATGTTGCGGTTGTAGTGCATCCGGGTCGGGCCCAGCACGCCGATGAAGCCGCAGTAGCGGTCCCCGATCCAGTACGGCGACGCGATGACGCTGCAGTCCCGCATCGCCTCGGGCGCGTTGTCCACGCCGATGAGCACCGTCACGCCGTCGTTCTGCAGGGCGGCGCTGAACACGTCGAAGAGCGCGCTCCGCTCCTCGAGGGCCAGCAGCAACTGCTCCAGCCGCAACACGCTCTGGAACTCGCGCTGGCGCAGGATGTTGGCGGCGCCTTCGAGGAACACCCGGTTCTCAGAGAGGGAGCGCGCAACGTCCACGACGGCACGGAACACGCGAGCCACCAGTCCGTTGTACGGCTGCATCTCGGACGGCAGGTCGCCGAGGGAGTGCCCCGCAAGCTCCACCAGATCCAGGCCGGAGAGGACCGCGCTCAGGTAGTTCGATGCGCGCTGCAGCGCGCGGGCGTCGGCGCCGTCCTCCACCTCCAGCAGCCGGTGCTCGACATGGCCGGTGGAGAGCAGGACCACCACCAGCGCGTGCCGGTCGCTCGCCGGCGTCACGAACAGGCGATGCAGGCTCGCGGCGCTGCGGGCGGGTGGCGACGCCACCCCGGCGCACTGCGTCATGTCGGCCAACAGGCGGCACGACTGCTGGATGAAGTCCTCGACCTCGAACTCGTCGCGCCGGTACTGCGCCAGGGCGGCGGACTCGTCGCCCTCGCCCGGCAGCGGCGCGGGCATGACCTCATCCACGTAGTATCGATAGCCCCGATGCGACGGGACCCGTCCGGCCGAAGTGTGAGGCTGGACGAGGTAGCCGTGCTCGGAGAGATCAGCCATCTCGTTGCGGAGCGTCGCCGGCTTGCAGCCGAAGTCGAAGTGCGCGGCCAACCAACCGGACCCGATCGGCTCACCCGATTCGACGTACCCCTCTACGATGGCTCCCAGTATCTTGCTCTTGCGCTCGCCGAGAGTCATAGAGATCTCCACGGATCGGAATCCATCGACGTTAGTTTACGGAAACGGGTCCGTCCGTGTCAAGTCGAGGGACCGCCGCCCACAGCCCGAGGGCTGCCGCACCAACGCCCAGGCACTCCGCCGCGGCGACCACGCCGCTGTCGTTCAGCACAAACAGGCCCGCCGCCAGCCAGAAGATGGACGCGCGCGCAGCCCACCAGGCGCGCGGGTCGCGCTCCCGCACGCCCTGCCAGCCGAGGGCCGCGAAGCCCGCCAGCCCGATCGCCAGGAGCGGCGTCCACGGGCTGTGGAAGAGGAGCCACAGGTTCATCGAGCCCTTCCGCACCGCGATCTGCAGGGGGCCATCCGTCGCGACAAGGGCACGCGCGATGTGGCTCTGGTCCGCGGGCGAGCGCAGCAGGTCGGCGACGAGGGCCAGCACCAGCATGCCCACCACCTCGCCCGCCGCCAGGGCCACGTCGCGCGCGCGGACCCGGTCGCGGCGGAGCGCCACACCGAGGACGGCCGCGCCGAGCGCCAGGCCAGCGGCGCCGCCCGCGTTCGCGCCCATCCCGGACCACCCGACGATGGCCGCGCCCACCAGACCGACGACGACCACCGCCGTGGCGATCGAGAGTGCGACGCGTCCGTTGGCTCGCGTTGCGGAGGCCAGCGCAACCAGAAGGCAAGCGCCCAGCACGGCGGCGTACTCGTTCCCGACGCCGTAGTAGCGCGCGCCCTCCATCACACTGAAGCCCATCCACGCACCGTCCAGCCACCGCGTGCGGCCGACCAGGCTGACCAGGCACCCGCCGAGCGCCAGCGCGACGCCGCCAACGAGCACGATGCGCGCGCCGCGGTCCGACCAGGCGCACAGCCCACCGGCGATGGCGCACGCCGCGAGCAGCGCCAGCACCGAGCCCGGCACGGAGGCGACGCCCAGGACCGGCGCGAGCAGGCCGATGGCGGGCAGTGCGAGCACAACACCCGCGCAGCCCTGAGCCACGCGCCGCCAGCGGTCGGTACGCCGCCACCACCCAATGACGGAAAGCGCCAGCAGCACGGCCTGGACGACCGGCAGGCCGCCGATGAGCGCCTGCACCCGCGCGCGGGCCACCCAGCCATCGTGGAGGCCGCGCCACGCCCGGACGTCGGCCGGCTTGCCCGTGGAGGTCGCGGCGCGCCCCACGAGGCCCGCGGGCGGCTTCACCCCGAGCATCGCGGCGATGGTGGGCAGCACGTCGGTGTTGGCGATGAGGCCGGGGGTGCGGGTGGAGCCGGAGGTCACCAGGCCTTGCGTGAAGCGCGGCGCGCTGATGAGGATCGGAGCCAGCCGGTCGGTTCGCTCGTCCTCAGCCCCGGAGGCAGGCGAGAGCAGGATGAGGGACGGGTGCCCCTCGCCGTACATCACCAGGGCCTTCAGGATGCCATCGAGGCGACCCAGCGCACGCTCGCGCATTCCGGCGGCGGCATCGGGGGTGCACAGCGGCTCGTATTGGTTCACGCGTGCCAGGTCGCCGAAGACGAGTAGCGACACCGTGCCCTGGTCGCCCGGGAGCACCGTGGCCGGGGTCAGGCGTCCGTACGGCTCCAGCGGCACGTGCGCCTTCGTGGAGGTGGCCAGGTCGACGGGCGCATCGATCGCGCCGGCGGAATCGGCCAGCATCAGCCAGGCGCCGCGGTCGGGCTGCAGCGCGTCCTCGTCGCCGATCGCGTACGTCTTTAGGCCCGCCCGGCGCACGACCTTCGCGAGCAGGCCGAGCGTGACTTCGTGATCCAGGCCCGCGTTCGTGGCCCGGATGCGCCGGACCGCCGCGGGCAGAGAGTCGGCGCCAGTGATGCGCAGGTCCGGCGGGGCGGCGGCTCTCGCTCCGGCCCCGAGCGTCACCCAGGCGGCGGCCTCGCCCTCCTGATCGCGGGAGGCGGCGCGCGCTACGCGGCAGTTCATCCAGCCCACCGCGCTCGACTGCGCCAGGGACTGGAGGAGCGGGACGGACGGAGAAGTGAGGTCGGAGGCGCGCAGGCCGGGCACCGCCAGGATGGTCAGCCTGGGGCCGTACGGGCCACGTTGGAGCGAGTCCCCAGACAGCTCCATGCCCTTGAGGCTCTGCCCGAGAACGCCGCCGGCCGCCAGCGCCCAGATCGGCAGCACCAGCAGCAGCATTCGACCCAGTCGTCCGGGCGGGCGGAGGATCACTTGGCCGCCTCTCCCCACGCCTTCGTTCGCGCCGAGAACGCGGCCCACGCCTTACGCGGCGTCCCGTCGGCCTGCTTCAGGCCCAGCGTCGCCAGGTAGGCGCGGAAGCGGGCGTCCGGGATGCGGTAGTACTTGAGGAACTCGTCGACAAGGGCATCGCCGAAGTCGTGCAGCAGGAACACGTTCACCATCAGCAGGGATCCGGCGTGCTTCGCGGCGGCGTCGAAGAGGGCATCGACGAAGGCCGCCTGCTTGTCCTCCGAGCTGCCGAGCAGGGGCGCGGCCGGGTAGCCGGCTTCCTGCAGGATCCAGGGCTTCTTCCCGGCCGCCTGCGCCATCTTGTCGAGGTCCGGCCCTACGTCGCTCGCGGGGCGAACCGCGAAGCCGGCGTCGAGCGGGTAGTAGGTCATCGGCACAAAGTCCATGCCGCGGTTCAGCCGGTCGACGAGGTCGCGGTGCTGCGTCACTCCGCCGAACGTCGTCGTCACGCCGACGGCCGCCTTGAGGCCCGCGCCGCGCAGGACGGAGCGCCCCTCCTCGACGAAGCTCGCGTACGGCTCCAGCTCGGAGCGATGCTCCGCCAGGTAGATGTCGACCTCGTTGCCCAGGCTCACCCACCGCACGTTCGCCGGCATCGCGGCAGCCAGGTCCTTGAGCAGCTCGGCGAAGCGCGCGCGCATCTTCGGCGAGTCGAACGGCTCGCGCATCAGGTCTGGCGGCAGCGTACGGTTGTTCGTGTCGAGCGTCTGGATCGTCAGCAGGACCGAAAACCCGAGCATGTTGAGCCCACGGATGTCCTCGAGGGCCTTCTTCACGTCGCGCTTGCCCTCGGCGGGCTCCAGATCGCTCCACTTGTGGCTGACATAGACCCCGCGGACACCCAGGTTGCGCAGCTCCATGATCATCTTGACGAGGTCCGCGCGCGTGGCGTCCTTCTTCGGCATGGGGCTGATGGAGACGATGGGCTTCTGCGCAGCGGCCTGGCCCAGACTGGCCGGCGTTCCCGCGCCGAGGACGCCGACGCCGATTGAGAACGCCAAGACGATGCTCTTCATGCTAGTCGCACCCCTTCCTCAGCACTCGCCCGGGCAGCGCAGCCGTGCGCTCCCCATGCCGCTTCACCGCCGTCCCATTCACCCACACGTCTGAGATGCCTTCAGGATAGCCGAATGGGTCGGTGTACGTCGCGGTATCGCGCACCGTGTCCGGATCGAAGAGCACCATATCGGCCCACGCCCCCTCGCGCAGCACGCCGCGATCCTTCAGGTTGAGCCGGGCCGCCGGCGCGGAGGTCATCTTGCGGACAGCCTCCTCCAGCGTCAGCACGCCGCGCTCGCGCACGTACCGCGCCAGCACACGCGGGAAGCAGCCCCGCAGCCGCGGATGGGTCATGCCGGGCAGGTGGAGGCCGTCGCTGGCGACCATCTGCAGCTCGTGGCGCAGGATGACCTCCAGGTCCTCCTCCTCCGTATGGTGCCCCACGTAGCAGGGGCGGAGGTCCTCCTCGATGAGCACGGCGGCGATGAACTGCGGCACGGGCATGCCGCGGGCACGGGCGCACTCGGTGAACGAGTGCCCCTCGATCGCGCGGTTGCGCGGGTCTTCGACGCCGATCAGCAGCGTGCGGTCCCAGTCGCGGCCGCAGACGGCCAGGTCCGCCTCGATGCGCGCGCGGTCGTCGTCCCGCAGGAGGCGTTCGCGCAGGGCATCCGGCCCACCCGCGTTGGCCCACTGCGGCAGCATCGCCTGGATCATCGTGCTGCCGGCGGTGTAGGGATAGCTGTCCCAGGCCACGTCGATGCCGCGCGCCCGAGCCGCCGCGATGTGCTCGACCAGCTCCGCCGCCCGGCCGGCGTTGGCCCGCGTGCCCATCTGCAGGTGAGAGAGCTGGACCGGAATGCCGGCCTCGTCGGCGATCTCCAGGGCTTCGTCGGTCGCCTCGAAGAGCCGCTCGTTGTAGTCGCGCTGGTGAATGGCGAAGAAGCCCGCGGCCCGGCACAGCTCGACCAACTCCCGGCGATCAGCATGGTCCATCGGCGGATACCAGGGCCCGGTGGAGAGGCCGCGCGCGCCCTGCTCAACTCCCTCGCGCACCAGTGCGACCATCTGCGCCCGCTGTGCGTCGGTGGCCGCGCGCGGCGCGGTACCCATCGCCATGACGCGCACGGCGCCGTGCGGGATGAGGTAGGCCACGTTCACGGCAGTGCCGACGCGCTCGTACGCCGCCAGTAGATCGGCCACCGAGCGGAAGCTCCAGTCGACGCCGTCGTCCGCACCGAAGAGCGCCATCAGCAGCGGACGCAGCACGGCGAGGGAGGCGTCGCTGGCGGGGGCGAACCCGACGCCGCAGTTCGTGAAGGCTTCCGTCGTGACGCCCTGCATCACGGCGGGCAGATGCTCTCGGCGGGCCAGCAGCGCGATGTCGGAATGGGTGTGCAGATCGACGAAGCCCGGCGAGAGGACCATGCCGGCAGCATCGACGACCTCCGCCGCCTGGGCGTCCGGCGGGAGCGAGCCGACCTGCCGCACGCAGCCGCCCTCGACCGCCACGTCAGCGCGTCGACGAGGAGCGCCGGTACCATCGACGACGACTGCGTTCCGCACGATCAGATCGAACACCGCGCACTCCTGAGGACCAGCCGCGCCGAGCGGGTCCTACGGCCTGTCGCCATTCCCGCCGCCCTTCGACTTGGGCTCCTTGCCGGCGGCGATGGCAGCCTCGACGCGGCGGATGCGGTCGTCCGTGTCCGGGTGGGTGCGGAAGTACGTGGCGATGCCGCCGCCGGAGCCGCCTTCCTTCTGCTTGAGCTTCTTGAAGAAGCGGACGATGCCCTCCGGGTCGTAGCCCGCAGCCATGGTGTACCGCACGGCGCGTCGGTCGGCGTCGTTCTCGTCGCCGCGGCTGTAGCCCAGCATCACCAGGTTCTCGGTGAGGTTGACGAGCTGTCCGCGCGATCGGCTCCGTCCGGCCAGCACCGATCCCAGTAGGCCGCCGACGAGCGACTTCTCCATCTGCTTGACCGCGTGGCGCCCGGTGGTGTGGCCGATCTCGTGCGCGATGACGCCGGCGAGCGCGTCCTGATCGTCGCCCACCACGTTCAGGAGCCCGGTGTTGACGTACACGTAGCCCGGCACCGAGAAGGCGTTGACCTCCTTCGACACCAGCACGCGGAAGGTCCAGCCGAGCTTCGGCCGCTCGCAGACCTTCGCCAGGCGGGCGCCAAGGTGCTTGACCATCCCGTTCAGGTCGGGGTCCTTGCTCACCTTGTACTGGCGCTGGAACTTGGCGTCCGCGTCGCGCCCGGCCTGCAGCTCCTCGCGCTCGCTGATGAGGTTGAGCTGGGCGGACGCCGGCATAGCGGCGGCGACTGCGATGAGCGCGTATAGAGCGCCGTGGATTGGTCGTGTAGCGAGTCTCATGGGCTGCCCCTCCTCCACCGGAGACGACTTGCGTTCACGATACCTTACGCACCGGCGAAGCGTGAAGCCGCCCGGAATGGGCCGCCGATCCGGTAACCTGATGGCACGCGCTCAGTCTGTACGACCGGTGGTCGGCAGGCCGCCCGGCGAGCCCCGAGGAGGAGACCCCAATGGCACACGTGACCCACATCGTTCTGTTCAAGTGGAAGCCGGACGCAACCGAGGACGCCATCGAGAAGGCCATCGCTGCGCTGGAGGGCCTGCAGTGCGAGGTCCCGGGCATCACCGAGCTGGAGGTCGGGCGCAACTTCAGCCCGCGCTCGCAGGGGCATGAGGTCGCGCTGCTCGTGCGGTTCCCGGACCGGGCGACGCTGGAAGCCTATGGCCCCCACCCCGCTCACCAGCGCGTGGTGAAGGAGTACATCCAGCCGATCATGGAGAGCGTCCTCGCGGTCGACTACGAGGTGTAGCAGGCTCGAAAGGAGCACGACGGAGTGGCAAGCGACATCACCAGGCCGCTGATCAAGGCGGTGCTGCTTGACTTCGACGGGCTGATCTTCGACACCGAGACGGCGGAGTACGCCTCGTGGCAGGCCGTCTTCGCCCAGCACGGCGCCGAGCTGCCGTTCGAGGAGTGGGCCGAGGGCATCGGGCGGGGCGCGGACGAATTCCACTGGGACCCGCTCGACGCCCTGGAGGCGCAGCTCGGCCGCGCCGTCGATCGCGAGGCTGTGAGCGCGGACCGCAGGCGCCGGTTCGCCGAGCTGGTCGCACGCGAGAAGTCGATGCCGGGTGTCGACCAACTGCTGCAGGACGCGCGCATCCTGCGGCTCGCGGTCGGCGTCGCATCGAGCGCGACGCACTCGTGGGTCGAGGGCTTCCTGCACCAACTCGGGCTCTTCGCCCACTTCGACGTGCTGATGTGCCGCGACGACGTGCTGCGCTCGAAGCCGGATCCCGAGCTGTACGTTCGCCTGCTCGAAGCCCTGCACCTGAGTCCCGCCGAGGCGATCGCGCTGGAGGATTCACCGAACGGCGTCGCGGCGGCCAAGGCGGCGGGGCTCTACTGCATCGCCGTGCCGAACCAGATGACCCGCGCGCTCTGCTTCGACCACGCTGACCGGCGCATCGAGAGCCTGATGGACCTGCGCCTCGCCGAGTACGCCAGGCCGACGCGGAAGGGCTAGCATCCCCCTGACGCGGGATGTGCTGGACGGGCAGGGACGCTCATCCCACCACTGCCACTGGACGGGCAGGGACGCTCATCCTGCCACTGCCGCCTGCCGGACGGGCAGGGACGCTCATCCTGCCACTGCCGCCTGCCGGACGGGCAGGGACGCTCATCCTGCCACTGCCGCCT
>CAZFLM010000031.1:0-44069 GCA_964519955.1 uncultured Chthonomonadaceae bacterium | reverse complement strand
GGACGGGCAGGGACGCCCATCCTGCCACTGCCGCCTACCGGACGGGCAGGGACGCCCATCCTACCACGGAGCTGCGCCCAGAGAGGAACGCCAACATGCTGCCACCCTTCGCACACCGCTACATCCAGCACGGCATCGCTGCGACGCCGGTCGTGCTCGACGCCCTCCTGGGCCACCTGACGGCCGACGCAGAGACCTGGGACGCGCGGCCCGATCCGGCGCGGTTCACGTTGCGGGAGGTGGTGGCGCACCTGGCCGACTGGGAGCCGATCTGGTTGGAGCGCCTGACCCGCACGCTGCATGAGGACGAGCCCGCGCTGCCCGGCTACGACGAGGGCCAGGTCGCGATCGACCACGACTACGCGCACAGCGACCCCGTGGCCAACCTGGCGCGCTTCCGCGAGGGCCGGGCGAAGATCGTCGAGTTCGTCGCCGCTCTGCCCGACGAGTCGTGGGCCCGGGCGGCGCAGCGCGAGGGCATCGGGCGGGCGACCATCGACGCGCAGGTCGTGCTGATGCTGGGCCACGACGGCTACCACCTGCGCCAGGTGGCGGAGTGGCTGCGGGAGAAGTGACGGTTCGGGGGCCGTACTGGGAGGTGTCGATACAGGAGGAATGCGGATGAAGCCACCGTTCGTCCACCAGTACGTGCAGAACGCCCTCACCGCCTCACCGGTCGTCCTGCGTGCGCTGACGCGGCACCTCGCGGCCGAGGACCCGACGTGGGACAAGCGCCCGCACCCGGACCGCTTCTCGCTACGTGAGATCGCGGCGCACCTGGCCGATTGGGAGGCCATCTGGCAGGAGCGCTTCGAGCTGGCGCTGCGCGAGGACGCCCCGGAGATGCCGGACACCGAACCGGGCCGGATCGCGGCAGAGCGCGACTACGCGCACTCGGACCCGCTCGCCAATGTGGAGCGCTTCGCCGAGGGGCGCAAGGACCTGGCCGCGCTCATCGCCTCGATCGAGCCGGACGCCTTCGAGCGCACGATCGTGCGCCCCGGCCTCGGCCCGCTCACGGTCGACGCGCTCATCGTCCTGCTCGTCAGCCACGACGGGTACCACATGCGCCAGGTGGCGGAGTGGCTGGGGGCGTAGTCGGAGGCGCCCGGTCGGCACGGCGGCCACCCCTCCGGTGGGTTGTGCTGGACGGGCAGGGACGCCTATCCCACCGCGGAGCTGTACCGGGCGAACGGGCTCCGTCGGCACGGCGGCCCTCCAGCGGGCGCCACCTGGCGGGCAGGGACGCCCGCCCCACCACGGCTCGGCGCGGAGCGGAAGGCGCAGCGGTCGCTGCCTCCGGGCTCGGGCCGATCGCGCGCAGTTAGGACGCCGGGCCGGCCTGGTCCTCTGCTCGGCGCCGGCCCAGCGCGGCGATCTCGGCGCCGACGAGGACCACGACGGACGAGTAGTAGACCCAGACCATGCCGACCGCCATGCCGGCCAGGGGACCATAGACGCGGTTGTACGAGGCCGAGTGCGCCAGGTAGTAGGTGAAGGCGATCTTGGCCAGCTCCCAGAGGATACCGGCGAGGATGCCGCCGCGCAGCGCCGCCCAGACGGTGACGCGGCAGTTCGGCACGATCTTGTACAGCAAGGTGAACACCGCGACCGAGAGGCCCATGGGGCCGATGAGCTGGCTATAGCGCCAGAGCCACTCGATCTCGCCGGCGGTCTTGTGAAGGCCCGGCACCTCGGTCGCCTGGGCAACCGCCACGAGCGAGGTGGAGAGGACGGAGCAGAGCAGGAGCACGAGCACGCCGACCGCCGCGAAGAGCGCGTTGATGCGGCTGCGAAACCATCCGCGCGGCTTCTCAGCCTCCCAGATGCGGTTGAAGGCCACCTCCAGCGTCGCGAAGACGGCCGCGCCGGTGAGCAGGAGACTGAAGAGGCCGAGGAGGCCGTACGCTCCGGAGCCCGTCTGCATGGCCTGGATGAGCCGCGGGAAGGTGGCGCCCGCGCCGGGCATGAAGTGGGCCATCGCCGACTCGAGCCGGCCTCGCGCGGAGCCGGAGCCCCCCACGACGCGCGCGAGCACCGCCACCGCCACGGAGAGCAGGGGCACCGCGGAGAGCATGGCGCAGAAGGCCAGCGCGGCCGCGTACGTTGCCGACTGGTGCTCCAAGAAGCGGTCGTACACCAACCGCACCACGCCCCCGAACCGCCGGCGCTCCGCATCGGGCATGAGGTAGGTCACTCCTCCACTGTGAGGCACTTCATAGTCTCGCGCCTCAGCCTCGTCTATACTACGCGTGTTGGTCGACTTGGCTACATCCTGTTCCGAGTCGCTGGTTTCTATCCA
This sequence comes from uncultured Chthonomonadaceae bacterium, assembly GCA_964519955.1. GTDB lineage: Bacteria > Armatimonadota > Chthonomonadetes > Chthonomonadales > CAJBBX01 > CAZFLM01. The sequence continues at coordinate 41,767 of CAZFLM010000031.1, read as the reverse complement.
GGGCACATGCCGAATGTGCTGGCGTCGCGCCGATCTCCCCCGGTGCGGCGCCTTTCTCTTGTCTGGGCGCCATTCTAGTGCGTGGGCTCGGCGGGTGTCAAGGCGGGGCTGCGTGCGGGAGGCGGCGGCAAGCCCTCGGCGGCGGACCGCCGAGCGATGAGGGAGCATTCGGAGAGTACCGGCTCAGCGCGCGGCGACGAGGGATCGGGCTCGATCGATCTGGTTCGGGAACAGGTCGGCCGGCACGGCGGCCTTCCCCAACGCTTCGCACACCACGAACCGGGCGCACTCCGCGCTGTCGCCCTGGCAGAAGCGCTTCTTGTACGATGCGGCCACGCCGGGCATGTTCTGCATCCTATCGTTGAAGAACGGACAACCCGGCAGGTTCTTGCAGTCTGGCATGGCTGTTCCCCCTACGTGCAGACGCTAGTCCGGGCGGGCGGCAGGTGCACCCGACCCATGGCGTATCATCGGGCGATTCGCACGGCGCCACGATGCGGGGTTGCCCGTACGTCGAGGAGCAGGACGAGGTAGAAGGGGCCGCCCCGCGGGGCGGCCCAGATGAGTGCAGGGGGGGCTTCGAACCCCCATCCTCCGACGTGACAAGCCGGCGCTCTGCCGGTTAAGCTACCCGTGAGTGCAGTGCTTGCGCACTCCAGCGCTAGGATAGCAGACCGAACACCGAGCGTCAAGCGACATGGTCGAAGACCCGCGTGCAGCCCATGTGCCCAAGCAGCCAACCATGCGCTACGTTGCCTCGCCGGCCTTGGCTCGGTTCCCGAACACGTAGCCGAGGATCAGCGTGAAGACGGGCAGCAACACCTTCGCCACGGTGGCGTCGAAGAGCTTGAGCGTGCTCTCGTGCGCCGCATCGGCCAACGTCTTGTAGTTGGCGATGAGAACCTGGGCCCTCTGTGGATCGTCGGGGAGCACGGGCGGACGGGGCGTGCCCACCACCCACGAGATCCCGATGAACGCGAAGGCGATCACGGCGAGAACGGCAACTCCGACCAGAATGCCCATGCCGGCGCGCTGCTCCGGGGTGAGCGTCACCATGTCCTTGGCCCGTTCGGCGTGCGCAAGCACATCCGCCGGGCCATCCTGCGGCACTTGAGGCGAAGGCATCGAGTTCTCCTCTGCGTCAGGGGAGAACGACCTCCTTCACGATGTTGCCATTACCGTCCGAGACCGCGACCTTCCGCCCCGCCGACACCTCATCCGAGAAGTAGGCGTAGCTGGCCACCGCGCGCCGGATGATCTCCGACTTCGTGGTCTCCTTGGCATTAGCAAGGTCCTGAAGAAGCCCGTCGAACTTCTCCCCCATATCGAGTGTGTAGCGCCTGGTCCCTGCCATCCCTCTCTCCTCCCAGCTCGGTCGGGCCCTGCGATCTCGCGCCGCAGTTGACTGCTATCCACTATACTGCAAATCCACTGCACTGTCAAGTACTTCCGCAGCTATATCCCCGTGCCGCACCACCAACCAGGACTCCGCCCTCCCGACGTCGAATCACGCCGCAAGCCCCCTCAACCAGGAACCCCTGCATGGACATCGTCAACCGCAATGCCGTGCCTGCGTTCACCACGAAGGACGGGTCGACCATCCGCGAGATCCTCGCGCCGCGCAACTCCGCCATCGCGCGCCAGAGCCTGGCCGAGGCCACGGTCGCGGTAGGCCAGACGACGGACGCGCACCTGCACCCGAACGCCGAGGAGATCTACTACGTCCTATCCGGCGAGGGGCTGATGCGCATTGGGGCCGAGGAGCGCGCCGTGGGGCCGGGCGACGGCATCGCGATCCCGCCCGGCTCGCCGCACCAGATCCGCAACACCGGCCAGGCCGACCTCGTCTTCCTCTGCTGCTGCGCCCCGGCCTACGAGCACGACGACACCGTCATGATCCCATCCCTCTTCAAGGACCGCTAGATGCCACACGAGCCTGAGACATCGGGGGCCGAAGCCGGACGCGCGGTTGGCCGCCGCGGCATCTCCCTCCGCATCGTTCTGCTCAGCCTGCTGCTGTCCCCCGTGTGCTGCTACTGGGCGCAGGACCAGGGTGTCGATCGCATCTTCTCGCTGATGGTGCCCCCGGTCGCGCTCACGCTGCTGCTGGTCATCGTCAACATCCCGATCCGCAAGTTCGCGCCCCGCCACGCGCTGTCCGAGGCCGAGCTGATCATCTTCTACGCGATGCAGGCCGTCATGTGCGCGATGGCGTCTGAGTGGATGGACTGCATCTGCCCGTACATGTATAGCTACGGGCTGTTCAAGGATCGGAACTCGAACTACGGGACCAAGATCCTGCCCTATGTCAGCCAGTGGCTGTTCTTCAAGGACGACACCGGGCTCAAGGACTTCGCGGCGGGTTCGAAGCCCGTGTGGTTCTTCGTGTCGCAACTCCACCTCTGGTGGCCGAAGATCATCGCGTGGACCATCCTCGCGGGGCTCGTCTGTATGGCCATGCTGTGCATCAGCTCCCTCATGCGCGACCAGTGGTGCAATCGCGAGAAGCTCGCCTTCCCGATCATCCAGCTCCCTCTGGCGATGGCGCAGGACGGCGGCGCCGGACCGATCTGGCGCAGCAGGTTCTTCTGGGGCGCGTTCGCGATCATGTTCGCCATCGACATGCTCAACGGGTTCGCGTTCCTCTATCCCGCCCTGCCCCGCATCAACGTCCGGTTCCTTGGCGATGTCTCGCTCTGGTTCGACCAGCCGCCGTGGAACCAGGTGGGGTGGACGCCGATCGGCATCTTCCCGTACATGTCGGCCATCGGCCTGTTCATGCCGACCGACCTGTTGTTCTCGTGCATCTTCTTCTTCTTCTTCCGCAAGGCGCAGCAGGTCATTGCCGCGGCGATGGGCTACGAGCAGGGCGTCTTCGGCGGCGGCGGGCTCATCCCGAGCGCTCCCTACTTCAGCGAGCAGTCGTGGGGCGCGTTCCTGGGGCTGTTCGTCACGTCGCTCTGGGTGGCGCGCGGCTACTTGCGGGAGGTGTGGCACGAGATCGTCAAGACCGGCACGTCCGACAAGCGCCTGGTCCCCCACCGGCTGGCGTTCGCCGGGCTGATCGGCAGTCTGGCCGCGCTGGGCTACGTCGGCATCGTGATCGGGCTGCCCGCGGCCTTCGTGCTGGCCTACACGGCGCTCTTCCTCATGTTCAGCGTGGCGATGACGCGCCTCCGAGCGCAGCTCGGGCCCCCGATCCACGAGATGGCGTTCATGGGTCCGACGCAGCTCGTGGTCGACATCCGCGGCACGCAGGGCCTATCGCAGAGCCTGGTGGCGCGCACGGTGACCGCTTTCCACTTCATGAACCGCATCCACCGCACGCACCCGATGCCGACGCAGCTCGAGGCGATCAAGATGGGCGACCGCTATCGGGTGAGCCAGCGCGGCATCTTCCTCGCGCTCATCATCGCGACGATCGCGGGGAGCGTGCTGGGGCATCTGGTGCGGATCTACCTGGGGTACCGGTTTGGGCCGGGCGACGTGGCGGGCGACACGACCAACGTGGTGCAGGTGCTGACGGACACGCCTCGGCCGCCGAGCTACGCGGGGATGGTGGCGGTGGTGGCCGGCTTCGCGTTCGTGATGCTGCTCGACGTGACGCGGTTCCGGGTGCCGGGTTTCCCGTTCCACCCTGCCGGCTACGCGCTGACGATGAACTTCGGGTTCGACTACATCTGGTTCGGCCTCACGATCGCGCTGATCGTCAAGGTGTTCGTGCAGCGCTACTACGGCCTGCAGGGCTACGACAAGCTGCGGATGGTGGCGCTGGGGCTGATCCTGGCGGAGTTCGCGGCGGAGGCGATCTGGGGCAGCTACAGCATGATCACGCGGCAGGCGTCCTACTCGATCTCGATTAACGGGCGCCTGGGGTGGCAGCAATAGGGAACACGAGACGTGGTGGGATGGGCCTCCGTGCCCGTCCGGTACGACCCATAGAGGCCGGTATGGCGCGCGGGCCGCGCCCTACCGGGGCTCGCCGAAGGGCCTCAACGGCGAACGCGGAAGCGCTTGATGATCGGGTAGTCGCCGACCAACTGGAACTCAACCTCCTCGCGAGTACCTGACCGCCGTACCCGAACTTGCTCGACGCCCTTGTTGAACGGGTTGCAGGCCACCACCAGGAGCGTCTTGCGATCACCTGCCAGCTTCACGCGGACGAGGGGCTCCTTCAAGTAGCTGGCGTAGCTCGGGTACCGCTCGTCGCCGATGCGCCACACGCCGTGCGTCGAGGTGCGGACATCCGGCATCTCCCATGGCGTGGCGGCTTCGATGATGTCCTTGTTCTGGCTGGCCTGCCACATGCCCAACACGTGGTAGTTGTAGAGGCCGAAGTACTTCAGGTAGTAGTTCATGGGCGTCTCGACGCCGTTCACCATGTGCTTCACGCTCTGCTCCCGGGCCCGCCAGTCCGCGTAGTCAGCCAGGTCCTCCGAGTAGGCGGTCCCGACGTCCCAGCACTGCAGGCCGTCCATCACGCAGTGGCCGAACAGGGAGAGCGCGTACACCATCGAGGCGGGCACCTGGTGCTTGATGCCCTCCAGGCGCACCTTGCCGGCGGCGTCGACGAAGCGGTACTGGGAGAGCGGGTACCCGTCGACGAACTCGACCTGGATCCAGGTGGAGAGCACGTTCGGCACGTCTGGGCGCGCCAACTTGCCCTGCTCCCACTCCTGCAGGAAGGCGTAGAGCTGCGAAGGCTTGGAGTTGCCGATCCAGTAGACCGATGGGTTGCCGTAGTTCAGGTTGCATCGCGCGAAGACCGGCGCCAAGTCGGCGGCGGGATGCTCGTACTTGTCGCGCCACTGCTTCGCGGCGTCCAGGTCCACCTTGCCCGTCGGCTTGCCCTCGTAGATGCTATCGAAGATGCGGAAGGACGAGCGCAGCACGCCGACGCCCCAGCAGCCTATGAGCACGTCGGGCCGGCGGGCGCGCACCTCGCCGATCAGCTTCGCGAATGCCTCGTACTGGTGGTCGCCCCACGCGTAGCTACCGGGCATCTCGAAGTCCGGCGTGATGATGGCGCAGCTCTCGGCGTACGCGTGGAACGGCCCGATCTGCCAGCTCTTCGGCTCGGTCGGGTCCGTGTACGAGTCCTTGGCACTGTCGTAGGAGATCCACTCGTTGTCCGTGAAGAGGTGCGCGCGGCGCTCCCGGGTGCCCTGCGACCCGCCGTGCGTCATCGCGATCGGCGAGACGTGGGTGAACCCGAAGTCGTACATCGGGCATTCGCCCTTGCGGTCCTTCTGCCGCGCCTTGGCCGCGCCCTGCCAGAGCGCGACCTTGCCACGCGGGAGTGTCCAGCCCGACGGAAACCACGCGCCTTCGTCGAAGTCGTACGCCAGGCGCGCCGTGGGGATGTGGAACCACTTCGGCAAGCCGATCTGCTGGGTGCCGCCCAGGAGGATGATCTCCTGGTAGTTCTCCTTGACCTCCCAGGGCTTGGCGGGGTTGTAGAACTCGACCGTGAGGTTCACGGGCAGGCCGGAGTACTCGCGAGGGAAGGTGTACCCCTTCAGCGGCCCGTCCATGGGCGTGCCCATGTTCAGGGTCCAGCGCTTGGCACAGCCCTCCACCTGGTAGCTTTCCCACGCGGCGTCGGTCACGGTCAGGCCGTCGTCGGCGACCTCGCACCGCATGGCCAGAACGTTGGCGTGGTTGTAGATGCCGTCGGTGATCTGCGGCCAGAGCTTCACGGCGCGGGCTGCCGCCGGCCGCTTGGGCGCCTGGGCGTGGGCGGCCACTCCCGCAACACAGGCAGGCGCAAGACACGCGGCGAGGAGAAGTGCGATCGGTCGGTGATGGCGCATCATGGGGGCCCTTCGCTGCTCGACTGGCTAGATGTGCAAAGGCCCACGATCGAGAACGATCGCGGGCCAGCCTGGTACTGCGTGCTCCCCGTGGTAGATTCGAACTACCAACCCTTCGGTTAACAGCCGAATGCTCTGCCGTTGAGCTAACGGGGAATGATGTTGACGACACCATTCTCGGCAACGGCAGTAGTGTAGCTTAGGATTTGCGGGCGTGTCAAGGGTTCTCGGGAGCTGCGGCCGACGGTTCGCGCCTCGGGTCCGAGCGTGCGCGCACGTGTCCGCTGACTCACGAATGGAGAGCCGCCTCGATGCGTCCACTGAACCGCCTCGCCTACGGTTCGCTTCCACTGGTTATCGTTGCGTTCGTGGTGGCCGCCCTGCTCGCCCTGCACCTGATCGCCTACTCCGGCTACCGACTGCTCTTCGCCTCGGAGTTGCCGGGGTGGCCAGGGTACGCCTGGTACGTGTTCCTCGACTGGGTTGGCCCGCTGGGCATGATCGGTCTCGCGGGCGCCGGCGCGCGCACCCTGGCCTTGAGGCTCAACGCCACCGCAGTCGGCACGTACGTCGCCATGCTGTTCACGGGCATCTTCATCAGCCACATCGTGGGCCTGGTCGCGCGCGAGTGGGCCACCGCGTTGGTCGGCCATGCGCCGAGGATCCTCCGAGTTGTCGAGACGAGCTGGGACGGGGGCACACTCGTCGGCGTGCTGGGCGGCGTGCTGGCGGCCGCGAAGCGCATCTGGTCGCAGACACCGGAGAAAGCAGGTTGAACGCGACCGACGACCCGGTGATCAACGCCTGCCAGAGCAACGACATCGAGGCGCTTCGGGTGCTCCTCGACGAGGGGCTCGACCCTAACCGGCAGGACATGTGGCACCGGCGCCCGCTCGACCGCGCGATGCAGTACGATTGCCTCGAGATGGCCCGGCTGCTGCTGGAACGCGGCGCCGATCCGAACGGCCGCGGCGTCGCAGGCGCCACCCCGCTGATGTCTGCCCAGAGCGCCGCGGCGGCGCGCCTCCTCGTCGACGCCGGCGCGGCCCCGAACGCGGCCACGGCCGCTGACCACGGGTGGTCGGCGCTGCCCGGCGGGACCACGCCCCTCCTTGCTGCGGCCGGCGCGGGGCGCCAGGACGTCGTCGAGGTGCTGCTCGCCGCCGGAGCAGACCTTGCAGCGCGCGACAACCGCGGCCGCAACGCCGTCATGCTTGCGGCACTTGGCGGGCACATGGGCATCGTGGAGCAACTGGGACGCGCTGGAGCGGAAGCCGGTCTAGTCGAGGCTGCCGCGCTGTGCGACGCGGAGCGCCTGACCGCGCTGCTCTCCGCGGAGCCGCGGCCGGACCAGGCGCAGATCGACCGGGCGCTCTGGTGGGCGGCCGAGCGAGGGTGCTCACCAGCAATCCAGTTGCTGCTGGACGCGGGCGCCGACGTGAACAGCGCCAACTCGAACGGTGTCCCGGCGATCCTGCGGGCCTCCGTGGGCGGCCACGTCGAAGCCATGCGCCTCCTACTGGAGCGCGGCGCGAGCGTGGAGACTGACGCAGACCGCGTCGGCACTCCCCTGCTCGCCTACCTCACGTCCGGTCAGGAACGCGCCGTCGAGGGCGTGCGCCTCCTACTCAACCATGGCGCCGACCCGAACCTGCACGGGCGCAACGCGCTGATCCCCGGCTGGAGCCCGCTCATGCTCGCCTCCATTCACGGTGACGTCGCGGCGGCGAAGCTGCTCCTCCAGCGCGGGGCGGGCCCGAACCTATGGAGCGACGAGGCCGGCGCTGAGGAGGAAGGGGTCGGCCCGTCGAATGCCCTCGAGGTTGCCGCCACCAACGGTCACGTCGACGTGGTACGGCTCCTGCTCCAGCACGGCGCGGACCCTCTCGCGGCCGGTAGCGACGGAACGAGCGCCTGGACGGCAGTACTGCAGCGCATGGACCGGCCCGACAAGCGCGAGGAGCGAGAGCAGATTCTGGATTTGTTCCGAAGAGCGCGCCGCCGCGGGCCGGACGGCGAGCCGATCCGCCTGGAGCTGCGCCACCGCGACACGCGCGAGGTGCTGGCCACCGTCGAGGCGCCGCTCGCCTACGCAGAGATGGCCGGCCTCTCGCTGCCGGGCGTGGACCTGACCAACGCGTCGCTCCTCGCCACGAACCTGAGCGGCGCGGACCTCACGAAGGCCGACCTGTCCCATTCCCACCTCGCTTCGACCAACCTGAGCGGGGCGAAGCTGCACAAGGCCAAGATGGAGCACTCGGACCTCCACCAGGCCAACCTGTCGAACGCCGACCTGACGGAGGCCCGCATCCGCCGGAGCGAGGTCTTCTGCTGCAGGCTGGAGGGCGCCGACCTGCGGGGCGTCGGCCTCTCATCGGTTACGCTCAGCTTCGCGGACCTGAGCGGCAAGGATCTCTCCGGCGCGCGCTGGTCGACCGCCCGGTTCCGGCGATGCAGCTTCGCAGGCTGCCGGATGTCGAGCGGGCACCTCTGGGGCCTCCTCTTCGAGGAATGCGAGTTCACCGGCGCGGTACTCGCCGGCACGCAGTTCCGCGGCGTCCTCTTCCGCGATGTGGACTTCGAGGGGGCGGACTTCACCGGCGCGGTGCTCCAGAACGCGGCCTTCGTCACGTGCCGCAACCTGCGCCGCGCGGTCGGGCTGGAGACCGTCGAGATGAAGGCCTACTCGCGCACGCAGGGCGGCGGCCCCTCCTCGCTCGACGTGGCCACGCTGCGCGACTGCCGCGCCGCGCTGCCGGACGCCTTCCTGCGCGGGTTCGGCTACAGCGACGAGGAGATCGCAGCGTGGCGGGCGATGTACGGCTGCGGTGGCACAGAGTGACGCTTTGAACGCCAGGAGTTAGCGAGATGCGTACATCGACGGCCCGCAAGTGGAAGCGTAGAGCGTGGGTCTGGCTCGTCTGCGGGGCGGCGGCACTGGGCGTCGCAGGCGACTCCTACCGGACCGCCGCGGACATCCATCGGCACAACTACGAGCCGCTCCGCCTGCCGATCCGGTTCGACCGTGCCTCCGCCACCGCCGCGAGCTTCACGCCCGACTTCGATGGCACGGTGGCAGTCCGTCTGGATCTGCAGCAGAGCCTGCCTTATGAGCGGCTGCAGGCCTTGCTCGGCAACCCGTTCAACCAGGACGATGTCAGGGCCATCCGAGGGCCCAAGCTGCCGGAGGTCACCTGGTCGGTCACCAACCCGCCCGGCGTCGTGCTCGACAGGGAGAACCGCGGAGCCTACTTCGGCGGGACGGTTGGGCTCACCATCGGCCACTTCCCGGTCCGACGCGGGCGCTCCTACACCATCGCGGCGACGACGAAGCACCCTGCGGCGGAACTGCAGGTGCTGGACCCGCACCTGGTGGTGGAGCTGTGCACTCAGGACTATGACGAGCGCTACTGGAACGCTACCGTCTCCGAACTCGTCGCGCCTGCGGCGGCCCTCGCGGCACTCGCCGGGTTCGTCGCGGCGGCCTGGTGCTGGGTGCTGGCACGGAGGAGCTTCGGCGGTCGCCTCGCCGATCATCCCGCATCGGCCGCGCCGCCCCGGCCGTAGTCACACCGCGCGGCACCTACTACAGGACATGAGGTCTTCACACTGATGATCATCTTCGCAGCCTTCCGCGCAGACGCCTCGGACTTCAGCGACCCCTACAGCGCGAGTTCCCGCTGGCTCAATATCGGGTGCGTCGCCCTGCTGTTCGTCCTCTTCGGATGCTGGCGGCTGTATAGGCTGGTCTTCTTCCCGCCGCTCGCGTTTGCCCGCGTGAACGTGGTGTCCGTGGACAGCTCCGGCTGCCGCGCCGAGGGGTGGGTGGAGGGCAAGCAGGGCGACACCATCGTCAGCCTGACGGGCTACAGCAGAGGGGGCAGTCGGTCCGTTCGTGGATACGCCGTTGTCCATCCGGATGCGACGACCAACGAGTTGCGCCGGACCGCGAGCACCCCGCAGGGCGATTGCTCGGTTGTGCGCTACCATCTGCTCGTGAACGGACAGGAGACGGACAGCAAGGACGTCGAGCAGTGACGCGCGCCCTCTTGCGAACGCTGCGCTGGCTCGGCATCTCGGTGGCCGCCGCCGTCCTGTTCGGCATCGTGAATGACCAGGTGACGATCACGATCTCGCCGGAGTACTTCACGGTGTTCAAGCGCGCGCAGTTCGGCGCAGCCCTGGGAGCGACCGGCACGCTCGACGCCCCCGCGCGCGTCCAGGCGATCGTCGTCGGCACGCTCGCGACGTGGTGGTTCGGCCTCCTGCTCGGGGCGATGCTGACTTACGCGGGCACGCGCGGCAAGGCGCCCGCCATCTGCACGCCCCGCTTCGTGCGCGCGGTCGGCGTCGTGATGGGCGTGACGCTCGGGCTGGCGGCGATCGCGGGGGCTGCCGGGTATGCCTTCGCGGCCGCCATCGACCTGCATGGTGCGAGCTGGCCGTTCCTCGTCGGCATCGACGACCAGATCCACGCCTTCGCGGTTGGCGCGTGGCACGACGGCGCGTATCTGGGCGGCGCGGTGGGCACGCTCATCGAGTACTGGCGCATCCGACGGGAGCGGCGCCAGATGGGAGCAGGAAGATGACGCGCGAGGAAGCAGAGTCCCTGCTGGCGCGGTACTCAGTACGGACGACGGACATCGACCGGGCGCCCGATTCGTGGGATTGCCTGCTGGTGGAGGTGCTCCTGGACGGAGATCCGGTAGGCTCGTACCGGCGCAACTACGGCTGCCTGTTCGACACGTTCGTCCCGTTCGTCGCCGGCGAGCAGGTTCTGGCGCTGTACTCGCCGGACTACACGGCCACCCGCCTGATGCGCCTACCCGAGTGCGTGGACATCGGGGGCGAGGAGCCGGACGGCATGGGGTTCTGCCCAACCGGCTACGTGGCGCCTTACGACCCCGCCAAGGGCCTCATGGGCCAGTGGGGCGTGGTCAGCGGGTGCGTCTGGGGCGACGACAGCTCGTGGAAGATGCAGTACCTGGACCTCTCTCGCGCCGCCGAGGGCATCCTGGTTCGCGAGGAGCGGTTTGGCTACCTGGAGATGCCGAGCAACCTCCGCCTCAAGCAGTGCGTCGATCTCTGGCTGTTTCGGGGCGGCGACCACCAAGAGGTCGAGCTGGTGACGCGGCGGGTCTTCGATCTGAAGCGAGGCCGGTTCAGCGATGTGTGGGAGTGGGCACAAGAAAACCGACGCGACCGCTCGGAGCAGCAGCCATGAACACGCGAACCACGCTCGCCCGCATCCGCCGCACCCCATGGACTGAGCAGCACGACGCCAGAGCGATCGGGGAGCTGCGCGGTATCGAGCCGGTGAACGGGGAGGCGTAGGGTGGCACTAACCGGCCATGGGCCCGGCGAGATCGTTGTCCGCTACAGCCGGCCGCGGATGATGGTTGGGGCGGCCGGCTCGGCGCTGTTTGTGGCGACGATACCGTTCATCCTCTCCGTGGGACCGGAGGAGGGTGCGAGCGGCATCGCGATCTGCATCGGGGTCGCGCTTGTCACGCTACTCTTCTTCGGCACGGGCCTGCTGCTCACCGTCGACGTGCTGCTGCACGACACGCCGGCCATGGTCATCGGCGCGGAGGGAATCGCGATCCCTTCGCCGATCTTCGGCACCTGCCTCATCGCGTGGCACGATCTGGCGGGCACGAGCCGCACGTACAACCATTTCGAGCCGGTCGTCTGTCTGAAGTTCCGCGACCCGGACGGCTTCATCATGCGGCAGCCGCGGCGCCGACGCATCATGCTCAAGGTCCACCAGCGCCTCAACGGAAGCCCCGTGACCGTCCCGATGGGGGGCCTCAGCATATCCGCCAGTGACCTGCAGGGGATGGTCGAGCGGCATATGTACATCTGGTGAGGCCGCGTGGCGCCTACGCCTCGCTCCCGCCCGCCACCAGCCACGCGCGAGCCAGACGCTCCACCTCGGCCGGAGGCAGCACGGCCAACTCGGCGAGCGTGTGGTCCCGTTCCGCGTCCCCGAGCAGCTCGTGGCCGAGGAAGTAGCCGGACTGGCTGTGGCCCTCGATGTCGAACCACGAGCCGAAGAAGGCGCGGATGTCGTCGCCGGCGTCGACGCGCCGCACGAACTCGGCGGCGAGGCGCGCCCGGCTCTCGCGGCACCAGTCCAGCCAGCCGGCATCCGCGGTCGCCATGTGCCACGTCTCGCGGCCGGCCACCGCGTGCTCGAAGCGCTGCGCGAAGCCCTCGGAGTAGAGCTGCCACAGCGGCCCGGCGCCATCGTCGACTCCCGCGCGCCGCCGCAGGAGCGCGTGCTGCAGGTGGCCGATCTCGTGCGCCGCCAGCCCGAGCGCCCCGTCGCGGCCGGTCCAGCCGCACTCGGCCATGTTCTCCAGGCCGAACAGGATCGCGGGGCGCCCCTCATACTCCGTCGCCCAGCCCGCGCCGCAGCCGATGCCCACGTAGATGACGCACGTGAGGGGGAGCGGCTCGCCGATGACGCGCTCCGCGGCAGCCGCCGCCGCCGGAACGGCGTCGAGCAGGGCGTCGCGCCCGACAGCCATGGCCCCGTGGCGCTCCGCGAGGTGCGGGACGACGTGCTCCAGCGCCACGGTGCGCCAGTCGAGACCCTCCTGGCGGTACGAGTCCTGCTGGAGGCGCAGCAGCTCGGGCCACTTCGCCATGTACCGGTTCAGCCAGGCGTCGAGCACGGCCTCCGGCGAGCCGCCGCGCTGCGCAGGCATGCTCTCGGCGTAGTCCTGCCACGTGTCCAGTACCGGCAAGCGGTGCATCGGCGCAGTTCCTTGCGGCTGTGGCGTTCGCTCCATGGTACCTGGGGCGTCGCGGGTATGCTTGAACCTGGACGCCGCGAAGGTGACACCGTTTCGGTTCGCGGCAGTAGTAGGTGCAAGAGCGGGCGGCGGGACGCGCCCTTGGGAAGGAAGCGAGCGATGCGGATCGGCATTCGAGAGGCACACCTCAGCATGACGGAGATCGACCTCGACGGAGTGGTCTCGGTCGAGGAGGTGCGCCTCGATGCGTCGTCGCTGTGCATCGGCGCGGGGCCCGACCGGTTCGCGCAGGGCGAGGTGAACGCGGCCATCGTGATCGCCGAGGCATCCGTGAACCGGCTCCTGGCGGGGCGGCAGATGAACGGCGCGCGGGACCTGGAGATCGCGATGCTGGCCGGTAAGCTGCGCATCTCCGGCAAGAAGATGCTGGGCCCGATCGGCGTCCCGTTCAGCGTGCTGGCGGCGCCGGAGATCGAGTCCGGGGTGCGCGTGCGTATCGACCCGACGCGCATCAGCCTGGTGGGCGCTCCCCTCCCCAACCTCAGCCTCGGCTACCTGGGCGACTGGCTGAACCAGCAGATCGCAGAGGTGTTCGACGCCTCCAAGCTGCCGATCCCGGTGCGGCTCACCGGGCTCACCGTCGAACCCGGGCGCATCACGCTGACGGGCGTCACCCGCCTCGACATGCGGCCCGGCGACCTCTCCATCGTGCGCGTCGCCGAGCCGTAGGGGCGCCGTTCTACTGGCCACTCGCTCCCCCCTACTCGTCCGAACTCGCCTTGACAAAGGCAGGGGCCAAAGGTAAGATAGCCCCCGCACGCTCCTCCGGGAGCCACTCCAGCCTCCATGTGACGGTCCCCACCATGCCCAAGTCGCTTATCATAGTCGAGTCGCCGACCAAGATCAAGACGTACAAGAACGTCCTCGGCGCGGGCTTCCATGTCGAAGCCTCCGTCGGTCACGTGCGCGATCTGCCCGAGCGCGAACTCGGGGTCGATATCGAGGACGGCTTCAAGCCGAAGTACGTCACGATCCCCTCGCGCAAGGACATCATCAAGAAGCTCACCGAGGCCGCGAAGAAGGCAGACGTCGTCTACCTCGCCTCCGACCCCGATCGCGAGGGTGAGGCCATCGCCTGGCACCTGGCGCAGGCGCTGAAGCTGAAGGATCCGCTGCGCATCGAGTGCAACGAGATCACGCGCACGGCCATCGAGGCCGCCATCCGCAACCCGCGCAAGATCGATGTGGATCGCGTCGACGCGCAGGAAGCCCGCCGCATCCTCGATCGCCTCGTGGGTTACCGCCTGTCGCCGCTGCTCTGGAAGAAGGTGCGCAAGAACCTCTCCGCCGGACGCGTCCAGTCCGTCGCCGTGCGTCTGATCGTCGACCGCGAGCGCGAGATTCTGGCGTTCGTGCCGCAGGAGTACTGGTCGCTCACGGCCACCGTCACCCCGCAGCCGCCGGCGGCGCGCTTCCCCTTCGAGGCCAAGTTCATCGGCCGCGGCAAGGAGAAGGTCCAGCTCACCAATCAGGAACAGGCCGACGCGATCCTGCGCGAGCTGGAGGGCGCGGCCTACGCGGTCGACGCGGTCCGCAAGCAGGAGCGCAAGCGCAGCCCGGCTCCCCCGTTCATCACCAGCACGCTGCAGCAGGAGGCGTCTCGCAAGCTTGGCTTCGGCAACCGCCGCACGATGCAGGTCGCGCAGTCGCTCTACGAGGGCGTCGAGCTGGGCGCGGAGGGCGCGACGGGTCTCATCACCTACATGCGCACCGACTCGACGCGCGTGGCGAGCGAGGCCCAGGCCGATGCGCGCACGTTCATCTCCTCGCAGTACGGCGACGCCTACCTGCCGGCCAACCCGCCGCAGTACAAGACCCGCGGGTCGGCGCAGGACGCGCACGAGGCTATCCGGCCGACCTCCGTGGCGCGCACGCCGGACGCCATCGCGCAGCACCTCTCGCCCGAGCAGTTGCGGCTCTACCGCCTCATCTGGCAGCGCTTCGTCGCCAGCCAGATGCAGCCGGCCGTCTTCGACGTGACCAGCGCGGACATCGTGGCGAAGGGCTTCTTGTTCCGCGCCACGGGCTCGACGATGAAGTTCGACGGCTTCATGCGCGTCTACATGGAAGGCCGCGACACCGAGGAGCAGGAGGACGAGGATCGCTCGCCGCTGCCGGCGCTCGCCAAGGGCCAGGCGCTCGACCTCATCAAGCTCGACCCGAAGCAGCACTTCACGGAGCCGCCTCCGCGCTACACGGAAGCCACGCTCGTGAAGGTGCTGGAGGAGAAGGGCATCGGCCGGCCGAGCACCTGGGCCAGCATCATCTCGACCATCCAGGATCGCGAGTACGTCACGCTCACCGAGAAGCGCTTCATGCCGACGGAGCTGGGCATCACCGTCACCGACCTGCTGGTGAAGCACTTCGCCGACCTGATGGACCTGGACTTCACGGCGGGCATGGAGACCAAGCTCGACGACGTGGAGGAGGGCCGCGGCGACAAGGTGGAGCTGCTGACCGGGTTCTACGGCCCGTTCGAGCAGGCCATCAGCGTGGCACACGAGACGATGGAGCGGGTGAAGCCCGTGCAGCAGGAGACGGAGCACGCCTGCCCCAACTGCGGCAAGCCGATGATGCTGCGCCAGAGCAAGCGCGGCCCGTTCCTGGGCTGCTCCGGTTACCCGCGCTGCAAGACGGTGCTGAACCTGGACGAGTCCGGCAACCCGACCGCACCACCGGAGCGCCCGCAGCCCGTGGTCACCGATCAGCCGTGCCCGAAGTGCGGCAAGCCGCTCATCGAGCGCGAAGGCCGATACGGCAAGTTCCTGGGCTGCTCCGGCTACCCGAAGTGCAAGACGATCGTGCGGCTGCCCGGCGATGAGGGCCCCGCCGCCAAGACGCCTGCCGCGCCGCTCAGCACGGGGGTGAAGTGCCCGAAGTGCGGCGAGGGCGAGGTGCAGGCCAAGAAGTCGCGCCGCGGCACCACGTTCTACGGGTGCTCCGCCTACCCGAACTGCGACTTCACGACGTGGCATCGCCCGGTTGGGCGCCCCTGCCCCTCATGCTCGTGGCCTCTGGGCGAGCAGTCGTTCCGCGGCCGGACGACCGGGAAGCTGAAGTGCACCAACCCGGATTGCGCGCACGTCGAGGATGCGCCGCCATCCGAGGCGCCGGCGCCCGAGGAGTAGCAGGCACAGATCGGCACCTCCTCCAGTAGGTTGTGCTGGACGGGCAGGGACGCCCATCCCACCACGGCTCGGTGCGGGGCGAACGGCCCCGGTCGGCACGGGGGCCGACCCTCCAGGGGGTTGTGCTGGACGGGCAGGGACGCCCATCCCACCACGGCTCGGCGTGGGGCGAACGGCCCCGGTCGGCACGGAGGCCGACCCTCCAGGGGTTGTGCCGATGGAGGGTGGCGCTCCCTCGCCGCCGCTGCCGCAGGCACACACTCTCGCATCGTCCCCTCCCGATTCGGGAGGGGTGGCCGAAGGCCGGGGCGGGTTCGCCGGCCTCCCTCAGCCAGCCAGTCAGGTATGCGCCAAGTGACACAGGAACGAGTGACCATCGTCGGCGGCGGGTTCGCCGGGGTCGAGGCGGCTTGGGCCGCGGCGTCGCGAGGCGTGGCGGTCCGGCTGATCGAGATGCGCCCGGTGCGCCAGACCGCGGTTCACTGCACCGGCGACCTGGCCGAGGTGGTCTGTTCCAACTCCTTCAAGTCCAACCTCGCCATGAACGCGGCCGGCACGTTGAAGGCCGAGATGCGCCTCCTCGGCTCGCTGGTCCTCGAAGTGGCTGCCCGGCACGCTGTCCCTGCAGGCGAGGCCTTGGCCGTAGACCGCGAACCGTTCGCCCACGAGATCACCCAGATCGTCCAGAGCCACCCGCTCATCGAGGTGGTGCGCGAGGAGGTGGTCGGGATGCCGCCGGAGCGCCCGCTCATCATCGCGACGGGGCCGCTGACCGACGGGCTGCTGGCCGACGAGCTGCGCGAGGCCACGGGTGAGGATGCTCTGGCCTTCTACGACGCCGTCGCCCCCACCGTCACGCTCGACAGCCTGGATCTGGAGAAGGTGTTCCGGGCTTCCAGGCGCGGCCGGGGGGCGGAGTCGATGGACGAAGGGACCTCCGACTACCTCAACTGCCCGCTGACGAAGGACGAGTACGTGGCGTTCTGGGCGGAGCTGAGCCAGGCCGAGGCGGCGGAGGCGCATCACCCGGACGACGTGGCGTTCTTCGACGCGTGCATCCCGGTGGAGGAGTTGGCGCGCCGCGGCGAGAAGACGCTCGCGTTCGGGCCGCTGAAGCCCATCGGCCTGCGCGACCCGCGAACGGGTCGCCGGCCCTATGCCGTGGTCCAGCTCCGGCAGGAGAACCGCGAGGGCACGCTCTGGGGCCTGGTCGGGTTCCAGTCGCGGCTGAAGTGGGGCGAGCAGCGGCGCATCTTCCGCATGATCCCCGGGCTGGAGAACGCCGAGTTCGTCCGCCTGGGCGTCATGCACCGCAACACGTACGTGAACTCGCCCAAGGCGCTGGACCCGTTCCTGCAGGTGCGGGGCCGGCCGGGGCTGTTCGTGGCCGGCCAGCTCACCGGCGTCGAGGGCTACCTGGAGTCCGCGGCGATCGGGCTGCTGACCGGGCTGAACGCGGCGCGGCTGGTGGCCGGCAAGCCACCCGTTGCTCCGCCCGCCGTCTCGGTGCTCGGCTCGCTCTGCCGCTACCTGTTGGACACGCCGCCGAGCCGGTTCGCCCCAATGAACGCGAACTGGGGCATCGTGCCCGACCTGCCGGGACCGATCATCCACGACAAGCGCGAGAAGGGCCGGCGCAAGTCCGCACGCGCGCTCGAAGCCATGGAACCCTTCGCAGCGGAGGCAGCCCCCGAATGACCGCAGATACCCTCGGAGCCCGCGTTGCCGAGATTGCCGCCACGCTTCCCGCCCAGGTGAGCGTGTGCGCGCGCGACCTGAAGACCGGACGCGCACTCGCCTTCCATGCCGACGTGAAGGGACCGACGGCGAGCGTCATCAAGCTGCCGATCCTGGTCCACACATACCTGATGGCGCGCGAGGGCACGCTGTCGCTCGACGAGATGCTCACGATGGCGGAGGACGACAAGGTGCCTCCGTCCGGGGTCATCACCGAACTCACCCCGGGGCTCCGGATGTCCATCCGCGACCTGTGCATGCTCATGATCATCGTGTCCGACAACACGGCCACGAACCTGGTGATGGACCGGGTGGGCATTGCGGCGGTCAACGAGCGGATGCGCGGGCTGGGGCTCCGGCGGACGACGCTGTACCGCCGCGTCTACCGCGTCGACGAGAACCGCACCCCGGAGTGCCTGCGCTACGGCACCGGCGCCACGAGCGCACGGGACATGGTTCGCCTGCTGGCGCTCCTGGCGGAGGGCGAGATCGGCGACGCCGGGACCAGCGCGGCGATCCTGCGCGTGCTCGGCAAGCAGCAGCATCTGGACGGCATCCCACGCTTCCTCCCCGAGACCTGCACCTTCGCGGGCAAGGGCGGGGCCATCGACCGTGTGCGCAACGACGTCGGCCTCGTCACGGTCGGCGGGGACCACACGATCGCGCTGGCGGTCTGCTGCAAGGGGATGCCCGTGCTCCCCTACTCCGTCGATCATCCGGCGCTGATCGCCATCGGGCGTATCGCGGAGCGGATCGTGCGCGAGTGGGCGCCGGAGGCATTCGCCCGCTGACGGCGCTCGCGTCTGCTATAATACGACCGCAACCCGGCGCGCTCGGCGAGCGTCGTACCAGTATCGTCCACACGAGTGCCGCCGGCCCTGCGCACTACTGGTTTGGTCGGCGGTTGGGGGTACTCGGTAATGCTGCGTCGCATCTCGGTTGTCGTCCTCGTCCTGTCCGTCTGCCTCGCCCCGGCCTGGGGCCAGACAAGCCGCGAGACCGCGGCTCAGTTCCGCAAGGCGGTGGAGTTGTACCGCGCGGGCAAGCTGGACGACTCGCTGGCGGCATTCGAGGCCGTGCGGACCGCTACGCCGGACGATCCCCTGGTCCTGAACTGGATCGGCTTCGTGCTGGTGCGTCAGGAGCGCTACGCCGACGCGATCGCGCCGCTGGAGCAGGCGGCCAAGCTCAGCTCCAAGATGCCGGAGGTCCATACCAACCTCGGCAACGCGTACCTGAACACCGGCAAGACCGATCTGGCCGTGCAGTCCTTCAAGCGCGTCATCGAGCTGGACCCAAAGTCAGCGAACGCGCACTACAACCTCGGCAACGTCTACAGCAAGACCAACCGCATCCCCGACGCCGTCGTCGAGTTCCGCAAGGCGGCCGACCTCAAGCCGAACGACGCCTACATCCAGAACAACCTGGGCTATGTGCTGCAGTTGAACGGCAAGACGGGCCAGGCCCTCACCGCCTACAACCGGGCGACCGAGCTGATGCCTCGGAACCCGGTCTTCTGGAACAACCTGGGGCTGGCGTACAACGAGACGCGCCAGTACGCCCGAGCCCGGGTCGCGCTGACGAAGTCGATCAGCCTCGATCCCAAGAACGAGCCCGCGCGCATCGCGATGGCCGAGGCGCTGATCAACCTCGGCTCGGCGAAGGAAGCAGTCGTCCACCTCGAGAAGGCTCTGGAGCTGAAGCCGGACGACGCCCACGCGGCCTATACGCTGGGGCGGATGTACGAGCAGTGCCAGGCGGACGCCGCTGCGACCAAGCCCGCCCCCAAGGGCCCGGATGGTGCCGCCGCTCCCGTCGACCCGAAGGTTGCCGCCCGCGAAGCCGACGCCCGAGCCGCCGCTGCGAAGGCGTACGGCGCCAAGGCGGCTGCCGCCTACCGCAAGTGCCTCGATGCGAACCCCGAGCACGCCGCCGCCCTCAGCGCGCTAGGCCTGATGCTCTTCAAGGGCGGGCAGATCGATGAGGCGGCGCGCCTGTTCCAGAAGCAGACCGAAGTCGCGCCGCGCGATGTGTCCGGCTGGGTGAACCTCGGCACCGCCCTTTCGCGCCTCGGCGACGGCGACCGTGCCGCCCGCGCCTGGGAGTCGGCCATCGCGATTGCGCCGGACCGCGCCGACGTGCGCCGCTGGCTGGCGGGCCACTTTCTGAGCGTGGGCGACCTGGATCGCGCGCAGCAGGAGTACGAGCGCTCGCTGAAGGACGCTCCGAACAGCGCGGAGGCCCAGAGCGGCCTCGGGCTGATCGAGGACCGGCGCGGCAACCTGGACGCCGCCATCGCGCGCTACCGCAAGGCCATCCAGATCGCGCCGCGCTACGAGTACGCCCACAACAACCTCGGCGTCGCGCTCGAGAAGAAGGGGCAGATCGAGCAGGCGATGGCGTGCTACAAGAAGGCGCTGGAGATCAACCCGAACTACGCGGACGCGAAGCGCAACCTGGAACGGTTCAAGCCCAAGGGTCGGTGAGGGCGGGGGCTGGGGGTTGGGGGTTGGCGGGTCCGTGGGTTCGTGGGGCCGGCGGTTGAAACCGCGCCTTGCGAACGGCACGAAGTCCGCCTGCGCGGACTCGACGGCGACCTACCCCGGCCTTCGGCCACCCCTCCCGAATCGGGAGGGGCCGTGGCGGCGGATGGTGCGTCGGGCAAGGCGGGTTCGTGGGGCTGGCAGGTTGGTGGGGCCGGCGGTTGAAACCGCGCCTTGCGAACGGCACGAAGTCCGCCTGCGCGGACTCGACGGCGCCCTACCCCGGCATTGGGCGTTGAGTAAGCGTGTTCGATTCTGTCTGGCGAATGACTATCACTAGCGCGAGGTGAGCCATGAGGCTTTCGCTCTGTCTGCTCGTGACTGCCGCCGTCTTGCTGCCGCTGCCTGGCCCTCCTCTGCACGCCCAAGGCGCCCGCCGCTCCGCCCCGAGGAACGTTGTCGCCGGCACCCTCTCCGCCGTCGACGCCGCCGCGGGCACTGTGACGCTGACGCCGCGCGGCGGAGCGCCTCAGAGCTTCCGCCTCACCGACGCGACGCGCATCCTCGCCGTCAAACGCGCGGTACCTGTATCGGCGCTCGAGGTTGGCGAGAGCATCGTGGTCCGGTTCCGCAAGTCGGCGTCGGGGCCGCCGTCGCTCTACGACCTGTGCGACAAGGCGAGCTGGGAGTGGCTGGATCGCATCCGGCACGAGCCCACGCGCGTCACGCTGCGGGCCATCGGCGAGGACGAGCTGAAGGCAACCGAGGGCGCTGACCAGGCAGAGGTCGTCTACCGGGTCACCGGGAAGACGCAGTGGGCGCGGGGTGGGAAGGCCGCCGCTCGGAGCGACTTCAAGGCGGGAGAGACGGCCTGCGTCATTCCGCGGATGCTGCCCAGTGGGGCCATCATGGCGGCGGCCGTCAGCGACTCGGAGGCCGACGCGGCGAAGCTGAAGGAGCGTGCTCGGACGATCGTGACGGGCGTGGTGCGCTCCGCCGACGCCGGCCAGCATGCCCTGGTCATCCTCTCCGCGGCAGGCGACGAGCGTCGCTTCGCTCTGGATCCGTCCGTTGTCGTCCGCAGATCCTCGAAGGACGTAGGCGCGCCCGCGCTGAGGGCCGGGCTCACCGTGACAGTCCACTTCCGCCGCCAGCTCGGCGGGGACGATCTGGCCTACCGCATCACGATCCAGACGTCGAAGGCGACCCACTGGCCGGCCAAGTAGCGGAGCGCCCACGTGCGATGAAGGCCCTCCGGCATCGGGCCGGAGGGCCTTCTATCGTCAACAGGCGCGTCGCAGATACTAGCGGCTCGGCGCCTGGAAAGGCCTTTCGAGCACGGTCTTCTGATCGCCTAGATCCCGAATCATCAGGGTCGGTGTGCCCTGAATGCCGCGGCTCAGGTCGATCTGCACGTGCAACGGCCCGCTCCCGTCGATCCGCACATCGGAGCGCTGCCCGACAACACCGTCATTGTCGCGGACCGTCACTTCGTAGCGCGCATCCGACGACCCATGGCCGACCAGGTCGACAGAGAAGACGCTGCCGGTCACAGCGGGCGCACCCGAGATGGACACGGCCGGCGCCTTCGCGAAGATGCTCCACGGGAAGTACATCCCTGCCTGGGTATAGCGGCCCGGCGCCACGACGCCGCCCATGAAGAGCAGGACCAGGGCCACGGCCCCCCATGCCAGGCGGCGGGGGAAGAGCAGGGAGCGCCAGTCGAACCCTCGGCGGCTGGGGGTGGCGGGCTCCATCTCCGACTGGCGCCCGTCGATCTTCTCCCAGACACGCAGGCGGAAGTCGGCCGGCGGCTCCACGATCGGCGCTTCGTTGAGCACCGCGTAGACCGCGCGCACCCCTTCTACCTCGGTCCGGCACGCCTCGCAGGCGTCCAAGTGGTTCTGCAGAGCCACCAGCATCGGCTCATCCAGAACGCCCTCGCAGTAGTCCGAGAACAGATTCCGCGCACGTTCGCACAGCATGACTTACCACCACTTCTCGCCCCGATTTGGCGTCTCGATCGCATCGGCTGCATCGTAGCCCGGGCTTTGTGTGTCTGACGGGGCTAGAACCGGAAATGTTCCTTCATTGGTTCAAGCTTCTCGCGAAGCGTGAGACGAGCCCGGTTCAGGCGCGATTTGACCGTGCCGATGGGCAGTTGCATCAGCTCCGCAATCTCCTCGTACGAACGGCTCTCCGTGTGGTAGAGCACGATCATGACGCGCTGGTACTCCGGGAGCGCGGCGATGGCGGCCTGCAGCATGTCGGTCCGCTCATGCGCCTGCGCGGCTTCCTCCGGCCCGGGCGAGGGGTCCTCGATCTGCCGGACCAGCGTCGCCTCCTCCAGCTCGATCATCTCCTCGAGAGACTGACGAGGGCGGGCCTTCTGGCGTTTCCGCTCGTCGAGGTAGATGTTCGTGATGACGCGGAAGAGCCACGTGAGGAAGCTCGCATCGCCGCGGAAGCTGCCGATGGAGTTGAAGACGCGCACGAAGGTCTCGGACGCGATGTCGCCCGCATCTTCGTGGTTGCCGGAGAGGCGGTAGGCGAAGTTGTACACCTTCTTCTCGTACTTGCGTATGAGTTCGTCGAAGGCGTTGCGATCGCCCGACTTGCACCGAGCGATGAGGTCGGCCTCGCCAGCGTCCGGGACGGGACGGGTCGGTGACTCCGCCATATCGATCCTAGCCTTCCGCCGCCTTGCCGATGGCCTGCTGCTCTTCCTTGGTGAGAGAGTGGCTGGGGCGGCCTTCGACCAGCGCCTTGGCGTAGACGCGCACGTCCGTACGGCTGAACACGCTGCTCATGACGAGGCCATGGTTGCGCGCGTCCAACAGGGCGAGTGCGAAGCTCTGCTCGCCGCCCACCTCTTCGAAGGCGTCGAAGCGTACGACGCCGACGTGCTGGAGGCAGCGCTGCTGGACGGCGGCCAGCTCGGCGGTCATCTGCTCCAGGGCCTCGATGCGCCGGCTGACGTCGGCGACCGTGGCCATGTGCTCATTGAGGACCTCTTCCAGGTTGCCGCCGCTGGTGCCCTTGGTCAGCCGGCGGTACAGGCGGCTGAGCCGGCCGAGCCAGTTGAGCGTCAGGGCCAGGAGGATGAGGAGCAGGACGTTCATCGCCAGGAGCGCGATCAGAACGGCGTCTAGATTGGTGTGCACAAATGCCATCATGGATTGACCTGAGTGTGCCCGATATGGGCATGCTATACTAGCTGCTGGCCGCCGCCGGCCTCGATCGGGCCATGGGCGGCCGCTCGCAGGGAGCGGCAATACCGATGCGACGCGCGCGTCGACAGATCATGCTGGTAGCCGGTTTTGCGGTGCTCGCCGCCGTGCTCGCGACCACGCTGCGGGTCACGGTCGTCCAGGGCGAGTCGATGCTGCCTACGTACTCGGACGGCCAGCTCGTGCTGGTGAACCGCCTCGCCTACGCGGCCGGCGCCCCCAGGCGCGGCGACGTGATCCTGCTGCGGCGCGGGAACGAGGTGCTCATCAAGCGCGTCGGATACCTGGCCGGCGACCACATCGATGGTACGATTGCGCGAGGCTTCGCGCCCGTCACGGACTTCTTCGACAAGCCGGCGAAGGGGCCGGCCGACAGCCTGATGGTGCCGCGCGGCGTGCTGGTCGTCCTGGGCGACAACCCGGCCAACTCCGAGGATAGCCGCGCGTTCGGGCCGATTCCGCTGGCAGATGTGCTCGGCCGCGTGATCGGCGCGCCGCCGAAGCCGTAGCTCGGACCATGCGCGAGTTGTGCCGGACGGGCACGAAGGCCCATCCCACCGCGGCACGCATACGCGATCTCCGGTGGCCCGGCCGGCTGGCACGCAGGCCCGCCGTCCAGCGATCCACGCGTGACACGGACTAGCTCCCAGGCAGGCACCCATTCTAGCATGGCCCGCCGCCTTTGTAAACGGAGAGCGGATACGATGGCCGACCTTCCGACCGACTTCGTCCACTTCCCCACCGGTTCCTGGACCGGCCGCACCGCTGTGTTCGAGCCAGGCCCCGCCCCGCCGCCAGGGGAGGTAGCGCGCGCCGTCATCGTCTTCGCTCGCGGCGACTGCGGCTACGTGCTGGCCGACATCCAGGGGCGCGGCTGGACCGTGCCGAGCGGGCGCCTCGAGCCGGGCGAAACAGCCGAGCAGGCCGCGGTGCGCGAGACGATGGAGGAGATCGGCGCCAACATCGCCCCTCCCACCCGGATCGGCCGATACGTGCTGACCGACCGGCGCGGCCGCCGTTTGGAGTTTCCCACGTATATCTCGCCCGTAGGAGTCTATGGCGCGATACCGCCGGGGAGCGAGTCGCGCGGCGCGCGGTGCTTCGCTCTCGCCGATATCCCCCGCGTGTACTGGTTCTGGGACGACCTCCTGGCCGCGGTGTTCCGCTACGCCGACGCCTGTCTCGATGCCTTTCAGCCGGACGGATGCGATGCCTGACGAGACGTGCATGCTGGACGTCAAGGGCATGTTCTGCGCGGCCTGCGTCTCCCGCGTCGAGGGCGCGCTGCGCAAGGCCCCGGGCGTGCTCCAGGCCGACGTGAGCCTCGCAGCCGAGCGGGCGACCATCCGGTTCGACGGCGCTCGGACCGACGCTGCCGCCCTGATCGAGGCCATCGAGATCGCGGGCTACGATGCCGCCGTCGCCGCGCCGCCGGAGGAAGACCGCCGGGAGGCCGAGCGTGAGCAAGCCCTCGGCGAGCTGCGTCTCCGCCTCGCCGCGGCCATCGCCCTGACCGCGCCCATCCTCGTCGTCTCGATGGTCTGGATGCACCACCGGCCCTGGTGGATGGAGATCGCCCTCGCCGTGCTCGCGACACCGGTGCAGTTCTGGGCAGGCGCGCCGTTCTACGCGGGCGCCTGGCGCATGGTGCGCCACGGCAGCGCCGACATGAACGTGCTGGTCGTGCTCGGCACCTCGGTCGCGTACCTCTACAGCCTGGCCGCGACGTTCTGGCTCCACGGCCCTGTCTACTACGAGTCCGCCGTCACGATCGTGACTCTCGTTCTGCTGGGGCGCTACCTGGAACGGCGTGCTCGCAGCCGGGCGTCGGACGCGATCCGCAAGCTCATGGCCCTCGCGCCGCCGACCGCACGCGTCATGCGCGATGGCGCCGAGGTGGAGATCGCCACGGCGGACGTGGCGGTGGGCGACGAGGTGGTGGTCCGTCCCGGCGAGCGCATCCCGACGGACGGCGCCGTGGTTCGCGGAGCGTCGGCGGTCGACGAGAGCATGCTGACCGGCGAGAGCCTGCCGGTGGACAAGTCCGTGGGAGACCGCGTGGCGGGCGGCACCATCAACCGGTCCGGCCTGCTGGTCTTTCGCGCCGACCGCGTCGGAGCAGACACGGCGCTGAGCCTGATCGTGCGGGCCGTGGAGCGCGCCCAGGGCAGCAAGGCGCCCGTGCAGCGCCTGGCCGATCGGGTGGCGGCGCGGTTCGTGCCGGCAGTGCTCGGCGTGGCTCTGCTCACGTTCCTCGTCTGGAAGGCGTTCCTGGGCGTGCCCCTCACCGACGCGATCCTGCCCACGGTTGCGGTGCTCGTCATCGCCTGCCCGTGCGCCATGGGCCTGGCGACGCCGACGGCGGTGATGGTGGCGGCAGGGCGCGGCGCGGAGATGGGCGTCCTCATCCGCGACGGCGAGGTGCTTGAGCGGACCGGCGCGGTCACGGCGGTGCTGCTCGACAAGACGGGCACGGTGACCCTCGGGAAGCCGCGCGTGAC
This sequence comes from uncultured Chthonomonadaceae bacterium, assembly GCA_964519955.1. Lineage (GTDB taxonomy): Bacteria > Armatimonadota > Chthonomonadetes > Chthonomonadales > CAJBBX01 > CAZFLM01. The sequence continues at coordinate 16,054 of CAZFLM010000031.1, read as the reverse complement.
CGACGCCGTGCCGTTCGAGCCGGCGACCGAAGCGGAGCTGCTGCGGTGGGCCGGCTCGGCTGAGAGCGGCTCCGAGCACCCGATCGCGCGCGCAATCGTCGAAGCAGCCAGGGAGCGCAGGATCGAGGTCGACGCGCCGCGAACACTGGAGGCGCAGGCGGGCTTCGGGGTGGTGGCGGACGTGGGCGGCACGTGGGTGACCCTGGGAACCGGCGCGCTGCTGGAGCGCCGCGGCATCGCCGCCCCCCCGCGCTCGGGCGAGGCCATCGCCGCGCTGGAGGCCGACGGGAAGACAGCGGTGCTCGTGGCGGTTGGGGACAACGTGGCCGGGGTCATCGCCGTCGCGGACACGATGGCGCCCAACAGCCGGGAGGCGGTGGAGCTGCTGCACGGCTGCGGCGTCGACACCGTGCTCGTGACCGGCGACAACGCGCGGGTGGCGGAGGCCATCGCTAGGCAGGCGGGCATCCGGCAGGTTCGGGCGGGCGTGCTGCCCGAGGGGAAGTCGGACCAGGTAGGCGAGCTGCAGCGGCAGGGCCGCGTCGTGGCGATGGTGGGCGACGGCATCAATGACGCGCCGGCGCTGGCGCAGGCCGACGTGGGCATCGCGATGGGGCTCGGCACGGACATCGCGATGGAGGCCGCGGGCATCACGCTGTTGCGGTCCGACCTGCGCGGGGTGCCCTACGCGATCGGCCTCGCGCGGCGCACGCTGCGGACGATCCGGCAGAACTTGTTCTGGGCGTTTGCGTACAATGTGATAGGCATCCCGGTGGCCGCGTGCGGCAGGCTGAACCCGATGATCGCGGCCGCGGCGATGTCGCTCTCGTCGGTATTTGTTGTCACGAACTCGCTTCGGCTCAAGCGCTTCAAGCCGCAGTCTTGACGCGCGCACGGGTCGAGGACAGGAGAGCAGCAATGTCCACAGGGTCTCGCACCGGCGCGGCCGCAGTCGTCGCCGCCTTCTTGCTCGCCTTGCCGCTGGCCGGGCTGGCACAGAAGGGCCACTCGAACGGTCACCGGGCCAAGCCCACGGAGCACGGCAAGGGGCTGAAGCGCGGGCTCTTCGGCACGATGCCCGGCATCGAACATCGCGCCGGGCGCACCGACGACAGGGCAGGCAAGAAGCGCGCGCCGATGCACCGCGTCGTAGTCACGCAGACCGCCAAGAAGGGCGCGCCGGCAGGATGGCGCGTCTCGAAGCACCACGTTGCGAAGGTGAAGCCGGCAACCAGGAAGGCGCCGACCAAGGTCACGACCAGGAAGGCCAGGGTCTCGGTGGGTGCGCCGGAGCACCCCGCGATGTCGCCCATCAGGATGGGCAAGCCCGTCACCATGGCGCCGCACCGTGGCGACGCGGAGGCGGCGAAGGACAAGCGCGTCCGCCTCGTGCCGGACAAGGGCCCGGGCGCCGAAGCGCCGCGCACGCACGACCCGCGGCATAAGAGCAAGCGTTAGGCGCCGACAACCAACGGCGGCCTTCGGGGCCCGACGACGCCCGCATGTCGCGCCGGGCCCCGAAGGCTTGCCACTCAGGAGCGGAAGATGACCAACCGACGTATCGCGGCCCTCGGGCTCGCCATGCTGCTCGCGGCCGGCGCCGCACAGGCTCAGAAGGTGAAGGAGCCCAAGGATCTCGGGAAGAAGCCCCCGCGCGGCGCCATCGTGCTCTACAACGGGACCGACACCTCCGCCTGGATCCATCGCGGCTCGACGGACCCCATCCGCTGGAAGGTCGTCGACGGCGCGCTCGAAGTGACCCCCGGAACGCCGGACATCGTCACCAAGCAGGAGTTCGGCGACTACCTGCTGCACATCGAGTTCTGGCTGCCCTACATGCCGCAGGCGACGAGCCAGGGCCGGGCCAACAGCGGCGTCTACAACCAGGGCCGCTTCGAGATCCAGGTGCTCGACAGCTACCAGAACGACACGTACAAGGCCGGCTGCTGCGGGTCGCTCTACGGAGTGAAGGACCCGGACGTCAGCGTTCCGCGCAAGCCGGAAGAGTGGCAGAGCTACGACATTACGTTCCGCGCCGCCCGGTTCGACAAGGACGGCGCCATGACTGAGAAACCGCGCCTTGTGACCGTGTTCTGGAATGGGACGAAGATCCACGAGAACGTGGAGATCCCCATCGGCAGCACGGTGGCGGGGATGGCCGGTCCCGCTCCCGCCAAGGGCCCGATCCTCCTGCAGGACCATGGCAATCCGGTACGCTACCGCAACATCTGGATCAAGGAACTCAAGCTGAAGTAGCCTGCAGTCCACCGTGCGTGACGGAGCCGGCCCTCCGCGCCTTGCAGCGCGCCCCGGCTCCGATCGCCCCACAAAAGGAGCTACCCGTGTTCGCACTCTCCTTCGTCGCGCTTGCCGTCGCACTGCCCCTCGCCCTGGCCGCCGTCCCACTCGATCCCAAAGCCGCTACTCCACCTGCCGCGCCGCGCCGCCCGCGCAAGTGGGCCATCCACGGCGAGGAGCACACGGACGACTACTACTGGCTCCGCGAGAAGGAGACGCCCGAGGTCCGCCAGTACCTCGAGGCCGAGAACGCGTACACCGAGGCGGTGATGAAGCCGACCGAGGGGCTGCAGAAGGCTCTGTACGACGAGATGCTGGGCCGCATCAAGCAGACCGACCTCTCGGTGCCCTACAAGCTGGGCCGCTACACGTACTACTCGCGCACGGAAGAGGGCAAGCAGTACTCCATCTACTGCCGCAAGGGTCTCGTTCAGGATGCGCCCGAGGAGGTCACGCTCGACCTGAATGTGTTGGGCGAGGGCCTGCCGTTCATCGCGCTCGGCGCCTACGCGGTCAGCGACAACGGGCGGCTGCTTGCCTACACGATCGACACGACCGGCTTCCGCGAGTACGAGCTGTTCGTCAAGGACCTGACCACCGGCGAGGTGCTGCCGGACCGGGTGGGCAAGGTCGCCAGCGTCGAGTGGGCTGCCGACAACCGCACCCTGTTCTACACGACCGAGGACGACGCCAAGCGCTCCCACCGCGTCTACCGGTACCGTCTGGGCTCCAACGCCCCCGAGATGCTCTACGAGGAGGCCGACGCGCTGTACAGCGTGTACGTCTACCGCTCGCACGACCGGAAGATGGTGTTCCTGGCGTCGAGCAGCCTGGAGACGACCGAGGTGCGGTTCGTGCCTGCTTCGCGCCCGACCGCGCGGCCCACGGTCATCGCGCCCCGGCAGAACAAGCACGAGTACCACGTCGAGCACCAGGGCGGGCGGTTCCTGATCCGCACGAACCTGAAGGCCAAGACGTACCGCCTGATGTCCGCGCCGGTTGAGGCCCCCGGGGTCGAGGGCTGGACGGAGGAGATCGGGGCACGGCGCACGGTCATCCTGGAGCAGGTCGTTCCCTTCGAGGGCTACTGGGTCCTCTGCGAGCGCTTCAACGGGCTGCCGCGCCTTCGCGTGCTCGATCTGCGCACCAAGCGCACCCGGCAGGTGCCGGTTCCCGAGGCCGCGTGCTCCGTGTACCTGGACGCGAACCCCGAGTACCGCGCCACCAAGGTCCGCTTCCAGTACAGCTCCTACGTCACGCCGCAGTCCGTGTTCGAGTGCGACATGCGGCGCATGAAGCCGGCGCTGCTGAAGCAGACCGAGGTGCTGGGCGGCTACGACCCGGGCGACTACGAGACGGACTACGTGTTCGCCGCCGCCGCCGACGGGCGCCAGATCCCCATCTCCATGGTGTGGAAGCGCGGCGCGCGGCGGCCCGAGGGCAACCCGGTCTACCTCACCGCATACGGCTCCTACGGCTACCCGGGCTCGATCACCTTCACCTCGGCGCGCCTGAGCCTGCTGGATCGCGGCATCGTGTTCGCCCGCGCGCACATCCGCGGCGGCGGCGAGATGGGCGAGCGCTGGCACGACGAGGGCAAGATGCTGCGCAAGCGCAATACGTTCACCGACTTCATCGCCTGCGCGGAGCACCTCATCGCGACCGGCGTGACCTCGGCCGACCGCCTGGCCATCCAGGGCGGAAGCGCCGGCGGCCTGCTCATGGGCGCGGTCACGAACCTGCGGCCGGACCTGTTCAAGGCGGTCGTCTCCGACGTGCCGTTCGTCGACGTGCTGAACACGATGCTGGACGCCACGCTGCCGCTCACCGTGGGCGAGTGGATCGAATGGGGCAACCCGAACAAGAAGCGCGAGTACACCTACATGCGCACCTACTGCCCCTACACGAACCTGGAAGCCAAGGACTATCCGAACATCCTGATCAACACCTCTCTGAACGACAGCCAGGTGATGTACTGGGAGCCCGCCAAGTACACGGCGAAGCTGCGCACGCTCAAGAAGGACGGGAACCTGCTGCTGCTCAAGACGAACATGGATGCCGGGCATGGGGGCGCATCGGGGCGGTACGACGCGCTGCGCGAGACGGCCTTCGACTTTGCGTTCGTGCTGGCCGTGCTCGGGCTCGCCTGATGCCCGGCGGAGAGGATGAGGAAGCGATGCTCGTGTCCCCCGCCGCTCTGGCCCTGGCCGCCGTCGTCGCGTCCGCCCCGGGCCAGGCGGCGGACCGGCTGCCGCGCCCCGAGGACAACCTGGTTCTGTCAGCGCCCATCACCACGTGGGACGAGGCGATCCCGCTCGGCAGCGGACTGCTGGGCGGGCTGCTCTGGGGCGAGGGCGGCACGCTCCGGCTGTCGCTCGACCGCGGCGACCTCTGGGACGAGCGCCCCGCCGCCGGCGTGCCCTGGAAGCGCTTCAACTACGCGACCATGCAGCAGCTCGTCCGCGAGGGCAAGAACGACGAGCTGAACGCCATCTTCGACCGGCCCTACGGCGCCCCCCACCCCACCAAGCTCCCCGCCGGGCGGCTGGAGGTCGACCTGGCGCCGGGTCGCGCGCTGAAGTCGTTCGAGCTGAACCTGGCGACCGCCGAGGGCCGCGCGCTGCTGGACGACGGCTCCCGGGCGGACGCCTTCTTCAGCGCGCGCGAGCCGGTTGCGCTCCTCCGCATCCCGGGCCCCGAGCCGGCGCGCGTTCGGCTGATGGCCCCGCTCGACGTCTGCCGCGCGAGCAATGGCGGCGTGCTGACCGGGCCCGAGAGCGCGTCCGTGAACAAGCTCGGCTATCCGGAGGCGGTGCGCGGGGAGGACAGCGGGTTCCAGTGGACCGTGCAGGAGGCCGCCGACGGGCTGCGCTACTGCCCGCTGGTCGGCTCGCGCCGGGCCAAGGACCAGACGCTGCTGGCGGTCACTGTTACCTCGACCAAGGACGGCCCCGATCCCCTCGCCCTCGCTCGAAAGCGCGTCACCGCGGCGCTGAACCGGGGCTACGCGCGCATGCTGAAGCCTCACGCCGGGTGGTGGGCCAAGTTCTGGGGCGCCTCCAGCGTGACGGTGCCCGACGAGACCATCGAGAAGCACTACCTGCTGGTGCGCTACTTCTACGGCGCTGCCTCGCGCCGGGGCGCCCCGCCGATGCCGCTCCAGGGTGTGTGGACGGCGGACTCCGGCGGGCTGCCGCCCTGGAAGGGCGACTACCACAACGACCTGAACACGCAGATGACCTACATCGCGTACCAGGAGGCCGGGCACTTCGAGGAGGGCGCCGCCTACCTGGACTTCCTGTGGAACCTGCTGCTCCGCTTCCGCAGGTTCGCGCGCGACTTCTACGGCGCGCCGGGGGCGGCGGTGCCGGGCGTCATGTCGCTTGCCGGCGAGCCGCTCGGCGGGTGGGGCCACTACAGCCTCTCGCCCACAATGGGCGCCTGGAGCGCGCACCTGTTCTACCTGCACTGGCGCTACACGGCAGATCGGACCTTCCTGCGCGACCGGGCGTATCCGTGGTGCCGCGAGATCGGCGAGTGCCTCCAGGCGCTGCTCAAGCCGGACGCCAACGGGGTGCTGAAGCTGCCGATCTCCACCTCGCCGGAGATTTACGAGAACGGCGCGCGCGCCTGGCTGAAGCCGAACACGAACTACGACCTCGCCTGCCTGAAGATGCTGTTCCTCTCGCTGGAGGAGATGGCCAACGCGCTGGGCCATCGCGACGCCGCCGATGGCTGGGCGCGGACCGCGGCGGCGCTCGGCGACTTCCACCTGGCGGCGGATGGCTCGCTGAAGCTGGACGCCGAGCAGGACCTGGCGGAGAGCCACCGGCACCTCTCCAACCTGATGCCGCTGCACCCGTTCAACCTCATCACGACGGACGGGGGCGTGGACGAGCACCGCACGATTCGCGCTTCCACCGCGCAGTGGGACAAGTTGGGAACGAGCGCCTGGGTCGGGTTCAGCTTCTCGTGGATGGCCTGCCTGCGGGCGCGGGCTGGCGACGCCGAGGCCGCCCTGCGCAACCTGGACATCTTCACCAAGGCGTTCGTGCTGCGCAACGGGTTCCACGCGAACGGCGATCAGACCCGCTCCGGCTTCGCTGCCGCCACGTACCGCCCGTTCACGCTGGAGGGCAACTTCCTGGCGATGCAGGCGGTACACGAGATGCTGCTGCAGAGCTGGGATGCCCGGCCGGGCACTGGCTCGGGCACGATCCGCCTGTTTCCCGCCATGCCCTGGAGCTGGCACGACGCCTCGTTCGAGGACCTGCGGGCCGAGGGTGGGCACCGCGTGTCGGCGCGCCGCCGGAACAACGCCACGATCTGGTTCCGCATCGTGGCCGCCCCGTGGAGCGAGGTTCGCATCCGCGACAACTTCGGCGGGCGCGTGCCCCACTGGGTGCACGGCAAGCCGGTCAAGGAGGGCAACGACTACGTCGCCACGCTCTGGCCGGGCGAGGTATTGGAGGCCACATTGCCCGAGCCCGCCGCGCCGCCGGCCCCGCCGGCCGACCTCGCCCAGCCCGTTCAGCTCCGCGCAACACCCCGCTGAAAGCCCTTGCTGGAGCGGCTCCGGCACCGAATCCGTGTGCTGGAGCCGCCGCCTCCCCCTCTTCTTTCCCGTCCGATAGCCGATAACTAACACAAGATAGGACCCTGGCACCATTGCCAGGTGCGAGTTCTGCCGTAAGCGGCTCGTGAGCCTGCCGTCCACGGATGGGCGGCGCGCCCGATGCCGGGTAGGTCGGACCCAAACAGGAGGAGAAACCGATGTCATCGAGGGGACGGGCGACCACGCTGGTCGCAACGCTCCTGCTCATCGCGGCGACTGTTGCCTGCTCCGCACAGCGGCCCAAGCAGCGGTTCGTTCCGGGAGAGGTACTGGTGGGCTTGAAAGGCCAGCCCACGAGCAGCCGAGCCATAACGCAGATGTCGAAGTCGCTCTCGCGCGTCCTGCAGGTCGCCGCAGGCGAAAAGACCGCCCGCGTGAGCGTCTCGGCCGGCGCGAAGGTTGAGGACGTGGTGCGCGAGCTGCGCAAGGACCCCAACGTCCGGTACGCCGAGCCTAACTGGATCTACAAGATGGCGGCCACGCCGGACGACCCGTTCTACGGCCTGCAGTACGGGCTGCAGCGCACGTGCGTCGACGCTGCCTGGGACATATGGATCGCTGACGCCAGCACCGCAACGACGCCCATCGTGATCGGCATGCTCGACACAGGCATCGCGATGGGGCATGAGGACCTGTTCTCGAAGGTCTACACGGACTCCTCGGGGCGCCTGGTCGGCAAGAACTACGTCAACAAGAGCAACAACCCGTGGGATGACAACGGCCACGGGACGATGACGGCCGGTATCGCCGCAGCGCGCACCAACAACGGCAAGGGCGGCGGCACCGCGGAGATAGGCATCGCCGGCGTGGCCGGCTGGGACGGCGTCGCGGCGGACTCCGACAAGGACTCCGTCAAGATCCTGCCGATCAAGGTCATCGACAAGGATGGCTACGCGACCGCCCAGAACGTGGCCGACGGCATCGCCTACGCGGTCGCACAGGGCGCGAAGATCATCTACCTGCCGCTTGGCGGCTTCTCGGATTCGACGGCCATCAAGGACGAGGTGGCGGCAGCCATCGCGGCCGGTGTTGTGGTCGTAGCCGCGGCCGGCAATGACGGCCTGGACATCGAGAACTACCCGGCGGCGCACCCGTCGGTCATCTCCGTCGCTGCCACCGACCTCGACGGCAGCAACACGCTCGCGCCGTGGTCCAACTACGGCTCGTGGGTCACGGTCGCGGCCCCGGGCGTGAACATCTTCTCGACCACCTACGACGGCTTCTACGGCTATGCCAGCGGCACGTCGATGGCAGGCGCTCTGGTCACGGGTGAGGTCGCCCTGCTGCTCGCGCAGCAGCCGACGCTCACTCCGGCTCAGATCGCCAACCTGATCTCCAACTACACGTCGTCCTACGGCAGCTACCTGGGCCGCACGATCGCCAACGGCCTGGTCAACGTCGACGACGCTGTCAGAGCCGCCAAGGTGCACCAGGGCGCCGGTCTGATCAGCGTGAGCCTGGACGGCAGCCCGACCCGCCTCTACGCGGGCGCCACCTACACCGGCAAGGTCAAGCTGGCCAACGCGGTTAAGGCCGGCGAGACCGTCACCGTGGCACTCGCCAGCGACAACACGGACGTCGAGATATCGGTGGACGGCGGCTCCACGTGGGCGGCCACCGGCGACTGCGTTGTGGCAGCGGCGGCGACCGAGCAGGCGTTCAGCATCAAGGTTGCCGACAACGCCAGCCATGGCGTCCTCAGGATCGAGGGCACGCACGAGACGCAGGCCGCCGATACCGGTCCGCCCGTCCTCCCGCAGGTCACCATCGTGCGCTACGCGACCCAGGTTCCCGTCAACCCGCTCATCGCGACGGTCACCATCGACGCCGGCTCTATCGCGGGCGGGAACGTTGCCAACGTCGGCACGGTGCATCTCTGGAGCCCCGCTGCCAGCACCGAGACCATCAATCTGACGAGTTCTGACGCGTCCGCGGTTGTCCCTGCATCTGTCACCGTGCACCAGGGCGACTCGGACGCTACATTCAGCATCACCACGACTGCCGTTGCCAGCGACGTGACCGGCGTGAAGATCAGCGCTCAGCACGGCACGGCTACCGCCGTCGAATCGAACGCCTTCGATGTGACGGCAGCCGTGCTATCCAAGATCGAGCTGAGCAAGACGTACGTGTACGGCGGGGCGACCTGCGTCGCGACCGTCTACTACGATGGCAAGCCGTCCGCCGACGCCACGGCGACCGTTGCCAGCGCCGACACCGACATCGCGACGGTGGCGGGCGGCGGGACGGTAACCGTCAGTGCCGCAACCGGCACCGGCACCATCGTCGTTACGTCCCTCCCGACGGCGGTGGAGAAGAACGTAGCGATCAGCGTGGGCGCCGGCACCGGCGACCTCGTCAAGACTCTCTACATCCGGCCGGTGTCGACCCACTTGAGCGTCTCCCCAGACACCGTGAAGGGCGGCGTCGGGATGTCGATCGGCACCATCACCCTTCCCGAGCCGGCGCCGGTGGGCGGCCTCACGTTCGCCCTCGCCACGTCGCCTGCCAACGCGTTCGACAGCTTCCCGACGGATGTCACCATCCCCGAGGGCAAGACGTCCGTCGCGTTCAGCATCGACCCGATTCCGGTGAGCAGCGACACCGTCGTCACCATCACCGCGACCAACTCGTCGATGCCCGACTCAGTCGCTCGCGTCACGATTCTGCGCCCGGTCGTCACCGGGGTGCAGGTCGATCCGGGCTCGGCCCTGGCCGGCGCCAGCGTCGCCCTGAGCACGCAGATCGACGGACCGGCGCCGACCGGCGGCATCGACGTCGCGCTGACCAGCACCGATGCGGTCGCGTTCCCGCTGCCCGCGGGCAACAAGATCGCCATCGCGGCGGGTCTGACCTCCGGTTCCTCGACGGTGACGCTCGGGGCTGTGTCGAGCACCACGAGCGTGACCATCGGCGCCAAGATCGGCAGCGACACCGCCAAGACGGGGACGATGAACGTGCTCGCGCCGATCGGCGACTTCACCATCACGCCTGCCTCGGTTGCGGCGGGCACCTCGGTCACCGGTACGATCAGCACGAACGGTGTGCTCTCGACCACGGCCGATACGACCATCACCCTCACGGCGACGGCAGGCGGCGCGGCTCTCGGCACGCTGCCGACCGTGAAGATCCTGAAGAACGCCGTCAGCACGACGTTCACGATCCCGACTGTCGCGGTCGCGTCCGACACGAGCGTTACGATCCAGGCGGCAGTCAGCGGCACGACCAAGGCGGCGAGCTTCACGGTGCTGGCGCCCCAGATGACCGGCATCTCGCTCAGCCCGACGACGATTGTGCACAACTCGAAGACCAACACGTCGACCGGCACCGTGTCTCTCGACGCCGCGACTCCGGTGGCCGGCCTCTCGGTCAGTCTGAGGTCGAGCAACACGGCCGTGGCAACGGTCTCCTCGCCGGCGACGTACAACGCAACGACGAAGACCTGGCAGTTCACGGTCACGAGCGCTCCGGTGACCGGCGACAGCACGGCGACGATCTACGCCACCATGGGCAGCGTCACGAAGTCGACCTCGGTAACGGTCAAGCCGCTCCTCGCGAGCGTTGCGGTCACGCCGTCCACCATCACGGGCGGCTCCACCGGCGCTGGGATCATCACCCTGAACGCTGAGGCAGATGCAGGCGCGCCGGCGATCACGGTTGCCAGCCAGCGGACCACCGTCGCGACGGTCTCGGCCGTCACCACCGTAACCGGCAAGGTGCTGCAGCGCGCGTTCACCGTCACAGGGCTCCCGCTGTCCGGCACCAAGTCGACGACGATCACCGCGTCCTGCGGCATCTCGTCGAAGACGACCGCCGTCACCGTCACCCGCACCGCGGTGGCGTCCCTGGCGATCAGCCCGGCCAGCATCACCTACGGCGCCTCCACGGGCACCACGGCCACGGGCACCGTCACGCTGAGCGGCAACGCGCCGGTCGGTGGACTGGCAGTGGCGCTGTCGATCCAGAACTCTCTGGTCGCCACCATCCCGGCGTCCGTCACCGTGGCGGCCGGGCAGAAGACCGGCACGTTCACCATCACGTCCAAGGCCGTGGCAGCCGCCACGACGACGGTCGTGAAGGCCACGGTGGGCACCAGCTCCGCCACGGCCAACGTTACCGTGAGCCCGCTCATCAGCAGCCTGACCGTTCCGGCTCTCACCGGCGGCAAGTCGTTCACGGGCTCGGTGACGCTGTCCGGCACGCCTGCGAACCCGACGGTGGTCTACCTGACCAGCGACAAGCCTGATCTGGTCTACGTTCCGGCCAGCATCACGATCACCAACGGCTCCAAGACGCCCACCTTCACCGTCCGCGTGAATGGCGTCGGATCGGCCACGACTGTCAACATCCGGGCCACCTGCAACAACGTCACGGTCAAGAAGAACGCGAGCGTTGCGGCGGGTCCGAACATGACCATCCGCCTGAGCCCCACGTCCGTCATGGGCGGCCGCAACGTCACCGGAGTCATCCAGGTGAACTCGGCCGTGACGGGCGCCGCGTTCGTCGTCACCCTGGCGGCGACCGGGGACGATGCAGCTCTGGTGACCGGTCTCCCGGCGAGCGTCACGATCCCGGTGGGCAAGAAGTCGATCACCTTCGCCTTCTCGACGACCACAGCGGATCTGCCGACGCAGGTCACGATCACGGGCACCAACGGTACTCTGTCGAAGAGCACCGTCCTGACGATCACCCCGTAAGGGGCGACAGCCGGCGGGCGCGCCAAGCGCTTGCCGGGGATGCTCAGCCAGACACAGAGGAGGGAGCCTGCCAACCGGCGGCTCCCTCCTTGTCCTTGCGTCTCCGCTCGCCTACTTGGCCGGCGCCCTGGCCCCCTCCGGCGGGAAGACCGCCGCGATGTCCGCCTGCTTCGCGTAGTCGGCATCGGCGGCGGCCGGATAGGCCGGGTCGGGCTTCATCGTAACGACAAGCACCTTCAGGCGAGGCGCCAGGCGCTTCACGCGCTCCACGATGCCGTAGCCGGAGTCGCTGTGCATCGCGCCGTTGATGTGCAGGACCAGCGCGCCGCGGTAGCGCCGAGACGCACGCACGACCGATTCGGCCATCGTCGCATCCCAGAGCGTCTGCGCCGCCTTCATGTTCTCGGCTGAAGGCATGCCCGCCGCCGGCGCGCCGGACCCGTGCGCGCCTCCGAACAGCTCATCCAGCTCGGCGGCATAGGCGGGGGCCATCGTGGGGTCCACGGGGAGCGGCGCCAGGTAGCGGCGCGATTCGGCCGGCAGCCTCAAGAGCGCATCGGGGCCGCTCCGGCTCACGATGTTCACATAGCGGCGCGGAGCGTTGGAGGCAACGACCGGCAGCCGGCGCTCCTTGCACAGCTCCACCAGCGGGCGGTAGTCGGTCTTGTACGCCGGCCAGGGCCGCGACGCGGCGAGGAAGGCCGTCTCGGTGATGTGGCCCGCCAGATATTCGTCCACAACCAACTGCAGGTCCCGTTCGAACATCTCGAGGGCCAGCACCGTCTTCTTACGGTGGGTGCTGACGTAGTCGAGCACGACGCGCTCGAACTCGTGCCCCGCGCGGTGGTCGTGGTTCTCGCCGATGAAGACGACGTCGGCCTTCGCGATGCGCGCCAGGGCTTCGTCGAGCGACACGCGGCCGGCCGGCGTGACGAGGATCGGGGCGGCGGCGTTCTGAGGCGGTGCGGCGAAGCCGATGCCGAGGAGCGCCCAGGCAGCGGCTAGAGCCGATAGAGACATGCAAGACCCTCCGGATTGCGCAAGTGGTGGCGGAACGTGACGGGCTCCGCACGTTGACACGGGGTGCCCGGCCACCTATAATCTACGCCATGTGCGCCTCGCAGCGCACCCGACGTGGCCGCACGCGCGATCGGGTCGACATCCTGCCGCGGCGGTAGGCGGCAAGTCAGGTGGACCCATCCATGCCCAAGATCGAAGCCATCGCGCTGTACGAGCTTCTCGGCACACGTGAGACCGTCATCGCTCCGTGCGCCGACGCCGGCGTGCGCCCGGCGGAAGCCCGCGAGAATCTGCTCGTCATCGTGACGGACGACGACCTGCGGGGCGTGGCCAACTGGGCCGACCCCGACCTGGACATGCACGCCGACGAGATGCGGTGGCTCGTGGGCCTGGACCCGCGGTCGCTGTTCCGATGGGACAGCTCGGGCGCGCCGGTTGCCGCAGCCGAGCACGCGGAGCGTCTGCGGCGCACCTCGGCGATCGACCTCGCCCTCCTCGACCTCTGCGCCCAGATCGAGCAGGCGCCGCTCTGGCGCATCCTGGGTCCTGCGGTGCGAGACCGCGTGCCTGCCTATGCTTCGGCGGTGAACTTCGAAGACCTCCTTGACCCCGAGTCCACCATCGACTGCGTCGTGCATCGGGCCGCCGCCGCCGTCCGGTGCGGGAACCGGGCGATCAAGCTGAAGGTGGGGCGCGGGCTCCGCTGGATGCCGTGGCCGGAGTGCACGGAGCGCGACGTGGAGGTGGTCCGCGCCGTGCGCGCGGCCGTGGGCCCCGATGTGAGCCTGATGCTGGACGGCGACCGGGGCTACGCGGGGTACGTGGCCGATGCCGCCGACTTCGTCGCGGAGGTGGCGCCGCTGCGCATCGAGTTCGTGCAGGACCTGGTCGACGAGTGCGAGGTCGCGGAGCTGCGCGAGGCGCTGCGAGGCAGCGGCATCGAGGTGCCGATCGCGGGTGGCGCCGAGTGGTCCGGGCGGGCCGCCTGCGAGACCCGTTGGCCGGCGTGCCCGTACGACATTCTGCAGGTTGACACGAGCCGCGCCGGGATGGTGGAGGTGGTCCGCGCCGTGCGCGCGGCCGTGGGCCCCGATGTGAGCCTGATGCTGGACGGCGACCGGGGCTACGCGGGGTACGTGGCCGATGCCGCCGACTTCGTCGCGGAGGTGGCGCCGCTGCGCATCGAGTTCGTGCAGGACCTGGTCGACGAGTGCGAGGTCGCGGAGCTGCGCGAGGCGCTGCGAGGCAGCGGCATCGAGGTGCCGATCGCGGGTGGCGCCGAGTGGTCCGGGCGGGCCGCCTGCGAGACCCGTTGGCCGGCGTGCCCGTACGACATTCTGCAGGTTGACACGAGCCGCGCCGGGATGGTGGAGCAACTCGCCACCGCACGGTTCGCGGAGGACAACGGCCTGGGCATCGCGCCGCACAACTACGGGTCGAGGATCTGCGTGTGCGCGGGAGTGCACCTCGGGGCCGTCGCGAAGCCGTTCCGCTGGTGCGAAGACGACGACAGCCACTTCGAGGGCTACGAGGCGCGGGGGTACACTCTCACCGACGGGTGCTTCGCGCCGCCCGAGACGCCGGGCCTCGGGATACTGACGTTCGATCCGGCAGAGCCGGCTCCGCAGCGTGCCGCGGGCTCCCGGCCGCTCACTCTCGAGGCCGAACTGATCTGACCGGGCCGGCGGGGCCGACTACCGGCGCCGCGAAACGGGCCACAACTCGCCAGGAACGACCAGGCATGGATGTGTTCCACCAGATGGAAACGGAGATGCAGCGAATCGCCGATGAGGCTATCCGGGGCTTCTTCTCCGACATACCGGCCCCACATCGCTATTGGCAGCCGCGCGTCGACGTTCACGAGACGGCCGATCACCTTGCCGTGAAGGTGGAGTTGGGCGGCGTACGGGCGGACCACCTGCAGGTGTCGCTGTCGCCCGACGCGCGCGTCCTGACGATCGCCGGCACGCGCGACGAGGACGCCGCCGAGCGCGCCGACCGCATCCGGTGCTATCAGCTCGAGATCTACTTCGGCCCCTTCGAGCGCCACATCGTGCTTCCGCAAGAGGTGCGGGTCGATCGCGACGGCATCACCGCCTCGTACCGCGAGGGGTTCCTGGTCGTGCTGCTGCCGAAGAAGGCCAGCACGTCGCCGGAGGTGCGGTCGGTTCCGGTCACCGAAGGCTAGGCCCTCAGCCCCCACCGCAACGCACTCCCCGGAGCACCAACCGCTCCGCCGCTCGGGTTACCGCAAGCCATGGACGAACATAACGTAGAAGTCGTAGACAGCCAGGCCGCCGAGGTGGAGACGACCGTCCAGGAGGTCGTGTCCACCTTCACGCGGGACATCGCCCTGCCGGAGGAGCTGAACATCCTGCCCCTGCGCGATTGGGTGATGTTCCCCGTTCTCGCTTCGCCGCTGGCGGTGAGCCGCGAGAACCACATCCGGCTCATCAACGAGTCGGTAGTCGGCGGGAACCGCATCATCGGCGTGTCGACGCTGCGCGATCCGAACGTCGAGAGCCCGACCAGCGAGGACGTCTACTCGATCGGCACCGCCGTCGTGATCCGCATGATGGCACAGCTCCCGGACGGCATTCGGCTCATCGTTCAGGGACTGCGGCGCATCGAGATCCTGGAGGCCGTCCAGACGACCCCGTACTTGCGCGTGCGCATCCGGGCCATCGATGAGCCCGGGCTGGATCCGGCGGACGCCGTCGAGGGCGAGGCGCTCCGCCGCGGGATCGTGACCCTCTTCCAGAAGGCGGTGCAGCTCTCCCCCGAGCTGCCGGACGAGCTTCAGACGCTGGCGAGCAACGTCGCCGACGCGCAGATGCTCACCGACCTCATCGCGGCGCAGATGCCCCGGTTCTCCTCGGAGGAGAAGCAGCGCATCCTGCAGACGCTGCCGGTCCGCGAGCGCATGCAGATCCTCATGACGCTGCTGGCGCGCGAGGTGCAGGTGCTGGAGTTGGGCAGCAAGCTGCACTCGCAGGTCACGAGCGAGATGGACCGCTACCAGCGCGAATACTACTTGCGGGAGCAGCTCAAGGCGATCCAGCGCGAGCTTGGCGAGGGCGAGGACCGCGGCCAGGAAGCCGAAGAGCTGCTGGAGCGGATCGCGGCCGCGCAGATGACCGAAGAGGCGCAGAAGGAGGCGCATCGGGAGCTGGACCGGCTCAAGCGCATGTCTCCCGCCGCGCCGGAGTACACCGTGTCGCGCACTTACATCGACTGGCTCGTGGCGCTGCCCTGGGCGAAGGCCACCGTGGACAACCTGGGCATCGCGGAGGTGCAGCGGACGCTCGACGCAGACCACTACGGGCTCGACAAGGTGAAGGAGCGCGTGCTGGAGTACCTCTCGGTCCGGCGGTTCAAGGGCGAGGGCGCGCTTCGCCAGCCGATCCTGTGTTTTGCGGGCCCGCCC
>CAZFLM010000030.1:12440-73928 GCA_964519955.1 uncultured Chthonomonadaceae bacterium | reverse complement strand
ATTTCGACAGAGTGTGCTCCCTTTACTCCTTTTATGCATGATCCGGGCTAGAGGCAGCACGAGGCCCAAGAGCTGCAGCAAGTTGTGCGTGGTCGGAAAAGCGACCTGAGCCTCAATCAGGCGCGCCTTCAGGTACTTCTCGGCACACTGCTGCGCGTGGAAGCAGACAGCGTCGTGTATCGGGTGCTTACGAACCCGATGCTCCCGGTGGGCGACCTCCCAGTCGCCCTCTGCCTTCTCGACCCACTCACTGGTCAGCGGCAGCATACATCACCCGTCCTGTCTCCAGGATCCCAACGATGAAGGGATCGTTCAGGGCGACACGCTCAATGATCTCCTCGGGGGTCCGCACAATCAGATCCACGGCAAACGGCGTCCTGATGTCGCGGACCATGCTTGCTGCTTGACGCAGCGCGTTTCCCTGGTACGGCATCACGACGAGCATGTCTACATCCGAGTCCTCCCGCGGCGAGCCATTGGCCTGTGAGCCGAACAAGATGATACGCTGGCGCCGGTATCTGCCGACCAACTGTGCGCTGAACTCGCGTAGCCCCTCTTCCGTCACCATGCCGCACCTCCCGAGCACATTATGCCACGGACGCGAGTCCCTTTGCCACCGCCGCGCCCCAGTGCCTAGTGCGTCCAGCGCTCCACCCGGCGGATGAGCGCGTTGGCCTCGTCCACCGAAGGCACCCACGTGTTCAGCATCACGCCCTCGGGCCGCAGCTCCTCCATGAACGTGTCGATCTCCCACGGTTCCATGGCGATGTGGAGGTTCTTGCCGGCCGCCTGCACCTTCTTGTAGACCTCCATCCAGCGCGAGGCCGGCTCGTTGCCCGCACCGTAGACGAACTGGATGGCGCCCAGCGCCTCGATCTCCAGCAGCGCATCGAGGTGCGGCAGCGCGTTCGGGCCGTCCAGATGGTAGATCGACCGGTCCAGCCACTCGCACTCCTCGCGGATCTCATCCAGGAAGAAGCGCCGCATCATCGCGGGCGAGACCATGCACGAGAAGTCGTTCGACGGGATGTAGTAGCGCCCCTCGCAGGCGAGCGGCAGCCAGCTCGTGGCGACGGTCTGGCCGGCCTCGCGCATCAGCTTGTGCTGCAGCTCGTAGAACTCGTAGAACGTGGGCCGGAGCTGGTCCATCAGGCGCAGCACCTGGTCCGGCGACTCGATGCAGTCGATGCAGAGCTGCTGCGGGTCCCGCAGCGAGGCCGCCAGGTCGGCGCCCGGGTGGAAGTCCGTGAACCCGGTCAGGAACTTGCCCTTACCCACCTCGAGCCCGAGCCGCGTGTACTCGACGATCGCGCGGACGTACTCGTTCTCCGGGTCGATGCGCAGGCTGGGGACATCCGCCCAGTCGTGCAGCATAGGCTCGGACCACGAGGTGCCCTCCGTGAACTGCAGCTCCGCCCCCAGCGCGGCGGTCATGATCTCCGGACCCAGGTTCGGGAAGAGGAACGGCAGGATCTCTCCCCCGTAGTACGTGCCCGACATCCAGGCGTCGGCGCACGCCACGCTGTGCTCCAGGTCCAGCCACCGGTCGCGGACGGTGGCGTGCGTCTTGGCGGGGGCCTGCTTGCCGCCAGGCTTCGGCGCGGTCACCTGGATGGTGGGTCGATCCAGGACGGCTCCCTCCCACCAGGCGTTCATGCGCTCCATGGCGCGGGCTGCATCGGGCTTGTACTCGAGTTCCAGCACGGGTTGCGTCTCCTCAGATATGGGCAGATAGGACGCGCGGCGGCGATCCCGGTGGCAGTTCGCGCGTGTCGAGGCGGAATCCTGTAGCCGCGGCCCAATCCGCAGGCAGGCGGGTGTAACGCATGTCACTCGGGTCCAGTATTACGCTGGGCTAAGCAATGGCACGGTATTTGCACCAGCTAAATAGTGTCGGCGAGCACGTGTGTGCCCGACACCACCCATCGCTCAGGCGCAGAGAGCGTCCGTCGGTACCCCCGCCCGATCTCGACGGTCCCACAACGGACCCGGACGTCCGCAGCAGTCCCGCGGCGCCGCCCGCGCCAGGCGGCAGCACCGCAACGATCGATCGACGAAAGGAAGGAAGAGGCAATGCGCACTAAGAGCACGTTCATCGCAGCGCTGGCAGCCATCACGCTGGCGCTAGCCACCGGCTCGGCGAAGGCTGTCACTCTGGCATCGCTCATCGATGACCAGGGATTCATCGAGTTCGGCGACAAGATCTTCTCGAACTTCACCTACACCGGCATCGGGCCGGGTATGCCGGACGCGGGCTCCATCGAGGTCGATCCGGAGGTCGATCTGGCCGGAAACCTCGGCCTGCACTTCAGCGCGCCGTGGAACAACATCGACCCCGGGACGAGCCAGGACTCGCAGATCGGGTTCGACGTGACGGTTGTCGACCCCGCCTGGTGGATCACCGACGTCCATCTGCGGGGCAACGGCGACGTGACCGGCGCCAACGGTCTGGTCTCGGTGGTTGAGACCGTGACGGACGAGGATGGCAACACCTACAAGCTCGACATCTACGACCAGCACGTCAACGGCGTGGAGTCGACCTCGCTGGATGCGGCGCTGATCCTCCCCAAGCCGGTCAAGAAGCTGCGCGTGGTCAAGGATTCCCAGTTCGTTCTAGGCCCGGACGGCCAGCACGCCACGATGTCGTTCCTGGCCAACTACTACTCGCAGACGCAGGACGTCCCCGAGCCGGGCACGCTTGCCATGCTGGTGGGTGTGGCGGTCGGCGGCTCCATGTTTGGCTTCCGCCGCCGCCGCGCAAGCCGCGCCTGATCCGGAGCGGCAGAGCGGGACGCGGCAAGCAGCGTCCCTACACAGGCGTCACCAGAGCAATCGGGCCGTCCCTCAACAAGCGAGGGGCGGCCCGATTCTGTGTACCCTTGCGCGGTGCGCTACGAGCGCAGTTCGTACGCCTCCATCGTCGCGGCGCCGAGGTTCAGATCGACCACCGCGCCCGCGATCGGCTTGCCCTCGCCGCCGCTCGGTTCCACGGCGCGGACGGTCACCTTCGCCGCGGCGATGCCAAAGGACCTGGGGTCGGCCTTCCACTTGAGTTGCACCGGCTTGTCGCTGACATTGGCGAAGATGGCCACCAGCCGCCGCTCGCCGGGCAGCACCCACGCGCCTCGAAGCACCGCGTCGGTCGTCACCCAGGCCTCGCCGCCCCACTGCCAGTCCGCCCGCACCGTGGGCACCTCGCCCGTGACCTTCGGGACGCGCGCCATCTCGCCGACGTAGAAGTACCGGCGCAGCGCGTGCCTCATGGCGATCGTCCCACGCACGAACGCTCCGAACTCCGGGTCGGACACCATGTGCGGGTCGAACCAGCCGATCTGCTCGCCATAGACGAGCTGCTGGGCCGCCTTCATCCGCGTCGCCAGCGTCCTCGTGGAGCCTCCGCCGTAGCTGCGGCCGAACATCTGGATCGCGCCGCCATAGATCGCGGGGAACGCCGGAACCATGCCCTCGTTCTGCCAGTGCCACGTCAGGTAGCCATCGAAGTAGCGGATGTACGGCTCCCCGTTGCACTCAGTCGTGATCATCCGGTCCTTCGGCATCGCCGCCCGAAGCGCCGCCAGCAGCGGCCAGTAGCCATCCTTCGTCCACCAGTGGCCGCCGCCGAGCGGGTGTCCGTGGGTCGAGTCGGCGCAGAGGACCGGCGACGCCGCCGCGATCTGGTCGATGTAGACCGCGTGCGTGCCGACCTCGTTCATGATGCGCAGGACCACCTCGCGCACCGTCTTCTGCCAGATCGGCGTGGTCGGGCACATGACGCCGAGGGTCACCGGGCTGCCATCGCTCTCCTTGCTGCCGTACTGCTCTGTGAACGGCTTGCCATCCGGCTGCTTGGTAACGGCCGGCAGCGCGACCTTGGTGAACTCGAAGTCCTCGGTGCCGCGGTCGTGCGTATCCCAGAGGCGCCCGTTGATATACGGCATCACGTGGACCCCGTTCCGCTGCAGGTCGGCTACCCCGTCGGCGACGCCCGGCTTCGTCGGGAAGTAGTGCGGGTAGTCGTTGTCGAAGGGGATCTGGTGCCAGTTGTACCAGTGGAATCCGATCGGGATGCCCAGGGCCTTCTGCATCGCCTTGACGGGCTCCACGCACTCCGCCGGGTTACCGCCGGTCTGCGCCCAGGCGCACAGCTCGCGCATCCAGAGCGGCGTGTCCTCGCGCCCATCCTTGCCGAGCTTGGGCCACCACTTCGCCTCGCGCCGCACCCAGTCGCGGTACATCGTGGCCGCGTCGAACCAGTCACCGCGCAGCAGCCGCCACACGCCCGTGCCGCTCAGTTCGAACCCGTTCGCCTCGCGCCCGGAGTCTGCTGCGGGCTGCTCAAAGCGCAGCGAGACGGTGGCGGATGCCGGGTCGCTCTCCGCCACGACCTCCTTGGTGCCGCCGTAGGCGTCATGGCAGGCTATGTAGAGTCCCGTGCCACCCGTGGCGTACCCGGCAAGGAACTGCATCGAGGCCCAGCCGCACGGGTACATGGAGCGATAGCTGAACGGCTTGTGCCAGACGCCGCGCTGCTCCTGGCCCGGCCCGCACGGGTAGAGGACCGCCGCATTCGCGCCGGGCTCCGCCAGAGTGACCTGTGGGAAGTCAGCGCGCATCACGGACCAGCCCTTGCCGCCCTCGACGCGGAACGTCCAGACCGCCGCGTTCCTGGCAGCCTCCAGCTTCGCGGTGGCGAGCACCTGCATGCCGCCGAACCGCGCAGGAGCGGTCCATCGCAGCGACACGTCGCTACGCCCGGCCGTGACCGTGGCCTTCTCCCAGCCGGCATCGGCGCGCAGTGTTACGTCGCCGCCCGTCGCCAACTCCTTGAGCTTCAGCGAGAAGAGGGGTGCCGGGTTCGCGGGGGCCATGTCGCGCCCCTGCCGGGTGTCGCACAGGCTCGTGAGCCGGATGCCGTCGGCGCGCTGCTCGAATGCGAGGCCCAGCTCGCCGGCGCGATGCAGCGACCAGCCGGCCGGCAGCTTGCCGTCGAGGATCGCGAGCGCCGCGTCCGGCTTGCCGGCCACCTCCATGCGCTCCGCCAGACCCGCGCGCCATCGAGCCGGCAGGGCGCCCGATCCCGTCAACTTCGCGGCCGAGGCGCGTGCGGCGGCGATGCGCGAGTGCGCGGCGCTGTCGGTGACGAACGCACTCGCCTGCAGCTTCAGCGTCGGAGCGGCCTTCGCCAGGACCGACTTCACGTCGTCCGCGCTGCCCACCCACATCCAGGTCGAGAAGTGCCGCTCGGTGCCGGCCCAGCCGTCCCACGGGCCATGGATGTACGTGCCATACTCGCCGCGTCCGTCGTAGAACCGCGCCGTCTCGCCGATGAGCCCCAGCGCGTTCGGCCCGTCGACTAGCGCGCCCCACACCCAGAACGTCTCAGTCTTCTTGCTGCCGGTGAACTCGCCGGAGCGCTCCGGATCGCCCCCGGCCCACGAGCCGAAGTCGGCGCCGGGGAAGTTAAGCTCGACGAAGTGCTGCTCCGACCACGCGAACGCCGTGTCCTGCCGCGCATCGGCGGAGAGGTAGATGAGCGGCCGGTCGTGGAAGACAAACCACTCGTACGTCGCCGTGGGCTTGGAGGGCGGAGCCTCGCCTGCCGCGTTCACGTAGCGCGCATGCACGCGGACGACCGTGCACAGCTCGCCCTCCGAGATCACCTCCGGGCGCGCCTGCTTGTCCAGCCGCAGCGAGAACCCGCCGGTCTTCGGGTCGTGCAGGCGGTCGTTGAAGTCGAAGCGGTCGAACACCTTGCCGGTCTTGGTGAACGCGAACCGCACTGGGAACGGGCCATCGCCGAAGGTGACGGAGGCGCCGCCCATCGCGATCGTCTCGGGGGCCGCGGCGGGCACGGGCTCCTTCGACACGGTGGGATAGAGCCGAATGCGCCGCTCGCCGCCGGGCTTGAGGCTCAGCACGAGCGTGCCGCGGCGCCGTTCGCGCTCACCGGAGGGCACGAACTGGCAGGGCACCGCCGCGCCCCCCTCATCCCGGGCCTGCACCGACACGCTGCCGGCCGGCACGTAGGAGGTCAGGTCGACGCGCGCCATGACCAGGCCGCTCTCCGGCACCGAGCGGACCACCAGGATCGGCTCGCGGGCGGCGGCAGCGTGCACACCGAAGGCCGCGAGACACACACAGGCGAACGACATCAGGCTCATGGTCACTGCTCCTCGCCCGGCACCGGCCAGGCAAACGTCGACTCGACGGCAATGCGCCGGCCCGTCGCGGCGGACTCCTTCGCGGCGAGCATCACTTCCAGAACGTGGTAGGCGTGTTCGATAGCCATGGGCGGCTTCCGGCCGGTCGCGATCCACTCCGCGGCCATGGAGCCGCACCGGTCCCACCGGTAGTCCTCGGAGTCGTCGCAATCGACCTCGAAGCCGTCGGTCTCGGGCGACGCCACCTCGACGCCATGCGTGTCCCAGTCCCAACCCAGCAGGTTCACGCACCCCTTCGTGCCGATCAGCTCGATGGTGCGCTCGTCGTGGCAGCGGCCGTACACGAAGCCGGACATCACCGACGAGAGCACCGCGGCGCCGTGGTCGAGGAGGATCATCGCGTTGTCCTCGGCCTTCACGACGACGTGCTCCGCTTCGATATCGCGCTCCGGGATGGCCGTACACATCTGCGCCATAACGCTCCTGGCGGGGCCGAGCAGGCCGGTGAGGAACGTCAGGTTGTACACGGCGAGGTCGAAGACCGTGCCGCCGCCCTCCCCGTAGAACCACGGCCCCCACGACGGCCCGGGATGCCCGTAGCGGCCATGCGCGGCGTGGACCGTGCCGATCTCGCCGGACGCCAGGATGTCCTGGATGCAGCGGAACGCGGGGCTCATGACGACGTTCGGCGCGCCCGTGAGCTGCAGGTTGCGGCTGCGCGCCTCCTGCATCAGCGTGCGGCCCTGCTCCAGCGTGCTGGCGAAGGGCTTCTCCGAATGCACGTGCTTCCCGGCCCGCAGCGCCAGCAGGTTCAGCGGGTAGTGCGCCGGCATCGCGGTCAGGTTGACGAACAGGTCGAAGTCCGCGCCCGCCAGCATCTCGTCCGCGCTCGCGAAGGCGGCCGGCACGCCGAACTCGGCCGCTCGCCGCTCGGCGCGCTCGGGCACGATGTCGCACACGGCGACAAGCTCGACGAACTCGCTGGACCGCATGTCGGCCAGGTAGTGCTCGCTGACACTGCCGCATCCGGCAACGCCAACGCGTATTGGGGTCATCGGCTGGGTCCTCTCAGTGGCGGATGAGCTACGGCTCGGCGACGACCGGAATCTGCTTCCACTCGACCTGCACCTGCCCATCGGCGATCGTGACCAGCATCCAGGCGGGCGGCTCCTTGCCGGCAGGCAGACCAAAGGAGGTCGCCGGCGCCGTGATACACGGCGCCCCGTCTAGTGACGTATACAGGCGCCGATGCAGGTGGCCGGAGAACACGGCCCTCGCCCGCATCCGGGTCACGAGCGCTATCAGCCGCGCGCGGGGCGCCGGGTCCACCGTCCAGTAACCTCCCTCGGTCTCGCTCGGCTTCTCCAAGAACATAGGGTAGTGCAGCAGGACGACGCGAGGCTCGGCGCAGGGCTTCGCGGCTTCGCGCTCCAGCATGGCCCACTGCCGCGCCTCGGCCTTGAGCCCGCTGCCGAGCAGCGACCCGTTGATGCGGACCAGGCGGACGCCGCGCAGCGTCTCCGCGCCGAACGAGCGGCCCATCGCGTCCTCGTACTTCGCGAGGCTCGCCTCGGTCACCGCGCCGGCCGCCCCGGCGGAGAGCTTGCCGCCGCAGTCGTGGTTGCCAGGCACCCAGCGTACCGGCGCGCGGAACCCCTCGCGCACCTGCAGGAAGCTCTCGAAGGACTCGGCCTCGCCGTCGTCCGTCAGGTCGCCACCCAGCAGGATGAGATCGGGCTTGGCCGCGTTCACCTGCGCGATGACGATTGCCAGGTGCTTGCGGTACCCCGCCTGCGTCTCGCTCTCGTTGTGCGAGATGTGCGTGTCGGACACGAGCGCGATGCGGATGGGCCGGGGCTTCGGGTGAACGGGCAGCATGAACGTGGCCATGGCGATGCCGCTGACGAGCAGGGAGAGCATGAAGGTGGCTCCTGGTGCCGGGCATCGGTGCCCGAGGTCGCCATCAGCTTCGCGTTCGTGGCCGCGGTTCCCTGCGAGGAGGGGGCAAACTACGGGAGCATGTCCTTGACGAGGAGCGTGTGGTCGGGGCTGGCGAGCGGGGCAACGGCGTCATCATCGGCCAAACGCAGGATGCTGCGGTAGCCGGCTCCGAAGGGCTGCTCCGGGTCCGGCGCGGGGCCGCGGTGGACTTCCAGGCAGCGCTCGGGCAGGTTGAGGATCCAGTACTCAGGGATGCCGGCATGCGCGTAGAGGGCCGCTTTGGTGCGACGGTCGTACGCGAGTGTGGTGTCGGCGACCTCAGCCACCAGCAGGGCCGATGTGGGATGCCGCAGCGCGTAGTCGCGAATCGCCCCAGCAACGACCGCGACGTCAGGTTCGGGCTCGCTGTCATCGGAGATCGCTAGCGGCATGTGAACGCGGGCATGCGCGACCGGCAGGCTCATTCCCCACAGCAGCCGCCACGTCAGTCCGACTGCCGTCGCGTACGGCGGCTTCGGCGAGGGGATTCGGTCAGCCATTCCTTCCTGGGTGACCACACCGCCGATCAGCTCGACCTTCTCGTCGCCGAAGCAGCCGGCTTCTCCGGCCGCGTAGTACTGCTCGCGGGTCCAATGCCACGGGCCGGGCTGTCTGGGTAACTGCGCTGGTTGGGTTGGCATCGAAGGATGCACCTCCGGGCTGCGGCCGCCCGCGGGCCAGGGCCCCGCCACTAGCGTAGTATCGGCAGAGACACACCTGCGAGTACTGATATGAGAGTGAAAGGGACCGCGAAGTCCCCGGGCTGGTGAACGTAGCCATGTCCATCGATCCGGGCATCGGTAGCGAACCTCAGGTCCGGCCACTTGCTAACGGCCAGCGAGCCAGCGCCCAGTCCTGCCACGACGCCGACGAACCACGCCACCCCGAGAACGAGGGCCGCGTGCCAGTGGGCTGCGATCAGCCCGACGACAGTGACGCCCCACGCCAGCCAGCCGAAGATCCAGGTTACGATCGGCAAGATCCTCTTCTTCACCTCGCTCCTCCTGCGCGGCATGCTGGCCCAGCACCGGGCGCGCCATCACCAAAGGTCGGCGTTGCCGGTCCCATCGGTGACCGCTCGATCAACCGCTATGGCTTCCAGTGGACTCATTGTACGCCCGCCGTCGGGAGGCCGCCAGACCGCCTACCGCGCCCGGTAGGTCTTCTGCGGCTTGCGCTTCGGCTTGTCGCCGCCCATGGCGTGGGAGGGGACGAAGCGGCGGAGGTCGGCGATCTCGTCGCGGAGCTGGGCGGCGCGCTCGAACTCCATCGCCTTGGCGGCCTCCTTCATCTGCTTCTCGAGCTGCGCGCAGATCACTCGGACGGCGAACGCCCCCGCACATAGACGCCGTCCTTACGCCAGTAGCCCTTCACCTGATCTGGAGTAAACTCTGCGTGGACGATGGGTGCCCGGCCTGCGTACCATGCCGCGGACTTCACGTAGAGCATCGCCACTCGATCGGTCCGCTCGGCGGGACTACCGTCGACCGCAGCACGATCTCGCGTGGCAGAGACCAGGTCGACCTCGTCCATTCCCACGAAGTCCATCTCGGCGAAGCGTGTTGCCATGGCCGCGTATGTCGCGCCAACGCAACGCATCACCTCACCTGGTCCCATGATGTGGACCACAACCAACGGTGCCGCGGCTGGAGCAGAGATGTACGCGGCAAGTAGGGAACCAAGGTGCCGCATGTCCGCTGGCAATGGCAGAATGCACACGCATCCCACCTCCATCCGGCATTCGCGGCTCAGCAACTCCGACCCGCCCTCGAGGACCCGTAGGCGAGGCGCGTCGTCACGAGTGGAGATCGGACCGGGCTGACCGACCAGCAGATGCGCTCCCTCCAGTGCCGCGTCGAGAAGCCAACCTGGCCAACAGACGAGGCTCAAGGACCTAACCAGCCGTGGCACCTCGTGGCAGACCCACGTTCCGAGCCGATCAGCTATCCGCTGAACGGCTGGATCGTCTGGGGCTGACTCTCCGACACTGAGACAATCAGAATCCAGCCGCACGCGCAGTTCGGGACTACGGAAGACCCGCCGTACATGGCATCGAGCTCGAATGGCAGTCTGGGCACGCTCGTGGCAGAGCAGCGCCCTCTCTATCAGATCGCCTCCACGCACTAAACACGGTGCGTCGTAGTATGTAAGGGAGCGTTGACCACGGAACGACACATCGTTCACCAGCGTCGGTCCGACCAGGCGTCGGCGCGCTCGATCAAACAACAGAGGTAGGGACACGGACTCAGTCCCCCGTGATGATCTCGTTACCTTGGGTCCAGGAGACGTTGTCACAGTGGTGAGATCAAGCCGTCCAGCGGACCTTGGCCACGCAACGACGCCCCTTCCCAAGTCGAGAGGGTCGGCCGTGACTTGGGGTGACACCGTGACTTCGAAGCCGGCCTCGGGTCCTCCGGTGTCGAGAACGAGCCAGTCCGCACCATCCATCAGTTCCTTCGCCAGAGGCCATGCCTGCTCGTTGCCCCCAGCGCGCACCAACTCGACGTCCGGGTAGGTATCGCCGAGCGCCACGCCGACAACGGAGTCGGGGTCGACGTAGGCCACGGTGCAGTCGTCGCACCGTGCGTGCCACTCAGTGCGGACGCCGTGAGGCCACGTGGCGAACAGGCCGTCCTCGTATCGGGCCGACCCTCGCTCTACTCCCGATCCGCGCCACGTCCGGGCAACTGTGATCTGGTTGCGCGGCATGGCGAGCCACCGTAGGATCGGACGGAGGAAATCGGAGGAGCCATCTTCGCCAGACTTGGCGGCGTTCCGGTCGGACTTGCCCATTGACTCATCCCGCACGGGCCGAAATGGGCTCGCAACTATGATCACAGGCGCGATCTCCTGTCAGAGAAGCGGGCGAGCTACGGCAGACTGCAGCCCGCGCGGCTGGGGCTTGCGTCCTGATCCGCCAGCGGGTAGTCACCTTGGCGTCGGCCCGCCAGTCCGCCTACCGCGCCCGGTAGGTCTTCTGCGGCTTGCGCTTGGGCTTGTCGCCGCCCATGGCGTGGGAGGGGACGAAGCGGCGGAGGTCGGCGATCTCGTCGCGGAGCTGGGCGGCGCGCTCGAACTCCATCGCCTTGGCGGCCTCCTTCATCTGCTTCTCGAGCTGCGCGATGACCTCGACCATCTGGTCCAGCGGGATGGCCGCGCCGTCCTGGCCGTCGAGCCACTCCTTCACCTGGGCTTTGGGGGTGCCGGCGTTGTAGGGGGCGCGGTCCTCGGCCACGTGCTGCGCGGTGATCAGCTCGCGGATGGCCTTCTGCACGGTCGTCGGGGTGATGCCGTGCTGTGTGTTGTACGCCGTCTGGATACCGCGGCGGCGGTTCGTCTCGCCGATGGCGCGCTGCATGGAACCCGTCACGTTGTCCGCGTACATGATGACCTGGCCGGCGGCGTTGCGGGCGGCGCGGCCGATGGTCTGCACGAGCGAGGTCTCGGAGCGGAGGAAGCCCTCCTTGTCCGCGTCGAGGATGGCGACGAGCGTCACCTCGGGCAGGTCGAGCCCCTCGCGCAGCAGGTTGATGCCCACGATCACGTCGTAGACGCCCATGCGCAGGTCGCGCAGGATCTCGGCCCGGTCGAGCGTCTTCACGTCGCTGTGGAGGTAGTGGACCTTGATGTTCAGGTCCTCCAGGTACGCCGTCAGGTCCTCGGCCATCCGCTTCGTGAGCGTGGTGACCAGGACGCGCTCGCCGCGCTCGGAGCGGTTACGGATCTCGCCGATCAGGTCGTCGATCTGCCCGCGGGTGGGGCGTACGATGACCTCCGGGTCTAGCAGGCCGGTCGGCCGGATAATCTGCTCGACTGTCTGCGCCGCGTGCTTCTTCTCGTAGGGCCCGGGCGTCGCGGAGACGAACACCGCCTGGCTGAGCTTGGACTCGAACTCGTGGAACTTCAGCGGGCGGTTGTCGCGGGCCGACGGCAGGCGGAACCCGTACTCGATGAGCGTGTCCTTGCGCTGCATGTCGCCCACGTACATCGCGTTGAGCTGCGGGATCGTCTGGTGCGACTCGTCGATGAAGACGAGCAGGTCGTCCGGGAAGTAGTCGAGCAGCGTGTTCGGGTGGGTGCCCGGCTGGCGGCCGTCCATCCAGCGGCTGTAGTTCTCGATGCCGGAGCAGTAGCCCAGCTCGCGCATCATCTCGATGTCGAAGCGGGTGCGCTGCTCGATGCGCTGCGCTTCGATGAGTTTGCCCTCGGACTGGAACAGGGCGACGCGCTCCTCCATCTCCTGCAGGATGCCGCTGATGGCCGCCTCCAGCCGCTCGGCGCTCGTGACGAAGTGGCTGGCTGGGAAGATGGTCACGTAGTCGCGCGCGCCGATCATCTCTCCCGTCACCGGGTTGACCAGCGTGATGCGCTCGACCTCGTCGCCGAAGTACTCGACGCGGATGATGACCTCCTCGTCGATCGGCTGGATCTCCAGCGTGTCGCCGCGCACCCGGAACGTGCCGCGCTGCAGCTCCAGGTTGTTGCGCGTGAACTGCATGTCGACCAGGCGATGCAGCGCCTCCTCGCGGTCGAGGGTCTCGCCGCGGCGGAACGCGAGGATGATCTTGCGGTACTCGTCCGGCGACCCCAGGCCGTAGATGCACGACACGCTGGCGACGACGATCACGTCCCGGCGCTCCAGCACAGCCTGGGTGGCCGAGTGGCGGAGCCGGTCGATCTCGTCGTTGACCATCGCGTCCTTCTCGATGTAGGTGTCGCTCTGCGGGATGTAGGCCTCTGGCTGGTAGTAGTCGTAGTAGGAGACGAAGTACTCGACGGCGTTGTCGGGGAAGAACTCGCGGAACTCGCCGCAGAGCTGAGCGGCCAGCGTTTTGTTGTGGGCGATGACGAGGGCCGGCCGGCGCAGCCGCTGGATGACGTGCGCCATGGTGAACGTCTTGCCGGTGCCGGTGGCGCCCAGGAGCGTCTGGTAGCGGTCACCGCGTTGCGCACCGGCGACCAGCTCGTCGACGGCCTGCGGCTGGTCGCCCTGCAGTTGGTAGTCCGACTTGATGACGAACTCGGCTTCCTTCATGGAGTGACATCCTCAGGACGCACAGCGGTGATCTCGGAGAACGTCGCGAAGTCCTCCGTGTTGAACGTCAGCAGGCGGTCGATGCCGTTGGCAAGCATGACGGCAACCAGGCGTGCGTCGTGGACGCGCTTGCCGGAGATGGGGTAGCGGTCAACCAGGTCGATCCACCTCTCGAAGACACGGTGATCGTCGTGGACCAGACGGAAGACCCGCAGCATCCGAGCCCGCGCGCGCGATGCGGTGCCCCTCGACCACCCCAGGCCGTTCGCATCGACAGGCCGAGTAGCGACTGCCCAGAACTCGATGACGTTCTGAGGGCATATCGAGAGCGAGTGGTTGGCCCTCCTCAAGAGGACTATCGCCTCCACCGCGACCCTGTGCTGCAGCGCCGCGCTGTCCGCCGCGCGTGTGAGGATGTTGGTGTCCAGCAGGTAGGTTGCCATCAGCGGTAGATGGACTCGCGGCTGGTTGCCTCATCGCTCAAGCCGGGGCCGGCGGGCAGCGATGCGACCCAGTCCAGGAACTCGGCGGCCGGGTCGGGCAACTCGGCATCTGGCGCACCGCCAGACCCGAGCCGCGCATCAGTCGGCCCGTCCTTGGCCCGGAGGAAGATCATCCCTTCCTCGACCTCCACGACAAGCTGGTCGCCAAGGTCCGCCGCCGCCACCACATCGGCGGGCAGCGTAACCGAGCCGTCGGCACCCCTCGCGATCACACGTGTCATCGCCGCACCTCCTGCCTCGCGGACTCGCCTGTCAGTGGACATCATTGTATCGCATTATGTGTGCACCTGCAATGGCTGGTCACTTCGCCGGGCGCTTCACCTCCACCAGCCGCAGGTCGCACTCGGCCGGCGTGCCGTGGTGCTCATACCTGAACCGTACGATACCGACGCCCTCCGCGATGTCGACCGTCTCGGTATCGGGGTTGGTCCGGTAGGTGACCGTGTAGCCCGGCGCGCTGGCGGTGGTCAGCCCCTTGATGCCGGAGAGGCGGGCCGGAGCCACTGCCACCACGTGCCAGCAGTAGCGCCCAGACTGCCTCCTGCCACGGTCGGCCGCGTAGTCCTGGCCCACCCGCAGAGGGAGCTGGAACACGACGTCCTCGTTCTGGAGCATCTTGCGGGCGTCCGCCTCCGTGGCCGGGATGAGCGGCGGGCCCTCGGGGTTGAGCTGATAGGTGCGGGCGGCGTCGCGGATGTAGAGGTACTTGCTCGGCCCTTCCTCGGGCACTCCCCACGCGACGTCGGCCGGGTGCCCGTTCATCTCAGCGACGGTCAGAGCGCCCACCTTCTGAGCGCGAACGACCTTCATCTGCCAGGTGACGGTCTTCGCGATGCTCTTCTGGGCGTCTGCGTTCCACGTCTTGACGGTGCCCTTGTAGACCCAGACGGCGCCGGTGACCAGGGGAATGCCGCGATCGGGCGGCACCGTCCGCGCCTGACCGGGTAGAAGACCAGCTACTGCGAGTGTGGCAACGACTGCGGTGAACACGGGGTGACCTCTGTATGGGTGATGTGGTACGTCTCTGCGGGGTAGGCCGACCGGGGCCTACGGTACGGGCGGGTTGGCCGCGAGCCAGGCGGACGGAGTCACGGTGGCGACAACGGCAGGCGCCCGGGCCAGCATCTCGGCGTCCCAGGTGATCAGAGTCGCGCCAGACTCGCTGGCCACGGCGGCGTAGATGGCGTCCGCCCCACGCGGGCGGTGGGTAGCGGCGATGCGGGCGGCGGCCTCGGCACGGGCCTCGGGGAGACCGCAGAACCGGATGCCAGGGAAGGCCCTGACAACCGAGACGCCCTGCTGGGCGAGCGCGGCGTCGCCAGACGGGCGCGCGATCGCGGCAGCTACCTCGACCAACACGATGGTAGGACACCATACCGTTGGAGCAATGGAGCGCTGGGCATCCATGAACGCGCGGCTTGGCACGTGCTTGGCGTCCGACGACATGAGGTCCGAGACAAACACGTTGGCATCTATCGTGAAGATCATCGCCGCATCTCGGAGATGACATCGACTACCGACACGCCCTGAGGCCAGACCGCAGTGAGCAACTCCGTCAGCTCATCGCGCATCCTCTCCCACTCCTCCGGCGACAGCTTCCCCTCCGCAACTCCGGCCCCGTTGGTTGAAGACGCGGACACTTCGGGCCGCACGGTCAGGCCCTCGGCGCCGGCCTCCACGACGTAGCGCGTGTTCGGCCGGGCCTCGCCCAGCATGTCCGGCTCGATGTGCAATGCGCCGCGCTCATCGCTGACGATCACTCGGCTCATTCCGCCCTCCGTCCGACCGTTCCCCAGCCCCAGTATATCCCCGGCGGAGTAGCGGCGCAAGGCGACTTCCGGGCGCCTCGCTACCTCGCCTGGCCGGCCTCCAGATGCTCCTTCAGGAGCCGGAAGAACGTGTACGGGTCGAGCACCTCGATGTCGAGGTCCGGCCGGATCTTGCGCAGCGTCTCGACGGCCTGCACGATGGTCGACGGGTCCGACCAGACGATGCGGAAGATGTGGAAGCTGGGCGCCTTAACCCCGCGCGCGTCCATCGCCCTCGAGAGGATGTCCGCCGTCAGGTCCGGCCCGGGCGCCACGCCCACCGCATCGACCAACTCGGTGACCGGCATCCCCTTCCAGACGTGCGGCTTCGGGAACTTGCCGGCCTGTGCGTGGAAGTCGGCCACGATCGTGGAGTAGCCATCGGGAGAGAACCGGGCGAAGGCGTCCTTCACCTGGGCGGTCGGCTCGTCCCAGTCCAGCACCATCGGGGCGATCGAGATGCCGGCCTCGCGGAAGTAGCGCTGGTTGTGGCGCACGAACAGGGGCAGGCTCTCCGGCGCCACGCGGTTCGGGTTCATGTAGCCCGCCGCGCTGGCATCGGCGCTGAACCAGTCGTTGGGGCCGGCGGTCTCGCGGAAGTAGCGGTACACATCCGGATAGGACTCGACCAGGTTGGGGTTGATGCCCCAGCACATGGGCAGCTTGCCGCGACCGGGGTCGGCCCAGTGCTTCGGCAGGAACTCGTAGAGCGGCGTCGAGGAGTCGTAGTCGGCCATGAACAGGCAGATGTAGTTCCTGTTCGCCAGTCTGGCCGTGGGCTCGGGTCGGCGGAGCCTGAACGGTCTGCGAGGCGCCTGGCAGTGGAACGACTGGTTGTAGCAGTCGCTCGTGACGGTGTTCTGGTAGCAGTTGTAGGGCGAGATCAGCCACACCGTCTCCCACTCGGTCGGCACCGGTTCGTGGGCGCTCGCGTGGCCGGTCACGTTGGCGTACTTGGCGAACGTGAAGAAGCCGTTCAACTCCGTCATCTGCTTGCCTGCCGCGTTCCGCTGCGTGGTCTCCAGGATCATGCGGTAGGTCGCCAGATCGGTGCCCATCGCCTGGCCAGGATCGTCGGCCGGCTTCTCGTCTCCCCACGGCGACAGGTCGAACACGAACGACCGGCTGCGTACAGCCCAGTCTCGGATGACGAGGTAGCCGAGGTCGCCGGCGGGGCGGGCGTTGGCGGCATCCTCGAACAGGCACAGCAGGTGCGCCGAGCACGCCCGCTTCGCCAGGTACTCCCGGATGGCCCACCGGTACGCGTCGTTCTTGGCGCTGCCGGTCTCCGCGCCCGTGAACTTGCCGCGCAGGTCGCGGCGCACCTTCAGACCCCACCTCGCCAGGCAGCGATCCGCCAGGTCCGGGCTGAGCGCGACCAGGTCCTCGGCGCCGGCGATCGTCGTGGCGATGTTGGCGGTCGCCGGCACGGCCGGGTCCCAGATCACCGCGCCCTTCACCCTCGAGCCAGCCAGTTTCGCCACGGCGTCCAGGCCCGGCAGCGGCTCGACTGGCCGGCCGTGGAGCCAGCCGCCTTCCCGGGTGAAGACCTCCAGCCAGAGGCGAGGCGTGTCCTTCTTCGGCGACAGCACGTAGAGCGTCGGCGCCTTGCGGTTGACGATTCCCTGGAAGCACGCGACCGCCAGGGCCTCGTCATACGCCTCAGGCCCGCCTGCCGTCGTCAGCGTGTAGGTGTAGAGCGCCTTGCCCGCGGCGGTGGGCTCTGCTGAAGCCCCACTGCCAACCGCCGCAAGGCACATCAGGACCAGCGCGACATACCAGCTCAGACGAAACACCACAGCATCTCTCCCACGATGGATGGAACGTCCCGCAGCCGACCGGATCGGCCTAGCGCCGGGCGGCGCCGGTTTGCGCCAGATGCGCCTTCAGCAGCCTGAAGAAGGTGTACGGGTCGAGCACCTCGATGTCGAGGTCTGGCCGCTTCTTGCGCAGAGCCTCCAGCGAGTTGGCGACGTCCGTCGGGCTGGTCCACACGATGCGGAAGAAGTGGAAACTGGGCCGCTTGGCGCCGCGCGCGGTGATGGCGTTCGACAGGATGTCGGCCGTCTGCTCGACCCCGGCGAAGTTGCAGGCGTCGTTGATCAGCTCTGTCACCGTCATGCCCTTCCACACCTGCGGCTGCGGCAGCTTCCCGCCCTTGTTGTGCAGGTCCATGACGATCGTGGCGTAGCCGTCCGGGCTGAACTTGGCGAAGGCGTCCTTCACATCGGCCGCGGGCTCGTCCCAGTCCAGCACCATGGGCGACATCGTCATGTCAGCCTCGCGGTAGAAGCGCCGGTTGTGGCGCACGAAGAGGGGCAGGTACTCCTTCGGCACGCGGTTCGGGTTCATGTAGCCCGCCGCGCTCGCGTCCGCGCCGAAGTGGTCGTTCTCGCTCGCGGTCCGGTAGACGTGGGCGATCACGTCCGGGTAGGTCTCCAGCAGGTTCGGGTTGATGCCCCAACAGAGCGGCACTCGGCCGCGGTTCGGGTCGTCCCACAGCCTGGGCAGGAACTCGTAGAGAGGGGTCGCGGAGTCGTAGTCGGCCATAAGGATGCAGAGATAGTTCTTGTTACCCAGCGTGGCGGTCGGGGCAGGCCGGCGCTGCTTCAGCG
The DNA here is from genome assembly GCA_964519955.1 of uncultured Chthonomonadaceae bacterium. Classification (GTDB taxonomy): domain Bacteria; phylum Armatimonadota; class Chthonomonadetes; order Chthonomonadales; family CAJBBX01; genus CAZFLM01. The sequence goes on along the minus strand of CAZFLM010000030.1, from coordinate 55,826 downwards.
CGGTGCGAGGCGCCTGGCAGTGGAGCGACTGGTTAAAGCAGTCGCTGGCGACCGTGTTCTGGTAGCAGTTGTAGGGCGAGATGAGCCAGACGGTCTGCCACTCGGTGGGCACGGGGTCGTGGGCGCTGGGGTGGCCCGGCATGTTGCTGTACTTCACGAAGGCGAAGAACCCCGCCATCTCCGTCATCTGCTTGCCGGCCGCGTGCTTGAGTGTCTCCTCCAGCAGCATGCGGTACGTGGCGAGGTCCGTGCCCATCGGCTGGCCCTGGTCGTCGCCGGGCTTCTCGTCTCCCCAGGGCGAGAGGTCGAACACGAACGACCGGTTGTGGATCGCCCAGTCGCGCGTGACCACGTAGCCGAGGTCGCCGGCGGCGCGCGTCGAGTAGGCGTCCTCGAAGAGGCAGAGCAGATGAGCCGAGCACGCTCCCTTGGCCAGGTACTCGCGGATCGCCCACCGGTACGCGTCGTTCTTCGCGCTGCCGGTCTCCGCGCCGGTGAACTTGCCGCGCAGATCGTGCCGCACCTTCAGGCCCCACTTCGCCAGGCAGCGGTCGGCCATGTCGGGGCTCACCACAACCAGATCCTCGAGCCCCGCGATCGTCGTCGCCACGTTCACCGTCGCCGGCACCGACGGATCCCAGATGACAGCGCCCTTCACCTTCCGCCCTGCGAGCTTCGCAAGCGCGTCGAGGTCCGCGAGCGGCGCCACCGGCCGGCCGTGCAGCCACTCGCCCTCACGCGAGAAGGCATCGAGCCAATAGCGCGGCGTGTCCTTCTTCGGCGACAGCACGTAGACGATGGGCGCCTTCCGGTTGAGGATGCCCTGGAAGCAAGCGACCGCCATGGCCTCGTCATACGACTCCGCCGTGCCGTCGTGCTTGAGCTGGTACGTGTAGAGTGTCATCTCGGTGCTCACGGCTCGTTTGCCTCCTGAGTTGCGGGCGCTGGCGACTGCCGGGCGCGCGGGGAACGCCAACGCGAGGCAGACCAGCAGCGCCACGGCGGCGGTTCCATTGGCGCGTTCGGCGGCGAAGCATCGGAGGTGCCTGATCGACAGGCGACGACTGCCGCCCAGGCAGAAGAGGTAGCGGTAGGTCATTGGTGGACGATCTCCCAAGCGTCAGCGACAAGCGGGCGGACACTACCAGCGGTTGTGGTGCACGCGGCCCTGGTCGTAGCGGTCGATGGGGCCGGGTCTCTCCGCGGGCACGCCGATCGGGATGAGGGCGATGGGCACAATGTGCTCGGGCAGACCCAGCGCCGCTTGAATCGCCGTGACCCGGTCCTCGCGGGGGTACACACCGGTCCAGACCGCGCCCAACCCCTGCGCGTGCACGGCGAGCAGCAGGTTCTGGCTCGCGGCCGCGCAGTCCTGGACCCAGTAGCCGGTGTGCACCTCACGCTTGAGGTCGCCGCACACGAGGACGGCGACCGGCGTCTGCCGGATCATCTGCGCGTGCGGGTGGATGTCGGCCATCTTGTCCAGCAGGGCGCGCTCCGTCAGGACCACGAACTGCCAGGGCTGCTGGTTGCCGGCGGATGGAGCAGCCATCGCGGCCTTGAGGATGCAGTCGACGGCTTCCGGCGAGACGGGCTCATCGGCAAACTGGCGGACACTGCGGCGCGTCATGATGGCTTGAAGGGTGTCCACGGCTCTCCTCCTCGCGGCGGCGTCCGCCGCAACCAGTTGGGCTAGGGAACGACCTCGACGCTGTACTCGGTGCTGCCCAGCCCCGCGGCCACGGCCTGTCGAACCTGCTCGTAGGGGTCTTTCCCGTGGATCCGCTGGAAGAGATGGCCCTCGTCGCCGGGCGGGCTGAGCTGATCCGGCAGGTTGCCGGGGATGAGGTTCTCGGTCTTGATCATGTCCAGCGCGCACTGCTCGATGGCCACGATGCGCTCGCTGCCGATGATGCCGATGTCCGGCACGAGCGGCGGGGTGGAGAACCCCCAGCAGTCACACAGCGGCGTGATGTTCATCAGCGCGGTGAGGTAGTAGACGGCGCCGGGCTCGAAGGTCTCGAGCGTCGCCTTGACGGTGGCCGCCATGCCCTGCTGGAAGTGCTTGAACTTCTCGTTCGGCTGGTCCATGGTGAGCGCGCCGACCTCGCAGGCCCGGGTGCAGTGCATGCAGTAGCGGCAGTGGTGCTCGCTGATGCCGAACTCGCCCTTGTCGTTGAACCGCGCCGCGCCGGTGGGACAACTCGCCACGCACTGCTCGCAGTGGGTGCACACGTCGTCGCGCCACTCGAAGTGCCCGGCCATCAGCCCGTGGATCCACCCGCGCGTCTTGTAGCTGACGCAGCCCATGGCGATGTTCTTGATGGCCCCGCCGAACCCGGTGTGCCCGTGCCCTTTGCCGTGGCTCAGCACGATCATCGCGTCCGCGTCGACGATGTTGCCGCAGATCTCCACCTGCGGCAGGCCCTCGACGTCGGTCTCGCGGGCGTAGTGGTACCTGTCATGCTCGCCGCCGGCCCCGACGATGCGCGCGCCGAGGACTTCCTGCGTATAGCCGCGAGCCAGGGCCGCGTCCATGGAGAACGAACCGTCGGTGATGAAGGGGGAGCCGCCGGCCTGCTTCACCGCCTGCACGACCTGGCGGACGAAGAGGGGGTGGATGGTGTAGAAGCCGATGTCGCCGCCCACGTGCATCTTGATGGCGACGCGCTTGCCCTTGAAGCGCTCCTCGAAGCCCGACTTCTCCAGCAGCCTGCCGAACCGCGCCGGCAGCGTAATATTGCGATCGAGCCGTTCGACGTGCGCGGAAGCGAAGAGGACCTTGTCCACCGAAACTCACCTCATCCGTGGGATTCGGGACGCTGTCGTCGCGGTACCATGTCCCTGGATGATGATACCCCTGCTCTCGGCGCCATATCGTCACGCTGGATCGAGGAGCACTGCCATGTACACGCGCGCGGTTCGAGAGGCCGGATGCTGGCGGGTGGAGAACGCGTTCGGCCATGCGCTGACGCTGCCCTGCGCGACGGACCTGGCGGGCGGTGAGATCGAGTTCGGCGTGCTGGGCACCGGCAGCCACGCCAAGCTCAAGGGGCGCAAGACCGACCGCATGGCTGACCTGCTCGCCTGCCTGCGCCGGCCGCTCTACCTCCTGGACGCGCGGCGCAACGGGGTGGGCGGGCAGGGCTCGTGGGCGCCGCTGGAGTTCGCTACGCTCATCCCCGAGGCGATGGCGAGCCCCTACGCCTATGCCTTCGTCCACCTCCCCTGTCTGGCCCCCAGCCCCGAGCTGCTCGCCGCCTGGCACGCCGGCCAGATCGCCACGTGGCGCGACATGCGCGACCGGTACAACGCCGAGCTGACGCCGGACGCCGTCGACGTAGCGCGCGCGTTCGTCGAGGCGGCGGCACACGCGAAGGGCCTGGCCGTCTTCCTCTGCGCCGAGCCGGACACACCGGACTTCGACGCCCTGCCCCTTGCCGAGCAGAACGCCTGCTACTGCCACCGCTTCGCCCTCGCGCAGCGCGTCGCCGCCCGGCTCCGCGAGGCGCATGCGGGGCTGACGGTGCGGCTCGTGTGCCTGGACATGGGGGCGGAGCCGCGCCTGGCCGACGCGTGATCGTCGAGCAGCCGCCAGCCAGGCAATACAGCGATTCTGGCGATTGGGTCGACGTGGCACGGATCATGCACTACCCTCCAGTGTGTGGGCCGATGGGTCGCCGGTCGCCGCGGCACGGCACGACAAGGCCGCGGCAGGAGGGATGTATGAGACGCGTTTGGATCGCTCTATCAAGCGCCGCCATCCTGATGTTGGTGATGCCGCAGTCGTGGGCTGGTCCGGTCTTCCGGATTGGGGAAGGCGGCGAGAGCTGGACCAGCGCAATGCAGTCGGGCAAGGTCTTCGCCGCCGGACAGATGGTGGCGGCGGAAGAGGAGTACTACGGGAGTTCGGGGCAGCCCTTCGTGTACAGCGTGCCGACGTTGGTGCCCGACGTTATGGCCAGCGACGGCCAGGAAGAGCACACGTCGCTGCAGATGGCATGGGCGGCTGCGACGTCCAGCGATGCCCTCAGTGTCGCGGCGTGGCGCTTCGCCTACCAGGACGACCCGGACCTGACAGGCACGCTCATCAAGTTCAGCCTGCTGCCCCCGGCGAACATACTGGGTGTGTCGCTGACCCTCATCGACGCGAACGGCTTCACCAGAGGGTGGTTCCTGGGCCCCCTGATGCCGCCGCAGCCACCCCCGCCGCCGGTCTGGGGCAACTTCACCATCGATCCGTCGCTGGTGGGGCCGCAGGGACCGTTCACCGGGTTCGTCGGCAACCCCCTGTTCGACATCAAGAGCGTGGTGGGCATCCAGCTCGACGAGGCCGGCCGCATCCTGGCGCTGCCCGTCCCGTCGCCACCCGTCCCGGTGCCGGGCGCGCCGCTCTGGAACGCCTGGAACCACCTGGAGGTCGTGCCCGAACCGAGCACGCTGACCGCACTGGGCATCGGCGTTCTGGCCCTCGTCGGCTGGGCCGCTCGCCGGCGCCGGACCTGATAGCACCATGTCTGACCTCAACGCTTGAGCCGGCCCGCACGCTGGCGCCAGAGGCAGCGCGCCCTTCCCTACCAGGGAGGGCGCGCTGCTGTCTGTGAGTCGCTCGAAGGAAGGAAACGCAGCGCCACGTCCTGAACCGTCAGAAGCCCACATCGCCCCCAAAGAACGGAGATTGCACCGTGCGCCTGCGAACCTGTGCGCTTGCCCGATGCCTGATCGTGCTCCCCATGCTGGCCGCCGCCGCGCCTCGCGCTCTCGCGCACCCTCAGCCGGTGCTCCGCATCGGGGTGTTCGCCGACGCGCAGTACGCCGACAAGCCGAACTCGCTCCCGCGGCGGTACTCGGAGACGCGCGACAAACTGCGCGACTGCCTGGACGCCCTCGCCATCGACAAGCCTGACCGCATCGTGAACCTGGGCGACCTCATCGACGGGAACGGGGAGAAGACCCGCGACGACCTGCACGCCATGGCCGCGCTCTTCACGGGCCTTCCCATGCTCCACGTCGTCGGCAACCACTGCCTGGCCGCCGGGCTGCCCGAGCTGATGGGCGAGCTGGGCCTGGAGCGCCCCTACCACGCCTGGGCCGCGCGGGGCTTCCGCTTCGTCGTGCTCTTCGGCATGGATGTGAGCACGGCCAGCCCCGCCGGCAGCCCGGAGGCCGCGGAGGCCAGGGAGTACCTGGCGGCTGACCCGAAGCGGCCCACGTACAACGGCGCGATCGGCAAGGCCCAGATGGCGTGGCTGCGCGGGCAGCTCGCGACGGCCGTGCGGCGGCGCGAGAAGGTGATCGTCCTCTGCCACATGCCAGCGCTGGCGGCTTCCGCCGGCCCGTGGATCACGCTGTGGAACGGCGAGGAGGTCTGCCGCACGCTGGAACAGGCGGGCTGCGTCGTCGCCTACATCGCGGGCCACGAGCACCGAGGCGGCTACGCATTCCACGGCGGCATCCACCACCTCACGATGCCGGGCCTGGTGGAGGCGCCCGAGGAGAGCACGGCCTACGCGCTCCTCGACCTGTACCGCGACCGCATCTGCGTGCAGGGGTTCGGGGTGGTTCAGGACCGCGAGTTGGTGTTCGGCAAGCCGTAGGCCCCACCACGGGCCGCGCAGACGAAGGAGACCAAACCGGAATGCACCGTCTCGCCCGATCGTTCGCCGTCGCTCTCCTGCTGGCACTGGCCGCGCCCGTGTGCGGGGCCCAGGCTGCCGCGCCGCGCAGGCCGCTCCGCATCGTCTACTACTACCCCGCGGACCGCCCGCCGCTGCCCGGCTACCAGAAGCGCCTCGACGCAGCCATGCGCAACGTGCAGGGGTTCTACGCGGAGTGGATGGACCGGCACGGTTGGGGACGCCGGTCGTTCGGCCTGGAGACGGGCGCGAACGGGCTCGTCGTCGTCCACCTGGCGCCCGGCAAGCTGCGCCTTGCGGAGCACAAGCGCGGGCAGACGGACGACGAGATGATGCGCGACGTCGACCGGGCCATGCGCGCCGAGGGCCTCGACCCAGGGCGAGAGACGACGGTCGTGTTCAGCAACCTGCTCGTCTGGGACGGCGCGGTCGCCAAGGAGGCCGGGCCGTACTGGGGCGGCGGCGGGCCGAACTCCGGGCGCTGCTGCGTGTACGACGACCCGCTGCTCGACCCAGCCAGACTCGGCTCGAAGGAGCCCGGCGGCTACTACGGCCATCCCTGCTCCATCGGCGAGTTCAACTCGCACTACATCGGCGGCATCGCGCACGAGCTGGGCCATGCGCTGGGCCTGCCGCACGACGCCGAGGCCGCTGCCGACCGCAGGACGCTCGGCTCCTCGCTCATGGGCGGCGGCAACCACACCTACGGGCGCGACCTGCGGGGCGAGGGGCCGGGCACGTTCCTGACGGCCGCGGACGCCATGATCCTTGCCAAGCACCCCCTGTTCCGCGACGACGGCCGGGCGGCGGGCGGCAAGGCGTCAGCCACCTGCGAGACGCTCAGCGTGAGCCAGCGCGGCGCGGCTCTCGTGGTGTCGGGCCAGGTGGCCGGCTCGCCGCGGCCATTCGGCGTGGTGGCCTACAGCGACCCCAAGGGCGGCGACGACTACGACGCCATCAGCGCGGCCGCGCGCACCGACGAGCAGGGCCGGTTCCGCCTGGAGCTGCCCGACTTGCGCCCCGGTGAGCGCGGGTTCCGGCTCAAGGCCTGCCACGAGGACGGCAACGTCTCGGAACTCGTGAACACGCCGTTCGTGGTCGACGGGGCCGGGCGCGCGGACACGGGGTCCATCGAAGTCGCGGTCGCCTGGTCGGGCGTCTCGTCGGCCCTGGAGCGCGGCGACAAGGCCGGGGTATCCGAGAAGCTGCGCGGCATCCGATCGAGGTATGCGGGAGACGCGGAGTCGCTGCGCCGGTGCGCCCTCGTCGAGGCCTGGCAGTCGCCGGCGAAGCCCGTGGCAGCGGACGGGGTAGCGGCGGGCACTCGGCGCATCGCCGTATCGGACCTGGCGTTCGAGAGCGCCACGGTGGGCTGGGGCCAGCCGCTGCGGGACCGCGTGCTGCAAGAAGGCGCGCGGATGCCCTTCATCCAGGCAGGCGGCGCGGTCTACGCCAAGGGGCTGTTCGCGCACGCTCCCGCTGCATACGCGTTCCGGCTCGGCGGGAAGTGGAGCACGCTCGAGGGGCTGGTGGGTGTCGCGGCCGATGCGGGCAGCGTGGTGTTCGTGGTGCGAGGCGACGGGCGCGAGCTGTGGCGATCCGGCACGATCCGGCCTGGTCCGGCGCAGCGCTTCTCCGTCGACATCAAGGGGGTCTACCGCCTGGAGTTGGTCACCGAGGACGCGGGCGACGGCCGATCCAGCGACTGGGGCGTGTGGGCGGATACCTACGTCCAGCGGTAGCCGGACCCGCTCAGAGGACGTGCTGGACGGGCGCCCTTCGGCAGGCTCCGCCCCGTCTCACCACGGCGCACGGGCTTGGGCAGCCCCGCCCCGCGGGGTTGGGGGGGCGGGGGCGCCCACCGCGCCGGCGCCCGAAACCTCCGCCAGGAGAGTGGAGCGCGCGAAGCCCGTGCGAGGGGCCTGCGCGCTGACTGACCAGCCCGACCGGCCGGCGGCCCCGTGGGGGGCGCATCCCGGTGCGAGGCGCTCCGTGCCGCCGTATCCGGTGCGGAAACGCGGAATGACGATGGGTCCCCACGACCGGCCCGTGCACACATACCTGCTCGGGCCCACATGCACTGGCCGGCCGACCAACATCATCCCACGACGCCATCGTATCAGCCGACCGTCATGACCCCGTCATAGGGCGCGCAGCGACTCGAAAACGTGCACGGCCAGGTTAACCGCCGCCTCGCGCGACATGCTGCCGCCGATGCCCCAGGCCTCGCCGTACGCGCGCTCGCCCAACCGTGCCGACAGGACTCGCCTCAGCTCCTGCAGCTCATCTACCTCGTATGTCAGGAGCCGCGCGGCCTCCTGGCGATCCCGCTGGGCAGCGGCCGCGGCAAACAGCTTGACGGCATCGGTCGGCGCGTTCGTGTCGAGGCACAGGTGCGCGGCTGCTTCCCAGATGTAGGGCTCCGGCCACCGCGCCCCGGCCAGCCCGCCGGCCTCCAGACACTCCGCATAGAGCTGGGCGGCGCGCGCCACTCGACCGCGGCAGCGCGCGACGTTGCCAAGCACCCAGAGCGCGCGGATCGCGGAGTGCCGGTCGTCGGCCTGCCGGCAAAGATCCAGCGCCTCCGTCATGAACTCCTCGCCGGCGCCGAGATCGCGCTGGAACCAGGCCGTGACCCCTGCGTCGAGCAGCGCGGCCAGGATGCCGAGGGGCGTCCCTGCCGCGCGCGCCATCGCAAGGCCGGCCCCCTCGTGGGAGCGCGCTTCGTCCAGCTTGCCGCGGTAGAGCGCGATCTTGCCGAGCCCAAGGCGCGCGTGCTGGCGCGTGAGCGCGTCGCCCTCGTCGACGGCCGCCGCGAACCACTGCTCGGCGGCCTCGACCTTGCGATCGTTCCACTCGATATGGCCGCGGCATACAAAGGCGTCTGCCCGCTCCAGAGCCTGCGCCTCGCCAATCAGCTCCAGGGCGTCGGCGACGGCGCGCCGGGCATCGTCCGGGTCGGCCAGGTCGCCGGACATCGCGGCCAGACCGAGGAGCGCCCGGGACCTCGCGGCCGGGCTGCCGCCCTCCAGCGCCAGCGCTCGCAGCAGGGCGGCGCGCCCCTCCCTCAGCAGCGAGCGAACGTCCCAATAGGCCGCCAGCGCCCCCGCCATGCGCAGCGCTGCCGTTGCGTCGTGCGCGTCGAGCAACCATGCGAGCGCCGTGTCCAGGTTGTCGCGGTCCGCGTCGAGCCGCCGCAGCCAGGCGATCTGCCCTGGGCCCCGCATCCCGATGCGCGCTTCGTCCGCTCGGTGCGCAAACCACTCCGCATGCCGCGCCTGGAACGACGGCCGGTGCGCCTCGCCCAGGACCTCCGAGGCGTACTCCCGCACGATCTCGGGCATGCGGTAGCGCATCTCGCCATCGCGCTCCTCGGCATTGAGCAGCGAGAACCCGACCAGGCTGTTCACCGCCAGGAGCAGGCTGTCTGGCGCGCCACCGTCGCCCGCCGCGGCGCCGTGCAGCCGGCAGATGAAGCGGGCGGCGTCCAGGTCGAAGCCGCCCGCGAAGACCGACAGCCGGGCGAACACGGCCTGCTCCGTCGTGCCCAGCAGGCGGCGGCTCCAGTCGAGGGTCGCTCGCAGCGAACGGTGCCGCTCGGGCCCCGACGCGCGCCCTGTCCGGGCCATGTCCAGCCGGCTGCGGAGTTGGCGCAGCATCTGACCCGGGGTGAGGCTGGCGGACCACGCCGTCGCCAGCTCGATCGCTAGGGGCACGCCCTCCAGATGCGCGCACAACTCGGCCACATCGGCGGCGTTCGCCGAGGTCACCTGGAAGTCCGGGCGTCGCGCCTGGATGCGGTCGACCAGCAGCCTCACCGACGCGCACGACGTGAGCGCATCGTGGGCGGCCATGCGCCCGGGCACGGGCAGCGGCGGCACCGCCACCACGCGCTCGCCTTCCAGACCGACAGCGCGCCGCGAGGTGACGAGACACGCCAGGTCGGGCACCCGCGCCAACGCATCGGCGATCGGTTCCTCGATGGCGGGAGCGATCTGCTCGGCGTTGTCCAGCACCAGCAGCGACGGCCCGGCCTCGCACAGCGCCTGGGCGAGGAGGCCCATCGGGTCGCGCTCGCCGGCGCGGTCGAGCCCCATCGCGTCGACGATGGCACCCGGCACCAGGGCCGAGTCGCGCACGTCGGCCAGCGGGACGATCCAGGCACGACCCCCGTACTCGGCGCGGAGCGCATTCGCGGACTCGACGGCGAGCCGGGTCTTGCCGTGCCCGCCGCCACCCACCAGCGTGACGAGGCGACAGGCGGGCGAGCCGCTGGGGCCGGGAGCGAGCATCTCGCGCACGGTGCGCAGCTCACGCTCCCGGCCGAAGAAGCGAGTGAGATACACCCAGCGCGAGGAGCGGTCGGAAGAGGGCGCCGCGGGGCGAGGCGGCAGAGGCGGCGGCGCGGTCGTGGCCGGGCGCGCCTGGAAGACCGGGGCGCGCCGAGGCGTCTCGGGCAGGCCGGCCACGAGGGCGCGAGTGGCCTCGTCCGGCGCCAGGCCGATGTGGTCGCGGAGCAGGCGGTCGAGGGTGGCGAACTGGCTGCGCGCCGCACCTGCCCGGCCCATGGCCGCGTGGAACCGTATCAGGATGAGGTGCGCGTCTTCGTGGAGCGGGTCGGCAGCGAGCGCCCGGTAGAGCACGTCGAACGCGCAGGCGAGGTCGCCGTCCCGCTCAAGCAGCAGGGCAAGCTTGCACGAGGCATCGAGGAAGGCCAGCGCGATGCGCTCGCGCTCCGTCAGCACCCAGTCGTCGTAGAAGCCGGGCAGCAGCTCCCCGGAGTAGAGCGCCGCCGCCTCGGAGAGGAGCGATCGCTGCTCCTCCATCGCGTGCGCGGTCCGCGCCGCGTCCACCAGCGCCTCGAAGCGGCAGGTATCGACCTCCACCACGCGGGGGCTGATGGACACGAAGGTCCGATCGGCCTCGATGATGCCCTCGGAGTCCGGGGACAACGAGTCGAGTTGGCGCCGCAGCGAGGTCAGCGCCTGGCGCAGCCGGTGGCGCGACACCTCGGGCAGCGCCTCCGGCCACAGCCGCTCGGCAAGCTCCTCGCGCGAGTGCCGGCGCCCGAGATGGAACGAGAGGTACGCCAGCAGCGAGGCAGCCTTGCGCGTGGCGAACCGGTCGATGGACGCGTTGCCGCGTTCCACCGTCAGTCCGCCGAGCAAGCGGATTCGGGTCAGTGGCTGCATGTCAGGCTGCCGCGCCGCGCGCTCACGACGCCGTGCGTGCCGGCGGCCACCCCAGAACCTGGCCGTCGTCCAGCAGGCGCTGATTCAGCTTCGCGTAGTCGACCTGCTGCACCGGCCGGTTCGCGTCCAGAGCCAGGCAGGCCGCGGTGCTGGCGGACTGGCCCAGGATCATGAAGACCGGCTCCATACGGATCGACCCGAAGGAGGCGTGCGTGGCCGAGAGGCAGACCGGCACGAGCATGTTGGAGCACTCGCGCTCGCGCGGGACGATGGACCGGTACGAGACCGGGTACGGCGGGAACCCACCGACCTGCATGTCGCCCTCGTTGATCACCACACCGTTGCGCACCATGCGGCGGCAGTTGTGCGAGTCCATCCCGTAGGCGCCCAGGCCGACGGGGTCTTCCGCGACCACCTTGCCGCGGCAGTTGTGCTCCGTCATGACATAGGCCGACACCATGCGCCGCGCCTCGCGGACGTAGATCTGCGGCGGCCAGCCGCCCGTGTCGGGGAACTCGTCCTTCGCGAGCCCCCACTCGGACACCTGTTCGCGGATTCGTTCGGGCACGCTCCGGTCGTGGCACAGGAACCAGAAGAGGCCCTGCTGGTAGTTGATGTGCGAGCCCACGATGCCCTGGCGGGTGCGGTAGCCGCCGTCCGGGTAGCGGTAGTTCCCGCCGATGTAGTCGGTCGCGAAGCCGCCCTCGTTGTTGGTGTCGGTCTTCTCGTTGGGCACGGGCAGCGCGCTCTGGAGCAGGTCGAACACGCCCGAGTCGATGTAGCGGGCCAGGAGCGCGTAGTCGTCGCGGTCGTAGTGGCGCGGCTTCGGGAACGGGATGCGGTTGGCGGGCGCCTTCGTCATGCACAGCCGGAAGTTGTAGGCCTGGATGCGCTTGTCGCCCTCGCCCTGCTCGCCGTAGGGGTACGGATCGATGAGGGGCAGCAGCCCGGAGTCCGGGTCGCCGGGCACGCGGTAGGGATCCAGAGGACGGTAGAACTGGTTCTTGGGTCCGTAGTAGATCCCGTTGACCGTCTCCTCGTACTGCTCGTTCGGCTCGCGACCGAAGGTGTACGAGACCCGCGTCCGCGCCATCAAGTCGCCCTCGTACGTGGCGTCGATGAAGATGCGCGCGCGGAATGTGTCGCGGTCCTCGGTCGTGAAGCTGACGAGGCGGTTGCCTTCCTTGTGCACGGAGCGGAGCCGCTTGCCCGTGTGGATGGTCAGCGACGCCTCATCGATGTACCGGCGCAGTACGGTGGCGGCCACGCTGGGTTCGAAGCGGAAGCCGTTGGCGCAGTCGCGGACCTGCTTCGAGTCGGGACCGTACGTTTCGCGGTAGTGCTCGAGGACGCGGGTGTAGAACGTGCGGGCGATGCCGCCGATGGCGCCCTTGTTGCCGATGTCGGTCATCCCGAGGCCGCCGGTGGTCATGCCGCCAATGTGCTGGCTGGGCTCGACGATGACGACCGTTCGGCCCATCTTGCGCGCCTGAACCGCGGCCATGATGCCGGCCACCGTAGCGCCGAAGACGCAGATGTCGGCCTCGTGCTCGATGGTCTGTGCCTGCCCCGGCCGAGCCGCCGCGCCCAGGGCAAGGCCCACGCCCGCCGTCAGGGCTTCCCGTCGCGTGAATGCTGGCAACCGCTTCCTCCCGATCAGGACCCCGGCGCTAGATGGGCGCCAAGAGACGCCCGAGGGGCCCGCCACGGAGATAGAGTACCACGCGGACGGCGGGAGAAGGAGGTGCTGCCTACCGAGCGGGCTTCCGCTCCAGAGCGGGCGGCGCGGACGGTTTCGGGGCGGCCGGCCGCAGCGCACTCTCGCTGGCGGGGAATGCGAGCAGCATGCGCCCGTTGCCGGAAGCGCCGGAGGAGACGAGCGCCACGAGCACCGGCGTGCGCGCGCCTTTGGGGTCGCCGAACGCCAGGTCCAGCACGGGGCCGGGCAGCGCGCCGCTGCGGTAGTCCTCGGACAGCGCATCTGGAGCCACGCTGCCGCTCACCACCAGCGCGGCGCCACCTCCCTTGCCGTCGTCGATCGGCAGGGCGTTCAGGCGCTGTTGCTTGCCGCTTCCGGTCCAGAACGCCAGGAGGCCGCGGGCGGCATAGGCGCTGGGGATGAGCTTGGCAAGGTAGTCGGCACGAGCGCGGAGGAGGCCCGCGCTCCACGTGGCGGTCGGATCGTCCGGCTCGGAGACGAGCGCCCCCCCACCGGTGTCGGAATCGACGTCGATGCTGCTCATCTGCACGCCGCCGCGCTCCCAGGTCAGCAGAACCGCGCCCCCGCCCGGGCGCAGCAGCGCGCCGACAGGTGGGTGGGAGCCGTTGAAGGCGTGATAGGCGTAGTCCTGTCCTGCCCAGCGGTACCAGCCGCCCGAGGTCACGATCTGAGCGTCGCTGGCCCCCTGGATGAACCGGCCCGCCGCGAGCAGGCGCTGCGTGTCCTCGAACTCGGTCTGCCACTCCGCGACGAACCGCTTGCCGTCCCAGCGGAACACGGTGAGACAGGAGCGCTCCTCGTCCACCTGGCTGAGCGAGATGACGCGGTCCTGCCCATCGCCCCTCGTGTCCGCGACCGCGATGCGCAGGGCGCCGCCATCGAATGATTCGCTCCAGACGGTGGGCAGAGCGGGCACGGCGGAGGCAGGCGCGGCGGCGGGCGCGGCCGGTTGCTCGGCAGCGGGCGGCTTCGTCTGGGCGATGGCAAGGGGCGCGGCGCACGCAAGCGCGGCCAGCACCACAGTCACGCGGAGCATGCTGATGTATCGGCAGGAACGCGGCCGGAGTGGAGGGGCGCCGACCCGTCAGTCCAGCGTGGGGCGGGCCTGGGCCTCGGCGATGGGGATCTTGAGGTACTTGGCGACCATCTTGCGGGCGATCGGCCCGGCCGTCTCGCCGCCGTGGCCGCCCTCGTCGACGAACACGCAGACCGCGATCCTGGGGTGGTCGTAGGGGGCGTAGCCGATGAACCAGGCGTTGTTCACCTTGTCGCCATGGCGGATCACCTCGGCGGTGCCGGTCTTGCCCGCCCATTCGAGGCCGGGGATGGCCGATCCGGCGCCCGTGCCGCTCACCATGACGGAGCGCATGCCGCGCTGGATCGCTGCGAGCGTCTCCGGACGCAGGCCGAGCGCACGGCGGGACTCGGGCTTCAGATCGTACGCGACCGTAGAGGAGCCGTTCGGATTGTACGTCGTGATGCGCTGCACGAGCTGCGGGCGGTACAGCGTGCCCCCGTTCGCGATGGCGGCAGCGACGTTGGCCATCTGCAGCGGGGTGGTGGAGAGCAGCGCCTGGCCGATGGCGTAGTCGACTGTGTCGCCGCCGACCCAGTGCCCGCGCCCGCTCGCCTCCTTCCACTTCCGGTCCGGCACCGTGCCCTTCGCCTCGACGCCCGGCAGGTCGATGCCGGACCGCTCGCCCAGGCCGAACTGGCGCGCGTACTTCGCGAGCCGGTCAGGCCCGAGGCGCTGGCCGACCGTGTAGAAGAAGACGTCGCACGACTGGGCGATGGCCGCGTTGAGCCCCAGGCTGCCGTGGCCGGAGAGCTTGTGGCAGCGCTTGGGCCAGCGCTTCGCGCCGAGGTACATGACGCCGGAGCAGTAGATGCTGTCGGAGAGCGACGTGACACCGGCCTCGAGGCCGGCAGACGCCGAGACAACCTTGAAGGTGGAGCCCGGAGCGTTCGCGCTGCCCACCGCGCGGTTGATGAGCGGCTTCAACGGGTTTCCGCTGATCTGGCCCCAATAGGCCTTCGACACACCGTGGACGAACTCGTTGGGGTCATACGAGGGCACGCTCACGAGGGCCAGCACGGCCCCGGTGTTCGGGTCGAGGGCAACGGCGGCGCCGGGCTTGCCGCGCGAAGCCCACTTGTGCAGCTCCTCGTAGGCCAGCCGCTGGAGGTCCTTGTCGATGGTGAGGCGAAGCGTGGCGCCCTGCACCGGCTCGGTCCTGGCGAGCGTGCTGCGCATGCGGCCCCGCGCGTCCACCTCGATCTTCTGGCCGCCGTCGCGCCCGCGCAACACGGCGTCGAACGCCTTCTCGATACCCAGCTTCCCGCAGTAGTCCTTGAGGCGGTAGCCCTCGTCCTTGCGCGCCGCCAGTTCCGCCTTCTCGATCTCCCCAAGCTGCCCGAGCACGTGGCCGAGCAAGGGGCCGTCCGGGTAGTAGCGCACGGGCTCCGGCAGCACCACGACGCCGGGCAGGTTGTTGCGCTGCTCCTCGACCGCCGTAGCCACCTCGATGCCCACGTCCTCCGCCACGCGCACGGGCTCGAATGGGCCCACCGTGCCGGACGCGACCGCATCCTGGACCGCTGCCTCATCCTGCCCCAGCAGCTTGGCGACCTTGCCAACCACATCGGGGTTGCGCTTCACCTCGAACGGCGTCACGAAGACCGCGATCCGGGAACGGTTGGTGGCCAGAACGCGCCCGGCGCAGTCCTCGATCTGCCCGCGGGGAGGCAAGCGGCGGATGTTGCGGCTGCGGTTCTGCTCGCTGAGCAGCAGCATGTCCGGACCGTGCGCGATCTGCAGATACCAGAGGCGCACGATGATGGCGAGGAGGCCGACGGCGATGACCACCGCAAGGACGCGGATGCGCCGTACGTCGGGGATGATCTCGGGAGCTTGAACGACGGACATGGCGTTGCCCTGGGCGTGCCGTGCTCGGTCCGGCGAGGCTATCTACGCATACATGAACGCGCCAGGTTCCGGCCAGACGCAGCCGAGTGCGGTGCGCCCCCATCGCCTAGTCCGACCTATTCATGAGTTGTACCGGGCGGGCAGGGACGCCCGCCCCACCACGGCACTTGCGCATGATCCGGACCAGGACGCGACAAACGGAGGGCGGCGCGCCGCCACCGCCGCCCACGCCTGACCGGACGAGGCTAGCAGCCCTCGCCGATGAGGCACTTTGCGCGCAGGTAGGCCAGAATCTGCTCGAGCGACTCGTCGGGCGACTGGCTGTCGGTGCGCACCTCGATCTCGGGCGATAGCGGCGCTTCGTAGGGGTCGGAGACGCCGGTGAAGTTCTTGATCTCGCCCGCCAGCGCCTTCTTGTAGAGCCCCTTCACGTCGCGGGCGACCAGCGCGTCCAGCGTCGCGTTCGCGAAGACCTCGACGAACGGAACGCCGTCGGCCTCGGTGTGGGCGCGGTTCTCGTCGCGGATCTCGCGGTAGGGCGAGATGGCCGCCGTGATGGCGATGACCCCGTTGCGGGCCAGCAGCCGGGCGACGTAGCCGATGCGCCGGATGTTGGTGTCGCGGTCTTCCTTGGAGAAGCCGAGGCCCTTGGAGAGGTTGGTCCGCACCTCGTCGCCGTCCAGCAACTCGACCTTGTAGCCCTTCGCCTTGAACTCGGCCACGAGCCGGTCCGCCAGGGTCGACTTGCCGGCGCCGGAGAGGCCGGTGAACCAGAGAATGAAGCCCTTATGCACGCGCGCGTCCTCTGCATGGTTTGCCGGACAGCGCCGGCTCGCGTTCATTATACCGGCGCGGCGCTCGGGGAGCTACCTGGTGGGGGTGCGAGGGGAGAAGAGAAGGGGTGCGGCCTCCCTGGCGGGAGGAGACCGCCGCCCGGAGCTATGGCGCTACGTGGCGCCAATGGATGGCGCGCCTCGCGACGCTCGGACTGGGACCTGAACGGAACTTCACCGAGCAGATGCCGGTTCGATTCCGCGTTGTAGCGTATGGATCGCCCCCCGGTCGGTGAATGCAGTCGTTCCGCCTCCCCTGCGCGCGCCCGGAACACAGGCCGTGTTCGCGGTCCCACGACCGCATCGGCCCTCAGGGCGTCGACGGGTACGGGCACCAGACTACCCGCTCGGCGTGCCCATCAGCGGCGGAACCCCTCCTTGCCCATCAGGCGTCCGTCCTGGTTGTCGATGAACTGGCCCATGAACCACCGTCGGTCTCGGACCTCGACGTAGTACTTCCGCAGCCCGGTGCGAACACTGATGCACCCAACCAGCGGGTCCTGGAATCGAACGAACTCCGCCTTCGCTAAGGCAAGTGCCTCCTCCGGCGACAGGCGCGGCGGCGGTATGCGCATCACGGCGCGCGCGCACCTCTTGAGCCACGTGTCCCCCGCGATTTGAGCTTCGGACAGCCCGTGCCCGCCGCCGGCGGGCTGGCATCCCCCAGTGTCAACCTCCACCGACGTACCCCCTTCCGCCATCGCGCGCGGCCGCACCGTTCGAGCCACGACGTTCGACCTTCGACCCGCCCCTCAGTCGTTCCCCTTGATGCTCGCGATGGGAGTCAGGGTGTAGGCGACGCGGGCGAGGCCGGCGGCTTCCACCGACGCGATCACCTCGCCGGCGCTCTTGTAGCAGCCCGGGCTCTCGTCGATGGGCACGTTGCCGCCCGCGTTCACCATCACGCCCAGCTCGGCCATCTGCAGGTTGACCGAGCGCTGGGTGAAGCTGTCCTTGGCCGCGCTGCGAGAGAGACGGCGGCCGCAGCCGTGGTTCACCGAGTAGAGGCTCTTCGCGGCGCCCTTCTCGGCGAAGAGGACGTAGCTCTTGTCGCCCATCGAGCCCGGGATGAGGATCGGGTGGCCCGTCTGCTCCCAGGGCGTGCCGACGAGTGCGGGGTGTCCGGCGGGAAGGGCCCGGGTGGCGCCCTTGCGGTGGACCCAGAATCTGCCGCCCAGCTCCGGGATCTCCTCTTCCTGCACCATGTTGTGGCTGATCTCGTAGACCAGCTCCGGCTCCGCGCCCAGAACCTTGCGGAACGCCTTGGCGACGCCCTCCCAAATGAGGAGGCGATTCGCGATGGCGAAGTTGGCGCCGGCAGCCACGGCGTTCTTGTACTCGCGCCACAGGTGCGTGCCCGGCGGGAAGTAGGTGGCCTCCGCGCCGCCCCTCACCACCGCGCCCTGCTTGCGCAGCCAGTCCTGGCCCTTGCGGATGAACTCGGACGCCAGCCCGTGGCCGAAGCCCCGCGAGCCGGTGTGCACCATCACCCAGAGCTTGCCGTGCTGGTCGTACTGCAGCTCGATGAAGTGATTGCCGCCGCCCAGCGACTTGAGTTGGACGATGCCGCGCGATCGGGGCTTCTCGGGGATCTTCCAGTCGTCGTCGACCGGGATGAAGTCGTGCTCCGAGTTCGCGCCGCGCTTGTAGCCGAGGGCCTGCGCTCCGAACCGCACGATCTGCTCGAACATGCGGTCGTCGACGGGATACTTGCCGCCCTCGCCCACGCCCAGCGCCACGTAGTCCATCACGAGCTGGGAGAAGCGCATGCGGGCGCGCGCGTCCATCGCCTGGCCGTAGTCCACATCGGAGCGCATGGCCATCATGCCGCAGCCGATGTCGTAGCCCACGGGCGCCTGGCAGAGCGTGCCGTCCGTGGCGATGACGCAGCCGACCGGCACGACGTAGCCGCTGTGCGCGTCCGGAGTGAGCACCACGTCGCGCACGCCGGGGTACAGCGTCGCGTTGCGGGCCTGGCCGAAGACCCCCTCCTCCGTCTCGGCGAAGAGCGTCTCGTTCATGAAGATGCGGATGGGCAGGCTGACGCCCTGGTCGAGGACGTAGTAGCCCTTACCCGTGTCGCGGCTAGCGTACTTGAGGCTCATGCGTGCGGTCACCTATCTGGAGGGCGCCCTGTATGGACGCATTACGGCCAACAACCTGGCGGTACACGGAGGTGCCGCCCCACGGTCGGTCGGGAGCAGGGAGTGCGATCAGCCGGCGCAGTAAGCGTGGATGGCGCGAACCTGGCCGGCGGCCTGCTGGGCCAGCACCTGGAAGGAGAGCGCAAACTCGGCCCAACTCGCCGGCGTGCCGGTGATGGGGTTGCGGATCATCTGGGCGAGGATCGAGACCGGCAGCCCGGCTACGGCCTCGGACAGGTTGTTGGCCGCCTCGACGAGCCACATCGTGGCATCGGCGCGCCGGGCCTCTCGGGCGGGCTCGAGGCTGCTCTCGTCGAGCGCGGCGGGGTAGTGCTCGCGGAAGGAGCGCAGCGCCCACTCCATGAGGGAGGCGGTCTCCAACACCAGTTCCCTGGCGCTGGGCGCGGCCTTGCCCTCGACCGTGGGGCGCCAGTCCAGCCGGTTCGCCGGCAGCGCGTCCGCCGCTTCCGACAGGTCGTCGGCCGCCGTGCGGATCTGGGTCGCCAGGAACTGCGTCGCGTTGAACTCGGACACCGGGGCCTCCCGTACCGTGGACGATGGTGTGCAGCGCACCAATGACTTCGCGGCAACCGTCGCCGAGTCCTGCGCTGCGTCCACCTCTCCGTACGTGCCGGCTCGGCCGTCTCGTCCCGCGGCGGTCCCCTACCCGCGCGAAGCGCCGGACACGCCGAGCTGCTTCAGCCGGGCCAACAAGCCCTCCACCCAGATATCCACCGCGATGTACAGGAGCCAGAGCACCGCGCCGAAGCCCGCCACAGCCGCCAGGATGCCGCGGTTGCGGAATGCGCCGAGCGTGCGCTCCCAGATGGGCAGCGGATCGGTCACGATCTCCCACGAGTTGAAGCGGGCCCGCAGGCCCAGGTAGACGCCGAGCGAGACCAGGAAGAACAGGAACGGCGCGAGCAAGATCGGCTTGAACCCGGTGCCCCGCAGCGCGCGCTCCACCGGCCGCACCGCCAGCCCGAACGTGAGCACGCCCGCCGCGCTGTAGAGCAGGAAGAAGAGCGACCACCGCGCCACGGAGAGCATGGCGTTCGGGTCCTCCTGTCCAGCGTCCAGCAGGCGCGACCAGTTGCTGTCGTAGAGCAGGTGGCGCCACTCAGTCAGCAGATAGCACGTGTTGGGCAGGAACGCCAGCCACACGATGAGCAGCGGGATCGTCACCCAGATCGGCAGGTTCGGCTCCTTGCCGCGTTTGCGCATCCCCCAGGCCACCATCAGCCCCAGCAGGACCGGGATGACGGCCAGGAACAGGTTCCACGTGACCCCGTGCAGCATGGCGGTTGTGCTCCTCTCGGCGTGCGACAGCATCGGGCGCGTCTCGTCGGGAGCCGCGCCGTACGGGTTACCTACGCGGCGGCCGCGCGGCGGGTTTCGGGGCGCCGGCGGCCGGGCGCAGGATACCCGGGCGATCGAGGCGAATCGTCCGTCAGCCCGCGAAGGGAGATCACGATGACGATATCGTCTCGACCAGGCCTCATGGATAGTCTGTGCGGCATCACCGCGCCGTTCTTCACGCCTTGCGACGCGAACGGGCGGCTCGACCTGCAGGGCGCCGCGTCGCTCACGGACTGGCTCGCGAGCCGCAGGTGCGTTCGCAGCGTGTTCGTCCGCAGCGGGATGGGCCGCATGTTCTCGTTCACGACGGACGAGACGCGGCAGCTCGCCCGCGCGGTCCTCGCGGCCAACAAGGGGCGCATGGGCGTCCTCGTGGGCGCGGCCGGCGAGTGGCTGGACAAGGAGACCGGCGGCTACCCCGATCCCGGCGACTACACCGAACAGGCCATCGCGCTGACCCAGTTCGCGGCCGAAGTCGGCGCCGACGCGGCCGTGCACGTCATGCCCTCCGCGCTCGGCCCGCAGCGCGCATCGGGCATCGAGGACGTCATCTACGGCTACCTGCGCGCCGTGCATGACTCGGCCGACGTACCGATCGTGATCTACCAGCCGGGCGGCCTCCCGGATCAGTACCGGCTGACTCCGCGTCTGCTCAGCCGGCTCCTCGCGCTGCCCCGCATCGCCGGCGCGAAGGTGAGCACGACCGACGATGCGGTGTTCGCGCCGCTGGCGGACGTGGTGCGCGACACCCGCTTCGCCCTCATCTGCGGACACGAAGGATACTACCTGAAGGGGCTTCGGCAGGGCGCGGTCGGGGTGATCGGACAGGGGTGCATGGGGTACCCCGAGGTACTGGACGGAGTGCAGCGCGGCTACTTGTCGGGTAACCTGGAACTGGCCGAGCGCGCCGAAGCGGACGTTTGGCGCGCCTTGAAGGTAACGGATGGGCTCGCATCGGCTGTCGCCCTGAAGCAAGTGTTTGCTCGGAAGGGAGTCCAGGTGGCTCCCTTCGATCGGGGCGGCGGAGCCCCCTACGATGCCGCCACTATCGACCGGGTGGAGCGCGAGCTGGATGCCCTCATCTCGCCCTACGTGGTCGATGGCGCGGACCACGGACGCTGACACCCAGCAACGCGCATCTCCATCGCCGCTTTCCCATTCCGGATCGTCAGGTAGGGACGCGAGCGTCGATCGAGGCACTCCCGACGTACGAGTGACCGCGCGCAGCCGTGGACGGCTCGAAAGGAGACGCAGTTGGGTTTCATGGAAGGCAAGCGCGTCCTCGTCACGGGAGCGCGCAATAAGTGGAGCATTGCGTGGCATTGTGCGCTCTCGGTGATGGCCCAGGGCGGCGAGGTCGCGTTCTCGGTATACAGCGAGCGTGAAGCGGACGATGTGAGGAAGTTGCTCGAGTCGGAGAACCTGCCGGAGTGCCCGGTCCTGCTGTGCGACGCTACCAAGGGCGAGCAGGTCCAGCAGCTCATCGCGCAGGCCAGCGGGGCGTTCGGCGGCAAGCTGGACGGCCTGGTGCACGCGATGGCCTACGCGCGGCGCGAGGACCTGACCGGCGAGTTCGCCACCACGTCGCAGGACGGGTTCGCGCTCGCCATGGACTGCAGCGTCTATACGCTGGTGTCGCTGGCGCAGGCCGCGCGGCCCCTGCTCGCTGAGTCGAATGGCTCGATCGTGACGCTGAGCTATCTGGGCGGCGTACGCGTCGTGTCCGGCTACAACGTGATGGGCGTCGCCAAGGCCGCGCTGGAGTCCAGCGTCCGCTACCTGGCGCACGACCTCGGCCCGGAGGGCATCCGCGTCAACGCCGTGTCCGCCGGCCCCATCAAGACCCTCGCGGCGAGCGGCATCGCGGGACTGCGCGACATGATCGCGCACGTGGCCGAGCACGCTCCGCTGAAGCGCGCCGTCACCGCCGACGAGGTGGGCGACGCTGCGGCGTTCCTGCTGGGCCCGCTGGCGCGCGGCATCACGGGCGAGACGCTGTACGTGGACGCCGGCTACAACATCGAGGGGATGTAGGGGCAGGTCGGTTCGCAATGGCAAAGGGGGCAGGTCTGGGAGCGATCCCGGCCTGCCCTTTCTGTGTCCAGGTGTGTCCGGTTCAGGCGCGCACGCGGCAACCGGGTCATCCCGAGCCGCCGCTGCGAGGGATCTGGCCAGGCCCATCGCCACGCACCACGCCGGCCGGATGCCTCACAACGGCGGTTCGGCATGACCGTTGCGATGGCGCGTGCCCTGGGCCAGGACGCCGGATGGCTTCACACAGCAACGAGCCCCTGGCTCCCGACATGGGAGGAGGGGCTCGTTGCGTGCTCAGACCCGCGGAAACCTACTTCTCGGTCTCGGGAGCCTTGTTGCCGGGCTTCGAGTCGCCCTTGGCCAGGCCGAGCGCCCAGCGGATGCCGCCCAGCAAGTGCTGCTGGTAGGCTTCCTTCTGCCACACGTCCGCGCGATGGCCGAACGCGGTGTAGAAGACGCGGCCCTTGCCGTGCATCTTGCACCAGGACAGCAGGTAGTCGCCCGGCTCGCCCTGCTCCTTGGCGCCGTCCATCGGGTGCTTGTCGACGGACAGCAGCACGTGCACCTTCTCGCGCGGGTTGTTCTGGTAGAGGTAGATCTCGTCGAAGACCTTCCACGGGGTCGTGAGGTGCTTGGTCGCCGGGTGCTTCGGGTCGTCGACGATGCACGCCACTTCGCACTGGCTGTGGTGCGTCTTGAACTCGCCGCCGATGAAGTCGACGAACGACCGGTCCCCACCGAGATCACCAATCTTGTTGGTGTCGGCGGCGGCGTGCATGCCGATGAACGCCTTACCGGTCGCGATCCAGTCGAGGAACCCCTTCAGGTCCGGAATGCCGATATTGCCCTGGGTGTTCAGGAACACGACGCCGTCGTACGCCTTCAGGTACTCGGGCGTCAGCATCTTCTGGACGTCTTCCTTGGTGCGGCAGTAGTCGACGTCATAGATGCCGGTCTTCTCGCCGATCTGCTTGACCACGGGCATGCCGGCCTCGATGCCCTCGGTGTGGACGAAGCCCGCCGCATACGTGACGACGAGCAGCTTCTTCTTGGCAGGGGCGGCGGCGCCAGGGACGGCAAGCGATGCGCAGGCCGCCAGGGCCGCCGCGCCGAGCAGCACGCGGATTGTCATCGTGGTACTCCTCCTCCGGTTTGGGAAGTGAGACGACGCTCACGGGACGAGCCACTCGGCGGCCCATCGGTTCAGTCTTCCGTGCCGATCACGCGGAATCCTTCGTCCGCCGCTCACCCCACGTCTGAATGGACGCACACCAGGCAGTACGGTTCGTGCCCGTCAGCGCTGCTTCTTCGGCGCAGGCGCGCTTGCCGCCTGCAGCACGAGGCTGCACCGGAGCGACTGCAGCGCTCGCACGTGCCGCAGGGTGTCGCCGCCGTCGCCCTTGGCATCCTCCACCGCGCCGAAGATGAGCACCTCCGGATCGGCCGCGGTCGCGCGGATGGCCTCGCCCGGCTTCAGGTCGCGATCCAGCTCCCGCCAGATGTCGGCGTGCTCACCGGCGCCATCGACCGTGTCCTTCCAGAACGTGGACTTCAGCAGGCCGGTGTCGAGGACCGCGCCGTAGCTCGCCTTGAGCGCCTTGTCGTGCCAGAGGAGGGCGCCGGAGCCGCCGCCGGGCTGGTCGTCGTTTGCCTTGCCGCCGATCGACGAGAGCGGGTAGTGGTAGTAGGACTTCAGGTGCCACGGGAGCGTGTCCGTGTTGCGCACGCCCAGGAAGCGCGACCCGAACCATACCTCGCCAGGCATCTGGGTGATCTGCCACGTGAGCTGGAATCCCCGCGCGGCCGACTCCTGGCGAGCGTAGACCCCATCCGCCACGGCGGTCTTCGCGCCGGACTTTGCGGGCTGCTTCAGCGACGCCTCGAAGACCAGCACGTTGCGCACCGGCCCCGTCAACGTGGTGATCGAGTCGATGGAGTCCGGCGGCACCCACAGGGCCTGCGCGCCGGTCTGGTTCACCAGCGTTCGGAAGCAGCCCAGCTCGGTGCCGGCCAGCGACACGCGGTCCAGCAGGTTGCCGCTGCCGGCCTTGTGCGCCAGCTCGAACTGGCCCTCCAGGCGGATGTCGCGGTCGCCCGTGCGGACCTTCAGGCTGTCGATCCCCTCGCCTTTGACGATGGGCAGCACCACGACGCTGCGAGCGGGCACTCGCGGCACCTTGACGGCCAACTGCCTGCCGGTGGGGAGCGCGTCGACTTGGGCCATGACGCTCGCTCCGGCCGAGTCGCGCACCGAGATGGCGGAGCCGAGCCTCTCCGCGTCAACAGCGACCGGCGCCCAGGTGACGTCCTCCGTCGACGGGTTGATCACGAGCAGCGCGGGCGCCTTGACGGTGGAGCGGCCGATGACGGCCTGGGCGGTGTTGTCTGACCGATCCGCCTCGACGAGCTTCTCGTCCGGGTCGATCTCGGCTACCACCAGCGCGGCGCTCTTCGCGACGCCGGCGATGGGCAGCTCCACGG
The DNA here is from genome assembly GCA_964519955.1 of uncultured Chthonomonadaceae bacterium. Classification (GTDB taxonomy): domain Bacteria; phylum Armatimonadota; class Chthonomonadetes; order Chthonomonadales; family CAJBBX01; genus CAZFLM01. Next base: position 31,501 of record CAZFLM010000030.1, on the reverse strand, counting down.
TGCCTCCGGCCGGCACGCGGACGCGGCTCGCGGAGGGCCGGCCCTGCACGGTCACGCGCACCGCTGCGTCGGCGGCGATGCGGCCCGTGTTCCGGACGCGGACCACCGGCGCCTGCCCGGGACGATCGACGATGGCGGCGGACAGCTCGGCGGTGTTCGCGCTGTGGATGGCGTTCGCCTGCCGGTTTACGGCGGCGGCCGTCTTGGTCAGCTCGACCCACGGGCTGTCGTTCACGTCGACGAGGCCGTAGTTGCTGTCCTCTGGGAAGGTACTGGAGATGCCGAGCGCCGGCTCGTCCACCCACATGAAGTAATCCGAGCCGACCATGAACGGCATGCCGAAGAGCGCCTTCTGGTAGATCGCGTAGGCCCGCGCCTTGTCCTTCTGCGTGGCGACGCGCTGGCCCGCGCCGTGCTGGCTCGGCAGGCCGGCGTCGAGGGCGGGGAAGCTCCACTCGGTGATCATGAGCGGGCGCCTGGCGCTGGCGGCGTACTTGCGCATCATCGCGGGCATGTCCGTCGAGACGCCGCGCGCCAGGTCCACCTGGCCGTAGAAGTTCACCGTCACGATGTCGAGGTACTTGCCGGCGATGTCGAAGATGGGCGGCGCCCAGCCCGCGAACCGGCAGCCGATGACCATGTGGTTCGGGTCCGCCTTGCGCACGGCCGAGGTGGTCACCGCGAAGTAGCGGTCGGCGATGAGGCGGACGAACGCGAGGCGGTCCGCGGCGGCGGCCTTCGTCTTGGTGACCGGCGACGCCGACGTGCCCGCCAGCACCTCCCAGCTCGGCGCCTGCGTGCCCCACGCCTTGTTCAGCGCCTCGATGGTCGGGTAGCGCTTCTTCAGGAAGTCGACGAGCGCGCGCTTGGCGGGGTGGTCCGCAGGCTTCTTGAACGTCTCGTCGACCAGGCCGGTCTCGGAGCCGTTCTTCCCGAACCACTCCAGCTCGTTGTCGAGGAAGTACCCGAAGAGCCACGGGTCGCTGCGCGCGGACTTCGCCACGCGTCTGGCTTGCTGCTCGCACCACGCCTGAAAACGCGGGTGGAACACATCGGGGAAGCCGGTCCAGGTCGTGCGCGGCGCGATGTCGCTCACCGAGGTGAAGTTGGCGCCGAGCGAGAGGAACTCGGTGTGCGCGAGGCCCTGGTGGCGCAGACTCTCGCTGTGCCCCGCGCCGAGCGTGTTGAAGCCCCACGCCTTCAGGCGCTTGAGCGTGCTCTGGGCCCACTTCTGCTCACTGCCGTAGCGCGCCTGCACGTTGCGGCTGTACGGCGCGTAGCCCAGCTTCTCGCACCAGTGGGCGCCGAAGTTCGCGTGGTCCGTGCCGACGGCGTAGAACGAGCGGCCGCCCGGGTCGATGACCCACCAGCGCCCGCCGACCTGCTCGACGTGGAAGAAGCGGGTCGCCTTGCCACTCACCGGGCCGGGCGCGGGGTTGACGTACTTCGGGAACTTGGGCACAGACGGCCCGGGCACGGTCTTCCGGAAGTCCGCGCGGAAGTCGCGGTAGTCCGCCGCGATGCAGTTCGTCACGAGGATCGGCTGGCCGGACGTGCAGGCCCGCGCGGAGAACTGGAAGCCCTGCTGCCAGAGGAGACCGCCTCCGATCTCGTACACCGTGCCGACGATGGTCTCGGAGGTCAACTCGATTCGCAGCCGGTAGGCGCGGTCGTACTCCCAGCGCCGCCCGGTGTCCTGCCCGTCGACCGGCTGCAGCTTCGTGTCGCCTTCGCCGCTCGCGAGCCACCGCCCGTCGACGGCCTCGTTGATCTCGAAGAAGTGGCGCTTGCCCTGCGCGTCGGGCTGCTCGACCAGGTTGAGCCGCCAGTAGTTGCGCTCGTCTCGCTGCACCCCGATGCCGGCAGTCTTCCACTCGGTGGCGGTGGCGCGCCGCGCGATGATGGTCGCCTCGACGACCATCTCGGAGCCGTGCGGCGCGCCCTTGGGCACGGCCACGCCGGTCCCGAACCCGTCGCTGCGCAGGGAGCCGCCGTCTGGCGTCCACGTGCCCGCGTCCAGGTCCCACTTCGCGGCCACGTCGGCCTCGGTGCGGTACGCCTTGAAGTCGTCGGTGACCGTCCGCGCCTGCTGGGCCCCCGCCACTGACGAAGCGAGGACAAGCAGCGCGATCGGTAGGAATCGTCTCATGTAGGGTCTCCTTGGAGGGAGCGTATGTAGGTCCCGGCGCGATCGCACGGCGCCGCGATCACCCGTCCAGCCCAGCCCAACGCCGCAGCACGCCCCGCCAGCACAGCAAGCAGGTCCCGAGGACAAGCAGCGCACCGGCGGCCACAAGCCCGGCGATCAGCAGCGCCTGGCCCACCTGCACGGTCGGCGCGTGCGCGGCGTCCGACATGCGGACGAGCGCATCGAGGCGCGCCCCGCGCGAGGCGGCAACGAACGCGGGCCAAGCGATCAACAGTGCCAGCGCGACCACACAGCTCGCCACGATCCCGAGCGCCGCGTAGAGAGGCAGGCCCTCCGGCTCCGCGTTGTAGTAGTACGCGCCCGGGTCGAACGGGCCTCGGCCACGCCTGCAGGGCGTCTCCAGCAGCCGTACCAGCCACCGCAACGCGCGCCGCCGCCGCGACGATACGCCCGCCGCATCCCTCGCAGGGTCGGCTCGGGACGACCGGATTGCGGCGTTCGCGGGATTCCGGCCACGCACCCGTGAGAGACACCGTCAGGGCGCCGCCGCGCCCCGTTCGACTTTCGACGTTCGACCCAGACGCCTCCCTAGCCGCACAAGCCACTTTCACCTTTCACCTTTTACCTATCCCCCCAGCAGCAGCCGGCACTCGTCCAGGATCGCCACCGTCGCCGTGGCGCCGACGCGCGTGACGCCGGCCGCGCGGGCCTCCAGCAGCGCGTCGAGAGTGCGGATGCCGCCGGCTGCCTTCACCTGCACGTGCGGCGGCGAGTGCTTGCGCATGAGCTTCAGGTCGTCGATTGTGGCGCCGCCCGTGCCGTAGCCGGTGGAGGTCTTCACCCAGTCCGCGCCGATCTCACCGCAGATGCCGCAGAGCGCGATCTTCTGCTCGTCGGTCAGGTAGCAGTTCTCGAAGATGACCTTCACCTTCGCGCCGCGGCCGTGCGCCAGGCTCGTGATCGCCGCGATCTCGTCCTGCACGTAGGCGTACTCGCCGCTCAGCACCTTGCCAATGTTCACCACCATGTCCAGCTCGATGCCGCCGTCGTCGAGCGCCTGCGCGGCCTCAGCCAGCTTGATGGAGGTCGTGTGGCCGCCGTGCGGGAAGCCGATGACAGTGCTCGGCGCGACGGTGCTGCCCGAGAGAACCGCGGCGCAGCGCTTCAGGTAGTACGGCTTGATGCACACGCTGGCGACGTCGTGCTCCAGCGCCACCCGCAGCCCGGCCTCCAGTTGCTCATCGGTGAGGACCGGCTGGAGGAGCGAGTGGTCGATCATCTTGGCGATCTGCTCGAGCGTGTAGTCCATGGGTTCTCCTCTCGCCATGTGCGCGCCGCAACGCGCCGACGGCAACGCGCTCCATCACTCTCGCGCCTCGGGACCGGGTGCTGGGTGCCGGGTTCCGGGTGCTGGGGGCTGGGGGCTAGTCCGATGCGATCTCGCTGACGCGCACCCAGCGCTCCTCGCGGTAGCTCTTCAGGATCGCGTCGCAGAGGACGATCTCGCGGTGCCCGTCGGCGAAGGTCGGGTAATCGGGCTTGGCGGTCATGTCGCCCGCGGCGATGTAGTCGTAGAACGCGCGGAAGCCCTGCCGGAACGCGTCTGCGAAGCCCTCGCTGTGGCCACCGGGGTAGGTCGCGAACCGCGAGGCCATCGACGACATCAGCGCCGGGTCCTTCTGAAGGATCGAGTTCGGCCGGTCGCGGTGGCCGATCCACAGCTCGTTCGGGTGGGTCGAGTCCCACGCCAGCGAGCACTTCGAGCCGGAGATCTCGAACCGCAGAGAGCTGCGCTGCCCGGCCATCACCTGCGACACCCAGAGCACGCCGCGCGCCCCGCCCTCGAAGCGCAGCAGGACCGAGCCGAAGTCATCGTTGGTGATCTCCACCGGCTCGCGCTCGATGTCGTCCGCCTTCGCGAAGGCCACCACCTCGCCCTTTGGCCGCATGCGCACCGGATGCACCGTGCTGAGGTCCGCGCAGACCGCCTCGACCTCGAGCCCGGTGACCCAGTGGATCAGGTCGAGCCAGTGCGTGCCGATGTCCGACATCGCCCGCAGCTCCCCGCTCTCGGAGGCCAGGACGCGCCAGTTGTAGTCGGTGTCCTTGAAGAGCCAGTCCTGCACGAAGCACCCGCATATCGAGAACGCGTTGCCCACCGTGCCGCTCTGGTACCTGGCCTTCGCTTCGACCACGAGCGGGTTGTAGCGCACCGTGTAGTTCACTCCGGCCGCGCGCCCGCTCTTCGCGGCCACCTCGACCAACTCCGCCGACTCGTGGCGATCCATGGCCAGAGGCTTCTCGCACATCACGTGCTTGCCGGCCAGCAGCGCCGCCTTCGCCATCGGGTAGTGGAGGCGATTCGGGGTGGCGAGGTGGACAGACGCGACCGACGGGTCCGCGAGTACCTCGTCGAACGACCGGTAGGCGCGTGGGAGGCCGAGCTTGCCCGCCATCCGTTCGGACTCCGCATCGTCGACGCCGAGTATGCCCCGAACGGGTATCCCGAGCCTGCCCAACGCCTCCACGTGTACGGGCGCGATGAACCCCGCGCCAACCATCGCCACACCGATCTCCGCCATTCCTCGATCCTCTCCTTCACTCTCGCGTGGCCCCGTCCGCCGGCGGCAGTCCTCGCCGGTCCGGACGCCAGGAGGGCACCATTGCCCGCCACCACCTGGTTCGATGCCGCCCTCCGGCAGGAAGCCCCGCGGCGCGACACGCTGTAGGCATACCCAGAACCGCATCCGGCCGACCTGGGAGCCCGGACGCACCCGGAATGGTAACACCGCGCCGAACCGCGCGTCAAGTCGCGCCCGGTGCGCAGGTGGCCGGGCCGCGCATCGCGAACGTTGGTTCAGACGATCCATTCCAGGCCGATACCGGATCACTCAACGACGAGGTGACCGCTATGAAGATCGGGTGCTTTGCGCTGGTGGAGCCCTTCGCTACGATGGAGCGGCAGTTCCAAGAGATCCACGGAATGGGCATCCACTACGCCGACATCACGGACAACCACGACGGTGGATCGCTCGGGGTCGAGTTCGGCTTCACGGGTTCCATCAGCCTCGACGCCCACCCAGCCCAGATCCGCCGCATGGTGCGCCGAAACGGCATCACGCTGACCAGCTTCTGCGCCCACGCCAACCTGCTGGACCCGGCCGCGCCCGACCGCTACGGCACCGCGCAGATCATCAAGGCGATCCGTCTGGCGCACCATCTCGGCATCAAGCACGTCATTACCACTGAGGGCGATCCGAAGACCGAGTTCGGCCGGGGGCTCACGCCGGAGCAGCGCATCTTCGCCATCCGCGAGAAGCTGTACGAGCCGGTTCTGTGGGCCAAGGAGCTGGGCGTCGAGCTGCTCCTCGAGACGCACGGTGTCGTGACGGACTCGGTCGAGGCGATGGGCGAGCTGCTCGACCAGTTAGGGTACCCCGACACCGTGGGCGTGTGCCTGGACACGGGGAACTGCTGGCTCGGCGGCACGGAGCCGCTCGACTTCATCCGGGCGTTCGGCAAGCGCATCCGCCACGTGCACTGGAAGGACATGCCCGCCTCCTGGGCCGAGAAGCGCGGCCGGGAGCACGGCTGCGGCATGTCCGTCGTGGCTCTGGGCGACGGCGTGGTGGGCATTGCGGGTATCGTGAAGGCATTGAAGGAAGCCGGGTTCGACGGCGCGACGACCCTGGAGGTCGCCGGGGCCGCGAACGTGATCGCCTCGGCGGAGCGCTTGCGCCAGTGGATCGCCGGGTAGGAGGGTTGTGTTGAGATTCGCGCTGCTCGCCGCGCTTGTCGTGGCATTCGGCCTGCACCCAATGGGCGCGGGCGCCGCGGCCAAGAAGGTCCGCGTTCTGGTGGTCACGGGTGGTCACGACTTCGAGCGGGAACCGTTCGTCGCGATGCTGAACTCCCTCGAGGGAATCGAGTGGACCGAGGTCCAGCATCCGAAGGCGAACGCCATGTTCGCGCCCGAGAAGCGCGGCGAGTACGACGTGGTCGTGTTCTACGACATGCCCCAGTCCCTCCCCGATCAGGAGAAGGCGTGGCTCACCGAGACGGTCAAGGCCGGCAAGGGCGTCGTCGCGCTGCACCACACGCTCTGCGCCTATGCCGCGTGGCCGGACTACGCCGCCATGATCGGCGGCAAGTACCTGCTCGCGCCCGAGACGATCGACGGGGTCGACTGGAAGCCCTCGACCTTCCGCGACGATGTGCCGCACAAGGTCGCCATCGCCGACGCCAAGCACCCGATCACGCGCGGCATGGCCGACTTCGACATCGTGGATGAGGTGTACGGCGGCTACTGGGTCTCGCCGAAGGCCCATGCCCTGCTGACCGCCGACCACCCGGAGAGCAGCCGCGTCGTCGGGTGGACGTGGCAGTACGGCAAGGCGCGGGTGGTCTACCTGCAGCCCGGCCACGGCCACGTCGCATTCGCCGACGCCAACTACCGGAAGCTGCTCGGGCGCTCGATCCTCTGGGTGGCGCGGAAGCTGAGATGAAGCGGGTCGCCTACTGGGTTGGCGCGGCCCTCGTCCTCGCCCTTGCGCTTTCGCTCCGCCTGCCGCAGCTCGGGGAGCGCCCCTTCCACCCCGACGAGTCGGTGCACGCCGAGAAGTTCCGCGTCCTCTGGCAAGAGGGCACCTACAAGTACGACCCCGACGAGTTCCACGGGCCGACTCTCTACTACGCCACGCTGCCGGTGATCGCGGCGCGCGGCGTCAAGACGTTCGGCGATACGCGCGAGGCCGACTACCGCCTCGTGACGGTGCTGTTCGGCGCGGCCCTCGTGCTGCTGCCGCTCGGGCTGAGCTTCAAGATCGGGCGGAAGGCCGCGCTCCTGGCCGCGCTCCTGGCCGCGCTCTCCCCGGCCCATGTCTACTACAGCCGCCACTACATCCAGGAGATGCTGTTCGTCTTCTTCGCTCAGGCGGTGTTCGTATGCGGGGCGCGCTACCTGGCCTCGCGGAAGCCCGGCTGGCTGGTGGCGGCGGGGGCGTTCGCGGGGCTGATGCCGGCGTCGAAGGAGACGGCGGTGCTCGTGTTCGCGGCGGCGGCGCTCGGGCTGTGGGTCGCCGGGCGCGGGACCGATCTCCGGCAGCGCTTCGCCAAGGACGCGAGGTGGGTGGCCGTCTCGGTCGTCGTGGGGCTAGTCGTCGCGAGCCTGTGCCTCTCCTGCTTCGGCAGGAACATGCGCGGCCCGGTCGACCTGGTGCGCTCCTACGCCATCTGGACGCGGCGGGGCCACTCGACGGGGCTGCACCGCCATCCGATGGCCTACTACCTGGAGACGGTCTTCTGGAGCCGGCGCGAGGGCGGCGCGCCCTACACCGAGGGGTTCATCGCGGTGCTGGCGGTTGCGGGCATGCTGGCCGTGCGGAGGCGCGTTAGCCCCCCAGCCCCCAATTCTGGGGGAGTGGACGGTGGCGCAGGCAGTCCCCCGCCCCCTGGCAACGGAGCCGACTCGCTCACCCACGACCTGGACTCCCCCAGTATAGGGGGCCGGGAGGCGCCCGGCACTGCCGCCGGCCCGTCCCCTGGCACCCGGGCCGTGGTGGTCTTCTACGCGGTCGTCGGCTTCGGGCTGCTGGCGATCTACACGGCGATCCCGTACAAGACGCCCTGGTGCGCGGTGGGCTTCCTGAACGCGATGACCATTCCGGCGGGGTACGGAGCGGCGGCGATGCTCGGCTCGCGGCGGCATCTAGTCATCCGACTAGTCGTGGCCGCGGTGCTGATCGCGGGCTACCTGCACCTGGCACGCCAGGCCTGCTCGCTCAACTTCCGCTACGCGACTGCGAGCCGCAACCCGTATGCGTACGCGCAGACCTCGCCGGACGTGCAGAACCTGGCCAACCGGGTCGAGGACCTGGCGAAGGCGCACCCGAACGGCAGCAAGATGGTCGTGCAGATCATCTCCGACGACGGGTACTACTGGCCGCTGCCGTGGTACCTGCGCCGCCTGGAGAACATCGGGTACTGGACCGAAGCGTCCGCCGCCGACCCACGCATCCCGGTGGTCATCGTGTCGAGCAGCATGGACGAGCCGGTGACGAAGAAGCTGGACGCGACGCACCTGATGACGGGCTACTTCGGCCTGCGCCCCGGCGCCATCTACGAGTGCTTTGTGCGCATGGACCTGTGGGAGCAGTACCTGAAGACCCGGCCCAAGCCGAAGGAAGAGCCGATCGATCCGAAGTACGAGTGACGCGCGGAGGGAACGACCGCATGGCCGAGACGATTGAGTTCTACCGAACCAGCGATGAGTACGGCTGCTTCTCCAACTTCGCGCGGTACCCGATCGCGATGGAGGACGGCGAGTGGCCGACCACCGAGCACTGGTTCCAGGCGCAGAAGTTCGTGGGCCAGGAGGGCGGCGAGGAGTGGCGCGAGGCCATACGACGAACTCGCGGCGCCATGGACGCGGCTCGCATGGGCCGAGATCGGTCGAAGCCGCGGCGCCCCGAGTGGGACCAGGTGCGGCTCGACTGCATGCGCCGGGCGGTTCTCGCCAAGTTCACGCAGCACGACGACCTGCGGGCCATCCTGCTCGGAACGGGGGATGCACGGATCGTCGAGCACACCGCGAACGACAGTGAGTGGGGAGACGGAGGCGACGGCAGCGGGCTGAACTGGCTGGGCAAGATCCTCATGGAGGTGCGCGAGCAGCTCGCCAAGGGCTAGGCAGCCCAAGATACCATGCAGCAGGCGGGGGCGGGGCGGCGAGGTCCGCCCCCCTGTCCTACCCCGCCCCGCAAATCCCCGCCGCGGCCCGGAACCTTCCATTGAGCCCCGTCGTCTGACGCGTATAGTGGTATGCCGCCTGCCCTCCGCTGCCCCCCGGGAGTCACGGCACAACGGGGATCACCATGTTCGCCACCAGACGCACCGGGGGCAAGGGCGACACGCCGTCCGCAACCCTCCGCAAAGCACTCGCGCACTTCGACAAGCGTGACTACGAAGCAGCTCTCCCGCTCTTCCTGGCCGCCGAGCCCCGGCTATCGCCACCCGGCGTCGGCGTCTACGTCCTGCAGTGCCTCCTGCGCACAGGCCGCAGCGACGATCTGCTGCCCTACGTGGAGAGCGCGCTCGACCTGCCCGCGAACCGGCGCAACGCCGAGCTGTGGCGCCTAGCCGGCCTGCTCTACCTGAAGTACCGGCAGAGCGTGGGCGAGGCGTGCCGCGCCTGGCAGACCTCCATCGCGCTCGACCCGCGCATGCTGGACCGCTACCCCGACCTCAGCATCGCCGGCCGCTACGAGAGGATGGCGCTGGCGGGCATGGAGCCGCTCGTCCGCTACGTCGACCTCGACACCGGCCAGTTCGCGGTCGAGTTCGTGCCGCTGTGCGAGTTGGAGGCGGCATCGTAGGCTGGACGCCGCAAGCAGCGTCCCTACCGCGCCAGGACCAGCTCCGCCTCCGCGACCATGAACCACGGCGGCATGCCCTGCACGCCGGCGGGCTCCAGGTTGCGCACGACCAACTCGTTGCGGCCCGCGTGCAGCGCCGCGGTGGGCACCTCGAACGTCCGCGTCGTCCAGTCCTCGCTGCGGAAGGGCGACGGGCCGTCGACGAGCGCCTGCCCGTTCATCGCGATGGCGACCCGGAGCTTCTTGCGCGAGTCGTCGTCGCGTGCCACCAGCCGCAGCGTCGCGCCATTGCGCGGCACCGTCTGCAGCCAGAACGCGGCCCGCATCGCGCTGCGTCCGGTCGGTGTCGCGTAGACGTAGTTCGCCACGCGACCGAACTGGGAGAAGCCGTACACCTCGCCCGCCCCGCCCTCGAAGTCGTCGCCGAGCGCCTTCAGCGGCGACGCGTAGCGCCGGTCGCGCGAGCGCCGCTCCAGGTCGCGCACGTCCGCCTCGACGGTCGGCCGCACGTCCTCCCAGAGCCCGCTCAGCGCTCGATCAGCCGCCAGGCCGCGCGCCAGCGCCCGGTAGCGAGGCAGCAGCGTGCGGGCCTCGTCGCGCGAGGCCGGGCGCGGCTTGGGCGGGTAGCCGGGCTGGCCGAGGAACGAGGAGCCGTAGAGCGCCATCAACTCACGCACGATCGGGCGCGAGGCCTTCGGATAGGCCGCAATGGCACGACCGAGGGCGGCGTTGGGGCTGTAGTGGGCCGGGTCGCTCAGGTACTCGGCCAGCGTGGCGAGCGGAAGCGTCGAGGCGTGCCACTGCTTCATCGGGTTCGCCAGGTAGCCGGCCACCTCGCCTGCCAGGTCGGCGGACCGCCCGCGCACCGGGGCCAGCAGCGGACGCCAGGGGAACATGTCGTTGACCGGGTAGTTGTCCCACACGAAGGGCTTGCGGCCTATCCAGCGCGCGAACGTGCGGGCGTCCTCCGCGGTGATGGTGGTCGAGCACACGGTCGGGCCGGTCCAGAAGACGAGGACGCCGGGGTCCAGCGTCTCGCCGACGGTGCGGATGTAGTCCTGGTGCGCGCGGGCGTCCTCGGTGGTGTAGGCGCTGGGGCAGAAGATGAGGCGCGCGTCGGGGTCGAGGCGCTTCAGGTCCGCCCACAGCCGGTTGACGAAGTCGCACTGTGCGGCCTGCAGCGTGCCGTAACGCTCCCGGTCGGCGGGCTCCAGCTCGCGGCCGATGTCGTCGAGGCAGACGGAGAACCAGCGGAAGCCGACGTCGTGCAGCATCCGGACCTTGCGCAGCGCCAGACCGTAGTCGCGCTCCGACGAGTACGTCAGCGGGGGCTTGCTCCAGATGCCGGGGTTGAACGAGAGGCACGTGCGCACGCCGAGCCCGTCCGCCTGCCGGTTCAGCTCGCGGAACTGGGCCAGCTCCTTCGGCGTGTAGTCGGCGCGCCAGTCCGAGCCGCTCGCGGGGAACGAGCTGTAGCAGAGCATGAGGAAGTTCAGCTTGTGCTGCGCCAGCCACGGCAAGGCCAGCCGGTACTTCTCGATGCCCTCCCACCAGAGCCCCTTGATGCCCCGGATGGCGAACGCGTCCCCCTGCGCCCCCGCGCGCCCCGCCGCCAGCACCGCCGCGCACAGCAGCACTACCCGAACCTGTCTCACTCGCATCGCCGCCACCTCCGTCCCGTTGGTACTACGGCGAGGCGCGGCTCGTGTCCTGCCGGCCGACCGTGGCGGGTTCGCAGGAACACCGGCCGCCCGGCGCCAAGAGAGGGGGCAACCGGGTACGACAGGAGGAGCAAGCCGCGTGATCGAGATCAGGCACAGGGCGACTGGCGAGGTGATGCATCGGCTGGAGGTGGATCGCCTCAAGGGCTACGATTTCAAGGGGCTCGACCTGAGAAACGCGGACCTGCGCGGCCAGGACCTGGCGGAGGCGTCGTTCGTACTCTCGTGCCTGAACGGGGCCGACCTATCGGGCGCTCGGCTGCTCTGCGCCAACTTCTACTCCACCGACGCCGCCAAGGCCACGTTCGACGATGCGTACCTGGTTGGCGCCCAGATGGAGGGAGCCGACCTCCGGGGATCCGGCCTTCGCTCCGCGAACCTGGAGATGGCCAACCTGAGGCACGCAGCCATCAGCGACAGCGACATGACCGGCGCCAACCTGAAGTCGGCCAACCTGTCCTACGCCACGCTGCAGCGGGTGCCCCTGCGCGATGCCTGCCTGGAGGATGCCATCCTCTTCCGCAGCGCCCTGCGCGGGGCGGACTTCGCCGGGGCGCGCCTGGACGGCACCGTCTTCGCCGACTGCGAGTCGCTCGCGCTCGCGCAGGGGCTCGACCAGGTCACCGCGGCGAAGCCTTCATCCATCGACGTGACGACCCTGAAGCTCTGCGTCCACGCGCTGCCGCAGGCCTTCCTCGACGCGGTAGGCGTGGACGCCGAGCTTGCCGGCACGCTCAGGGCGCTCTGGGCAGGCGAGACAGGTTAGGCCCGTCGAGCCACGAGTAGCACTAGCGCGACCTATTCATGAGTTGCTCTGGACGGGCACGGAGGCCCATCCCACCACAGCGCTCGAGCGTAGCCCGGACTACAGCGGCGTGCCGGGCGCCGCCGTCCAGGGCGTGAAGGCGCCGGCGGCGTGCACCCTCACCGCACGCCGCCACAGCTTGCCGGCCGCATCGAAGGCGTAGAGCGTGTCGAAGGTCGCGCCGCCGAGGCACAGCCCGGTCACGCGAGCGCGGCTCGGCAGGGGCAGGATGACCTGCGTCGGGCCGTCGTCCGCGCTCACCTGCACGCCCATGCGCGTCGCGGTCAGCATGCGGCCCTCGCGGGAGTAGCAGACCGACTCCGCGCCCGCATCGTCGTCCCAGTCGGCCACGTGCAGCCAGTAGAAGCGCTCGTGGTCCGCGAGCGTGCCGTCATCCTGAATGCGGTAGCTGTGCACCCACTTCGAATCGCCGTCCGCCGCGGCCAGCAGCCACTGGTCCGGGCGGATCGCCAGCCCCGTCGCGCGCTTTGGGCCGGTGCCGACCCCCGTCGCGTGGCCGCCCTTCACCAGCCAGACGCAGTCGCCATCGCGGGCTTTCGCGCCCGGACCTGCCACGTACAGGCTGCCGTCGGGCCGCGCCACGGCGTACCGGCCGCGCACCCCTTCCGCCACGGTCGAGGCGTGCCCCGACGCATCGAACCGCAGCACCTTGCCGGTCGTGGCCGAGACCGCGTAGACCTCATCCTTCGCGCCCACCGCCAGGCCGTCGATGCGCCCCGAGGCCTTCGCGAACGCCGACACCGCTCCGTCGACGCCGATGCGCCGGATGGTCAGGCCGCTCGCGTCGACGAAGAGCACCTCGCCCTTCGAGTTGCAGACCGGGCTCCGCGCTCCCGCGAAGTCGCCCGCGACCGGCTCCCAGGCCTGGCCGGGCAGGATGATGTCGCGAACGCGGGGAGCGCTCTCGCCGGCGCGCGCAGGCTCGGGCCACCCCTTCCAGATGAACCGCATCGCCTCGCAGAAGTACTGATTCCAGCCCGCACCGTGCGGCCCGTCGATCGCGCGGAAGGAGTAATCATAGCCCGAGAACTTGAGCGCCTTGTCCATCTCCTGGTCGAGAAGGTACCAGTCGCCCGCGCAGTTCTCCATGTCGTGCATCCCGGTGGTGAGGTAGGCGCGAATGGGCTTGGCCTCGACCTTGCGGATCAGCGTCGGGAACTCGTGGCCTCCGCGGAACGCGACGAAGCTGCCGCTGTTGGCATAGACCCGGCTGAACGCGTCCGGGCGCTCCCACGCGGCGTTGAACGCGCATATGCCGCCGCTGCTGCAGCCCGCGATGCACCGGTCGTTGCCGCTCGACGAGAGCTTGAGCCCGAGCTTGCGCGAAACGAAGGGCAGGACCTCTTCGGTGACGAAGCGCACGTAGGCGTCGCCGACCGCGTCGTACTCGAAGCACCGGTTGCGCCGGCCGAGGGTGCCGGGCATGGGCGCGGGGAGTTCTCCGGGCGGGATGAAGACGCCGATCGTCACCGGCATGTCCTTGGCGGCGATGAGCGCCTCGATCATGCCCTTCTCGCTCGGGTTGTAGCCATCCTGGCGCACGTAGACGCAGGCGGGCTTGGACCCGTCGTATTCCGCCGGCACGAAGACCGTCACGCGCCGCGACGTGCCCGGGTAGATGGCGCTATCGGCGAAGGTCAGCTCGTGGATGACCCCGGGCTTCGGCAGGTCGGCGGGGTACGCCGCTCCCGCCAGCGGCTTCAGGGTCCACTGCAGGTGCTCGTCCCACGGGTCGTAGGTCCACAGATCCTGCCGGGAGCCGGGCTTGTTGCCGCCCCCGAAGTCGTCGAGCCCCTTGCCGGGCGCGTGCCGCGGGATCAGGCTGACCGTGCCGTTGTCGCGGTTGCGCTTCACCTCCCAGCGCTGCCAGGGCTTCCGGGCGTCCGCCTCCAGCACGATGAGCGTTCCGTTCTCGGCCCCGCCCGCCGCCGCGGAGAGCACCAGCGCCGGGTTCGCCCCGGCCTGGATCGCGTAGGAGCCGTCGGGGTCGGCAACCAGCACCCACTGCTGGTTCGGCTTGCCGGTAGGATCGGCGATGGACACCACGGCGCCCGCGGCGTCGCCGGAGCCGGCGGCTTCGAGTACCAGCGACGGCGCGCTCACCGGCGCGATCGTGAACGCCCCCGACCACTCCGGCGCCGCACTTACCGACGACGCGACCGCAGCAGCAACTCCGCACATCGCTATCCTCCACACGACCAGGCTCCAGCCCGCCATCGCTCTCATCCTCTGCGGTCAGCCAACCCACCGCACTTCCGCGCACATTAGGGCAGGGCACACGCCGACCGATCACGAAACTGCAGCGAGGGCAGCGCTCTCGCCACAGGACCGCACGTTCGGTGGCGCCGCGCCGATGTCCTCCACCGCGGCCGGCCCATCGGCGAGTCTGGGTCGACGCATCCGAGCCGTTCTCTGTGCACCCTCAGTGGCCTCTGCGGCTCTGTGGTGATACAACCTTCAACGCGATGCAAGGAGAAGCAGCCGTGTCCGAGCGAGTCAAGATCGGGTTTGTCGGGGTGGGTGGCATGGGCCAGTGCGCGCACCTGCGCAACTACGCCACGCTGCCGGAGTGCGAGGTGGTGGCCATCGCGGAGCTGCGGCAGGGGCTCGCGCAGCGCGTGGCGGCCAAGTACGGCGTGCCGCGCGTCTACGGCACCCACGAGGAGATGCTGGCGGCGGAGAAGCTGGACGGCATCGTGGCGAGCCAGCCCTTCACGCGGCACGGAACGCTGGTGCCGGAGCTGCTGAAGGCCGGAATCCCGGTGTTCACCGAGAAGCCGCTGGCGGGCAGCATCGAGGCCGGGCAGAAGGTTCTGGATGCGCTGGCGTCCTCGGGCACGTGGCACATGGTCGGCTACCACAAGCGCAGCGACCCGGCCTCGATGTACGCCGTTCAGCAGATCGAGGAGCTGAAGCAGAGCGGGCGCCTCGGCAAGATGCGCTACGTCCGCGTCCTGATGCCCGCCGGCGACTGGGTGGCGAACGGCTTCCTGGACCTGCTCTCGTCGGACGAGCCGATGCCGCCGCTGCAGTGGGACTCGCCGGCCACCGACATGGACGCCGCGACCTATGAGGCATACATCTCGTTCGTGAACTACTACATCCACCAGGTGAACTACCTGCGCTACCTCCTCGGCGAGCCGTACAAGGTGGTCTTCGCGGACAAGGCCGGCGTGCTGCTGGTCGCCGAGACGGAGAGCGGCGTCACCGGCACCATCGAGATGAGCCCTTACGTGAACACGATCGATTGGCAAGAGGGGTCCATGGTCGCGTTCGAGAAGGGCTGGATCAAGGTGGAGCTGCCCGCGCCGCTGGCCAGCAACCGGCCCGGCAGGGTCGAGATCTACTCCGACCCGGGCAATGGCGAGACGCCCACGCTGACGACGCCGGCGCTGCCGTGGGTGCACGCGATGCGCCAGCAGGCGGCCAACTTCGTGGCGGCCATCAAGGGCGAGCGGAAGCCCATGTGCGAGGCCGCGGAGGCCATGCAAGACCTCCAGGTCGCCCGCGAGTACATCCGTCTGTGGAAGGGGAAGTAGGGGCCGAAGCGAGCGGCCAAGAGGGCGCGGAGGACCCCAAAGTGAGCTTGCTCCATTCCCTTTTCGGACCACCAAAGATCGCCTTCCGGGCTGTGGAAAAAGGACCGGAATCGGCGTTGCCGCCGCCCGGAGCCCGTGCTATAATGCCATCCTGCCCTGGGGCCGCACCATCGTATCGGGCGGCCCCAATGCACCGGTGGAGGCACACTGCCGCTCTCTTCCGACCCTCCCGGCAAGGCCCAGACCCAGACCCGACGCCCTGCGTCCTGTCGCGCCTGTCCGCCCCATGCCGTGAGCCAGACCACTCATCCCATCGCAAGCGCGTTCGCATCTTCGCGCCGCACGCAGAGGCACAGCAGCATGCCAGGCGGACAACTCGAATTCGGTGAAGACGAGCGATCCGTCGCCCTCAAGCGTGCCTGGGAGCGCGCGATCGTGTCGCTGGCCAACAAGGTCAGCCGAGTCACGTTCGAGAGCTACATCCGCGCCATTCGACCCCTGTCGTACCGCGACCACGAGATCTGCCTCGGCGTCCCGAGTCCGTTCGCCCGCGAGTGGCTGGAGAAGCGCCACGCCTCGGTGATCCGCGGGATCCTCGAGTCGATCCTGGGCGTGCCCATCGACGTGCGGTACGTGGTCATCGCGGGCGAGGCGTCGCCCATGCTGGTCGGAGACGATCCGCAGGACGCCGCGCCCCGCCGGGAGCCTGAGCCGCCTGCTCGACGCAAGCCCCGCCGCCCGAGCCACGACGACATCCCGTCGCTGCCCCTGAACCCGGACTACACGTTCGACTCGTTCGTCGTGGGCCGCAGCAACCGGCTCGCGGTCACGGCGGCCGAAGCGGTGGCCGACTCGCCGGGCGGCAAGTACAACCCGCTGTTCATCTACGGCGGCTCCGGCTTGGGCAAGACGCACCTGCTGCACGCGATCGGCCACGCCATGCGGGCGCGCGATCCGGAGGCGCTCATCTCCCTGGTCGACGGCGAGAGCTTCACCCACTACTTCGTCACGTCGCTGCGCGAGAAGAAGGCTGCCGATTTCCGCCGCAACTGCCGCAGCGTCGACGTGTGGCTGGTGGACGACATCCAGTTCATCGCGAGCCGGGAGGGCACGAAGGAGGAGTTCTTCCACACCTTCAACGCCCTGCACCAGACCGGCCGCCAGATCGTGATCGCCAGCGACCGCAGCCCGCGCGAGCTGCGTGCGATGGACGAGCGCCTGCGCTCCCGCTTCGAGTGCGGCCTGATCGCCGACGTGGCCCCGCCGGAGCTGGAGACGCGCGAGGCCATCCTCCGCCAGCGCTGCGAGCGCGATGACTCCGCGGTGCCGGACGAGGTGATCCGCTACATCGCGGGCGCCATCCAGTCCAACGTGCGGACGATGGAGGGCGCGGTCACCCGGCTCGTGGCCTACTCGTCGATCATGCGCTCCCCCATCAGCGTGGAGATGGCGCACGACGTGCTGGGCGAGTTCTTCATCGAGGTGCCGATCCCTGTGCGGGGGCGGAAGGGGGTACAGCCGGAAACGGTGCTGCGCACGGTGGCCGAGGCCTTCCACCTGACCGCGGACGACCTGCGCGGCCCGAGGCGCGACAAGCACATCGCCGCCGCCCGCCAGATCGCGATGTACTTGTGCCGCGACCTCTCGGACATGTCGTACGGGCAGATCGGCGAGATCGTGGGCGGACGCGATCACACGACGGTGCAGCGAGGTATCGGACGCGTCGAAAGTATGCTGCTGGAAGACGGCACGCTCCGAGCCATGGTGCAGGAGCTGCGAGGCCGCTTGGAGCGATAGACAACGGAGGGCGGGGATACCCCGCCCTTCTGCTTATGTGGCAGAGGTTGTGCACACCCCGGTGCACGGGGAGTTGGTGAATCGGTCGGCGGTGGTGCACAAGTCGGGAGTTGCGCATCCTGGCACGGCAGGTATGCTGGAAGTGCACGGACCATGCACGGGGTGTGCGAGCGGGCGCCGGGAGCCTGTTCACGAGGGGGAATGCACCGAATCCCGGGTTATGCACACCATGCACAGGCACCACTACCACTGCCGGTTCTTTATATAAGCCTTAAGGACTCTGACAAGACCCTACTCGGAGTGTTGACCAGGGAGCTTTGAGCGACCCGGGTGAGCGATCCGGATGTCTGGAATAGGCCCCTATGCAAGTTCAGAGCATCCGGCTTCGCGACTTTCGCAACTACGCCGAACTGGTGGTATCTCCCGCTCCTGGGCTGAACGTGCTGGTCGGACAGAACGCCCAGGGCAAGACCAATCTCCTCGAAGCTGTCCACCTCCTCGCGACGACTCGCAGCCTGAAGGCCTCGCGCGAAGCCGAGATGATTCGGCAATCCGCGGCCGCGGCGAACATCTGGGCTGAGGTCGAGCGCGAGAAGACCGGGCCGGTCCTCCTCGAAGTGGACGTCTTTCCCGGCGACAAGAAGGCGGTCCGCGTCAACGGATCGAAGCGCGACCGGGTGATGGAGCTGCTCGGCCAGATCAATGTGGTCTTCTTCGGCGCGCTGGATCTGAGCATTGTGTCGGGCGAGCCATCGGTCAGGCGCCGGTACCTGAGCACGGAGATCTCGCAGATCAGTCCCAAGTACTGCTTCGACCTGGCGAGCTACCGCAAGGTACTGGAGCAGCGGAATCGGCTCCTGCGTGACCTGAGAGAGCGCCCGGTGCGGAATTCGGGTCTGGAGGCCTGGGACGAGCAACTCGTGCTGTACGGGGCAACGCTGGTCGAGAAGAGGCGTTTCTACATCGAGCGACTGGCGCCGTTGGCCGACGAGGTGCACCGCAAGCTGACCGAGGGGCGAGAGAACCTGACGGTGCGCTATGTGCCGAACCTGCGGCTTGGGGAGGCCAGGCGAGCCGAGGAGGTGGCCGAGGTCTTCCGTGCGCAGATCGCGGAGATGCGCGTCGATGAGATGCGTCGCGGGACGTCGCTGGTCGGTCCGCAGCGCGACGACCTGCAGTTCCTCATCGGCGAGATGGATGCGCGCCCGTTCGGCAGCCAGGGCCAGCAGCGCACGGTGGTCCTGAGCATCAAGCTGGCCGAGTACCTGCTCATCGAGGCTCAGATCGGCGAGCCACCCATCCTCCTGCTCGACGACGTGATGTCCGACCTGGACGACGGCCGCCGCGGACACCTGCTCAAGTGGATCCACCGCAAGTGCCAGACGTTCATGACGTGCACGAGTCTGGAGTCTTTCCCGCAGGACATCGTGGAGGAAGCCAAGGTGTACCGGGTCGACGCAGGGACGATCGCGGAGCAGCAGCACTCGGTCGATGAAACGCCGCCGCTCAAGAAGCCCCGAGCATCGCGCAAGAAGGCGGCAGACACGGGCGGCGCCGGCGAGGGTGCGGAATCGTCTCCGTAGCGCACGACCGTTCCGAGCGGGGAGCGTGAGCGACCGGTCTGCTGTAGTCGGCAGGCGGTGTAGCCAGCGGCGG
>CAZFLM010000030.1:4767-12340 GCA_964519955.1 uncultured Chthonomonadaceae bacterium | reverse complement strand
GGTCTGCTGTAGTCGGCAGGCGGTGTAGCCAGCGGCGGTGGGTGTTCGCCGAATACGGCAGACCGCTCCCTCACGGTCGCGGCTCGGTACGCTGTACGTGGCGTGAGGCCGGCGAAACCGGGCGCATGGACCGAACGTCTGTCTCAGGGCGATCGTTCTCCCATCGAAGGAGTTCGTGATGGCCGAGCCGTTCAAGCTGTGCCCGCGATGCCAGCTTCAGGCGCCGCTCAACGAGACGATGTGCTCCCGCTGCGGACACCAGTACCGGACGGCCTTCGCGCCGCCGCCTCCCATCGACCAGACGCAGGCGGTGTATCCCGCGTCGCCTCCCCCGGGCGGCGGCATCGACCTGACGCGCCCGATGGACATCCAGCGCATGCCCTCGGTGTACCCGGGCCCAGCACAGCCTCAACCTGGGCCATACGTACCCCCGCAGCCGCCAGCAGCGCGCCCGTACGGCCACCTCCAGAACCAGCTCGGCTCGTGGCAGGCACAACCGCCGCAGATGCTGCCCTATGCCCAGCAGCCGGCGCAGAACTACACGTTCCCGATCGTGGCCATGTGGGTTACGTTCGCCTTGCAGTATGTCGTGCGGCTCATCATTCCCGGGCCCGGTGGTGGCGCAATCGGGATCATGTCCTGGCTGGGGTCCTTGGGCCTTGCGATCTACCTGGTGACGCAGGACAACAAGACAGCCCGCGTTAGCGGCTGGGTGGTGATCGGGATCAACATCGCCATGGTAGTGCTCGCGGTGGTGATGGTGTTCTTCGTGCTGTCGATGGCAAGCCGGGCCTTGGGCGGGGCGGGGCATGGCCCGATGCTCAGCCCGACCCGCTGATCAGGGGGTGAAGGCGGGCTCGACACGCAGTCCGTCGGGGCCGTCCGTGACGACGTAGACGCCGCCGGTGTCGAGCGGGAAGACGTTTAGGTTGCCCATCTCGCCCCATTCGGCTTTCCGGAACATGCCGATCAGGAACCCGCGGATCGGGTCGCGATGGGATACCGCCACAGCCACCTGCTCATCGCCGGCCCGCCACTCCTCCCAGAAGCCGCGGAAGCGCGCGAACACCTCTGCCGGCGTCTCCCCGTGGCCGTGCCCCTCCCACTCGATGATGCGCTCCTCGATGCGAGCGGGAATGCCCCTGCCGTCGTTCAGGATGGCCGCGGTCTCGCGGGTGCGCTGCAGCGGGGAGACGTGGAAGCGTTCGACGGGCACCGAGGCGAGGAAGCGAGCGGACGCTGCCGCCTGCGCCCTGCCGATCTCCGACAGGCCGAACCCCGGCAGGCGGCCATACTCGCAGCCCAGCGGGTTCTCGACGAGACCGTGGCGCACCAGGTAGAGCCGGCGCATCAGGGGCGTTCCTTCGCGGGCGGCCAGCCGATCGGCGGGGCCTTCTTGTCCGGCTTGCGCGTGGCCGGCGGGGCCTGCGTTGTCACGCTCGTAGATCCCCCGTCACTACCCTCGCGCGGCTTGGAGTCGACGTAGACGATCAGGAGGTTGGTGAGCTGGCGGCCGGGGGTGATCAGGGTCTTGCCGCGGTAGTACATGGCGAGCGAGGCGCCGGCGTCCAGGTTCATCGCGTCGACGCAGCCGAGCGCCTTCATGACCTCAGCCCACTTGTTGAAGCTGACCGCGCTCAGCGTGTTCACCAGAAGCAATTCGCGCGAGGCCGTCAGACCCACGCCCATGCGCGGCGTCGCGGCCATCACATGCGGGTCCTTGAAACCCTCTACCGTCGGCATCGCGTCGGGCTGGCCTGCCACCACGAGGGCCGGGCCGCACGCCAGCACCGTCTCGTACCCCGTCCAGTCTTCCGCATGCCACTGCTTGACGCGCCGGATGACCGCCTGGTTGTCGCGCGTGATGGCCAGCGCCGTACCCATGTCCCCGCGGTTCACCATCTCCCCGTCGATCACGATGTCGCCGATCGGCTTCAGGTTGCCCTTGGAGAAGTAGGCGCCGTTGATGGCGATGGTCGGGTGACCCCGCGAGATCATCGACGAGAAGCTCTCGGCCTGGCGCGGGAAGCCCTTCGCGACCTCGACGGTGACCCGAACGCGGGGGTCGGCCAGGTTCACGCGAATGACCCGGCACGTGACGCCGGCGGCCTTCACTACCTTGAGCGAATCGGGTGGACCGGTGGGGGCAAACTGCTGCGCGGCGATGAGGGCGATGAGCGGCCAGATGAGCATGGGGTACCTCGCGTGAGGCGGGACTGGTGGTAGTTGTACCGAGTTCCCCGGCCGCGCGATGGGGCAGCCGGGGAACTCGGTACTCGATCCTGCTACTGCAGACTGCTCAGCACGTCGCGCATCGCGGCTACGACGGTGTCGCAGTCGGCCTCGGTGATGACGAGCGGCGGCAGCATCCGGATGATCTTGTCGCCCACGGCGTTGACGATGATGCCGCGGTCCATCAGGGCCGGGCGCACCTCCTGCGCGCGCGGCACGTTCAGCTCCAGCGCCACCATCAGCCCGACGCCGCGCGCCTCCGCGACCTTGTCCGGCATCTCGTCGACGAGCTTGCCGAGTTCGCGCACCAGGTAGCCGCCGACACGCTCGGCCCGCTCCATGAGCTTCTCGTCTTCCATTACGTCCAGCGTGGCGAGAGCCGCGGCGCAGGCAACGTACTGGCCGCCGAAGGTCGATGCGTGGTCGCCGGGGACGAGTGTGTTGGCAGCGTCGCCGCGAGCGAGGCACGCGCCCATCGGCAGGCCGCCGGCGATGGACTTGGCGAGCGTCACCACGTCCGGCACGACCCCCGCCGTCTGCATGCCGAGGAACTTGCCGGTGCGGCCCATGCCCGCTTGCACCTCGTCCGCGATCATCAAGCAGCCCGCCTCGTCGCAGAGCGCGCGAATGGCCCTGAGGAAGTCGGGCGGCACGATCTGGATGCCGCTCTCGCCCTGGATCGGCTCGATCATCACCGCGGCGGTGTCGTCACCGATCAGCTCGTCCAGCGTGACCAGGTCGCCGACCGAGACGTAGCGGAAGCCCGGCACGAGCGGCGTGAAGGACGCCTGGTACTTCGGCTGCGCGGTCGCGGTGATCGTCGCCATGGTGCGGCCGTGGAACGAGCCGTTGAACGTGATGATCTCGTGGCAGGTCGGGCTCTTGTGCTGCTTGGCCCACTTGCGCGCGATCTTAATGGCGCACTCGTTGGCCTCGGCGCCGGAGTTGCAGAAGAACGCCTTATCCATGCCCGTCAGCGCGGTGAGCCGGCGCGCCAGCTCGCCCTGCAGCGGGTTGTAGTACAGGTTGCTGACGTGCAGCAGCGTCGCGGCCTGGTCGGCGATGGCCTTGGCCACGCGCGGGTGGGCATGCCCGACCCCGCAGACCGCGAGCCCGGAGAGGAAGTCCAGGTACTCACGGCCCTCCGCATCCCACAGACGCGCGCCCTCGCCACGGACAAAGACAACCGGCAGACGGCCGTAGTTGCCCATCACGTGTGCGTCGTAGAGGTCGAACGTCTTCTGGGAAGCGGATTGAACCGCTGTGGTACCCATCTTCTTCTCCTTCGTTGGTTTGGCATGGCGGCACGTTGTGCGCGGCGAACGGCACGCGCTCCATCACTGTCGCGCCTCGGCTACGCTGGGCGCGGCAGCTCGGCGATGGAGCCGACGATCGCGTCTGGGCGGACCGTGGCGTCCGGCGGCAATCCGCGGCCCCGCCAGTCGACCCAGACTCCAATGATACCCACCCTCTGCGCCCCCTCGACGTCCCACACGAGGTTGTCGCCCACCATCCAGGCCTCGGCGGGGGCCACTCCGAGCTGCTCCAGCGCGTGGCGGAAGACGCGAGGGTCGGGCTTGCCGCAGCCGAATCCGCCTTCGATGAGGATGCAATCGAAGTAGCGGGTGAGGCCGTAGCGGTCGATTTTGGGCTGCTGTCCGTCGGGGTGGCCGTTCGTCAGCAGCGCCATCGGCATGCCGGCGCGTCGGAAGGCTTCCAGCGTCTCGATGGCGCCCGGCATCGGGTGGATCCGCTCCTCCCGCAGGCGGCTGTAGGCATCGGCGACCTCGTGCGCCATCTCCTCGCCCGGCAAGCCGACGCGGCGAAACGCCTCGGCGACGATCTGCCGGCGCGCCCAGGGCAGCGCCTGCCGCCCGACCCGGTGCCGCTCCGCGTCCGACCAGTACCAGTCGGATACCTCGCGGATGGCGGCGCGGACCTGGTCCGGCGTGCGGCCATCGTACCATTGCGCGTGCTCGGCGATGGCGTCGCGCCAGCATCCCTCCGATTCGGCGTCGAACACCAGAATCGTATCGTCCATATCGAACAGCATCGCTCTGGGCGGCGGCAAGTCGATCACGGTTGTTCTCCGTCTGGGAAGGGCGGTGGCAGGTTGTTAGCCGATTGTAGCGCATTCCACCGGTGCGGGTCAGTCTCTCAGATCTGCGGCTCGGCGCTCGTTTGCTGCTCCACCTCGCCGAGCAGAAGCCGCCGTGCCTCCTCGGCGAAGTGCTCGTCGCGCAGCTTCTCAGCTTCAAGCGAAACGCTGAGGCTCTCGCAGCACGCCTGAGCGGCGGCCACGATACGCGCCTCCCGGGCGTTACGAGGCGTGTGGGCGCCCAGGCGCTGCATCTCCGTCAGGAAGCCCGCATCGCCGTAGGCGCGCACGAGCTTCACGACCGCGAGCGCGTACTCCAGGCTGTGGCCTTGCTCGGTGCCGGCGCCGACCTCCAGGACCAGCATGTGGACCGTCTGCCGTGCATGCCGGACGTACTCCGGGGCGCGGTTTCGGAGTTCGCAGCGCAGCCTCTCGATGTGCTCCTCCTCCGAGTGCTGCGGCGCCTCCGAGCCCTTGAGCCAGGTCATCAGGGTCCGGAGGAGGCCCTTGCGGGTCGTCGGACGCGGGTCGCCCCCCGGGCGGTCGACCGGCCGGAGGAGCGTGTCGTCGCCGGCGGGCTGCGCCGCCCGCAGAAGCGTCTCGGAGGCGGGATCGTCGACCGGCCGGAGCAGCCGCGCCAACTCCTCGTCGTGCGCTTCTCGCTCCCGCTGTGCCTCGGCTCGTTCGAGGAGCATCGGCAGGCACGCCTGGGCGACCGCCTGCACGTGCTCCCACCCCTTGTGGTGGAGGCTCTCCGTCGCCAGGTGCTGGATGCTGGTGAGAAGCGTCGAGTCGCCATGCGCAGCCGCCGCCCGGATCAGTGCCACCGCGAGTGCCGGCGGGTAGACGCATCCCGCACGGTCGTCATTCATATACTCCCCGACCAGGCCGCGGAGCACATCGTCTGCAAGCGCCATGCCGCGCTCGCCGCTCTGCACGAGGCGGCACATGGCAGCGACCTTCTGCTCGATGCTGCCTTCCGTCCCCAGAGGGTGCTTCTGGTCGCCTACGTTATAGGGACTTGTCAAGATCGATCTCCTGGTGTGTGGTCATGTCACCGGGCCTCAGCAGCGTGTCCGCATCCGCGGCTTGCGATGGCCGCAGCAGCGTCTCGCCGGGTGGGGCTTCTGCGGGCCGGAGCAGTTGCGCCTCCGCCTCGCGCCGGTCCATCTGCTCGATCCGTTCCCTCAGTACAGGCAGCGCTCCCCGCGCGGCCTCGCGCACGTGCGCCCAGGTCGGTCTTCGCAGCTTGGCTCCGGCCAGGCGCTCCAGGTACGGGAGCATCAGCGCGTCGCCGTGCGCCGCCATGGCGTGGATCACCGCGAGCACATACTCCGGGTCGTAGTCGCCCGCCCCCAGACCCGGCTCGGCGCACTCGAAGACCATGCGGCGCACGGCGACCTCGGCGCGCATGCGGACCGCCATGTCGGGACTCGTCATGAGCGTGGCGAGTTGGGCCGCGCGTTGTGCCACGCTGGCGCCGGGGTCCGGCTGCTCTCTGATCCACAGGGCGATATCGCGGAGGAACCCCATCGCTAGTCTCCCGGTCCGGCTGCTTCTGGGTTGGCGCCAGATGCCCGCAGCAGCAGCGCGGCGTCGCTCTCCCCCGCGGGCTGGGCCGGGCGGAGCAGGACCTCGCCGGCGGGGGCGTCGGCTGGGCGGAGGAGGACCGACTCGGTGTCCGCCAGTCCGGCAAGGCGTTCGAGTTCCGGCAGCACCTCCAGCGCTACGGCACGGACGCGTGGATCGCTGGAGGCGGGCGTCACGGAGCCCGCCCGCCGCGTGGCGATGTCTCGCACTCGGTCGACGTGGTGCGTGGCCCCGGTCCGGGCGATCCACCTCAGCGCGGCGGCGACGACATCCGCGTGCGGCAATCCGAGCAAGGCGCCGATCTGCTTCCGGGCGAGAGGCGGGAGGTGGCCGTCAGTGTCTTGCGGCGTTTCCAGGATGCGGACCAGCGCTTGACGCGCCGACCGCTGGACGCTGGTCCCGAATCCCCGTGTCGTTACGGCGGCGAGGAGCACTGGCAACGACCGCGGATCGCTGACCTGCGACAGGCGCTCGGCAGCAGCTCTCCGCCACGCGACGACCTCGAAGCGGACGGCAGGGACAAAGCTCACACCTCCTGCCAGAGCGAGGGCAAGCTCGGACACGATGCCGTCGTGGGGCACGAAGTGCTGCACAGCACACCGACATACCGCGATGGAGACGGAACTCAGCAGCAGGAAACGCACGACGTAGTAGCCGCGGAACGGGGTCATCGCAGCCACGATCCCTGGCACCGCCTCCGGCCCCAGCTCGTCCAGCCGGCGCTTCGCCTCCTCCCGCGTCGAGCGGCGGAAGCTGCCGAGTTGGCGGGTCAGGCGCTTCACCTCCGCCTGCAGCACCGGGTCGCTCACTCGCCGCTCCCTTCCCCCTCGGAGTTGGCAGCGCGCAGCAGCAGCGCGGCGTCGCTCTCCCCCGCGGGCTGGGCTGGGCGGAGGAGGACCTCGGCGGCTGGGGCGGCTGCAGGCGTCAGCAGTCGGCGCTGGCTGGTATCGGATGCTGCCAGGCGCTCCAGGATCGGGAGGACCTCGCGGGCGGCGACGCACACCCTGGCGTCGGCCAGCGCGGGGAACCGCCTCGCGTTCGACCCCGATGCCAGTTCCCGGACGTACTGGAGGGCGTCCACCTCGCCCACACGCCCGATGGCGCCGAGGGCAGCGACGACGAGATCGGGGTCGGCGTGTCGCAGTACCCTCCAGAGCGGCGTGCTTCGAGCATCGTCCTCGGTGCGGAAGGTGAGCCTGTCGAGCAGAGCGGCTGTGCCGATAGCGACTGCCTGGTCGGTGGTGGGCCGCTCGGGATCGGTCACAGCCCCCATCAGCGCCGGCAGCGCACGCTCATCGTGCAGCGCTGCCAGGTATGCGAGGCCTTCTCGCCGCAGGTGCCATCCACGTCTCAGCCGGTGGCCACAGGCGGCACAGAGAACGGCCCCCGGCGGAACGAGCCAGATCCAGGGCACAGTGAGGGCGTGCGGGTTAACCACCAGATGCGCGCGGCTGGCTAGGATGTACCACAGGACTGTGAACGCAGGCACAGACGCCACACAGGAGCCGACCACCACGCCGATCAGGGTGGCCCTCCGAAGCGGCGACGGGGTCATCGCGGCGACGATGCCCGGCACTGCCTCCGGCCCCAGCTCGTCGAGCCGGCGCTTCGCCTCCTCCCGCGTCGAGCGGCGGAAGCTGCCGAGTTGGCGGG
>CAZFLM010000030.1:0-4667 GCA_964519955.1 uncultured Chthonomonadaceae bacterium | reverse complement strand
TCAGGCGCTTCACCTCCGCCTGCAGCACCGGGTCGGCGGGGCCCTCCACCTCGGGCGCGGGGCGCAGGAGCGTGTCCGGTTCCTCGGGCTGGGAGGGGCGCAGGAGCGTGGCGCCGTCGTCGGCCTCGGCCGGGCGCAGCAGCAGCGCCGCCTGCCTGGCCTCCGCCGCAAGGCGCTTCTGCTCCTCGGCACGAGCCCGGACCACCGGCAGCACCTCCCTCGCCAGGTCGCGGATCAGCACGCCCTCCACGTCCACGGCATCGGTCTCGGCAAGGTGCTCCACGCACGGCAGCACGCGCTCGTCGCCCTGTTCGCGGAAGGCCTCCAGCGCGCCGAGGACGAACTCACCGCTCAGCGCCTCGCCTTCGCCGCCTGCCGCCTCGTTGCGATGGGCCATCTGCCAGAGGATGAGCGCCGCGCGGGCGCCCGCGCCGATCCCCTCGCCTTCCAGCAGGCGCATCAGATCGCGCACCTGGTCGCGCGTCGAGCGGCGCATGAACCGGCGCCCGCTGAACCACGCGACGAGCGCCTCGCGCCAGTTCTGGGGCACTACTTCCGGCAGGAGCCAGGTTCGCTGCTGGGTGGAGAGGCCTTCGAGGCGCTCGAGGATGGGCAGCACGCGCCCGGCCGCCGCCCTGACCCGAGCCCGGTGGGCGGCGGGCACGTTGAGGCGCCAGTGGCCGCGCGCGATGCGCCGCACACGGTCCGTCGCCTCGACGACGCCGTGGTCGTCGGCGGCCCGGATGAGCGCGATGACAGCGTCGGCGTCGGGAAGCGAGAGGGCCGAGGCGAGGGCCTGCCGCTCGTCCGCGGACATGTCGATGGCGCCCGCCGGGATCTGGCGGAGGCGCCTGCCGACGGCCCGCGCGGCCACCTTGCGGTGGTTCTCGGGGGCTCCGGCGTCGCCAACGATGGTGAGCAAGCGGCGCACCACCTCGCGGTCCTCGCGGCTGGCCAGATGCTGAATAACGTAGGGCCAGCCGGCGCGAGCCTCGAGCCGCATGGCTGCCCACATCAGCCCCGCGCCCAGAGTGGCGCCGGCGAGGCCGCCCTCTATCGGGCTCCAGATTCGCCCGCCCGCCACCGCTCCCGCTGCGGCGAGGGCGGCGCAGGCGGCAAGGCGCTTGGGCGCGGTGATGGGGTGCTCCCTGGCGGCGGCGTCCACGATCTGGGCCACGGCGTCCGGCCCAAGCGCGTCCAGCCTCCTGGCGGCTTCCTGGCGATCGGCCGCGCCTCCTTGCCAGAGCTGCTGCGTGAGGTAGACTGGGTCGGTTGCGTGCGCGGGATCGATCATGGGAGCGGCGGCTCCGACCGGACCTCGCCGGCGCGCTCGCGGCATGCCTGCGCCCTGGAGGTGTAGTCCTCGGCTTCGGCGCCCCACCAGGAATTGGCTGCCGCCTCCTCGTAGGCCTGCGCAGCGCCTGCATAGTCGCCGGCCCCCTCGGCCGCAATCGCCCTGCATCGGGCTGCGTCGAATGTGGCGTCGGCGTCGGCGTAGCTCAGCGCCGCTTCGCCCATGTCGCCCGCTTCCTCGAAGCAGCGCGCCGCTTCCATGAGGTCCCCGCCTTGCCGGTAGCACAGGGCAGCCTCGCGCCACCGTCCCAGGCGCTTGTGGCATGGGGCCTGGCGGAGCGGGTCGCCGGCCGCGTGGTAGGCCTTGGCTGCTTCGGGCAGCATTCCAGCGCGCTCGAAGCAGCGGCCTGCCGAGCCTGGCTCGTTCGCTTCGAGGTACGACGCAGCGGCCTCGCGCCAGCGGCGAACGCGCCCGAGGAGCACGGCGGCGCGGCGATGCTCGCCGGCTCGGGTGTAGGCTTCCGCGGCGGGAGCAAGGTGTCCGGCCCGCTCATGGCACCGGCCGGCGCTGGCCCAGTCGCCTGCGGTCGCGTAAGCCTGCGCGGCGAGGGCGCACAGTTCGGCGCGCTCGTAGGAGGCCGCGGCCGAGCGCAGGTCTCTGGCTCGCTCGAAGCGCCGGCCCGCCGATGCGTGGTTCCCGATCGAGGCGTAGACCGTGGCGGCCCCGGCGTAGTCTCCCGCTTGCTCCATCCGCCAGGCCTCTTCCACCTGGGGGCGCTGGTCGGGGTGCGTGGCGAGTACCTCCAGCCTGAGGAGGTCGCCCTCCACCCGGGCCGCGCGCACGTCTCCTGCCCGGCCGCGCAGCAGGGCCTCGCCGATCGGCGAGCGGGGCGTCACGGTCTCGGTGCCGTCCGCATCCTCGGCAGGCTGCGCGCCCAACGGGCCGACCCGCACGAATCGCGGGGACTCCTCGTCCAGCAATGCGTACCATAACGTCCCATCGTGGGAACTCGGGTCGGCCATTCGACGTGCTCCAGATCGCTTTCGTTCAGAACACCGTCGGGCTGCCGGACGAAAACCTACCTATCGGCACCGTCGTCCGTGGGCGACTCGGCGGGCCGCACCAGTGCTGCGGCGTCGACGGCCTTGGCAGGGCGCAGCAGCGCGTCGTAATCCGGAGGCGCGTCGGCCGGGCGCAGCAAGTGCCCCGTCTCGCGGTTCGCCATCTCCTGCCGGTACACCGCGGCGACGGCCAGCACCAGGTCGCGTACCGTGACGATGGGGGGCCACTTCACCTGACTCACCTGGATGGGCACGCCGCAGCGGATCGTCACCTCGCGCAGCACGTCCTCCAGCTCCGTGCCGAAGGCGCGCCCGACGCCATAGATGTCACTGAGGGAGTCGGTGGGATAGACGGGGTAGTACGGGGTGCCGCCCAGGTCCTCCGCCACGTAGCGGAAGGTCTCCTCGGCGACTCGGATGGGCGCGCCGGCGCTGGCCATGCCCCGGACGAAGCGCTCGCGCGTGTCGGCCCGCCTGGCCCTCGAGAGCAGCCGCAGCCTCCGCGCGCTCTCCGCCCCGGCGATCAGGCCCGCTGCCCCGTAGATCATCCCTCCGACAACCGCCAGGACGATCAGCAGCAGGATCAACGCCATCAGTACAGCCCCAGCGACCTCGGTACCCATCGGTAGTCCGCTCCGTAGGCTGCGGCTATCTCCTCACCATCGTCCCGATGCCGGCGCGCGCCGGCGGTCAGCGCCTCAGCGGCAGGTACACCACCCGGTCATGCGACGACCCGGGCGCGTTCGGCCAGGATGTGCCGCAGCCGCAAAAGCCCCTCACCGGGGTTGGCCTCCTGCTCCTGCCTCAGCCGGTCCATCTCGGCGTCGACCGCGGACAGGTACCCGTCCATGGCCTCGCGGTGCCGCCAATAGTAGGTCAGGCAGGCGTAGACCTGCTCCAGGCTCAGTGAGCGGTAGCGAGCGGCGATCTCCTCGGCGCCGGCCCCGTGGCCGAGGTAGTCGCCGAGGACGGTCTCCAGGCCGATGCGCGTGCCCTTGACCCGGATATCGGTCGGCGCGAGGAACTCGAAGTACTCCTCAAGCTGCATCGCACATCACCTCCCTGCACCCATCATACCGCCGCTCCGTTGCCTGCGCCTACTTCCTCACCATCGTCCCGATGCCGGCGTCGGTGAAGACCTCCACCAGCACGGAGTGCGGCCGGCGCCCGTCGATCATGTGGGCGCGCTCTACGCCGCCTTCGACGGCCATGATGCAGGCCTCCAGCTTCGGGATCATGCCCTTCTCCGCGCGGCCGTCGGCGATCATCGCGCGGGCCTCGTCCAGCGTCAGCTCAGAGATGAGCGACGCCTTGTCCGAGAAGTCGCGGTACACACCCTCGACGTCGGTCAGCACGATGAGCTTGGCCGCGCCCACCTCCGCCGCGATGGCGCCCGCCGCATGGTCCGCGTTCACGTTGTACGACTCGCCGTCCTCGCCGATGGCCACCGAGGAGATGACCGGCACGTAGCCGTTGTCCGCCAGCAGCTTCAGCAGCTCGGCGTTCACCTTGACGATCTCGCCGACGAAGCCCAGATCGCCGCGCGGCGACTCGAGCTTCTGGGCGACGATCAGGTTCGCGTCCTTCCCGCTGAGGCCAACCGCGAGCGCCCCCTGCCCGTTCAGCAGCGCCACGATGCCCTTGTTCGTCTTGCCCGCCAGCGCCATCTCGACGATCTCCATCGTCGCGGCGTCGGTGACGCGCAGGCCGCCGACGAAGTGGGGCTCGTGGCCCATCTGCTTCATCAGCGAGCTGATCTCCGGCCCGCCGCCGTGCACCAGGATGGGCCGGATGCCCACGTAGTGCAGCAGCGCGATGTCCTGCATCACCTGGCGCTTCAGGTTCTCGTCGATCATGGCGTTGCCGCCGTACTTGATCAGCAGCGTCTGGCCCTGGAACCGGCGCAGGTACGGCAGTGCCTCGATGAGTACGGAGGCGCGGAGGTCGGGGTTTTGGTCCGTATCGGTCATTGTCGTATCCAATCGTTGGTCGGCAGTGCTCACGGCAACGGCGGGCTCACCACAGAGACGCAGAGCCCACGGAGGGGGCACAGAGAACGGCATGGGTCATGGGCAGTCGCACGCAGAGCGGTCACGCGCTCCATGACCGTCGCGCCTCGGGACCGCGTGCGTTGCGCGACGAACGTTCCGAGCCGGGAGCGTGAGCGACCGGTCTGCTGTAGTCGGCAGGCGTGTTCGGCTTGGCGCCGGGCTGTCGCCTGTTCCGGCGGACCGCTCCCTCACGGTCGCGGCTCGGCACCCTCTACCTGACGCGACGAACGTTCCGAGCCGGGAGCGTGAGCGACCGGTCTG
>CAZFLM010000029.1:22888-74816 GCA_964519955.1 uncultured Chthonomonadaceae bacterium | reverse complement strand
CCACCGACCGCCTGCGACGCGTCCGCAGGACGCTTGGCCGAAGGCCCGCCAGGCGAGGGATTCATCCCCCGACGCCCACCCGCGTGCCGGAAACCACCGACCGCCTGCGACGCGTCCGCAGGACGCTTGGCCGAAGGCCCGCCAGGCGGGGGATTCATCCCCCGACGCCCACCCGCGTGCGGCAAGCCACCGACCGCCTGCGACGCGTCCGCAGGACGCTTGGCCGAAGGCCCACCAGGCGGGGGATTCACCCCCCCACGCCCACCCGCGTGCGGCAAGCCACCGACCGCCTCCGACGCGTCCGCAGGACGCTTGGCCGAAGGCCCACCAGGCGGGGGATTCATCCCCCGACGCCCACCCGCGCACCCCCACCCCTCCCCCTACCTGCTCGCGTTCCCCGAGAAGTCGACCGCGACGATGTGGTAGCTCACCTTGCGCGCCGGCGCGCTGCGGTCGAGGAAGCTGGCCGCGACAGTCGAGCCGATCTGCGTGCGCTTGCCATCCTCCGCCAAGCGGTAGACGCGGTAGTAGCAGATGCTCTCGGCGGGGCCGGGGCGCCAGCGGACCGTGACGCCGTCCTGGCCGCGCTCGGCGGAGAGGCCGTTCACGGCTGCGGGCGGCGTGTCGGTGTACGCGGACGTGTAGACGGTCAGCGTGTTCTCGGCCACGCGGTCGGCCAGCTTCCCACCCTCGACCGAGACGACGCCATTGGGCCCGGGCAAGTCGCCGAACGGGTTCAGCTCCACGTGCGCCGGGTCGTAGACGTACTTGCGGAACCTGCCCTTCACCGATGCCCCCGCGACGGCCACCTCTACCGGGGTCTCCCCCTTGTTGC
This sequence comes from uncultured Chthonomonadaceae bacterium, assembly GCA_964519955.1. Classification (GTDB taxonomy): domain Bacteria; phylum Armatimonadota; class Chthonomonadetes; order Chthonomonadales; family CAJBBX01; genus CAZFLM01. The sequence continues at coordinate 73,981 of CAZFLM010000029.1, read as the reverse complement.
GGTTCACGATGGCGATGGTCCAGGTCTTGCCGCCCTCGTGCCGGAGCGCCGCGACGCGGAGGCGCGGGTCGGCGCAAGCGACGCGGTAGACCGTGCCCGGGCCGCGCAGATAGCGGGTGAGCAGCGCGTAGGCGTTGTAGACGGTGCGAGTGGAGCGGTCCGGTCCGGAGTTCTTGAAGAGGCCCCACTTGTTCAGGTAGCCCTTCGCGAAGTCGTCGGGCAGGTCCATGAACGTCCAGTAGCCCATCGCGTAGGCGCCTGCGTTAATGGCCGCGATCACCGCGTCGCCGAGCTGCAGCCCGACCTTCGGCTCCTCGGGCGTGCCATACCAGATGCACACGTCCATCTTGTTGCCGTCGATCGTGCGGCCGTCCTGCTTGCTGCCGAACTCGCCGAGGATGAAGTCCTTGCCCTTGGCCCGCGCGATGCCCGTCGCCCATTCCAGCTTGCTGAGGAACCACGGATAGAGGCGCTCATCGTCGGGGGCGCGGTCGTTGATGTAGTGGTGCCCGCCGTAGACGGCCGTCACGTCGTCCATGTTCTTGGCGGCCCAGTCGATGGTCTGCCAATAGTCGATTGGCGACGCGTCCGTGGCGAGGAGGCCGACAGGCAGGTTGCGCCGCTTCAGCTCCGCTGCGAGCGCGACATGGTACTCCTTGAAGCGCGCCAGGTCGTTCACCAGCGTGCCCCATCCGCTCAGCGACAGCTCGTTCGTCATGCAGTACCAGCGGATGTTCGTGAGCCCCTTCGTGCGGATCAGGTACTCCAGGTTGTCCGCGACCTTGCGGGTCCACCGGCTCATGTCCTCCGGCGTCTTCACGTCAGGCGGGTTCCAGGTGGTGATGTAGACCTCGGTGCCGGTCTCCTTCATCCGCGCGATGTGATCGGCCATGCGGTCCAGGCGCGCCTTGTCGTAGTCCCAGTCATCGTTGAGGCGCACGAACCGCGGGTTCAGCTCGCGCCACCGCTTGTAGATGACGGTGTCCATCTCCTCCTGCGTCGCGGGGAACGTCTGCTGGAACGCGTGGAAGCCCACGCCGCCGAAGCGGGCCAGCACCACGTCGCGCGTGTCGACCCGCACCTTGCGGACCGAGCTGCCGAGGTCGGGCCACGGCGTCTCGCGCCCGGTGCGCACCAACTGGGGCTCGGCGAACCAGGCCGTCCCGTGCGCGTGCAAAATCACGCTGAGGCGCGCCGTCTTCGTGCCGTCCGGCGCCTGCCCGGATGCCGTGAGGAACTGCCAGTCCTTCGCGCCGACCGTCTGCCCGGAGATGCTGTGCGCGATCCCGACGCGCTGGTCCTTTGCGTCCAGGAACTCCAGCGCCATGTACGCGCCGGGCCCGCCGTCGACGTCCTTCGACCGCACCCACACCGACGCCTCCATCTGGTCGCCGGGCAGCACGTCCTTGGTGAAGTCCTGGTAGATCTGCTGGTACTCCAGCCTGCCGCCCGGCGCGATGACGATGCGGGCCGGCAGCTTGCCGTCGTGGAGTTGGGCGGGGTCGGTGGCGAACTCAGCCTCGCCGCGGTGCTTCCAGCCTGCGAGCCCGGCGTCGAAGGGGCCGGCCTTGAGAAGCGTCGTCACCTGGGCGCTCGCACTCGCGGTCAGGCACAGCACGGCCAGTATCGGCACGACCAGCGTACTCAGGTTCATCGGATAGCCCCCTCTCCCGGCGACGGTCGGACTGCGCTTGCGGCATGCGCGCGGCTCAGTGCAGCGGCACGAAGGACTCCTCATACAGGCGGTACGGCGTCTCCTCCATTCCCAGCTTGCGGTAGACAGCCTGGGCGCGGCGGTTGTCCTTCTCCACGTAGAGGCGCAGGCCGCACACATCGGGGTGCTCCTTGGCGCGCCGCCGCACCTCGCCGTACAGCGCGCGGTAGACGCCCTGGCCGCGGTGCGCCGGCCGCACGTACACGCTCTGCACCCACCAGAACACACCGTTGCGCCAGTCGGACCACTCGAACGTCACCATCAGCCCGCCGACGACCGCCCCGCCGATCTCCGCGACGAGGTAGTAGCCGTGCTCCGGCCGCTCGAACAGGCCCTGCACGCCCGCCAGCAGCGTCGCCCGATCGAGCGCCAGGTCCTCGGTCTCCAGCGCCATCGCCGCGTTGAACTCCACCATGTGAGGAGCATCCCCGCGCCCCGCTATCCGCACCACGATCTTCGAAGTCATCCCGCCCCCCTTTGGACGGCATTGTACCGTGTGCCCAGGGCAGGTTCCGGCGCGCCCGGCGGCGAACGATCCTGCACCAGCCGGAACGGCTGTGCTCCCGCGGCGTTCGGGGGCTCAAGCGCGACCCCGGGCGGCCCCGCGGCCGGCCCATTCGGTAGAGAGAGGACGGTCCAATATGGCGAAGACCTACAAGGTCGGCGTGGCGGCGATGGTTCACGACCACGTCTGGGGAGAGCTGCACCACTGGAAGGAGATGCCCAACACCGAGCTGGTGGCGGCGGGCGACGTGAACGAGGACCTGCGCGAGCGCATTCAGCGCGACTTCGGCGTGCCGCGCGTCTACAACTCGTGGCAGGAGATGATCGAGAAGGAAGACCTCGACATCGTGCAGGCCGCCGCCGAGAACGCCCGCGGCGCGGAGATCGTCGAGGCCGCCGCCGCGAAGGGCATCCACGTCATCAGCGAGAAGCCGATGGCCGCCACGCTGGACCAGGCGAACCGCATGGTCGCCGCCGCGCAGAAGGCCGGCATCAAGCTGATGATCAACTGGCCGACCGCCTGGCAGTGGTCCATCCAGGCGATGGAGAAGCGCATCCTGGCCGGCGAGATCGGCAAGCTGATCTACTTCAAGCAGCGCAGCGCGCACAACGGGCCGAAGGAGATCGGCTGCGATCCGCACTTCTGGAAGTGGCTCTACGACGAGGAGCTGAACGGCGCGGGCGCGCTGATGGACTACTGCTGCTACTCCGCGGGCATGTGCGCCCGGTTCATGGGCCTGCCGAAGGAGGTCACCGGCTTCCGCGGCGTGTTCGTGAAGGACTACCCGATCCCGGATGACAACGCAATCATCCTGATGAAGTACGCCAACGCGTTCGGCGTGGCCGAAGCCTGCTGGACGCAGACAGTCGGCTACGCGGCGCCCAACCCGATCGCGTACGGCACCGAGGGCAGCCTCGCGGTGACGGGTGGCAAGACGCTCATCCTGCAGAAGCCGGGCCAGGAGCCGGTGACGATCGACGCGGAGAAGCCCGCCGCCCCGTTCCGCCACGGGCCGGAGTACCTGATCCACTGCATCGAGACCGGCGAGCCAGTGCAGGGCTTCTGCTCGATGGAGGTGAGCCGCGACGCCCAGGAGATCCTGGAGGCCGGCAAGCGCGCCGCGGACACCGGCGTGACGCAGAAGCTGCCGCTGTAACGGCGGGGGCTGGGACTTGGGACTTGGGGGCCGGTGGCCGAGGGGCTGCCGGCCCCTTCTTGCGTGTGGCGCAGGAGTGGCGCGCGGCGGCGGCGAAAGCGACTGCATCACGCTGGCGTAGGAGGGTTCTGAGATGAACCTCGTTCACATACTCGCGCTCGCTCTGTCGCTGCAGGCCGCGTCCCCGCAGCTCCCCAGACCTCCGTTTGTCCGCACTTGGACGGTCATGGCCGGCGAGAACGCTGCCGTGATCGCGGTGCGCGACGGCGTGGTGCTCTACCGTGGCGCGGGGTGCGTCGGCGCGGCTGCACTGGTGGATGGCAAGGCGCTCTGGCGCATCGACACCGAGAACGGCGTGGCCGATGCGGCGCTGGCCAATGCGACCATCTACGCGGCACTCGCTGGCCGCGAGGGTACGGAGATCGTGGCCATCGACGCCGCGACGGGCAAGCAGCGCGTCGTCTGCTCCCTGGAACGCACCGTCACGCGCCTGTTTGCTGGCGGCGACCGGCTCCTCGCGCTGACACAGTCCAGCGAGCTTCACGCGATTGGCGCGGCGATCGGCAAGGCGCTGTGGGCGAGGGATCTGTCCCTGTCCGGCAAGCGGAGCGGCGCGGACGTCGTTGCCGTCCCTGGGCTGCTCTATGTGGCTCGGTGCGACGACGGCATGCCGATGGACATCCACGCACACCGGTACACGGAGATGGCACTCGACCAGAGCACGGGGCACGCGCTCTGGCAGCGGCAGACGAGGCACTCATGGCTGCACGTCGGCCCCGTGATGGGCGGGGACATCATCGTGTTCGGCGACGACACGCGGCGTGTGAACGTGCGCACGGGCAAGACCGTGTGGGCGTGCAAGGGTACCGCGCAGGAGTACGGCCTCGCCGGTCAGCTACTGGTCGGCCAGGAGGGGAAGGACCTCGTCGGGCGAGACGCTCGCAGCGGCAAGCAGCTCTGGCGCCTCCCGCTGGCCGACAGCAACTCGTCATACGGCAGCGCCGACAACGGCGAGCCTACCATCACCGACGGCAAGCGCGTGTGGGTGGCACGCAGGCCGTTCCTCTGCGTCACCGTCACGGGCAAGCAGGAATGGGCAGCGATGGAGCCGTTCACCGGGACGGCCTACTTCGCGGCCCCGCGAACCGTGGTGACGTCCGACGGCGACCGCGTGCTCTGCTACCGCCCCGGACGGCTCGCGCCCTTGCCGGCAACAGCCGATGGACGGCGGAAGCTCGCTGAGAACCTCGCCGCCCACTTCGAGCACCTCGACAACGCCGAGCGACTTCAGATCCAGGGGCTGAAGCCCTACGCATTCGGCCCGCTGCTCGCCCGGTACGTTGCGTGGGCCAAGGAGTACGACCGCCTCGGTAGATCGCGCGGCCGGGCCGGATCGCATCTCTACTCGCTGATGTCCGCCTCCCGGCCGCTCCTGACGGCTCTGTGCGAGCGCTCCGACACCGCCGCCCTCGTCGCCGCCCTGAGCGAGTTGGGCGACCGGTCCAGTTGGCGCGGCGAGCTGGAGCAGATCCTGCAGAAGAAGGGCGACCCGGCCGGCTACATCCCCGCACTGGTCGCGTCGCTGAAGCGCCTGCCCCAGAAAGAGCGAGGCGGCAGCCCGGCCCTCTCGGCGGTCGCGCGTTCGTCGCATCCAGAGGGCGTCGCGTTCATGCTGGCGGCGCTGCGAGACCCGAAGGCCCCCTACGCCTGGCGCTACGAGGCCTTCACGCACCTGGCCGGCACGGGCGGCGAGGAGGGGGTCGAGGCCGTGCGCGCGGCCCGGCGCAAGCGCGCGCCCCAAGAGGCGTGGTACGGCCGCATCGACATCGCCCAGATGCCGTCCCGCCGCCAGCGGGGCACGCATACGGACGCGAAGGGCCGCACGTGGATGCTCTTCGAGAGCGGCGTGCTGGGCAACTACAGCGACCTGTTCATCGTCGAGAGGATCGGCAACAAGTGGGGTCGGCCGATCTTCACCGGAATCTGGACCGAACCCACCTGGAACCACCCGGCGCCGGCGGCGTTCCGCGGGATGCCCGTCAAGAAGCTGCTGGAGGGAGGCTGGGTGCGCGCCCTGCCCGATGATACGGCGATTCGGCGGGACACGGACGGCGATGGGCTGACCGACCTGGTCGAGAAGCGCCTGGGCACCGACCGAAGGAAGGCCGACACCGATGGCGACGGGCTGCCCGACGCGGTCGACCCGTGCCCGAACGCCGCCCCTCGCGCCCTCGGCGACGACGAGAAGATCATGGCCGCGTGCCTGGACGCCCGCTTCTTCGGCGAGGACTGGGACGGCCCGGCCGTGCTCTCCGCGGCCAACGTGAAGCCGTTCGAGCTGTACGGTGGGTGCGCGCCGCTGATGTGGGCCAAGGAGAAGGACGAGAGTGGGCTGCGCGCCGTATACGGCGGCGGCGCGGAGATGCTCCACTTCGCCCCGGCGGACTTCGAGCGGCCCGAAGCCCCGCTCATCGAGTACGGCCCGGGCCGCCGCACCGCACGGACCGGAATCTGCCGGCGCTCCGGCGGGCTGAACGGCGACGGCTTCTTGGTGGACCTGAAGAAGATCGGCGACGAGTGGTTCGTGGTCGACATGGAAATGGCCTGGATATCGTAAGGAGGAACGCACCGTTGCATCCGCATCTGCTCGCGTCGCTGGACGCACTCGTCGAGCATTACCGGGAGGACCCGCGCTGCCTGGCCATGTGCCTGCACGGCTCGATCGGGCGGGGCGAAACCGACGCCTACTCCGACGTCGACGTGGGCGTCGTGGTGCGCGACGAGTGCCACGAGGAGGTGCGCGACGAGCTGCGGGGCGTGTGCGAGCGCCTGTGCGGGCGCGTGGAGGTGTGGCTGCCGGAGGGCGAGGCGCCTGCCTACTGCAACCACGCGTTCCTCTTCCGCGGGCCGGGCGGCGACGTGCTGCTCTGCGACTTCGAGGTCGTGGCGGAGAGCGTGTTCCGCTCGGCGGGGATGCACGCCGACCGGGTGCTCTTCGACCACTCCGGCATCCTGGCCGAGGCCGGCCCGCCGGCGGAACCGCCCGCCCTCGACGCCGCCGGGCTGGCGCGCTGGATCGACCACTGGTGGGTCTACGCCTACCTCGACGGGAAGTACTACCGGCGCGGCAATTTGTACAAGATGCTCTACGTGCAGGCTGTACTGTTCAACGGTCATGTCCAGGTCCTGCGCGCGCTGTACCCCGCCATGACCGGGCGCTGGGCGTTCGACGACGTGCGCCACCTGCCCGCCGCCAAACAGCAGGCCATGCTCGCCTACTTCGGCGCGACCACGCTCGACAGCATCTGCGCGGCGCTGGCGGCGGAGCTGGACGCGTTCTCGGCGGACGCGCGTGCGGCGTGCGAGGCTCTGGGCGCGGAGTACCCCGCAGCGTGCGAGGCGGCCGTGCGCGAGCACCTCGCGGCGATGGGCGTTCTCCACTGACGGCATCTTGGAGCCAGAGGCCAGGACAATGCGACTGTGGTGGAAGCCCAAACGGTCTGGCGTGTCTGAGCCGTCACCCGAACCACGGTGGGACCATCCGCGCAAGTGCGACGTGCTCCGAGCGATCGACGCCAGTCAGTACTTCACGGACCAGAACGACCACAACCCACTGGTCCTCGCCGAATGCCCCAAGTGCCACGGCTTGGGCAGTTGGTGTGAGGAATGCGAGATAGAGGGCCGCCGAGTGCTTGCCTTGGTAGGCTGTGGTGTGTGCAACGGCTCGTTCACATCGGGCGAGGTGGTGCGAATGTGGCCGGACGACCGCGAGCCGATGTCAGCCACGGTGCAGCCGAACGGGTGGCTGAGGTGCCCCCACTGCGGCAAGCTCTTCTCAACCGGCAGTCCGGCCTCGTGGACCGGGCGTCGGCACCGGACCTGCGGGCAGAAGATCGTTCTGGTGAAGACCGACTAGCGCCGCACCGAGACGATGCCCCGCCCTGGCGGAGACCGGCGGCCGCGCGCTCTTCTGCCTGCCTGTCCGCTGGTATTCATTTCCCGACTCGCTATACCTTGACACCTGGCACAAGTGCTGGTATAGTGCGAACATAGCCTCTGTCGCAGCGACGGATCCTCCGTGCGGCCCGAAGCGAGTGCTGGCCCGGTCGGCCAGCGGCGTGCCGATAGCGGCACCTCCTGACCGGCACGTGGGCAGCACAGGCCACGCGGGATCAAGCAGAGCAGCGCCCGAGAGGGCAGCGCGCACGCATGTGAGCAAATCTGGGAGAACGGGATGCCTCCCCCTACGTCCCGCATCGCCCGGTACTTGGCGACGCAACGGCCGCAGTGCCCTCGCTGCAGCCGTTGTACGTGCATCAGCCTCGCTGCACGTTGTGTCCGCCATCCGCTGACCGAAGCGTACTGGCGCGCTGCGTCGCCCCGTCCGCCAGCCGCACGAATCCCCTCGCCTCACTGCCTGCGCCGCACGCACCTGAACGCCCCAGCCACAACACACCGCCCCGCAATCACGCGCAGTTGCGTGATTGGCACGGTGTATGCAATGCCATTCAGTGGGTACTGGTCATTCCGCCGATCCCGCATGAGCGGCGCGCCCCCGTGCCTGAAGCGCACCGAGACGCGCCGTGCTGCATCTCACCGCCGATCCCCCCACCCCACCGCTTTGCCACGCCGACACACCGCCACGCCTCGGGCGCCGCGCGCTTCGAGACTAGCATAGCGGGCAGCGCCCTGATGGCGCTCGCAAGCCCTCGGCAGTAAGGAACGAACGACAGACGCACCAACTAGCGGGATCGGGTCGTGATCTTTGGCCAGAGCAGGCCCGACCACCGCATGGCTCACGGAGACAGCACCTGGTGCGCGTCAGACGGTCGCCATTCGTGTGTCTGGCCGCGCCGGCAGCGCGCGGTGATGAAGTCCGGGATCGGGTCGTGATCTTTGGCCAGAGCAGGCCTGCTCCCGTAGTGGTCCACCGATGCCGCGCCACAGGTGCGTCAGGCGGCCGCCATTCGTGCGACTCGCGCGCCAGAGGTGCACGACAGCAGGGGCGGAGCGAAGCAGCGACTCCAGGGAGGAAGGAGCGACGCATAGGCAAGGGATGAAGGGAAGGGGGCAGGATGGGCTGTGATCTCTGGCCAGAGCAAGCCCATCCTACCGTGGCCCACAGAAGCCAGCGCCGGCCGTGCGTTAGGCGGCCGCCATTAGCCCTGCGTTCACATTATACCACGGTTCCTGGTTCGGCGAGGACCAATTGCTTGGCCGACCATGCGACCGGGAAAGGCAGAAGCGGAGAGCCAAGGAACGTCGCACACCTACTACCCATCGGCCGTGGCGCGAGCGGGCTCAGCACGGCGGCAGGACGGTCGGAGGGTACGCGATCGCCCGCCATCGTGGGGCCGTGGCCTGGGAATGCGGCAGCAGCCGTGTCCGCCGCGCGGTCGCCCAAGCGATGGACGCCTTGAACCGTCCGTCGCGCGTCGAGAAGCGAAGGAAGGAAGCAATGAGCCACACAAGAGGCCGTCTTGCCGTGCTGATCGGCATGGCAGTGATGTTCGCACTCCCCCGCGCCGCGGGCGCTCAGGGGGTGTTCGCGGTCGGCGGCGTTGCCGACCCGAATGTGATGGGCTGGAAGTTCGACACCTCCGGCTTCAACATCGCGGACTATCCCGGATACGACAACTTCGTGGTCGACGTCATGGTCAGCGTCCAGATGCTGAACGCGGTCGACCTGACGCCGTCGAACGTCGACCTCGCGCTGGTGCCGAACGGAGGCAGCAGCGCGTACAACGTGGCCCTGATCGACGGCTACGGCTCCAGCTTTGGGCTCGGACCGCAGAGCTTCAGCAGCGCCCAGATCAAGTTCGACAGCTCCCTTGGGGCGGCGGACGCGGTCGACCTCGCGGCCGGCGATATTCCGCTGGCCGGCACCTACGCCACCTCAGCAACCATCGGCACGAACGTCTGGCCACTCGGCGCCGGTTGGAACGACGACATCGGCGGGGCCTTCTGGGCCGTCCTGTCCTCGTCGTGCCGGGGTAACCCCGACCAGGACATGCTGCCACTCGGCATCGGGGAGGCCACGATGTGGTTCCAACTGCGCAGGGCGCAGGCGCCCACGCAAGACCCCACGCCCGAACCGTCTGCCCTGGCTCTGCTCCTCGGAGCCGCTGTCGCGGCGTCACAGGTTCTCCTGCGGGCACGCAAGGGTGCCTAGGCGGGAGAAGAGGGCAAGGCTCTCCGCGTGGTGCCGCCTCAGCGCTGTTACGTATCCCGGCGCGCCGGCGGCACCCTGCCCTCCCATGCAACAGGGACTCCGGAGTCGGTGCCGGAGAGCCATCGCGGCACTGCTGACAGCAGCCCGACGCGGGGACCGACCAAGGAGGTGATTGCCCAGCCGCCGGCAGAGCGCAATCCTGCCCACGGCCTCGCTAGAGAAGGTGCATGGCACGACGGATGGACACGGCGGCGAACCGGGGCTCCGCCCGAACTGGGCGCCCCCCTTTCATTCAGCGCCGGCGCGCCACCCGCATCCTATCCGTATAGGCTGCACCCGCGCATGATCGCGGAGCGCAGCACACTGTGTCAGCCCACAGAGGAGCTATACCAATGAGACCCAGAAGTCTAGGAGCAAGGGTCTGCTTGACCGGGGCGCTGTTCCTCCTCGGAAGCGTGATGGCTGCCCACGCGCAGCTCATCCAGTTCCAGGAGGCAACGGGCTGGTTCATCGTGGATCCCGGCAAGTACATGAACGCCCTCGCGGTCAACAAGGGCGGCATGCTGGTGGGGACCGGCGCGGCCGGCTACTCCGCCATTATCACAGACCAGTCCATCGATCGTGCGTTCAGCTATCCAATCGGCGGCCCGTTAGGTATGCTCGGCGTGCTCACCGATCCCTACTTCGGGGGCGAATGCCAGCTCGCGAAGGCGTGGGGCGTCAACAGCGCAGGCGACATCGTCGGATCGTCGTATACGAGCTACCAGTACGAACTCGCCACGCTCTTCAACGGTCCCGGCGGCCTAACCGATCTGAACGCGGTTGCCGACACCTACGTGAGCGGCGCATATGGCATCAACGACCACAGGATCGTGGTGGGCTGGGCCGCTAACCCCGGCACACTCACGAATCCGTCGGCGGGCGCGTGGGATCCGTGGGGATGGAACTCCTTCACGCTGATGCCGGGCGTTCCCTGGGGCGACCCGAACCCCAGCGCCGCCTATGCCATCAACAACGTGGGGCCGTATGGCATCGCAGTCGGCCACTACAACTGGAACGCGTGCATCTACGACCTGAACGCCTGGGTAGCCGCACCGGTCGCTGGCGTGCCCTGGCCCGGCGTGGCCCTCGGCATCACCGACACCGCGGAGATCGTCGGCGCCTACATGGGCGGAGGGCTCATGAAGCCGTTCCTGGCCACCCCCACCGGCACGACTCTGCTCGCGGCGCTCCCCGGATGCGACACGCTCGCCTACGGCGCGGCAGTCGATGACTGCGGCGTCGTCCGCGTCGTCGGCACTGCCACCACGCCGACACTCGTGTCCCGGGGCGTGATGTGGCGCAGCACCACACCGAACGATGTGCTGCTCCTCGACGCCATCACCTATGGCAAGCCGCTCGGCGCAGGCGCGATCATCGCGGCGAACGGCATCACCAAGGGCGCTGGCGTTACCCATATCGCTGCCTCCATCGAGGAGGCCGATGGCACCGTCGACGGCTGCCGGCTAACCACACGCATGCCCTTCAGCGTGGCGCCTCCGACCAGGACCATCTCCCTCGGCGCCGTGCCGCCTCCGACGGCCAGCTTCACGCTGACCATCTCGGATCGGACGGCCGTTCCGACGCCTGGCCCGCTGCCCACGCGCAGCCCGTACCAGGCGACCGGCAACCCCAACACGAACTACGTGTTCATCGAGAGCACCAACGCCAACTTCACCGTCGTGGGCTCCGTGATGGTGGGAGGCAAGGCCGCGATCGTGGCGCCGCTGCCGAACCCGGTACCGGTGCCACTGAACGTCCAGGTTGCGGCCGCGGCAGCCGGCTCCTCCTACATCACGTTCGACTACAACGGTGAGCTGATCCGCGTGCTCGTGATCGCGCGCGGCGGCACGAGTGCCCAGCCGAACGGCCGGCTCGTGGCGCGCGACGCGGATGACAGCACCGATCCGCCCAAGGCGCCGCCTACGATCCTGTGTGGCGGCGTCCAGTCGGATTGGGACTTCGTCCTCGCCTCGCCTGCCCCGACGGTCGGCGCGCTGTACGTGGTGTCGATCAACAGCCCGGCCGCCACGCTGGCGTTCAACGACCCGAACAACGTCGAGGACACCACCGTCGATGGCTCGCACTTCCGCTTCACGCCCATCAGCCCAACCCAGGGACTGCTGTTCGTGTATCCTGGCCAGGCCAAGGGCGTCCTGCGCGTCAAGGCATCGACCGCGTCCGCGGCTGGAGGCGATGCCGCGAGCATGACCGTGTCCAAGCCGCCGCTCATCGGCGGGGTCGTCGTCGCCACCCAGACCTACAAGGTGATGCCGTGGATCAAGTCCGTCGTTGCGAACCCGACGGCGGTTCAGGCCGGAACGGGGACCACGACGATCACCGTGACGCTGAACAACCGCGGCAACCGGGTCGGCGGCAAGACCATCGACTGGCTCCAGCCGCCTGTCCAGCCCGCACATCCGGGCCTCACGCCGTACCCGCCCAGCCCGGCGCCCGTGATGGGCTACTCGGGGAGTTCGGTGTTCAACGCCAACACCAATCCGTGCACAGCCGTCGTGTGGGCCGATATCGCTGGCGAGCCCATGTACCCGATGTGCACGGCGCCGATCAAGGTCGTGGCGCTGTACGCCTCGATGTGGTTCACGCCGAACACGACGTTCTCCGGATCGGCGGTCACCCTGACCGTCTCGCTGTCGCAGCCAGTCGGCGTGGCAACGACGTTCACCGTCTCCCGCCTGCCGGACACCGACCCCGTCGGCAACTGGTTCGTCGGCCAGGTCATCAACCTGCCGGCCGGATCGACCAGCGCGACGATCGGCCCGGTCGCCGTGGAGACCGTCTCGACCAAGCAGATCGGCGGCTTCAAGGCTGATGTCGGCGGCATCGCCATCGCGGCGCCGACCGCCACACTGGAGATCAACCCGCTGCTGCCCGACGGCAACGGCATCCAGGTGGGCGGCTCGTTCGTCGGGAATGGCCCCTGGGGCTGCAACGCAGGCACGTTCAGCACACTGAACGTCTTCCTGGCAGGCCCCGCGCCGGCAGGCACGCAGCTCATCATCACGCCGGTCGGACCGGTCCAGTATCTGGATCACGTGCCCATCGCGCCGGCGTACCCGGTGCCCGCGGGCGCGTCCTCGGCCTCCTACAAGGTGACCGCGGACCAGATCGCGGCCGACACCGCCTACACCTTCACGGTGCAGGTCGTGACGACTACCGGCGCCGAAGCGCCGCGGACCGGGGTCTACAACCCCGTCACTGGCCCGAACTTCGTCCTACCGTGGCTGCAGGGCGTGGACAAGGCATCGGTGGCGATCATCGGCGGCGCTCCGCCGAACCCGTCGCCAGTCCTCACCTACACCCTGAATGCCCCGGCCGACAAGGTGCGGCTCGTGGCGCCCGTCGACGCATTCGACGCGCTGCCGAAGGATAGGACATTCGCGGCCCCGGCCGGCTATCCCAACTTCAGCAGCAACAACTTCTACACCTACGCGTGGAACCCGCTCACGGGTCTGCCGGTGAACACCATCACCTTCGCTGGCGGAGCGACCACGTCGACGCTGCAGCTCTGGGGCCGCAACATCAACGGTCCTGGCGGCGGAGTGACGGTCCGCGTGTCGGACGGCCTGAAGAACGTGAACACGAAGGTCTACCTGAAGCGCCAGTAGGTCTTCGCGGCATCCGCCGGACCTGACCAGGCCGGAGGGTGAGCCGGGGCGGTTCGTCTCAGGATCGCCCCAGCCGCCCGCCAGCACAGGGACCGGCGGAGCCTAGCCGGATGACGCTGCCGCGGGCAGCGATAGCGAGGCAAACGGCGAGCGGTGAAGCCGGACCTCGCGCAATGAGGGCCCTGGGCGCCACCGCGAACCCGCGGTGGTCCAGGGCCCTTCCAATGCGATGGCGTTCTGGATGCAGGCCGAGACCTACTCCGCGGCGCTGGCCTGGATGATGCACGAGCGGCGTGGTGGGATGGGCCTCCGTGCCCGTACAGGGGGACTCACTGATGTGCCAGACTAGCCGCCCACCCCGCCAACCCGCGCGTAGCGCAGCACCTTCCCGTCCGCGCCGATGCCGAAGAGGTCCAGCGTGGCTGCCGGGGCGGAACCGCCGCGCTCCGTGTTCGTGAAGAACGTCTGGAACGGCTCGCGGAGCGGGATCGCCTGCATCTGGCCAAGCTTGGGGTAGATGGGCCAGACCGCGTTCTCCCAGCGCTGCCCGGCGCCCTCGGTCACCACCCGCGCAAGGACGGCGACGAGGCGCTTGCCGTCCGGCGAGTGGAAGCGCGCGTAGGCCGGGTAGGCGCCCGACACCTTTTCGCCGCTCTGCATCAGCGTGGTGCGCTGGACCACCTTCCCGCGCGAGAGGATCGCGTGCTCCAGCGTCGTGCGCATCTCCACACCCTTCAGGAACTCGTCGCGGATGAGCTGCGTGGTGCTCTGCTTGCGGTAGAGCGCGTGCACCTCGCCGGTCGGCCCGACCCAGAGGTCGAGGTTCGCGATATGCCCGGCGGTCTCCTCGACCGTGTCGATCTCAACGGGCTCCTCGAAGTCGCCCGCCGCCACGTCCGGGTTCCATGCGTAGAAGAGGCGGCGGAACACGTAGTCCCACTCCTGCCCGGTGACCTTCTTCTTGTGCGCGCGCCAGGCGGCAACCGGCTCGACGATGTCGCCGATGGCCAGAACGTGCGCCTCATTCCCGCGCAGGCAGACCGGCGGATAGCAGGCGCGGATGGGGAACTCCAGCTTGCGGACGGGCGTCCACTTCCGCCGCGCGTCACAGACGGACCAGCGGAACTCGCCCTTATCCGCGTCCTCGCACATCAGGATGAAGCGCCGCGCCCTGCCGTCGGCTGCCACCGCCCGGTACGAGTGGTCGGTCCGGTGCCCCTGGCCCCACTCCGGGCATAGGCGCGAGACGGAGGCATCTGGAGGGCGGTCCTCCGTGGCCGCCGCGCTGTTCACTCGCAACTCCAGCACGTGCGGGTCGCACTCACCGTACATTGTGCCGGGCGGCTTGGTGGACGGGTTGACCGTGACGAACAGGCTGCCGTCCGCGTAGCCGACGATCGGGCAGGGCTCGCGCTCGCGGAACGCGTCCGGCTGCCAAGCGAGGCGCCAGGGGGCGTCGCCCGTCTTGCGAAAGATGCGCGGGCGCGTGTTGCAGAGCGGCGGGACGCCCACCCCGGTCTCCGTCACGGAGACGGTGACGGTGTCGCCCCGCCGCACGACCAGGGGCGCCCCGTAGCACCAGAGCGGCCCCGCGCCGTTGTTTGCCGCCTCACACGTGGCGACGACTTCCTCGACCTCGACGCGCATCGGCATCCCCCTGGTCCGCGCGCTAGGCGGGCTCTGCTGGACGGGCACGGAGGCCCATCCCACCACTACGCCTGAGCCTGGCACGGGCTCGCACTCACTCCGGCAGCGGCTTCCCGCGCGTCTCCGGCGCCCAGATCAGGCCGATGAGCCCGACGAAGTACACGCACGCCACGATGCCCGCTGCCATGCGCCATCCGACGGTATCGTCGGTCGGGCTCGCGAAGTGGCTGGCAAGCTTGCCCAGGAGGAACGGGAAGACCGCGGCCAACACCCGCGCGACGTTGTAGCAGAAGCCGATGCCGCTCGCGCGCAGACGCGTGGGGTACAGCTCCGGAAAGTAGACGGCGTAGGCGGAGAACGGCGCCAGCGCGAAGATGCCGAGCGGAAACGCCAGCAGGTATGCCGACATCGGGTCCTTCAGGAGCCAGAAGGTCGCCTCGACCGCGATGAACGCGCCCACGAACACGATGGCCATCGCCGGCTTGCGGCCGATGCGCTGGCTGATCGCAGCATAGCCGAACATGCCGATGAACGCGCCGATCTGCTGGACGAAGAACACGGTGGTCCGGTACTGCATCAGCGCCTGGTTCACCGCGGCCTGCCGATCGGCCTCGGGCAGAGCCATGATGGCCGGCATGGCCTTCACCATCGGCCCCAGCACGGTGCCGACGAGGTCCGGAAGGAAGAAGCCGACACCCCACACGCCGGCCACGCCCGCGGTCGCCAGAAGCACCCCGGCGATCGTGTTGCGGCAAAGCACGGGGTCACGGAACATGTCCGCGATGGCGCCCATCTCCTTCTTGGCCTTGTCGCCGGCCGCCTTCTCGCGAGCCCGCTGCCACCGCTCCGGCTCCTTCACGCCCGCATACACCCAGATGACGAGCAGCGCGGGCACCGCGCCAACGACGAACACGTACCGCCAGCTATACGCGCTCAGGAAGTAGGTGATCAGCGCCGCCGTCATGTTCCCGACTGCGGACAGCGCCTGCAGCAGTCCCAGCGCCATCGGTCGCGAACGCTCGGGCCAGACCTCGGCCACCAGCGCCGTTCCCGCGGCGAACTCGCCGCCCACGCCCATAGCCGTGAGGAACCGACAGGCCGCGTACTGCCAGGGCTCGTGGACGAAGGCGTTCAGGCCCGTGAAAGCCGCGTACGTCAGGATGGTCAGCATCATCGTGCGCGTGCGTCCGAGCCTGTCGCCGATGATGCCGAAGCCGAAGCCTCCCACCGCCCAGCCGATCAGGAACACGGCAGTGATCTGGGTGCCCACCTCCTTGGCGGCCTTGTCCAGTTCCACTCCAACCATGCCGTTCGCGGCGAGCAGCTCCTTCACGGACGTCTGCCGCACCAGCGTGAACAGGTGCTGATCCATCGTGTCGAACAGCCAGCCCAGCGCGCACACGATGAGCACCATCCACGCATAGCGCGGCACGCCCTGGAACCACCTCAGGCCGCGACCTTCCACCACCCCGGACACTTCGGCCCCATCGGTCATTCAAGCCCCCCTTGACCACGCACTATCGAGGCACGGCCAGCCCCCGACACCCAGCCCCCAGCCCCCATCACTTCGCCACGGTCACCTTCGGCGGGTTCGCGTAGGCGTTCCACATGGCCGCCACGCCCGCGTCGGCGGCGCTGCCCTTGTGGAACACCACGCGGTAGCGCAGCGTCAGCTTCTGGCCAGGCTGCAGCACCAGATCGCCGGCATCCTTCGCCTTGCCCGGCTCGAAGTCGTGCAGCCCGAACGGGTTGGCGCAGAACAGGCCGTAGTCGCGCACGTGCCAGGTCGTCGGATGGCGAAAGCTCGTCGGGTGGTCGAAGATGGCCACGCCCACCGTCTCGCCGCCGACCGGGCCCCAGTAGTCGACCCACTCGGCGCGCTTGCCCCAGGTCGCGGCATCCTTCAGCCCCGCCGACGTGTCGATGTGCCCCTCGCCCTTCTTGCCCTTGCCCGGGTTGACGTCCATCGCGTCCGGAACGCGCAGCCCGAAGCTCCCCTCCTTCGTGTCGCCGAGGGTGATGGCCTGGCCGCTGGGCGTCAGCACGATGTCGACGTCCATCACGCGAGCGTCGGGCGTGGCGTAGAAGCGGAAGGTGCGCACATCGTCCGCGACCTTGGTCCCGTCCGGCGCGCGCCACTCCGTCTTGGAGGTGAAGCCGCCGAACACGGGGCCGCTCACGAGGTCGCTGTACGCCGTGTTGACCGTCTTGCCGGTCTTCGCGCCCTCGCTCCAGTAGTCCACGCCGTTCACCGCGCCATGCGTGAACCAGAGGCCGCGGTGATGCGGATGGTCGGCGCTCGTGTCGGCATCGTTCTTCGCCACGGGCCAGCCCCGCACCATCAGCTTCTGGCCGGGTCCGTAGATCGGATGGAGGTAGGGCTTGTTGGGCCCGGTGGTGGCGTCGTACTTCGCGAACAGGTCGTCGCCGACACGCACCTCGATGTCGGCGCCGGCGCGGGTAACCGTCACGCGCGGCTTGGTGTCCGGCACGCCGCCCACGTCGAGCACGTAGCGCCGCGCCTTGCCCTTGGCGGCTTCCGGCACGACCCACGACACGAGGAGCGAGGAGCCCTCGCGCCGGACCTGAGTAGGAATGGCAGCCCCATCGGCCGACTTCAGCGCGACGGTCGCGCGCGGGGCGCGTTCGAGGGTGAGGGTAACGAGAGCGGCGGCGCAGTCGCGATCGCCGGGATCGACCACCACGTTCACGGGCTTGAGCGCGGGCGACGGGCCGAGACCGGCGAGCAACACGCCGAGCAGACACGAAGCGATCATGCGGCACCTCCTACGCGCCAAGACTTCGGCGATGGCGTCGCGGCTTCCTGCTTCGTGCGGCCGGGCGTTTGCCGAGAGCGCGGGAACGCAGGAGCACCCGGCCCCGATGGCGAACCGGGACCTGGCGCCCGATCGGCGCCGCCGTCCCCACGCATTGGGGAGCAAGGAGCACAGCCATGACCACCCTACGCAACCTCATGCTGCCCGCCGGCCTCGCCCTCGCGCTGGCCGCCGCGCAGCCCGCCTTCTCGCAGGACACCGCCAAGCCCGACGCGCAGAAGCAGCCCAGCCCAACGGACATCAGCAAGGAGAAGGGCTGGAAGGACCTCTACGACGGCAAGTCGCTCGCGGGATGGAAGCAGACGGACTACCGGGGCGGCGGCGCGGTACGCATCGACCCCAAGTTCAAGGACGGCCCGCCCGCCATCGTCGTCGAGGGCGGCGATTACCTCAGCGGGTTCAACTGGACGAAGGACGCGCCGAAGACGAACTTCGAGATCTACGTCGAGTTCATGAAGATCGAGGGCAGCGACTTCGCCTGCGGCCTCTCCTTCCCCGTGGCCGATTCGAACGCGACGCTCATCCTGGGCGGCTGGGGCGGCTCGCTCGTGGGCATCAGCAGCATCGACCGACATGACGCATCGGAGAACGAGACAACCAAGTACATGAAGTTCGAGAAGGACCGCTGGTACAAGGTCAAGATGCGCGTGACGCCCACGAAGCTCGAGGCGTGGCTGGACGACAAGAAGATCGTGGATGCGGACATCAAGGACAAGAAGATCAGCATGCGATTCGGCGAGATCGAGAAGTCGGTCCCCATCGGCATCGCCACGTTCCAGACGAAGGCGGCGTTCCGCGCGATCAAGCTGCGCAAGCTGGAGGCGGCGAAGTAGGGCGGTTCGGCAGGCGTCTCCCTTTACTTTTGTCAAGACACCGTCTACACTTTAGGGAGAACGAGAGTGGCTCTGGCGCGTTTCGAATGGGACGATGCCAACCGCGAGCACATCGCGCGGCACGGCGTCGACGAGGACGAGGCTGAGGCTGTTCTCGACAACGGTCCGCTTATGGTCCGAACGGACGAGGGCCGCCTGTTGGCCTACGGCCAGACCGACGAGGGGCGCTATCTCCTTGTCGTGTGCATCTGGAGGCCCGGACCGGCGGTTCGCGTGATCACCGCACGCGATCTCAGCGAGCCAGAGAAACAACGCCTGCGCAGGAGACGCAAACATCATGGCTGAGATACCGAAGTTCGCCAGCGACGAAGAGGCCGCCGACTGGTTCGCGACCCACGACACGGCGCACCTGATGGACGAGCTGCCTAAGGAGCGGGGCCCGGTGGGAGTCGTCAGGACCCGCTTGGCCAAGAAGCCGGTCGGCCTGCGCCTTCGGCCCGACTATCTGGATGCCATCAAGCGCGTAGCCGAATCCAAGGGCGTCCCGTACCAGACCCTGATCCAGATGTGGCTCGTCGAGCGCCTTCGCAGCGAGGCGCCCGACGTGCTGCAGGGATAGTGAGCATTGCGGAGGCCGGTACCGGCCGTCGCCCGAACCCCGACTTCGAAGCGGAGGTGCGCTTCCTCACGCCGGAAGAAGGCGGGCGGGCGACGCTGCCTCTGCAGGGATGGCGGGCCGATGTCCGGCGAGAGGCAGAGCCGGGCAACCAGTGCTGGATGATCTGGCCGCGCTTCCTGGGTGACGACGGGCAGGAGTTGCCGGACGGAACGCCGATCGCGGCGGTCTCCCTCGCCCACTTCTACGTGCTGGACGACCGGCTTCGCAGGACCGTGCACCGCGAGTGGGTGCGCGAGGACGCCAGCTTCTACCTGGTCGAAGGGCCGCACCGTGTCGCCCGATGCCGCGTCACCAGGCTTCTCGCCCTTCACGACGAGCGCACCTAGACCATAGCCGCAACAAGGAGGCCCCCATGTCGAGCCCTTCTGTCGAGGTGCTGGGCGTGTACCGCCTGCCGGTGACCGACGAGATGGTCGCCGAGCAGATCGAGGCGCAGTACGGCGGCGGCCTGTCGCGCAGCGACCGCCAGGAGGCCGAGCAGCAGTGCCTCGAGCAGCTCGCGTCGGTCGCGCTGATCGAGGCGCTGGTGCGGCACTGCGACGAGCGGTTCGACATCGGCGACTTCACGCAGCCCGTGGCCGGGGCCCCGCGCGACGACTGGCAGGCGGCTTGGGCCGAGGTGTTCCTGTCGCTGGAGGGGGATGACCTGGCAGTGGAGGACAGCCTCGACGCGCCTGAGGTGCGCGACGTCCGCCTCGCCTTCTACCTGCACGAGTGGCAGGAGGGCGTGCCGCTGCAGACCACCTACGGCGACGTGCCCTGCCCGCCGGTACAACCCATGCCCGAGCGGCTGGCCATGCTGGCGCCGTACGAGCCGGTCGACTAGGGCGACACCCCTCCTCCCCTACTCCGCCACCACCACCGCGATCTCGTCGAAGAAGGCCTCCTCGTTCATCACGGCCACCGCGCCGCCGTAGGCGACCCTCACCACGAGCGCCACGCTCTCGCCGCCTGGGGGAAGGTCGAACTCCAGCGCGCGCCAGTTGGCATCGCTCGGTGGCGTGCCCGCGTCGATGA
Source organism: uncultured Chthonomonadaceae bacterium (assembly GCA_964519955.1). Taxonomy (GTDB): domain Bacteria; phylum Armatimonadota; class Chthonomonadetes; order Chthonomonadales; family CAJBBX01; genus CAZFLM01. The sequence goes on along the minus strand of CAZFLM010000029.1, from coordinate 53,753 downwards.
CCTTCTCGCCGAGCCAGCGCACACCGCCCTTCTCCGCCACGCCGACGCCGAGCACGAAGTCGCTCTTGCCCGGCGCCTCGTACGGGTCGCCCGACACCACCAGCCGGACGCGGCGCTTCTGCCCGGCGGGCGCCTTCAGGTTCAGCAGCACGTAGGCCGGCAGCTTCGGCCCCGCCGCGTGGACCGCCAGGATGCCGCTCTTGCCCGGGTTCGGGTTGCCAGGGTGGCCGCCCTTCGCCTGCGGGAGGCCGATCCAGAACGGATGCGTACCCGGCCACGCGTTCACCACCCTCATGCGCTTCAGGTCGTCGGCCGCGTCGAAGCGGCTGGCACCGCGCTCGTCCACCGGCAGCCCCCGTGCGATGGCGGCCAGCTCCGGCTCGGGAACGGGCTGCAGGTTGCCGCGCAGGTTGACCTCGGGCAGCGGCTGGTGCTGGTACCCGCCGGGATCGTCCTGATACCAGTAGTGCACCGTCGCATAGTCCACCATGCACCCGCCGCGTTCCGCCGCCTTCCGCAGCACCTCGCGCATCCCGAGCATGCCGGTCTCGTGCTGCCAGTTGATGCGCCATTCCAGCGACTTCGTGAAGCGGAGGGGCATGTGGTCGTGGAAGCGGTAGATAGAGAGGGAGTTCCGGTCGCCGAGCGCGACGTGGGGCATTCCCGCGCGCAGCCCGGCGAAGGTCTCGCGGAAGCCCCAACTGAACGTGAACGAGTCCTCGGTGCCGAGGTAGTCGATGGCGCGCTCCTTGCCGTCGATGTCGATCTCGTTGTTCCCCTCCATCACGCAGCCGAACTCGCGGTACTCCGGCTCATCCGTGCGGATGCTGAACTGCCGCCCGATGACGTGGCCGGCGCCCTTCAGGCTGAGGAACGTTTCCGAGGTATCCGGCGTGAGGCAGAAGCGCCTGCGCGCGTAGGTCGCGTGGAAGTAGCCCTGGTCCGGGTCCCACTTACTGAGCGGCTCCCACTCGACGTAGCTGTAGTTGCTCGTGTCGCGGTCGGTGTCGTTGCGCAGGTAGACGCGGGCGCGGGCCTTGAACGGCATGGCGAAGTAACAGTTGTAGGCCCACGGTGCGCACTCGACCAGCGGGGTGCTGAAGTTCATGCTCGCCCCGTTGCAGCCATCTCCGAAGAAGTCGGCCAGCGGGCTCATGACGGCGGGCTCCTTCGCGTCGTCGAACCAGATCTCCAGCACGATGCCGCGTGCGAACAGCTCGGCCGGCGCGTGGCGCGTCGTGTGGATGTGGCGGATGACGCCCGGCCCCTTCAGGTCGGCCACCAGCATCTTCTTGCGGGCGTCGAGCGAAGGCAGGTCCTTGTAGCGGTCGTACTTCCATCCGGCGTTCGAGAAGCCCTGGGTAGCGTCCCGCCTGATGGTCGCGAGGCCGTCCAGCGGATCGTCCGCCATGGCCGACACGCACAGGGCCAGCAGGATGCCGGCGGTGACGACGACAACGGCAGTCTGAAGCATGTTCGGGTCCTCCATCGATGGGGCAGGCACGTTGCGGAGCAGCCATCGTCCGCGCCTGCATTCGCGCGCATCGAACGGTCTTCCTGCACGCCGGAGGGCGCCGTGGCATGTGCGCCCACCAATTGCGCGCAAGTCCGTTGACAATGCCGAGGTGGTTTGATATGATCGTTGCCGTCGACGGGCGGCCGGCGCAGGCGCCGTTGTGCGCAGCAACACGGCTAGCATCCACACTGGCGGTCTACCCACGATGCAGACCAAGGTCTCTGTCGTCCGTGTCGTTCGCCGTCTCCTTGCCGTGCCCGAAGTAGGCGTCCTCATCCCCCTCCTGGCATTCACGACGCTTTTCGCCATCCGCAACCCCGCCCTCCTCGGCGGCGGGAACATCGCGTCGATGCTGCGCGGCATGTCGTTCGTCGGCGTCATCGCGGTCGGCCAGACCTTGCTGATGATCTGCGGCGAGCTGGACCTCTCCGTCGGCTCGGTCGCCGGCCTCTGCGCCATCGTCGCCGCCCACCTGATGAAGAACGCCGGATGGTCGGTCGAAGCCTCCGTACTCGCGGGACTGGCGTGCGGCGCGACGGCGGGCCTCGTGAACGGCTTCTTCGCGGTGCGCGTCGGCCTGCCCGCCTTCATCGCGACGCTCGGCATGCTCTACATCGCGCGCGGGCTGAACTACCTCCTGTGCAAGGGCTACCCCATCTACCCGCTGCCGCCCGCCGTCAAGCAGTTCGGTTCGGCGGAGCCGCTCGGCGTCTCCTGGAGCTTCTGGGTGATGCTGGCTCTCATCGTCGCTGCCGACATCATGCTCCGGAGGACCGTAACGGGCCGCGAGATGCTCGCGACAGGCGGCAACCGCGAGGCGGCGCAGATATCGGGCATCAACACCCTCCGCACCAAGTGGATGTGCTACGTGTTCACCGGCATGCTCGCCGCAACCGGCGGGATGCTGCTGATGTCGCAGATCAGCGTCGGGCAGGCGGAGATCGGGACGGGCTGGGAGCTGGATGTCATCGCCGGGGTAGTCATCGGGGGAGTGAGCCTATTCGGCGGGGTGGGCACCGTCGCGGGCACGTTCCTGGGTCTTCTCATCATGCAGGTGGTGCGCAGTGGTCTGGTCATGGCGGGCGTTAACACCCACTGGCAGACGGTTGCCGTAGGCGCCATCATGATCCTCGCGGTCAGCATCGACCTGTTCAGGCGCAGTCGGGCTCGCGCGGTCTCGATGGTGCGCGCCGAGCCTTCTTAGTCGGGCGGAGGTGACTTCGATGAGAAAGGCAGCACTGATCGCGAGTTGCGTGGCCATCCTGGCGCTGGCAGCCGGATGCCAGCGGCAGCAGTCGACCAACGGAACGACCGGCCCGGGCGCCCCCACGACCACGGCCGCCGCGAAGAAGAAGCTCTACTGGGTTCAGGCTGTGAAGGGCCACCCGGTCCATCAGTTGACCCAGATCGCCTTCCGTGAGGCCTGCAAGAGGCTCGGATACGAGTGCGAGGTGCTCGGCACGGACGGCCCGGATGTCGCGGGCACAATCGCGATGGCGGAACAGGCGCTTGCGCGCGGCGACGGCGCCGGCATGGCCATCTGGACTGGCGATCCCTCGTACAACCCGTTCATCGAGAAGGCCGGGAAGGCCGGGCTGCCCATCATCCTGCCGCACTTCCCCGTTCCCGAGGGTTCGGTGCCGGGCGCCAAGGGCTGCGTGAGCTGCGACCCGGCCGCCTACGCCAAGGAGAGCGCCGAGTTCATCGGCCAAGCCATCGGCGGCAAGGGCACGGTCGCGGTGACGCAGGGCAGCTTCAACAGCACGGAGAACATGGTCGCGGAGACGTTCAAGAAGACCATGGCGGAGAAGTATCCGGGCGTCAAGGTGCTCGACTCCGAGCTGGAGGGCTTCGACCCCGGCCAGGCGATCCCCAAGGCAGTCTCCGTGATGCGGGCGCACCCGGACCTGACCGCCGCACTCTCGACGACCGGCGGCGGGCCGACAACGTGGGCCCAGGCGCAGAAGGAGACCGGGCGCAAGATCGTGGCGGTCGGCATGGACTACACGCGCGTAAACCTCGATCTGGTGAAGAGCGGCGAGATCCGCGCGGTCATCGGCCAGCCGCTGTGGGATGAAGCGCAGCAGGCCGCCGAGCTGCTGGTCAAGGCGTCGAAGGGCGACAAGATCGAGTGGTGGACGAAGCTGCCCGCGCCGCTCATCACGAAGGACGGCCTGACGCCGTACTACGAGCTGCTGGACAAGGTCGAGAAGGCGATCAACAAGTAGCGCGGCGGCCGCGAGGGGCTGGCGACGGTCTTGGCGTTGCACAGCGTTGTCCGCTTGCTGGCGCGCGCTGCTCTGCCTCGCTGCGGCACGGCGCCGTAACGGGTCATCCCGAGCCAACGCTGCGAGGGATCCGGCAGGGCCGTGGCGGCTGGCGCGAGGGCCTGGCGAGGGCGTGTACGCAGTGCAGCGTTGTCCGCTTGCTGGCGCGCGCGGCTCTGCCTCGTTACTGCGGGTCACCCAGAGCAGCAGTGGTTACAAGCCTGTCAGTGTCCCACACGCCAGCACATTGTCCCCTCCCGATTCGGGAGGGGTGGCCGAAGGCCGGGGTGGGTAGCCGTACATCTCAGTCAGTTGGAGCAGCGCAATGTCCCTTAGCCGCAAACAGCAGGGCCTGGACGCTCTCGCGTCGGTGGGCGTGGTCGCCGTCCTTCGCACGGACAACCCGGTGCACGTGACCGAGATCCTGGACGCCGTGGCCGAGGGCGGGCTCCGGCACCTTGAGATTACGATGACCACGCCCGGCGCGCTCGAGATCATCAAGAAGCTGCGCGCGCACCGCCAGGACGTGTTCGTCGGCATGGGCACCGTGCTCGACGCGGTCACCGCGCGCCTCGCCATCATCGCGGGAGCGGACTACATCGTCAGCCCGTGCTTCGACCGCGCGACCGTCGACGTGTGCCGGCAGTACGGCGTCGCGGTGATGCCCGGCGCGCTGACGCCGACCGAAGTGGCAACCGCCTGGGACGCCGGCGCCGACGTGGTGAAGCTCTTCCCCGGCCGCATCGCCACGCCCGAGTACCTGATTGACCTGAAGGGTCCGCTGCCGCACATCACCATCATGCCGACCACCGAGATGACGCCCGAGACCGCGGCCGCGTACATCCGCGCGGGCGCGATCGGCATCGGCGTGGGCTGGAAGATCCTCGACCCCGTCGCCATCGCTGAGCGGCGCTTCGAGGTGCTGACGGCGAACGCGCGCACCTACGTCGAGGCGGTCGCCCCGGCCATCGCGGAGCGGTCGTAACCCGTCATGGCCTCCCCCGAACCATCCCGCGTCGTCGCATTCGGCGAGTTGCTCCTCAGGCTGACGAGCCCCGGGCACGAGCGCCTCACCCAGGCGCGCCAGCTCGAGGTGCGCTACACGGGCGCCGAGGCCAACGCGGCGGTGTCGCTCGTGCTGCTCGGCCACAGCGCGTCGGCGGTATCGGTCGTGCCGGCGCACGCCGTCGGCGACGCCTGCCTGGCGTACCTGCGCCAGTTCGGCGTCGACACGCGGCACGTGGTGCGCGGCGGCGACCGTCTCGGGACGCTGTACGTGGAGCAAGGGGCAGGCCAGCGCGCCTCGCAGGTCATCTACGACCGCGAGCACAGCGGCTTCCAGGAGGCCGACCCCGGCGTGTACGACTGGGACGCCATCCTGGACGACTGCGCGTGGCTGCACTTCTCCGGCACGGCCCCCTCGCGTGGCGCCAATGTGGTGCGGGCGGTCGCCGAGGGAAGCACCAAGGCGCGCGAGCGTGGCATTCCCGTGAGCTGCGACGTGAACTACCGGTCGAGGCTCTGGGATGAGGCGACGGCCCAGAGCGTCCTGCGGGAGTTGCTGTCCGTCGTGACCCACGTGCTGTGCGGCCGCTCGGATGCCGAGCTGCTGCTGGGAGAGCCCGCCCCCGGCGATGTGGCGGACGTCGCGGCCCGCCTGCGCGACGGGTTCGGCCTGGAGGCGGCGGTGCTTTCGGAGCGGTCGGGCTCGTCCGCGTCGGAGGGTGGCCTGCACGCGGCGCTGGCGAACCGCGACGGACGCTGGACCAGCCGCGACTACGACCTGGCGATGGTCGACCGCATCGGCGGCGGCGACGCACTGACCGCGGGCGCGATCCACGGCTGGCTGACCGGCATGGAGCCGCAGCGCCTGATCGACTTCGCGGTCGCGGCGGCGGCGCTGAAGCACACGATCCCCGGCGACTTCAACCTCGCCACGCTCGACGAGATCGAAGCCCTGCTGGAGGGCCAGAACGCGGCGCGCGTGCGGCGGTAGCGGGTGCAAAGCGCCCCCGGTCAGCCCGATCAGGCCGATCAAAGTGGTTGCCCGAAGACAACGAACACTCACCAGGACACGAAGCCATGCCAACCATAGACGCTGCTAGCCTGCACTCCCTCGTCGCGTCGGTGTTCGCGTCGCGCGGGGTGCCCGAGGACGACTGCCGCATCGTGGCGGACTCGCTGGTTCACGCGAACCTGCGCGGGACCGACTCCCACGGCGTGCTGCGCGTGTCGCACTACATCCGCCGGCTGGATGAGGGCTCCGTCAACCCCGCGCCCCTGCACCGGACCGAGCGGACCGGGCCGTCGACCGCAACCGTGGATGGCGACAACGGCCTGGGCCACGTGAACGTGTACCGCGGCATGGACGAGGCGATCGCGATGGCGCGCGAGTCCGGCCTGGCGTTCGTCAGCGTGCGCAACAGCAGCCACTGCGGGGCGCTCTCCTTCTTCGCGTACCAGGCGCTGAAGGCGGACCTGATCGCGGTTGTGCTGACGCAGACGGACTCCGGCGTGGTGCCGTTCGGCGGCAAGCGCCCGTTCTTCGGCACGAACCCCATCTGCGTGGCCGCGCCCTCGCGCCAGGGGCCGCCCCTGCTGCTCGACATGGCGACGAGCACCGTGGCGGGCGGGCAGATCTACGCGGCGCGCGCGGCGAACCGCCAGATCCCCGAGACGTGGGCGCTGGACGCGGATGGCAAGCCGACCACCGACCCGCACAAGGCCGCGCTCTGGACGCCCGCCGCCGGGGCCAAGGGCTACGCGCTCGGCGCCATCGTCGACGTGCTGACCGGCGTGCTGGCGGGCGGGTTCTTCGGGCCGCACATCCCGATCATGTACGGCGCCTACGACCAGCCGCGCGGCCTCTGCCACCTCGCGGCGGCCATCGACTACCGGCGGTTTGCGGGCGGCGACGGCTTCCTCGACCAGATCGCCGCGATGATCGCCGAGCTGCACGAGCAGCCAACCGCCGAGGGGTTCGCGCAGGTGCTGGCGCCCGGCGAACCGGAGTTCCGCCGCGAGGCCGACCGAACCGTCAACGGCATCCCCATCAGCCAGGAGCTGCTCGATGAGCTGGCGGCACTGAGGGATCAGCGCTCATGATGCGTTCGGACACCTTGCCCATCGAGGAGCGGCGCGCGATCATCCAGCGGTTCGAGCAGCGCGTCGACGCCGCCCAGCGTGCCAACCCGCCGACGAAGGAGTGGGTGCGCTCAGCGCTGCATCGCCAGGGCGCCCCGCGCTGTCCGGTGCGGATGAAGCGCCTCTCGACGGACATCATCCTGCGCTACGGTGACGCCCTCGCCGACCTGCTGTGCGAGTACCCGGACGACGCGATCGCCGCCATCCCGTACGACATCACGATCGGGTACCAGCCGCCCGGCAAGACGCCGTACGTCGACCCGCTGGCCGCGCTCACGGAGGCGATGGAGTGGACCGACGAGTGGGGCACGCGCTGGGGCCATGCCGCGGGCGGCGTCGGGGCAACGCCGGTCGCCTACCCCATCGAGAACTGGGAGCAACTCCCCGACTTCCTCGCGCGCATCCCGGACCCCGTCGCGCCGGGCCGCCTCGACGCCTGCGCGGGGCTTATGCAGGCGCACGCCGCGTCGAAGTACTGCTACGGCATCATCCACCTGGCCCTGTTCGAGCGGCTGCACTCGCTGCGCGGAATGGACGCGATCTTCGTGGATCTGTACAGCAACCGCGACGAGGTAGAGCGCCTGCTAGATGCGCTCGAAGCGTACCTCGTTCCGCTCATCCGCTGGTGGGCGAAGCTCGGGGCGGCCGGCGTGTTCCTCACCGACGACTGGGGCTCGCAGACGAGCCTGATGATATCGCCGCGAATGTGGCGCACGATATTCAAGGAGCGGTACCGCCGCTTGGTGAACACTGCGCACGACGCCGGGATGGACTTCATCCTGCATAGCTGCGGCAATGTTATCGACATCGTGGGCGATCTCATCGATGTCGGGGTCGATGTGCTCGACCCGGTGCAGCCCGGCGCCATGGAAACCGCCGAACTCGCGCGCCAGTACGGAGGCGCGATCGCGTTCAGCGGGGCCGTGGACATCCAGGGCCTGCTCGTCGAGGGCACGCCCGCGCAGGTGCGCGACGCGATTCGTCGCACGCTGGACGAACTGGCACGCCCTTTCGGCAACGCGTTGATCCTCGGGCCCGCCAACGTCATGACACCCGAGATCCCGCTGGACAACATCCGCGCGATGCTCGAAGCGACCAGGGAGTAGGAATGGCAAGGGACTCACAAGTAACGCGGATCGAGTGGGAGGGTTGGTCGGCCGTACAAGTGGATGTGGAAGGCGCCTCGCTGGTGGTCATTCCGGAGTTGGGCGCCAAGATCGTGTCGCTGACGCGCGAGGGCGACGACGCCAACTTCATCTGGCGGGACGAGACGCGCCCGCTCCGCGCGATGACGTATGGCGACGAGTTCGGCAACTACGACGCGAGCGGCTTCGATGAGTGTTTCCCCACCATCGGCGAGTGCCCCTACCCGCGCGCGCCGTGGGAGGGAGTGACCGTACCGGACCACGGCGAGCTGTGGACGGCGCGGTGGGACGTTGAGACCGACGGGCGCGCACTGACCACGGTGACGGACGGGGTGTGTCTCCCGTACCGGTTCTGGCGCATGATCGAGGCCGGCGATGGCCCCGGGGCGTTCCGGTTCGTCTACCGCGTGCATAACCTGCTAGGCCGGTCGATGGAGACGCTGTGGTCGGCGCACCCGCTGCTGGCCGCGCGCCCCGGGATGCAGGTGCTGATGCCGGGCAACCCGCGCGGGAGCATCGTCTTCGCGGGCGGCGGGCGCATCGCGGAGGCCGGCGACATCGTCTGGCCCAGCGTGCCGACGCCCGACGGCGGGATGACCGAGTACGGCGCGATCGGCGGGCCCGAGCTGCACGCGAACGACAAGGTGTGCGTCGAGACGACGGACGAGGGCTGGGTCGCGCTCTTCGACCCGGGCGCCGGCCGGTTCTGTGCGCTGCGCGTGAACCGCCAGGACACGGCGCACATCGCCGTGTGCATCAACCACGGTTGGTGGCCGTTCAGCGGGCAAGCGGGGTACTGGGTCGCGCTGGAGCCGTGCACGGGCTTCCCGGACCGGCTCGACGAGGCGATGGCCGCCGGGCGCGGGCGCTACATCGGGCCAGGCGGCTGGATCGAGTGGAAGATGGATCTGGTAGTCGGCAGCGCGAGCCACGCGGATGAGGTGGCCGAACGTATGAAGCCGGCGGGATAAGGAGAGACGATGGGTCGTCTGAAGGTCGTTCTGGCGGACTACGGCTCGGAGTACATCCCCGAGTCGCTGAAGGTCGTGACCGATGCCGGGATGGAACTGGTGGATGCCGAGGCGTGCCCCGACAAGGAGGCCGCCATCCGCGATGCCGACGCGCTCGTGGCCGTCTGGTACCCGGTGACCGCGGACGTGATCGCCGAGCTGAGCCACTGCAAGGTGATCATCCGGCGCGGGATCGGTGTCGACACGGTGGACCTAGAGGCGGCCCGCGCCAAGGGCATCCCGGTCTGCAACGTGCCGGACTACTGCATCAACGAGGTGGCGGACCACGCGTTCTCGCTCGCGCTGTCGCTGGCGCGCGAGCTGCCCACGCTCGACCGCAGCCTGCGCGACGGCGTCTGGAAGCCTGCCCTCCCCTACGCGATGCCCGCGTTCGAGGCGATGACCTTCGGCGTGGCTGGGATGGGGCGCATCGGGCGAGCGGTGCTGCGGCGCGCGGCGGCCTGCGAGTTCAAGCTGGCGGCCTACGACCCGTTCGTCCCGGCGGAGGAGTTCGAGCGCCTGGGCGTGCAGAGCCTGAGCGTGGATGACCTGTTCGCGCAGTGCGACATCGTCTCGATGCACTCGCCGCTGACGCCGGAGACGCGGCACATGGTGAACGCCGCGCGCCTGAAGACGATGAAGCCCAACGCCATCGTCGTGAACACCTCGCGCGGCCCGCTGATCGACACGGTGGCGCTCGCCGAGGCGCTGCAGGCGGGGACGATCGCCGCGGCCGGCCTCGACGTGTTCGAGACCGAGCCGCTGGAGGCTGACCACCCGATCCGCCAGTGCCCGACGGCCCTGCTCACGCCGCACTTCGCGTGGCACAGCCGCGAGAGCATCCCGAAGCTGCACATCATGGGCCTGGAGGTAGCGGTCCGCGCCCTGCAGGGCAAGCCGCTGACGAGCTGCGTGAACATGTAGGCTGGAAGCCGCCGACGCCGGCCGGGAGAAGAACCGCCCGGCTGGCGGGCCTGCGGCCAAGCGTCCTCCGGACGCCACACGCGCGCCGGTCGATCCAGGTGTAGCGCAGGGCCTTCGCGCACTGCGAGGCCCCACACGATGCGAGGCAACACATGGCAGCTACCTATTCGTTCTCGCTGGAAGGCAAGGCCGCGATCGTCACGGGCGGGGCGCGAGGGATCGGGCTCGCGATCTCGCGGGCGTACCTGGAGAGCGGCGCGAGCGTGCTGATGGCCGACATCGATGGCGACGGCGCGATGCGCTCCGCTGCCGAGTGCCAGGCGCTGCTGAGGCCGGGCCAGAAGTGCCTGGGCGCCCGCGTCGACGTGACGGACTCGGCGTCGATCGCGGACGGCGTAGCGCTGGCGATGGAGGCGTTCGGCAAGGTCGACGTGCTCGTGAACAACGCGGGCATCAACACGGCCAAGGACCGCGTCACCATCGAGCAGTACAGCCTGGAGGACTGGCGGCGCATCATGGCCGTGGATCTCGACGGCGTGCTGCTCGTGTCGCAGCCCGTGGTGAAGCAGATGAAGCAGCAGGGCGGCGGGCGCATCATCAACATTGCCTCGGTGCTGGGCATCGTGCCGGCGCGGCTGCAGAGCGGGTTCGTCGCGGCGAAGGCGGCCGTGGTAAACCTGACGCGCTCCATGGCGATCGAGCTGGGCCCGGACGGCATCCTGGTGAACTGCATCGCGCCGGGCTCCACGCTCACTGCGGGCACCCGCCAGCTCTTCTACGGTCCGGACGGGACCTACTCGGAGAAGGTGCAGAGCCTTCTCAGCCACATACCGCTCGGGCGGCCGGGCGAGCCGGAGGAGATCGCGTCGGCCGCGGTCTACTTCGCCGCACCGGCGTCGAGCTACACCACCGGCACCATCCTGCCTGTCGACGGCGGGTGGCTGGCCGGCTATATCCGGGAATGGTGATCGGAGAACCATGACGACTGATTACGACGAGCACATCCCCGACCCAACGCGCGAAGAGGCTATCGAGCTGTACCGCACGATGGTGCTCATTCGCCAGTTCGAGACCCGGGCCGGCGAGCTGTGCCGCAAGGGCGAGATGCCCGCCTTCCTGCACCTGTACATCGGCGAGGAAGCCACCGCGACGGGCGTGTGCTGCCACCTGGGGCCGGCCGACTGCTTCACGAGCACGCACCGCGGCCATGGCCACGCCCTCGCCAAGGGCGCCGACCCCAAGCGGCTGATGGCGGAGCTGTTCGGGCGCGCGACGGGGTTCAGCGGCGGGCGCGGCGGCAGCATGCACATCTACTCGCTCGATGTGGGCATCCTGGGCACGAACGGCATCGTCGCGGGCGGCATCCCGTCGGCGGTCGGCGCGGGGCTTAGCGCGAGGCTGCGCAAGACGGGCGGCGTCGCGGTGGCGTTCTTCGGCGACGGTGCGACGAGCCATGCCGCGTTCCACGAGTCGATGAACCTGGCCGCCACGTGGGATGCGCCGGTGGTGCTCGTCTGCGAGAACAACCTTTACGCGACCGCAACGCCACTGCGCGACGTCACGAAGAACCCGGAGATCGCGACCCGCGCCGCGGCCTACGGCATGCGAGGCGAGGCGGTCGACGGGCAGGACGTGCTGGCGGTTCGCGAGGTGGCCGGCCGCGCCATCGCCCGCGCCAGGGCGGGCCAGGGCCCCACGCTGATCGAGAGCAAGACCTACCGCTACGTCGGGCACCACGAGGGCGATCCGCCGGTCGGTTGCTACCGCACGGCCGAGGAGATCGAGGAGTGGAAGAAGCGCTGCCCGCTCAAGGTCATGGCCGCGCACCTCTACGGGCGCTGGGGCGCCACGGAAGCCGAGATCGAAGCGGTGCAGCAGCAGGTGCGCGACCTCGTCGAGGAAGCCGTGGAGTACGCCCGCCAGAGCCCGTGGCCCGACGTCAGCACGCTCCGCGACCACGTCTTCGCCGAGGCGTAGCGCCGTCCGGGCGCGAAGGCCAACGGCCCGGCAGGGCGCGGAGGCCCTGCCCTACGGGTCGGTGCGTGGCAGGACGTTCGTCCTCCGTAGGGGCAGAGCATTCGCGTGCCAAGCCATCTATCGCGCCGACGTACGTTGCGAATGCTGTGCCCTTGCCGTCGCGGCGCGTGTCGCGTCGGGTGTCGGGCGTCCTCCGTAGGGGCAGAGCATTCGCGTGCCAAGCCATCTATCGCGCCGACGTACGTTGCGAATGCTGTGCCCTTGCCGTCGCGGCGCGTGTCGCGTCGGGTGTCGGGCGTCCTCCGTAGGGGCAGAGCATTCGCGTGCCAAGCCATCTATCGCGCCAACGTACGTTGCGGATGCTGTGCCCTTGCCGTCGCGGCGCGACCACCCGGTGGCCGAAGACCAACGGCCCGGCAGGGCGCGGAGGCCCTGCCCTACGGGGCGGTCGCCAGCCCCATCATATCGGTTCGCATAGGGAAGCCAATGCCGAGTATCACCAGTCTCGACGCTGTCCGCGACGCGATCGCCGTCGAAATGCGGCTGAACGAGCGCATCATCCTGTTCGGCGAGGGAACGGGCGAGCGCGGGGGCAGCTTCGCTCACACGAAGAACCTGTGGCAGGAGTTCGGCGCCGACCGCGTCATCGACACCCCGGTTTCGGAGCTGGGGTTCGTGGGCGCGGCGGTCGGCGCGGCCGCCACTGGGATGCACCCCATCGCCGACATGATGTTCGTCGACTTCATCGCCGAGGCCATGAGCCAGCTCGTCAACCAGGCGGCGAAGCTGCACTACGTGTCGGGGGGGCGGGTCAGCGTGCCGCTGCTCGTGCGCGCCTCGATGGGCTCGGTTCGCGGCGCGGCGGCCCACCACTCCGGCTGCCTCTACCCCTGGTTCATGCACATCCCCGGGCTCAAGGTGGTCACCTACTCCACTCCCGCCGACGGCTACGGCCTGATGCGCACGGCGCTGCGCGACCCGAACCCGGTCATCTTCCTCGACCACAAGGCGCTCTTCGGCGTGAAGGGTGACGCCCCCGAGCCGGACCACATCGTCCCGTTCGGGCAGGCGGCCGTGCGGCGCGAGGGCACGCAGGTTACGGTGGTGGCGGTGGCGCTTATGGTCCCGCGCGCGCTGGAGGCGGCGGAGAAGGTCGCCCCGGACATCTCCGTCGAGGTGATCGACCCGCGCACGCTGGTCCCGCTCGACCTGGAGACGATCTACCGGAGCGTGGCGAAGACGGGCCGCCTGCTGATCGTGGACGAGGCCTACCCCGTCTGCTCGTTCGCGTCGGAGTTGGCGGCGCGGGTCGGCTCGGAGCGCTTCTACGACCTCGACGCGCCGATCGCCACGATGAACTGCCAGCCCGTGACGCACCCGTTGAGCCCGCCACTCGAAGAGGCGATGATCCCCACCGCCGCCGGCATCGCGGACGCTATCCGCGAACTCGTGGACCAGTGACCCGGAGCGACCAGTCATGCTAGTGGATGTCCAGGCACCCGTGCAGGGCCTCACCATCACCGAGGCGACCCTCGTCCGCTGGATGAAGGAGCCAGGCGAGCGCGTCGAAGCCGGCGAGCCGCTCTTCGAGATGGAGACGGACAAGGCCGCACAGGAGATCGAAAGCCCGGCGACGGGCACGCTGCTGAACCATGGCGCGGCCGCGGGCGAGGTGGTGAAGCTCGGCGCTGTGATCGGCTACATCGGCACCGAGCCGGGCGCCACGCTCCCGGATGGCGCCGGGACGGGCACGGAGGCCCATCCTACCACGGCAGGTGCCGAGACGGGCACGGGGGCCCCTCCTGCGCAGGCGAGCGCGTCCCAGCGCCTCATGGTCTCTCCCCGCGCGCGGCGCGCGGCCGAGCGGCTGGGCGTCGACCTGGCGGCGGTTCGGCCCACAGGCGGGCGCGGCAGGCACGTGCGGGAGCGCGACGTCCTCGCGGCAGCTCAGCAGAAGCCGGTCCGAGTGGTTCCCGCGCCGGTTCCGCCGCCGCCGACGGCGGGCAAGCCCCTCACGCTCACCCGCGCGCGCCGCGTCACCGCCGAGCGAACGGCCGCGAGCTTCCATGACGCGCCGCACTTCTACCTCACGCGCGAGGTGCTGGCGGAGCGGCTGGTTGCCCTGCGCGAGGACCTGGCGTCGGAGCCCGCGAAGTCCGGCGGCGTGCGCGTCACCCTGACCGACCTGCTCGTGAAGGCGCTCGCTCTGGCCATCCACGACTGCCCGTACATGAACGTGCAGTGGCACGACGGCCAGGTGCTGCCCCTCGCCTCCATCGACATCGGCCTGGCGACGGGGACGCCCAGTGGTCTCTACGTGCCGGTCATCCGTTCCGCCGACGGCCTGACCATCGCACAACTGGCCGGCCAGCGCGCCGACCTGGTCGACCGGGCCCGCCGCGGAGCCCTTCTGCCCGACGAGATGGCCGGCGGCAGCTTCACGCTGACGAACCTGGGCCGCCAACCGGTCGACCAGTTCCAGGCAGTCATCAACCCGCCCCAGAGCGGCATCCTGGCCACAGGCACGGTCGAGAAGCGCCCGTTCGTGGTCGACGGCCAACTCGGCGCGTACCACACCGTCGTCCTCACCGCCTCGCTCGATCATCGCGTGGTCGACGGCGCGGAGGCGGCGGAGTTCCTGGCGCGCATCGTCCACTACATCGAGCGTCCGGGCCTGCTGCTGATCGCGGGGTAGGCGGATCGCGCACCGCGCCGCGCGAGGGATCAGGGCCGCGCGCGCAAGCAAGCGGAACGTTGTCACATCACGGAGGTAGGACGTGGAGCCTGTACGTTGCGGTCGTCTGAAGGGGAAGCGCGCGCTGGTGACCGGAGCCGGCACGGGCATCGGGCGCGGCATCGCGCTGGAGCTGGCGCGTGAGGGCGCGACCGTGGCGCTGCACTACTCGCACAGCGCGGCGGGGGCGCTCGCCGCGGTTGACGAGATCCGCGGGTTCGGCGGCACGGCGTCCGCGTTCCAGGCCGACTTCACGCAGGTGGCGGAGGCCGAGAAGCTCGCGGCGGAGGCGGCCGAGTTCCTCGGCGGCGTCGACGTGCTCGTGAACAACGCCGGGATCACCACGAACATCCCCTTCGGCAAGGTGACCCCGGAGCAGTTCGACACGCTGTACCACGTTAACATCCGCGCCCAGTTCTTCCTCACCCAGGCGCTGCTGCCCCAGCTCACCGAGTCGCGCGGGGTCATCGTGAACCTCTCGTCGGTACACGGCATCGAGGGCTTCCCCGAGCACACGATCTACGCCGGCACGAAGGGCGCCATCATCGCCTACTCGCGCTGCCTGGCGATCGAGCTGGCGCCCCGCGGCATCCGCGTCAACGTCGTGGCGCCCGGGGCGGTGCCGGTCGAGAGCCACCAGCGCGCTGCCCCCGACTCCGACCCGTCGACGATCGGCGACCTGATCCCCGCCGGCTTCCCGGGCACCCCGCTGGACATCGCGCGCGCGGTTGTCTACCTCGCCTGCGACGACTCCCGCTACGTCGTGGGCCAGACGCTCGTCGTCGATGGCGGCACCACCTCGTGGATGCCCTTCGGCGACCAGTTCCGCCAGCCGTTCACGGCGCAGTTCGGCAAGGGCTACGTGCCGGGGCTCTAGCTCCCGTACCGCCCAGACTCGCGTGCCGCCTCGAACATCGCCACGATGTTGGCGGGCGGCACGCCTGGCTGGATGTTGTGCACGGGGTTGAACACGAACCCGCCGCCGGGCGCCAGGTCCGCGACGCGACGCGCCACTTCCGCACGGACCTCCTCCGGCGTGCACTGCCCCAGGACACGCTGCGTGTCGCAGCCCCCACCCCAGAACGAGAGGCGCGTTCCGTAGCGCCGCTTCAGCCCCGCCGTGTCCATACCCGATGCCGAGACCTGCACCGGGTTCAGGATCTGCACGCCCATCTCGATGAGGTCATCCAGAAACGGTCCGACCGCGCCGCAGCTATGGTAGAAGATCCGGGCGCGCGTGTGGGCTTGGATGGTGCTGACGATGCGCGCCTGGCGTGGCTTAACGAGCGTGCGGTACGTCGCGGGTGACAGCAGGGGCGCGTGTTGGCCCGCCAGGTCGGCGGCGGCAAAGTGGACGTCCACCAGGTCGCCGACCTCGCGCAAGAAGCAAGCCTGGGCCGTGCAGATGGTCTCGGTCAGGCGGTCCAGGAACGCCTCGGCGAAGTCGCGGCTCGCCACCAGGTCGATCAGCCCCTCCTCCATACCGCGGAACCGAAAGAGCTGGTTCAGCAGGTCGTGGCCGCACGGCGCCATGGAGAACAACGCGCGATCGGTCCTCGCTCGCAGCGCCGCAACGCGGTCACGCAAGCCCCGGTAGCGAGCGGGATCGGCGGGATCCGGCCACGGCATCTGCCGCAGGTCCTCGATGCTCGGGCGGCCGATGGGGAACTCCTGCCAGTCGTAGTAGAAGCCGCCCGCCGGCTTGCGAAGCACCGCGCCGAAGTCGTCGTGGAACGAGCGCGAGCCGCCGGGCTCCTCGATAATGATCGTCTCCGGGCCGGACGGCGGATTCGCGAACACGGGGACGACATCGCACCCCAGCGCGTCCATCGCGTCCTCGTCCACGAACGCGACCTGCTGCACCATCTCCATCATGCGCACGGGCTTTGCCGGCAGCCCCATGTGGTCGCGCAGCGCCGCATACGTGCTCGTCGCGATGGTCGTCACGCAACTGCCGCCGAGGTCGATGGGCACGCGATCCGCCTCCCGATGATCGAGGGCAGTCAGCACGCGCTCGCGTGGGGTCATGCGGATGCTCCCTTCTACAGCTTCGGCGCGGGCGGCAGGCGCCTGGGGTTGCCCGTGAAGAGCGGCGTCTCCGTGGCCGGCGGCTCGCAGGAGACCACCATGTTGCCCAGCCACCGGAACGTGATCGCGAGGTCGGGGTTGGTCTTCGGCCAGAGCCCCGAGACGCGGTGCGTGAAGCTGACGAGCGGGTAAGTGATGGTCAGCTCGTCGCCGGGGCGCACGTCGGCGAACCGCACATAGTCGCCCGACCACGCGACCGGCGCCTCGACCGTACCGACGAACGCGTGCACCTGGTCGCGAGGGGCCCAGTGCGGCGGGCGCAGGTAGAACGTGTCGCTCACCTTCGCCTTGACCGTCAGCCGCCCGGCGTCCGGGAAGAACGACACGACGCGCCCCCACCGCGAGTCGCGCGCGAGGCCCAGGTTGACATAGACGCCGGCGGCACCGAGGTCGCTCTCGCCCAGGCGGTCGATCACGTTTGACCAGGCCGTGTAGATGGCTCGCATGCCCTCCGGCGCGCAGCAGCCGAACATCTCAAAGCCCGACGCCCGGCCCAGCAGGTTGTTCTCGTAGTCGTTCAGCCCCGACCCGCCGATGATGCCCCCCTGGAACTTGCGCAGCTCTGCGAGCCCCTGCTCCACTGCGGCCTGCCCCGCGCCCTGGTTCAGGCGGCGGTAGTAGGCTTCGAACTCAGGCGTGACGATGAACTGGAGATTGGAGACATAGTTCCGCAGGTAGCGCTCGACGTAGTCGAAGTACTCCGGGTGGCCGGAGCGTCCGATCAGGGCCGCGATGGACATCATGTCGGAGATGCAGCAGGTCTCGTTGCAGTTGGCGGCCCACTCCGGCGCCGCGGGGAACCAGCCGGTGCCCGTGCCCTGCGTCAGCATCCAGTCCCAGCACCGCTTGGCGAAGTCGACGTAGCGCCGCTCGCCGGTGACGAGGCCCAGGTCGGCGATGCCCCAGACGGCGTGGAGCGTCGCATGGCCGTGCCCACCGCCGAAGCTGCCGTCCGCGCCGATGCGCAAGCCGCCGGGCTGGCTCCCCGCGATGATGCCCTCGGCATACGCCCGCGCGAACGCCAGTGCCTCCTCGTCGTGCGTCGCCAGGTAGTAGTGGACGAGCGGCTCGACCAGCGGCGCGGGCTGGCGGTTCCAGCCGTTCGCCACCACGGAGCCGTCCTGCTTCACCGCCCCCATGCCCGCCGGGAAGTAGCACCGGTCCGGCCCATCGTACACGGCCAGGCGGTGGAGCCGCAGCATCACCTTGCGAGCCACGGCGCGCGTCGCGCTGCTGTGCGTCCGGCGGTACTCCTCCGAGAGCGCCCAGAGGATCTTGGTAGCGCCCCAGACGTGGTAGTACAGCTCTGCTTCGGTGTACTGGCGGTGGATGTCGCCCTCGTTGTAGCAGCCGGGGTGCGAGAGGACGGTGCCGTCGGGCTGGACGTAGCTCAGGATGCGCTTGTGGTAGGCGGCCTCGATGTCGCGCGCCTGCCGCGAGCCGGACACCTCGCGCATGAGGTACCACTCCCAGTTGAGGCGGGCGTCGGTATCGCACGGTACGACGACGTCGCTGCCCTCGGGCACGGGCGGGCAGCGAAGCGGGTGGCACTGGAAGACCGGCTCGTACCCCAGCACCTTGCGCGGCGTGCGCGCCAGGTAGTTCATCGCCCAGCCGCCCATCGTCCGCAAATCGATGTCCGCGCCCGAACGCGCGGATGCGAGCGGCGCGATGTCGGTCTGCGGCGGCACGGCGACGGCCACGTTCGTGACGCTACCGGTGAGCCCGGCGATCGTAGGGCTGGTCTCCATCGCGTCCTCCGCTTGGAGATGTGTATTGGCAGCCAGGAGTGCCGCGGCGAGGCAGACGACCTGGGTCGCGTTCACCGTATCGCCTCCATGCACCGCACGATGCGCTCCCGGCGCGGGAGCCGCGAGTTGTAGACGCCCACCGACACCGTGCCCCCGTACCCGATCCGATCCAGCTCCGCCAGGAACGTCGCGGTCGGCCAGTGGCCCGTGCCCAGCGCGTCGCGGTTCGTCTCGCAGAGGTGCACGTGCGCCAGGATGTCTGCGATCCCCGCGAGCGGGGCGAGCATGTCGCGCTCCTCGATGTTCATGTGGAACGTGTCGACCATCATCCGCAGGCCCGGCCGGCCGATCGCGCGGACCACCGCCTCGACCTCAGCGATGGTGTTGTGGAAGCCCACCTCGCCGTGCTGCACGGGCTCCAGCGCGACGACCGCGCCCTTCGCGGTGGCGGCCTCCGCGAGTTCCACGAGCGCCTCGTGAATGCGCGCCTCCGCCACAGCGCGGTCCGGCTCGTCGCTCAGCCGGCCCTGCAGCGTCCCGACGACCATCACGGCGTTCCACCTGGCGGCCAGGCCGACGAACGAGAGCAGGAGGTCGACCGTGCGGCGACGGATGCCGGGGTCGGGCGATGTGAGGCAGTTGCCGCGGGTGGCGTAGGAGCCGCCTGTCTGGAAGGCGCACAGGCGATAGCCGGCGGCATCGAGTGACTCCCGGACGCGCGCGTCGTCGAACTCGGCGGGGTCCTCGATCTGGAGCTCGACGGCGTAGTAGCCCGCCGCCCGCATACACGCGAGGTCTCGGTCGAACTCGGCGGCATCGGCGTAGGCGCCGGGGCTCGGCAGCACGTAGGCCAGCTTCATGGGTGCGCCACCGTGAAGCCCTCGCCGGGCCTGAGGACCATCGCCTTCGTCTCGGGGGCGTAGTGCAGGCAGGCGTGCATGAACCCGGCCGGATCGCCGCCGCCCTGCTCCGCGAATGTCCAGAAGTGGCACGGGATGGCGAACCTCGGCACCGCCTGCCGCACCAGCATGGCCGCGTCGATGTGCCCCATGTTGCCGAAGACCCCATTGATGCAGGGCAGCACCACGTCGGGCGCCAGGTCGAAGAGCGGCTGGAACAGGCCGGGGCGCCACGACGTGTCGCCCGACAGGAAGACCCGCACGCCGTCGAAGTCGAGCACGATCGCCAGCGCGGTGGGCGCCAGGTCGCCATGGTCGGCCTGGGCGGTGTGGATGACGACATGGCCCACGCGCTTGTCCTGCCGCGGCTCCAGCAGCAGCCACCGGTCGCGAGAGACTCCCGCCGCCTTCAGCTCGTCCTCGCAGCCGGCCGGTGCGGCAAAACGGCACTCCGGGTTCTTCGCTGCGATCACCGGAATGGTGTCAGGATCCAGGTGGTCGGTGTGCTCGTGGGTCAGCACGACCAGGCCGCACTCCACCTCCTCCGCCGCGATGGGCGCGAGCGACAGCCGCTTGAACCCGTGCAGGCGCTCGACCGCGTCCGACAGGTACGGATCGACGTAGACCACCTCTCCGGCGCTCGTCTTGAACGCAAACCCGGCCTGCCCGAGCCACCACATCCGCACCGATCCCGCCGGCACCTCCGCCGAACGGATCTCCCCAGCCAAGTCGTACATGGTTGTCTCCTGAGTGGTGACACCGGGCGCTGCCCGGCGCTGTGTGCCACTGACTACGGTTCGGCGCTGATCGAGTCCGCGCAGGCGGACTTCGTGCCGTTCTCAGGCGCGAATTCATTCGCCTGCACACGCCGGTTGCGTCGCCCTCTCGATCCAGTTGGTCGGACGCCTACTCCTCGCGCCACTCGATCGGACAGGTGGAGTGCGCGCCGCCGTCGACCGGCAGGATGAGCCCGGTGATCATCGAGGACGCCTCGCTGGCCAGGAACACGATGGGCCCGACCAGTTCGTGCGGCAGGCCGATGCGGCGCATGGGCAGCTTGGTCATCACCTGGTCCATGAAGTGCTTGTTCGCGAAGATACTGGTGGCGTTCATCTCCGTCTGGAACCAGCACGGCGCGATGGCGTTCACCCGGATGCCCCGCTCCGCCCACTCGCACGCCAGCTCCAGCGTCAGCGACGCGATCGCGCCCTTCGTCGACGAGTAGGCCGCGTTGCCCCGGCCGGTGCCGAGGAACCCGCCGCCCAGGGCCGACATGTTGACGATGTTCCCGCTCCCCTGCTCCACCATCACGCGGCCGACAGCCTGGCACATCCAGAACGTGCCGTAGTAGTTCACCTCGGTCAGGCGGCGCACGGTCTCGGGCGGCATGCGAACCGTCGGGATGCGCGCGGTGATGCCGGCGATGTTCACCAGGATGTCGATCCGCCCGAAGTCCCGCGCGATATCGGCGACGGTCCGCTCCACGGCTTGCTCGTCTGCCACGTCGCACCCGTAGGCCCGCGCCGTCCGACCCACCGCGCCGATCGCCTCAACGGTGGCCGCGCAGCTCTCCGCCGCCAGATCCACCACAGCGACGTCGCACCCGAACTGCGCCAGCCCCTCCGCCGCGGCCCGCCCAAGCCCGCGCGCCCCGCCCGTCACGACCGCCACTTGCCCACTGAGGTCGAAGATGCGGCGGCAGTCCATCGTAGCTCTCCTCTCGCGGCTCCCCATCGCAGGGGTCGCCAGCGCACTATTCGGTGGCGGATCGCCGATCCCTGCACGCTTGCGGCGCACCGGCCTGCCGTGGCGCGCCGGCGGGGGTGGACGGCATTGGCCCCCTTGCGGACGAGCGCAGACTGGCGTATACTACATCACTGGTTGCGCGGTGACAGTCATCTCTGCAAGCCCTTCTTCTGCACGGAGGGATCCACGATGACGACGGAATGTCCCCGATGCGGCTGCGACCTTGCGGCATCCCAGTTCGGGTCGGAGCAACTGAACGGATGCCATCGGTGTGGCGGTCTGTGGCTCCACTGCGACGCGCTGAACCGGCTCGTCCGTGACAAGACCGTCTCGCTCGACGACCTCGCGGAGGTATTCCGGCGCACCGTGCCGGACGCCGAGTGCGCCGGTGCGATGGCGTGCCCCAACTGCAACGCACTCCTCGGTTCCTTCCACTTCCCCACGATGCCCGACCTGCCCGCCCACGTCTGCTCCACCTGCCGGTGCGTCTGGCTCGATGACGGCGGCGTCGAGCGCATCGCTGTCCGCATCGGATCGATGCGCGCTCAGGCTGCCCCGCCGGCCACGGCCACCGCCGTCGTGTCCGCGCCCGCTCCTCATGCCCAGACCAAGGCCGAGGAGCACGCAGAAGCGGCGGAGGCCCCCCCGTCGCCGGAGCCCCGCCTGACGGTCTCGTACCTGGTCTCCGCGACCTGCCCCTCCTGCGAAGCGGCCAACCCGCCGGCGAGCACGCAGTGCTGGTCGTGCGGCGCCGCCATCAAGTCGGCCGGCGAGGCGAAGCGTTGCGTGCGCTGCCACCTGCCGCTCCTCGACCTGGCCGAGGACGATCTGCGGTTCTCGATCTGTGCCGGATGCGGCGGAGTGTGGATGGAGGACGGCAGACTGCCGGTGTTGCTTCAGCTCGATCACGATGCGTTCACGCGGCTCAGGCGCGACGTATCGGCCATCCGCGACCAGGAGAAGGCGCGCCGCGAGCGCGAGGAGGCCGAGCATCTGGCCGGCAGCCCCTACGCCGTCGCCCAGCCCGCCCACGACCCGCTCGCCGCGCCGCCGTCGAAGCCCGAGCCCGCAAAGCAGGGCGGTGGCCACGGGCTGCGCGGCTTCCTGCAGAACCTGGGCCATGGCCATGAGCACCATGCCGCGGTCGTATCGCACGCCCACAGACCCGGGAACGAGGCCGAGGCCCCCGCGGCATCCGTCCTCCGCTGCCCCGCTTGCCGCTACGAGATGCACGCGCACGAGTTCGGCAGCCAGGAACCTATCACCGCCTACATCTGCGCGCACTGCCGGGCGATGTGGCTCGACGCGGGCGGCGTCACCGCGATCTACGAGCAGGTGCAGCGGGAGGGGATGCTCTGCTCGCGCGGCGCCAGGACGGACGTGTGGGCGAGGGACTGAGGTTCGGCGCAGTCTAGGCGCCGGCGGCCTTCTCCAGGAACACCAGCGTCAGACGCTCGTCGACCACCTCGCGCCGAGACTCGCGGTACCCCAGGCGGCTGTACAGCGCGATGTTGCCGTGGCTCAGATGCCCCGTGAACAGCTCGAAGCGCCGGGCGGCGGGGAAGGACGCCTCGATGGCGCGCAGGAGTGCCGTCCCGATGCCCTGGCGTTGCATCTCAGGGCGAACGATCAGGCGGCCGATGTGGACCGTGCCGTCGACCTCGCGCGCCCGCACCGAGCCCACGATCTCTCCTCCGAGCGCCGCCTTCAGGATGACGCAGATCTCGAACTCCCCCACGAGGTCCTCGATCGTCTGGCGGAGCGGCGGGATGTCCGGCGACGCGTACAGCGCAGCCTCGGACGCATAGGCGGCTCGCTGGATCGCGAGGATCGCCGCGGCATCGGTTGGTTCGGCTCGCTCGATGGTCACGGCGTCCAACATGGTGGGCACTCCTCGCTGCGGCATGCGGTTCGACGGTATCGTACCCGCCCCGCGGAAGGAACCCCCTTCCCGGCCGGTGAACAGGCCTGCGCCGAACCCCGCCGGCTGCCGACCAGGAGGCCCACCGCATGCGCCGTACGCTTCTGCCCGCGCTCGTCATGCTCGCCGTCACCGTGGGACTGGCCGCGGTCGCCATTGCGCCACCGAAGAGCCCCCGGGCCGGCCAGACCGCCTCACCGCCGCTCGACGCGTGGGTCCAGGCTATCGTCGACGGCCGCGCGAGGCTGCGCAAGGCGCTCGACGGCAAGCCCGCGCCGGTTACCACGGAAGTGATGCGCGGCGGCATGCAGCCCGTCGAGATGGCCATCGACCTGACGGGCCAGACGGACCTGTACCTGACGGTCGAGAGCGCACCGACCTACGACTACGGCCAGTCGACCTGGGGCGAGCCGGTGCTGATCGCGGCGGATGGCTCGACGACCCGCCTGACCGACCTCAAGCCGACGGACTCCCGCGTCGGTTGGGGCACGCTGCTGGTCGACAAGAACGTCGCCGGCGCGCCCCTGCGTCTCGGCGGGAAGCCGATGGCCTTCGGTTATTGGGCCCACGCCGACAGCCTCCTGCACTTCCGCCTGCACAAGCCGTACCGCGCGTTCCACGCCTGGGCCGGCATCGACGACGGCGCGGGCACGAACGTACACGTCCGATTCACCGTCAGCACCGTGCCCCCGGACGCCATGGCCGACCCGACGCTCACCGCGGCCGCGGACCGGGCCATGCCGGGGCTGGCGCCGCTCAGCCGACGCCTGCTGGTCTCGGACCTCGACGCCCCCGCGCTCCGTGCCGAGGCCGAGAAGGCCCTCGCCGAGCACGAACGCGCCACCCTCGCGCGCCGGCTCGCGTTCGTCAACAAGCGCACGCTGCGCCTGTCACTGGACGAGCTGGCCGCCCTTGCGCCGGGCCGCTATCCGGACCTTCAGGATCTGCGCGCGAAGCTGGCGGCACTCCCCGAGAAGCCCGGCGACCTGGCCGCGAAGGTGACGGCCGGCGATGCGGACGCCCTGCGCCAGGCGCGTGCCATGGTCGCCCTGCAGCGCGACATCCTGCTGCGCGACCCGGCGCTCGACTTCGACCACGTGCTGGCCGTTCGGCGCTCCCCCAACAACATGGGCCTGCCCGCCAACTTCAACAGCAACGCGGATCTGCCGCGCCACGGATACGACAACCAGGTGGTACGGTTGTCGATTCACGGTCGAGAACCGGTAGAGACCGTTCTTCGCCTCGCAGGCGACCGCTTCATCGGCGACCTGTGCCTGCGCTTCTCCGCCGACCGCCTGCTCTACTCCTCGACCGACGACCACGACCGATGGCACGTGTTCGAGGCCCGCCTCGATGGCTCCGCGCCGCGCCAGGTCACGCCGGACATGGGCGCGGACGTGGACAACTACGACGCCTGCTACCTGCCCGGCGGCGGCATCCTCTTCACCTCGACCGCCGGCATGGTCGCGGTGCCCTGCGTCGCCGGGGCCAGCCCGGTCGCCAACGTGTTCCGCCTGAGCCCGAACGGCACGGTGAGCCAGCTCTGCTTCGACCAGGAGCACAACTGGACACCGCGCGTGATGGCGGACGGCAGCGTGCTCTACCAGCGCTGGGAGTACACCGATACGCCGCACTCGAACACGCGCCTGCTCTTCACCATGAACCCGGACGGGACCAACCAGCGCGAGTTCTACGGCAGCAACTCCTACTGGCCGAGCGCGTTCTTCTACGCCCAGCCCGTGCCAGGCAAGCCGACCCAGGTCCTGGGCATCTCCACCGGGCACCACGGCGTCGCGCGCGTCGGCGAGTTGGTCCTGCTCGACGCCGACAAGGGCCGCTCGGAGGGCTCCGGCGTCGTGCGCAACCTCTCCGGCGTGGGGCGGCCCGTGCAGGCGCGCATCTACGACCACATGGACGCGTTCTGGCCCATCTTCGTGCATCCCCATCCCATCAACGACCGCGTGTACCTGGTCTCGTGCCAGCCTGCGCCGAACGAGCCGTGGGGCATCTACCTCATCGACAAGCACGACAACCTGATGGAGATCGCCTCCGAGCCCGGCTGCGCGCTTCTGGAGCCCAACGCGCTGCTGCGCCGCCCCGCTCCGCCCGCCATCCCGGACCGAATCGACCCGAATCGGCGCGACGCGACGGTGCTCCTGCAGGACATCTACCAGGGCCCGGGCCTGAAGGGCATCCCGCGCGGCACGGTGAAGTCGCTGCGGCTCTTCTCCTACACGTTCGGCTACCGAGGCGTCGGGGGGCTCTACGGCGCCATCGGGATGGACGGGCCGTGGGACATCCACCGCGTCCTTGGCACCGTGCCAGTGGAGGCGGATGGCTCGGCCGTGTTCCGCGTGCCCGCCAATGTCCCGCTCGCGATCCAGCCGCTCGACGAGAAGGGGCAGGCCCTGGCGCTGATGCGGAGCTGGCTCACGGCGCGCCCCGGCGAGACGCTGTCGTGCGTGGGCTGCCACGAGGGCCAGGGGCGAGCCCCTTCCGGCGCCGCCGCACGCCTCGCGGCCCGCGCGCCCGCGGACATCCGCCCGTGGCGCCCGCAGGTAGCCGGCTTCAGCTTCGAGCGCGAGGTGCAGCCCGTCCTCGACCGTCACTGCGTCGGATGCCACCAGCCGCGCAAGGCATCGCCGGATCTTCGCGGTGGAATCCGCCTCAACGACTGGTCGAGCCAGTTCGCCGGCAATGGCGGCGGCAACGCCGGGCGCTTCTCGACGGCCTACGCCAACCTGTTCCCGTTCGTGCGGAACAACGGGATCGAGGGCGACTACCACGTGCTCGCGCCGATGGAGTTCCACTGCTCCTCCACCGAACTCGGAAAGATGCTCCGCAAGGGGCACCACGGTGTCAAGCTCGATGCAGACTCCTGGGATCGGCTCGTGACGTGGCACGACATGAACCGCCCCTACCACGGCTCGTGGTCGTCCATCGTGGGGCCGGGCATCGTTCAGTCGGAGGAGCGGCGGCGTGAGCTGCGCCTGAAGTACGCCAACGTCGACGAGAACCACGAGGCCCCGGCGCCCGACCGCTGGCCCGCTGCGGCTGTCCCCTCGCCTCCGCCCGCGCCCGCCCCGAGCGAAGGCGCCCCGCCGGCCGTGCCCATCGTGCCGGACTGGCCGTTCGACGCGGCCGCGGCGAAGGCGATGCAGGGCGACGGCGGCGAGATGGCCCTCGACCTGGGCGGCGGCCAGCGTATCGTCCTGGTGCGCGTCCCGGCAGGGGAGTTCGCCATGGGCTCCACGTCCGGCCACGACGACGAGCGCCCGATCAGCCGCGTGCGGATCGGCAAGGCGTTCTGGGTGGCGCGCTTCGAGGTGACGAACGGGCAGTACCGCGCCTTCGATGCCACGCACGATAGCCGCGTGGCGGACGCACTCGCCTACCAGTTCGGCCAGCGCCCCTGGTCGCTCAACGAGCCGGACCAGCCGGTGTGCCGCGTCTCGTGGCGCGAGGCGATGGCGTTCTGCGAGTGGCTCAGCCGGAAGACAGGCAAGAGAGTGACGCTCCCGACCGAAGCGCAGTGGGAATGGGCCTGCCGGGCCGGCTCCGCGGAGGCGTTCTCGTTCGGCCCGATGGACGCGGACTACACGCCGTTCGCGAACCTGGGCGACAAGAGCCTGAGCCTGTTCGCGGCGGACACGTCGGACAACGACTACCACTCGATCCGCACCATGCGGAACCCGAACCGCTACGACGACTGGATCCCGAAGGACGCCGCGCACAACGATGGACACCAACTCGCAGCGAAGCCCGGTTCGTATCGCGCCAACGCCTGGGGGCTCTTCGACATGCACGGCAACGTGGCGGAGTGGACGCGCTCGCTCTACCGGCCCTACCCATACGACGACGCGGACGGGCGGAACGACGTGCGCGCCGGAGGGGAGCGCGCAGTACGTGGGGGCTCGTGGTGGGTGCGCCCGTTCGAGTGCACCAGCAGCTACCGAGTGCCGTACGCCGACTACCAGCCGGTCATGGACACGGGCTTCCGGGTGATCGTCGAGGAGTAGAGGAACGAAGGGGAAGTTTGGTGGAGCTGGGGGGATTCGAACCCCCGACCTCCTCGTTGCGAACGAGGCGCTCTCCCAGCTGAGCCACAGCCCCACACAGAGGTTGTATTCTAGCACAGCCCGGCGCGCCGATGCAAGGGCGATTTGCGGCATTGCCTTGACCGCCGACCCGTCCGCGCGTTACACTGCGGCATGTCCAGCCACGTTGTCGGCAGACGCGAGGCGATCGCCACGATCGCGGCGGCTCTCGGAGCGCCCGCGCTGGCGAGCGCATCGCCGGAGAAGCCCGTGCTTCCCGTCATCGATACGCACCAGCACCTCTGGGACCTCGACCACGTACGCCCGCCGTGGCTGCCGGCCGATGGGCCGCTGGCCGGGCGCCACGCGCTCTCCGAGTACCGCCGCGAGACCGACGGCCTCAACATCGCCGGCACCGTCTACATGGAGGTCGACGTCCAGCCCGAGCAGCACTCCGCGGAGGCAGAGCACGTCATCGGCCTGTGCAAGCAGCGCGGCTCCGGCCTGCTCGGCGCGGTGATCGGCGGCCGGCCCGCCGATCCGGCCTTCGCCGCCTACCTCGACCGGTTCCGCGGCGAGAAGGCCGTGAAGGGGCTCCGCCAGGTGCTGCACAGCGCCGAGACGCCCCGCGGCACGTGCCTCAAGGACGACTTCGTGCGAGGCATCCGCGAACTCGGCAAGCGCGACCTGGTGTTCGACATCTGCATCCCCGCCGACGCGCTCGAGGACGCCGCGGAGCTCTGCGACCTCTGCAAGGACACCCGATTCGTACTGGACCACTGCGGCAACGCCAACGTGCAGGCCGCCGACCTGTCCGACTGGAAGCGCGGCATCGACGCCGTCGCGAAGCGCCCCAACATCGTCTGCAAGATCAGCGGCATCGTGGCGAGCGCCAGGCCGGACGTGTGGACCCCGGACGACCTGGCGCCGGCCATTCTGCACTGCGCCCAGGCGTTCGGCCGCGACCGCATCGTCTGGGCAAGCGACTGGCCCGTCTGCACGCTGAAGTCGAGCCTGAGGCGCTGGCTCCAGGCCGCGCAGCACATCGTCGCCGACTGGCCCGAGGCCGACCGCCGCAAGCTGTTCCACGACAACGCCATTCGCGTCTACCGCCTCAAGGAGGGCACCCGTCCGTGATCGTCACGTTCCTGCTGGATGTCGAAGACATCGTCACCCCGGAAGCGGATGACATCACCCGCATCGTCGCCGACGAACTCGCGGATGAGGGCGCGCGGTCCACGTTCTGCATCGTAGGGCTGCGCGCGCGCCAGTGGCGTGAGCGGAAGCGCGATGACGTGGTGGCCGCGCTCAAGCAGCACGACGTCGGCTTCCACACGGACCAGCACAGCGTGCACCCGGTCCTCGCCGAGCGGCTGGCGAAGCTCGAATGGGGCGCGGGTGTCGCCGAAGCCATCGAGCAGGAGCGCATCGGAGTCGAGGCCGTGCGGGACGCGTTCGGCATGATGCCGGCCTGCTGGGGCTGCCCGGGCGATTCGTGGGCGCCGCAGACGAACGAGGCGATGCTGAAGCTCGGCGTGCCGGCCATGGTCTACCAGCACACGCGCATACCCCGGGGCGACATCCACCGCTTCTGCGGCATCCTGGCCTATCCCCACGGAGGCGGGTACGACGACGGCGCGTACCACGACGCCGCCCAGCGCGACGCCAACATCGAGCACGTGGTCGAGCGGGTGAAGCGGCAGCGCGACGAGGGGCTGCAGTGGACCGAGGTCTTCCTAGGCCACCCGTCCCGCATGCTGCACGAGGAGTTCTGGGATGGCCCCAACTACTCGCGCGGCGCGAACCCGCCGCTCGCCGAGTGCGTGCCGCCGCGGCGCAAGTCGGACGCCGGCGTGAAGGCCGCGCTCGAAGGGCTGCGCAAGTCCGCCCGCGCCGTACTCGACATCCCCGGCATCAGGACGCGCACCATTCGCGAGGTGAACGAGTTGGCGGCCAAGGGCACGAGCGCGCCGCTGTCGCCTGCCGAGATCGACGAGGTGGCCCCGGCCATCGACAAGCGCCTCGCCGCGATGGGCTGGGTCATCCTGTCGCCGGACTTCGACACGAGCGGCATCCGGCGCCACACGGCGGAGCGGCTGAGCACGCTGGAGCGCGTCCGCCTGCCCGAAGGCGCGAGATGAACCCGCTCGGCGCGGACGACCTGCACGCCCTGCGCGAGACGCGCCGCCGCGTTGGCTACGGCTGGTCGCTCGCGCAGGCCGACCTCGACGCGCTCGTTGCCGAGTGGGCGCCCCGCGTCTCGCCCGGCGCAAAGGACCAGTCCGAGTGGTTCGCCGTGGCGCGGGCGGATGGCACGACCACCGGCGCCGCGGGCCCGCGCTGGGTCTTCCACCTGCTCGGCCTGGCGCACCGCGCCTCGCACATCGGCTTCAGCACGCGGCAGGGACTCGTCGTGCTGCAGCGCCGCGCCGCCACCAAGACCGACTGGCCGGACGCCTGGGACATGGCGGTGGCCGGCCACGTGCCGCAGAACGACGACGGCAGCGACATGAGCTTCGAGGCGGGGGCGCTCAAGGAGATCGAGGAGGAGGTCGGCCTGCCGGCGGCCCGCCTCGGCGAGCTTCTGGTCGAGGGCGGCCTCACGCCGGTCGGCGCGCCCTACTTCTCCGCGGAGAGCAGCGAGAGCCGCAACCCGCCCTTCCACAACGCCGAGTGCCGCCGGCTCTACGCGGCTACCCTCACGGACGAGGGGCTGGCCACCATCCGCCCGGATGAGGAGGAACTATCGGGCGTGTTCATCTGTACGGTGAAGCAGGCGTGGGACGCTCTCTCCAGCGGCAACGTGGCCAGCGGAGCCCGGTTCTCGCTGCCGCGCTACCTCGACTGGCTCGAGCGCCACCGCTCCTGACCACACGCAACCGCATGGGTTCGACGTAGGCGCTCCAGCAGCGCCGCAAGGAGGACCGGCATGCCTCTGCTCAACGTGGTGATCGATCTGTACCAAGGCGACGAGGTCGACGATGCGCACGGGTTCCACGCGATCCGGGACAGTGGCATCGTCGCCGTCATCCACAAGGCGACCGACGGGCTGACGACCGACGACAAGGAGTACACGGGCCGGCGGCAGCGCGCCAAGAGCGTCGGCCTGCTCTGGGGATCGCTCCACTTCGGCCGGCACGGCAGCCCCGCCGCGCAGGCCGACCACTACCTCCGCAAGGTGCAGCCCGTCGACGGCGAACTCGTCTGCCTGGACTTCGAGGCGCAAGAGGGCCACGACGCGATGAAGCTGGCCGAGGCCGAGACCTTCGTCGAGCACGTCCACGAGCAGCTCGGCCGCTACCCCGTGCTCTACAGCGGCCAGGCGTTCATCCGCGAGACGCTGGGGGGCAGGATACCGAGAGACACCGCCCTCTCCCGATGCCCGCTGTGGATCGCCCACTACGCGGACCAGCCACCCGAGCCGCCTCCCGCCTTCGCCGGCTACGTGCTGTGGCAGTACACGGGCGACGGCGTAGGCCCCGGGCCGCACACCGTCCCCGGCATCCACGGCCATGTGAGCCGCAGCAAGTTCGCCGGCACTCCCGAGAGGCTGCGCGAGTTCTGGGGCACGTAGCACGGCGCCCCTCGCCTCAAGTCCGAGGCAGAGGGGCGCCGGCAGTCCATCTGCGAGTCCAAACACCGTTCGATGAGCCAGTCCGCGAAGGCGGACTTCGTGCCGTACGTAGGCGCGACTTCAGTCGCCGGC
>CAZFLM010000029.1:0-22788 GCA_964519955.1 uncultured Chthonomonadaceae bacterium | reverse complement strand
ATGCACGAGCGCCACGGTAGGATGGGCGTCCCCGCCCGTCCCGCACGGCCCCCGTCCCTGTACTCGGCGACCCAGTCCGCGAAGGCGGACTTCGTGCCGTACGTAGGCGCGACTTCAGTCGCCGGCGCCCACCATGCACGAGCGCCACGGTAGGATGGGCGTCCCCGCCCGTCCCGCACGGCCCCCGTTCGGTGAACCCGACTAGTTCACCGGGTTCGGCAGCGCCTCGCCGCGCAGGCCGGCAGCCAGGTTCTCGGCGGCCAGCACGGCCATCTTGGTGCGCGTGGCGATGGACGCCGAGCCGATGTGCGGCACGAGGACGGCGTTGTCCAGCTCCAGCAGCGGGCTGTCCATGGGCAGCGGCTCGACCTCGAACACGTCGATGCCCGCGCCGGCGATGGTGCGGCTCTTGAGCGCCTCGTAGAGCGCCGCCTGGTCGACCACGGGCCCGCGCGACGAGTTCACCAGGATCGCGGACGGCTTCATCATCGCGAACTGCGCCGCCCCGATCAGGCCGCGGGTCTCCGGCAGCAGCGGCGTGTGCACCGTGACGAAGTCGGCCTGCTTCAGCACTTCCTCCATCGGCAGGCGCTTGGCGCCGAAGTCCCGCTCGGCCGCCTCGTGCGGCCGCACATCGGAATACAGCACCGTCATGTCGAAGCCGCGGGCGCGCTTCGCCATCTCATAGCCGATGCGCCCCATGCCGACGATGCCGAGCGTGGCGTGGTGGATGTCGCGCCCGGTCAGCAGCATCGGCGACCACGTCTTCCACTTCCCCTCGCGCAGGAACCGGTCGGACTCCACGATGCGCCGTGCCGTCGCCATCAGCAGCGAGAAGGCCAGATCGGCGGTCGTCTCGGTCAGTACGCCGGGCGTGTTGCCAACCTTCACGCCGCGCGCCGTGCATGCGGCCACGTCGATGTTGTCGTAGCCAACCGCCAGGTTGCTGACGACATTGATGCCCGGCGCCTGGTCCAGCAACTCGCCGTCAATGCGGTCGGTGAGCAGGCAGAGCAGGCCGTCGATGCCGCGCACCTTCTGCATCAGCACGTCGCGCGGCGGCGGAGCGTCCTCCGGCCAGACCTCGACAGTCGCGCCGGTAGCTTCGACGATCTTCATCCCCTCCTCGGGGATCGTGCGGGTCACATACACGTTCACGGGTCTGTTGTCCTCAGTGTTGGGTAGTTGGCTCAGGCCACGGCGCGAACCGCAGCGCCTGCCGGCCTGAACGATGCACGAGCGCCGTGGCATGATGGGCCTCCGTGCCTGTCCTGCACACCCTACGAGCAGATCGCACTGGCCCGGACCATGCAGGAGTGCCGTGGTGGGGCGGGCGTCCCTGCCCGCCTGGTACAACGGGTGCGCTATGCGCAGTAGATGACCTCGACGCCGTCGCTGCCGAACGTGTCCTCGAGCTGCACGCAGAGGCGGCGCAGCCCGGGCGCGACGGAGGCGGCATAGCCGACATCGATCAGAACGGTGGTGCTGCTCTCGGCGAGCATCAGGTCGTGCGGCGTGGCGTCGCCGGTGACGAAGGCGCCTGCTCCGCCGCGGTTGGCCTGCCAGAAGAGCCCCTCGCTCATGCCGCTGGCCGCCGCCAGGGCCGCGATGGGCATCTCAGAGTGGTGCGAGCACCGGATCGAGGTCACGTCGAGCGCATCCTGCACCTGGGCCAGCACCGTGTCGAGCGACACCTTCAGCGGCAGCTCGCCGATGCGCCCGCGGCCGTAGAGCACACCCGGGTTCTTCACCACGAACACGTCGTACGCAACTTCCTCGTACGGGTGGACCTCCAGCACGGCGGCCAGCACGCCCTGCATCTCGCGCTGCGAGACGATCATCTCGATGCGCACCTCGTCGACGCGCTCCATCCGCCCCACCTGCCCGATCGCGGGACTGGCGCCCTGACGCGCGACGAATGTGCCGGTGCCGGCCATCTGGAACGAGCAGTGGCTGTAGTTGCCGATGCGCCCCGCGCCCGCTTCAGCCGCGGCGTTGAACACGGCCTCGACCGCGCCGGGCGGCGTGTAGACCGCGATCTTGTATTGCTGCTCGAACTTGGTCGGCTTCAGCGCGGTCGTCGCGGCGAGGCCGAGCGCATCGGCGAGGCTGTCGTCGAACCCACCTGGCGCGGCGGCGTAGCTCACCGGAAGCGCGTAGAGGTCGATGTGGTGCTCCAGCAGGTAGGCCAGCTTCCCGCCGATCGGATCGTCGCTGCGGACCGCGTGGAGGGGCGTCGTCAAGAGCGGGGCGCTCGTCACGAGCATCGCCTGGCGGCGGGACGCGGCGGTCGAGAGCGCGGTGAACGTGGACATCGGCGAGACGACCACCGTACGGATCACCGACGTCGGCGCGCCCACCTGCAGCCCGTAGGGTTCGTCGGGCACGGACAGGGCCGGCGGGGCCAGATACTCGAGGAAGTCGGCGACCTCGGCGACCGAGATGGCGCGCGCGCGCCGCCGCCTCACTCGCTCTTCACCGGTTTCGATGGGTCTGCGCGTCATTGGGGCCGCCCCGGCAGCGCCCGCGCCTGTTGCGGCCCAATTGCCGCCCGACAGCGCCTGCGCCGATGCCGAGCGAGTATAGAAGAAACCGGGGCAAGTGTCAAGGGGATGTAGACGCGCGTACGCCTCCCAGTGACAGCTACTCCCCTACGGGCGCCTTGGGCTGCGCCGGTATCATGATCGGTGTGCGCGGGCCGCCGTCCGTGGGCAGCATCCCGCTAGCCGACAACTCGTAGGACGTGGGACTGGTGACGCGGTAGGCGAACGGTCTGCCGCTGCACGGGTCGACGGCGACGGCGCCGAGCTTCAACTCCTCCAGGCTGCCGGGCAGGCGGTCGTTCTCCCACCGGTAGCGCCGGATGCCGGCATGCACGCCCAGCAGCAGCATCCGGGCGCGCGCCTCCGTGAAGCGGCTGGTGACAGCCGAGAGCGCCGGCGTCATAGCCGCCAGCGCCTCGCCGACCAGCGAGCCATCGTTCTTGACCTCGGGCGCGCGGCGCTCCCATGGCTGGCGCTTCAGCTCTGTAAGCACCGACGCGTAGAAGCTCCGCAGGGCGCCCCCAAGCCGGTCCAGCGCGGCCGACAGCTCCGCGGGGTTGGCCAACAGGCGCTGGATCTGCGGGTTCTCGCGCGCGCCCTGCGCCACGTCTTCGCCGAACCAGGCACGGATGGTCTCGGCGGCTGCCGCGGGGTTCCGTCGCAGCACCTCGAGGCTTGCCAGTTGTCCCCGCAACTCCGCCTCGGCAGCAGCGATCGTGGGATCGGGCAGGCGCTCCCACTCCCGCGCCAGCGACAGAAGGCGCTCGCAGTCCGGCGCGGAGAGCTGATCGAGGTGGCGCGCGAACGTGTTGATGGCCACGGCCTCGATGGCCTTGGCGACGAGGCTGCCGATCAGGGTCTCGCCGTGCAGCGCGATGGCGAGGTTCAGCCCGTCCTGCAACGAGCCGATGGCGTCGCGCGTGCGGCCGTCCGCGAAGCACACCCGGATGTCGGCGGCGACGAGACGGCCGAGCGAGCGCATGCGGGCCAGGTCCGGCAGCTTGGTGTCGAACGTGACCGCCTGGCGCGGCGAGGAGATGGGCTTGCCGAGTCCCCGGTGCAGCAGCGCGAGCGCCTGCCTGCACTCCGGCGTCGCCAGCGCCTCGCGTCGCCTCGTCAGGCTCAGGTCGGGGCTGGTCAGGTCGACCTTGTATTCGATGGCCGAGGCGAGGTCGGCGGCCATCACGATCTCCTCGTAACCGTTGCGGCCCGTGGGCTGTGGGAAGAGCTGCGGGAACAGCGGCTTGGGCGGTTCCCTGGCCTCTTGGGCGGAGGCTGAATTGCTCGTCGCCGCCAACAGGGCGAACGCGAGCCGGAACGTACCAGCATATCGACAGGCCATCTGCTGCTCCCTGCGGGCGACGGATCTGGTGGCTGCGGACGTCGCCCGCTCACTTCATATAGACCGCCCAAGGCCAGCGGAAGTGCGGCGATGCCACGCTCGGCCTCAGCGTCGCCCCTTCACCGTCCACGTGCGCGGATGTTCGGCGATCCAGACGAACTCGACGTCCGGGTACTTGCCGGCCAGGTGGTCGCGCAGGCCCATGAGGCCGGGCATCTCGCTCGTCCCGTGCTCCACCGTGATGATAACGGCGCCCGACTCCGCCAGGCGCTCACGGGTGGACCAGTAGCCGGCGCCGTCGTAGCACATCACCAGCACGTCCGCGCCGCAGTCCACCATCTCCTGGTCCGGCACCGCGCAGCCCACGCCGACCGCCGGGTGCTTCACCTTGCGCTTCGGGTCGCCGATGACCTGCACGCTGTCCTCGCCAAGCGGGCGCACGCGGTCTGCAACGTGCTGCGCGAACCGGGCCAGCGTCTGCTCCTCGATCTCGTACATCGCGTGCCAGCGCAGGCGGCTGCCCTCCTTCACGGGCTTGCCGAGGCCCAGGTAGCGCGCCCACGAGTCCCGGATGCCGACCTCCGGCCAGTTGTCCCACGTGTCGTGGGCGCGCAGGATAACGAGGCCGCTCTCCTCCAGCAGCCTGCTCTTCGCGATGCCCGGAACGGCGGAGCGCAGCCGCCGCTCGTCCGGCGAGTGCTCCCAGAACGTGGGCTCGTGGACGATCAGCAGGTCGCAGCCCTGCTTGACGGCGGCGCGAATGTCCCAGATCGACGGGAACCACGCCACGCCCGCCTTGCGCACAGGCCGCGAGGGGTCACCCGCCTTCACCGTGTCCACGGTCTTGTCGGCGTCGACCCAGGGGCTGTTCTCGAGCAGGTACCGGCGGATATCGAGAGTGGTTGGCATAGCTCTCCCTCCCATGCCGCGCGCGCGTCCGGGCATGGGCGCCGCAAGGCTCGCGGCGATGCTGCCCAGCACTTCGCGGCGGCTCACGAGGCTCACGGTCGGCTGGTCCTCACTTCTGCCTGGCCTCCCACCACGTCAGCAGGTAGTAGTTCGCCAGCCCGATGGCGACCATCAGCAGCAGGAACGCCGAGTAGGAGACCGGCCACCGCACGCCGCTGGTCATCATGCTCCACTCGGACATGCCGCCGATGCCCGCGAGCAGCGTCAGCGGCATGAACACGCAGTTGATGACGGTGAGGCGCCGCATCGTCTGGTTCGTCCGGTTGCCCACCTCGGCGAGGCGAACGCTCACCATCGAGACATGGATCTCGACCAGGCTGGCGATCATTTCGCGGCAGATCTCCGTCGACTCGAAGAACCGGGCCAGGTGGTCGTAGATGTCGCGGAACCGGTAGACGGCGCCCTCGGTGATGAACGAGTTGCCGCGCCCGGAGATGCGCATCAAGATCTCGCGCTCGTGGAACAGGCTCTTCCGCAGCACCAGGAGGCAGCGGCGCATCCGGAGCAGGTCGTCGGGCTGGAACTCCTCCCACCCCTGCAGCACGCGTTCCTCGGCAGCGTCCACGTCCTCCTGGATCGCCTCGATCGCCTCGAACTTGCCGTCGACGATCTGGTCCAGGAGCACGTGCAGCAGGTAGTCCGGGCCGCGGCGCACCTCGTCGAGCGCGGCGTCCACCAGCCGGGGCGCTTCCCCGAAGTAGGACCACCCCGAGGGCCTGGCCCGGTGGACCGAGACGAGGTAGTCCTTCCCCAACACGAAGTTCACCTCGTCGACATGCAGCACGCCGTCGATGTACCGGTAGCTGTTGAACAGAACGAACATGTTGTGCTGGAAGTCCTCGACCTTGGGCACCTGGTCGTCGTCCAGGCAGTCCTCGACCGACAGCGGATGCACACCGAGCGGCTCCACCAGCGCCTCGAGCTGCTCGCGGGTCGGGTCGGTCAGGTCCACCCACAGGTAGCCAGGGCTGCCCCGCTGCCCCAGCAGCGCCTTCAGCGACCCGGCGTCGACGACCTCCCCCTCCGGAGGCACCCTCACGTACCGGACTTCACCCACGCGTCACTCCTCGGCACATCTCGTGCCTACTCGTCTCGGACGGGCACGGAGGCCCATCCCACCGAGGCGCTCGGACTTGCCCCCAACGGGCGTCCGGCCTCACGGCTGCTTGTCCGGCTTCCACTTGGCGTGGCCATCGACGTACACGATCGCGCGCCCGCCCGGCCCGGTCACGTAGCCCATCTCGGTCTCCGCCGGCGACTGCACCCCCGACAACGCTCCCCCGGCGAATGTGTAGACGAACCCGTCCAGCGGTGTCGGGTTCTGGAAGTACGGCGTCAGGAGGCTGCCGATGTCGTCGCCCTGGCCCGGCAGTACTTCGCCATGATCCTGCGCATACATCATGACGGCCAGGCCGCATTGCTTCGCGTTGCTGAGCGCCACGGCGCGCCGTGCGGCCTCCCGGGCAGCCTCCAGCGCGGCGCGAGGCACCTCGACGATCAGGCGCACGCAGAGCGACTCCCCGGACCGGTAGGCCACCGCGCTGCCGGTCGGCGACAGGGCGGCCCACTCCGCGTCCGCCGCCACGAGACCCGGCGTCTCCTTGCCCTGCGCCGCCCCGATCAGGAAGACCGGGCGCACCGGAACCTTCGCAGCCCCCGCAACGAGGTTCGCAGGCGCGTGCCCAAGCGTGAAGGGCAGCTCGACCTTCGGCGCCGTCTCTGGCTTGGGCAGCTCGGCCACCGGCCCAAGTGCCCCGGTACGGGCGTCCATCACGAAGCAGCGCGATGCCCGCTCGCCTTGCGCCGGCCGCTTCGCGTCGACGCCGCGCAGCCCGATCTTGTCCTTCGCGACCCAGGAGGCGTCGAGCAGGCGCACACCGTCCGGGACGGACACCGTGGGACCAGCGCCGCCATCGGCCTTGACAACGCTCACGCTGTCATGGGTCTCCGACACGACCTCCGGCTTCCCGTCCGACCCCACTGTCTCGCGCAAGACCGTTGACCAGCGGCGTACGACAGCGACAGGCTGGCTCGGCGACGGGGCGACCGTGTAGGAGCCCATCGCGTCGGCGCGGCCGAGGACGCGGGCGCTCCCAGTCGGCCCGTCGATGCGCAGCAGAACGTCGCGCATGTCGCGGGGGGCGTTGGCAGGGGCATTGGCAGGCGTCACATCCACGTTGTGCGCGAGCACCAGTGCGACCGTCGAGCCAGGGAGCCAGTTGACGTCGAAGCTGACGTCGGGGCTCGGCGCCCGCCACACCACCTGGGTCGATGCGTCCTTGGCCGTCCACACCGCCAGAGACGCGCCGGCGACCGGCGGCCGGAAGGAGGGGCCGCCCGACAGCGCCTGCGCGACCATCCGGGCATCCAGTTGTATGTCAACGACGGACATCAGCAGGAAGCGGCCGTCGCTCGACCAGGCCGCATCGCGGACCGCCGGCCCGGCGGCATAGCGAGCGGGCAGCAGCATGTAGGCCGACTTCTCGCCGAGCGCCATATCCGCGCGTTCCTGCGCGCCGGCCGGACCAGCCACCATCATCACGGCCAGTAGAAGCGCCAAGGCACGTCCCATCGGAGTCTCCTTCACCATACAAGGCTCGGCGCGCTCGTCCGGCGCCCGGCATCCCCATAGAGCGGCACGCCCCCCTATCGGTTCGCCGCGGCGCCCGGCTCGACCTCCGGCCAACTCATGCCGGCCACGTGCGCCGAGTAGCGCCCCTCGCCTTCGAGCATGCGTGCGAGGTCCCCGCGCGCCCTCTCTTCGCTCCCCGCCGTCTGCGCGAGCACTCCACCGTACAGCAGGTTCACCACCGCCGCGGCAACCATGCACGTCCGGGCCAGGGACGGCAGCAGCGGCCGATCACGGCCCAGCGCGATGGCGGCAGCGATACCTGAGACCACGAGAGGAACCGCCATCACGCCGCACATCACGAAGGCGCGCGCGGCCATCGTTGGGTCGGCGGCCTTCGATGCTGCGCCTGCGCCCACCATCACTTCGAGGGCGCGGGTGACGCCCACGAACACCGACGCCAATCCGGCGGCACGGCCCGATAGCCACAGCAGCGCCACGAGCCCAACGACGGGCACGCTCCAACGCAGCCACGCGGCCTTGCGCCATCGGTGCGCCGCGCCCGCCAGCCCTGCCACGAGGAGGAGCCAGACGATGTGGGCAGCCAGGACGCAGCCGATGATCCACTGGCGCGCCAGGCCGCCTGCAGCGACCGCGCCGAGTGGGGTCCGAGGCAACCCGCGCTGCACGGCGTCGCGAGCGGCCGCGG
Source organism: uncultured Chthonomonadaceae bacterium (assembly GCA_964519955.1). Lineage (GTDB taxonomy): Bacteria > Armatimonadota > Chthonomonadetes > Chthonomonadales > CAJBBX01 > CAZFLM01. Next base: position 14,656 of record CAZFLM010000029.1, on the reverse strand, counting down.
AGGCGAAGAGCTGATCCTGCGCCCAGGCGGCGTCCTGGATCTGCCCACGCCGCACCATCTCGTTCAGGTTGGCGGCCTCGCGGCGGGCGCGCGCCTCCGGCCCGGACGGCTGCGATCCAGCCTCGCTCGCCGATTGCCCCGGAGTGTCGATGGCCAGCTCGGTCAGCGCGCATCCGACCAGCGTGCCGATGGCGGAAGAGGATGTCGACCGCATCAGCGCCCCAGTGCGCATGGATTCTCGGCGAATCGCCAGGGCAGCGCGGAACTCACCACGCCGCTCCAGCGCGCTCGCGATCGAGACAGAGACACGCACGCCGCTCCTGACCGACGCGTAGTGGGGGAACAGGACGCACGCCTGGGCGCCGACGAGTACCATGGCGCTCTGCCGCCCGAACGCCTCCTCGACCGCGCGCTGGCGAGCGACCGCCTCGCCGGCCGCGTAGTCGTTCCATCTGGTCTTGCCGGCCGCCCGATGCAGCGCCGCCAGGGCCTCCCGGTCGCGATAGGCCGAGAACAGCCCGAGACACTCCATCATCGGGAAGTAGGCGTTGTCCGGGTCGAGCCGCTCCCCGGCGCGCGCCGACTCGAGGTACGAGGCGAGCAGGGCCGGATCCGGGGCAGGCGTCTTCTGAGCCGGCGCCGCGAACCCGGCATGCGACCACTCATGCTCCTCCGGCCGGCGCACGCGTATGCGGCCCATCGCGTAGAAGCGCAGTATGTGGGCATGCAGCGCCGGATCGGCGGCCCTTCGCGGCAACTGGGCGCGTAGATGCGCCACGATGCGTTCGCTGTTCGCATTGGGCTCAAGCCACGCCATCGCCACCTGACTGCCCGCGTCGTCGGGGTGGCGCGCCAGGGCGGCTCTGATGCGGGCATCCACCGAGGGCGATGGGTCGCTCCGGATGCCCGCCGCGTTGCGAACACCCAGCCCCCGGAGCGTGATCTCGTACACCACGGCCGGGACGAGCTGGAGCCCAACCTGCTGGCGCGCAATCCAGCCGACGCGCGGCGCCGCCAGGAGAGCGACCAGCAGCACCGGTGCGAAAGCCGTGGCCAGCGCAGCCACGCGCCGCCTCACCGGTGCGCTCCCTGCGCGGGTTCCGCCCCCGGCCACGTCCGCCCCACGACTTCGGCCAGGTAACGGCCCTCATGGACCAGTGTGCGACGAAGTCCGTCGATCGCCGCTGCGTTCTGACGGACCGTGACCAGCGTCACCACCGAGTACGCGAGCACAGCGACGGCCAGGCAGCGCACCAGGAGGCGTTGCGAGCCCGATGCCTGCGCGTCCGAACGCACGGCCCGCACGACAGCCGCCAGCCAGATCGCGCACAGCGGCAGCAGCGACGCCGTCAGGAACACCGTGGGCCTCATCTCCTCCCACGTCGTGGGGGCAACCGTGCGCGCATCGACCCCCGCGGCAGCCGACGCAGGAACCAGAAGCCCTGACAGCACCGGCGCCAGGTGTGTCCACAGCCAGCCCAACTGCAGCAGTCCCGCCGCCGCAAGGAACATGGCCTCCCACCGACACCCGCCGGCTCGCCTGCCGATCCAGCCCGCCAGGGGCGTCGCAGCCAGCCACACGACGTACGCCAGCACGAACGTACCCACCGCCAGGAGCCCCACAAGCCTGATGGCGCCGCGCCCGCACACGTCGGACCGGTCGAAGCCGGCCCTCATGATCGCCTTGGCCTCCCGCGCAGCGTCGAACTGCTTCTGCACCCAGCTCGCCTCGTCGCCGCGGTTCTGTTCCTGGAGGTAGGCAAGGTAGGCGCCCTCGTTCGGGTCCACCGAAGCGCCGGCGCCCGAGCTCGCGGGCCGCGGCAGCGGCTCGGCGCCCGCGGGCCTCCGCGCGGCAACCTGCGTGAGCGCGCAGCCGGCCTGCGAGCCGAATGCGGACCGCGACTGGGCGCGGAACGTGGCGGCCAGCCGCATCAAGTCGTGGCGGATCGCGAGGCCCTCCCCGAGCTGCCCTGCCTGCTCCCTCTGCGCCGCCAGATAGACCGCGACGCGAGCGGCGGAGCGCATCTGAGCGCAATGCGGATACTGGGCCGTGGACACCTGCGCAAGGTGCCCGAGGGCGCCCGACTGGCCATGCACCTCCGTACCAAAGCGAATCTGGGCGCTGATCTCGCCGGCGACGTAGTCCTCCCACGCCCTCTTGCCCGCAGCTCGGTGCAGGGCGTCGAGTGCCTCGCGATCGCGATGGGCTGCGGTGAGGCCAACCCAGGCCATCGCGGGGAAATAGGCGTTGTCGGCATCGAGGCGCTCACCGGCAGCCGCCGCCCGCAGGTACCGATCGATCTCCTGCGCGGTGGGCGCGGGCCGGGCCCGTGGGCGGGGCATGCCGCGATCGGCCGCGCGACCTGAGAACCAGGCATCGTCGTCTTGCCTGTTCATGACGACAAGCCCCATCATGGAGTACCGCAGCCTGTGCGCGCGCACCTCCGGGCTCTTGTCGAAGCGGGCTGCCAGCTCATCCAGGCGCGCCACGGTGTCGCTGGCGCCCCGGTTGGGCCGATCGCGCGTCCCGAGCGTTGCCAGGATGACCTGTGCCTGAACATCGTTCGGCAGTTCGGCCAGCCTGGCCCGCATTGGATCGTTGGCACCGCTCGCCGCGCCCTGCCGCAGACCGGAAACGCCCGCCAGATGCGCGCGTACGATCCAGCCTGTGGCGGGGAGGAGGAGCAGCAGCACGAAGAGGCCGGCGGAGGCAAGCGGGAGCAGCGCTTCTCGGCGCGTAAGCATGGCGGCGTTCTCCTGTGGGGCAGCGGGTGTCATTCAATGCCCCTAGCTTCGCCCCCAATCCGCCATCTCCTGCACGAGACCGGCATCGAGGCGCGTCGAACGAAGCGCCCGCCGCCCCGGGGTGTGGAGGCGGCGGGCGCAGCGCGGCGATCGGAAGCCGTCGCCCCCGATGTCACGGTGTGCGGCCGGGCCACTCCTTTCCGCTCAACTCGGCCAGGAAGCGCCCCTCGTTCTCGGTGATTCGCTCGATGGCGTGGGAGCAGAGCGCCTCGGTGCGCGCCGTCTGGACGAGCAGCCCCGCGTAGGCCAGCAAGATGACGCAGACACTGGGGATGGCCAGGCCGCGCATCGCCCGCGCCCAGCCCTTCGACATCGGCACGCGGCAGAAGAGGCTGACAACGGTGGCCGCGAGGAGCAGGAGCGCGGGCACGAGCGCGGCGCCGCTGAGGGCTGCCTGGATGTAGGTATCCGCGGAAACGCGGTCGTTCGCGGGGATCGGCACCACCAGCGTCGCCGCCATCCGAAGCATGTCGTAGACACCGCCATGCCCGGCGAGCGCACACGTGGTGGCCAACATCGCGCCCAGCGTGATCGCGAGTGCGCCGGTGAACGCCGTCAGCCACGCCCATCTGCGCGCCAGGCATACCCCCCGCACCCACATGGCGCACAGGAACGCCGCCGGGATGAACCCCGGCCAACCCGCATACGTGATGCCGTTCTGGCTGACCAGGTAGTCGGAGGAAAGCATGGCTGACGCCGCGATGCCGCCGGCCAGGAGCGCGCCGAGAAGACAACCGAGCGCCGCCAGCCCCCACACGATGAGCCCGCCTCGGGTACCCGGCGCCTCCGCCTTCCCCTTCGACGCCCGCCACGCCGCCAACCCCATGAGCGCGAGCCAGCCGGCATTCAGCAGCAGCAGCATGCCCGCCGCCCACATCGCTGCCAGGCGCGTGACCGGCATCGCTGGTCCAAACCAGACGAGGTCGACGCCGCCCTCGAACGCAGCCCTGGCCTTGAGGCGCGCGGCCCACTCCGCTCGCAGCCAGGCCGCCTCCTCGGGGTGCCCGATGCTGTCGAGGTAGCGGGCATATAGAGCCTGCGCGGACGCCGCGCGCCCCTCGTCGTTGTCGTCCGGCCCGCCGCGCCGCGCTTCGGCAGCCACCTCGCCGCCCGGGCACATGCCGGCTACCGTCTCAATCGCCGAACCAACCATCGTGCCGATGATGTAGGTCGACTCCGCCCGCATCAGCCCTCCCGCATGCGCAACGGCCCGCCGGATGGCGAAGCCCTCCTCCCTCTTGCCTGCGCGCTCAGCGAGGACCGCCTTCGCCGTCGCCAGGCGTGCCAGTGCTCGCATACTCGCGTAGTGCGGCAGCAGAATGCCCGCCGAGATGTCGGCCTTCGCGACGGCGCCAGGCGATCCGGTGGCGAGCTGCGCCAGGCGCATCCTGGCCCGGGCTTCGTCGGCCACATAGTCGCGCCACTTCGTCATCACCGATGCGCGCTTGATCGCCGCGATAGCGTCGGCGTCGCGGTTGGCGGCGAACAGGGCGACCGCCTGCATCCACGGGAAGAACGCATTGTCAGGATCGGCAGCCTCGCCATCGGCGCACACCTGCCGGAACACCTCGACCTGGTCGGCCGGCGGCGCGTCGACCTTGGGCTGCTTCGCGCCGCGGAGCCAGTTAGCATCCAGATTCCGCTCAGGACGCGCGCCGAGCCAGCCGCGACTGCACAGCAGCCGCACCATGGCCGCGCAGAGAGGTGGGCTCTGGCGATGAGCCCGCCAGAGCGGCTCGAGGCGGCGAGCACGCGGCGGCAACTGGGCCGGGTCATATCGCTCGTTGTTGTCGATAGGAACCATGAGCGCGGCCGCCATCTGCAGCCCGACATCGTCCGGGTAGCGCGCCGCTGCGGCCGTGAGAGCCTGCTCGCGCTCCCTGATCGCCTCCGGGTCCTTGCTGCTGTCGACCACCGCCACCAACGCCGACCGAACCTGGCCCGCCGTGTGCGGGACGCGGAACACCGCGCGGAACTGAGACCACACGATCCAGCGCGACGTCGGCACGAGCAGAAGCGCGAGCATCGCCCCTCCGGCCGCGCCGACCAGCCAACGCGTCCACGGCTTCGTCGAAGACATCGGAGTGCCTCCTCTCATCAGCGCCTACCCGATTGCGCGACCGACAGCATTGGACTGCGAGTGCGACGAGTCCGGTTCGCCGGGGGCCGGCTGGCGTGGCTCGACGGGCTCGCTCCGTGGCGCGCGCGGCGTCGCACTGCCCCTCAGCATCGCCGCCAGGGACCCGCCGCGCAGATCGCCGCTCGCGATGGCCCGGTCCAGCACATCGGCCGCGACAGGCGACGACGCCATCGGGGCCACCACCAACGCCGGCGGCCGCAGCGCCCACTGGAGCAGCAGGAGCGTCGCCGCCAGACTCAGCGCGCCGGACACCATCGCCGGCCTGGCCGCGGACCAAACCTGCCGGGCCTCGGGCCCGCGCCGCATCGCGGACAGCACCGCCTCGTCGAACCCGGGCGAGGGCTCCGGCGCCACCAGCGCTCTGAGGCCGCGCCGCAGCGACGCATCGATCCGGTCGTCTCTCTCCTCGGGTGTCATCCGTCCACCTCCCCGTGCTCCTCCAGCCACAGCTTGCGGAAGCGCATCCGCGCGGTGTTCAGGCGCGAGCGGACCGTTCCGATCGGAACCTGCAGCGCCGCTGCAATCTCTTCGTACTCCAGACCTTCCAGCTCGCGCAGCACCAGCACGATGCGGGCCTGCATCGGCAGGCGGTCGAGCAGCGCCCCTACCAGCACGCGGTCGAGCGCCTCCTCGTCCGGCGGTTGCTGGGCCAGGCGCGGCGGCACCGCCTCCAGGCCGAACGCCTCGCGTACCCACCGGAACAGGCGCCGGCGATCCAGGCACGTCCGCACGACGATGGGGTACAGCCACGAGTAGAACCCGCCCTCGCCACGGAACTCGTTCAGCCGCCGAAACGCCTTGAGGAATGCCTCCTGCGCAACATCCTCGGCCTCGTCGGGCCGGCGCAGGACGTGGGAGGCCAACCGCACGGCGCGCGCCCGGTGCGCGGCCAGCAGCCAGGCGTAGGCGGCCTCGTCGCCTTCCCGAGCGCGGGCGACCCATCGGGCCTCCTCGGGATCGGCAACGACCGCCGGCCTGTACGCCACCGTCATCGCGTCCGCCGAAGCCGTCGAGCGCACCCTGCTCCTCCTGACCATTGGGACGAGCCGAACACAGCGTGGAGTTCAGTGGGTTTCGCGGCGGAGGGGGGAAGGTCCTGGGTGTAGTAGTTAGTAGCGAGGAGAGCGGCGGCGTGTGCGCTCTGCATCGCGGCCGCCGTCCTACTCGCTACTTGCTCCTCGCTACTAGCTACTCCCGAACGAACCTCCTACTCACCCACACCACCCCGAGGATGAGCGCGGAGACGGCGATGATGGGTGGGCTGGTTGGGAGGTCGCCCTGGATGGCCCAGCAGAAGCCGAGGAACGTGGAGAGAACCGCGCTCACGACGGAGACCACGAACGCGGTGCGCATTCGCCGCGCGACCAACAGCCCCGTAACCGGCGGGATGACCATGTACGCAAAGACCGCCAGCAGCCCGGCGCACCCGATGCTGACGGAGATCGTCAGGCCCATGACGAGGTAGAAGAGCAGCTCCCACAGGCGCACGCGGTAGCCCTGCGTCGCCGCCACCTCGCGGTCGAACGAGACGAACAGGAACTGCTTGTAGCAGAGCCAGTGCACCAGGCCGGCCAGGAGCGCGACGCCGGCCAGCAGGTAGAAGTGGGACCAGTCGATGGTGATGACGTGCCCGTCGAGCAGCTCCTTGATCTCGTCCAGCCCCTTGGGGCTCTTAACGATCAGCATGAGGGTGAGCGCCGAGGCCACCAGGTACCCGATGCCGATGATGCTCTCCTGCGGCACCTTGCGGCTCAGCGTCTGCTGCGAGTAGATGAGCACGCCGATCATCGTCACGACGAGCGAGACCGCGAGCGGCTGCCTGGCGACGAATGGGATGGACTGCCCGAGCAGGAACGCGAGCGCGACGCCCGCCGACGAGATCTGGGCGAGAGACGCGCCCACGAACACGATGCGCTTCAGCACCACGTAGACGCCGATGGTCGCACAGATGGCGGCCACCACCGACGCGCCCAGCAGACCGGTGTAGGTCAGGCTCAGGCCCTCAATGAGGTCGCGTATCATGCCGCGCCTCCGTTCCCGTTGCCCGCGCCAGGCAGCACGACGTGGCGCCCGTCCACCTGCGCCACCAGCACCTCGGTGCCATAGAGCCGGGTGAGCGCCTCGCCGGTCACCAGGTCGGCGATCTCCCCCTCGCGCACCGAACCATCCCCCACGATGGCGATCCGGTGTGCGTAGTTGATCACGGTGTTCAGGAGGTGGCTCACCATCAGCACGGTGAGGTGCCGGCCGTCGTGCAGGCGCCGGACCAGTTCCATGATGGCCTTCTCGCTCGGCAGGTCCATGCCATTCGTCGGCTCGTCCAGGATCAGCAGGTTTGGCTCGCCGACCAGCGCCCGGGCAATGAGCGTACGCTGCTTCTGGCCGCCGGACAGGCTCGGGTAGGGACGCCGCGCGAGGTCGGCGATGCCCAGCTCATCGAGCACCCGGCCTGCCGCCTCGAGGTCCGCCCGGCGTGGCCGCCCGAACGCTCCAAGGCGAGCGTAGCGCCCCATCAGCACGATGTCCTGCACGGTCAGCGGAAAGAGGGTGTCGACGCTGTCCCGCTGCGGCACATAGCCGATCCGCAGACTGGCCGCGTCGCCAACTATGGTCCCGCGCATCGGCTTGAGCAAGCCCAGGATGGCCTTCAGCAGGGTCGTCTTGCCGGCGCCGTTCGGCCCGACGAGCCCCAGGAAGTCGCCCTGTCGCACGTCGAGGTCGACTCCGGTCAGAACGGGTGTGCGCCCATACCCCAGCGTCACATCCGCGAACTCGATCAATTTGCCCATGTTTCAACCATAAACCTATGCAGCCTGCGGCCGGAGCCGCAGGCTGCGAGTGACCTACTTGAGCGCCGCTACGAGGCGCTCCACAATGGTGTCGAAGAGCTTGAAGTATGTGTCGACCCCGGGCTCGGCGTCCACCGCGACGGGCACCTTCGCCACCTTGGCCCCGGTCTGCCCGGAGATCAGGTTCGGGAACCGGTCGGAGCGGAAGCTCTCGGCGAGAACCGTCCGAATGCCCTGGGCCTTCATGTCGCGCACCAGGTCGTTCACATGGCCCGGCGACGGCGGGATGCCCGGCTTGGGCTCCACCGCGCCCGCCTCGGTCAGCCCGAAGCGGTCCATGAAGTAGGCCCAGGTCTTGTGGTACACGACGATGCCGCGGCCCTTGTAGGGATCGAGGGCCGCGTGCCACTTGGCCAGGCGCTCCTTGATCTCGTTTCCGAATGCCAGGAACCGCTGGTGGTACTGCGGCTGGTGCGCCGGGTCCACCCGGATAAGCGCCGCCGCGATGTTGCCCGCCGCCAGGATCCCATTGGCGGGGTCGAGCAGATAGTGCGGGTTCCCGTAGACGTGGATGTCGCCCATCGACGGATCGAGCTTGCCGCTGGGCACTTCGAGCACGCGCAGGCGGTCGGAGCAGTTCGCGTAGCCCTTGCCGTTCTTCATCACCTTCGCGTTGCCGGACTTCTCCAGGATCGCGTCGGCCCACATGTCGAGATCCATGCCGATGCGGGCGAAAACGTCCGCGCGGGCCGCCTTGAGGACCATGGACGGGCGTGGCTCGACCGCATGCGGGTCGTCGGTGCCGCGGGAGAGCGACTCGACGCGCACGAGGTCGCCCCCGACGCGCTTGGCGATGTCGGCCAGGTTGGTGTCTGTCGTGACGACGCTGATCTCCGCGTTTGCGCCGCAGACGGCGGTCAGGCCGAGGGCGGCGAGCGCGGCTATGGTCAGGATGCGTTTCATCTTGTGTGTGTCTCCGGATGTGTCACTGAAGCGGGTGCGTGTGCGATCCAGCGCCCCAGATGAACTGCAGATAGAACTCGTTGAACCCGTTGGCCTCGGGGAGCCCGAGCAGTCCCGAGCGGTTGCCGTGCTTGTACTGGAAGCGCAGGAGCGTCACCTCCGTCATGCGGTTCGTCCAGATGAGGCTCATGGACTCCTCGCGTCCCGGCAGCGGCCACGGGTACTGGGAGTTGTCGTAGCGCAGGCCGAACTCGTGGTACTGGTCCGGCGCCCATGAGAGCAGTGTGTAGTGGCCGAACCGCGTGTGGTTGCCTCCATCGAATGTCAGGCTGCGGTCCTTGCGCTGGTGCCAAAATGCCTCGGACTGGAGTTGCAGACGCTTGAAGGTGCCAGGGAACTGGCGCAGGGTCAGGTCGACGCCGGTCAGGCTCAGCTTGTCGCCGTTCTCGCCCTTGCCGAAGACGTGGCTGCCGCCCAGTTCCAGCTCGGCCGACTTGCCGAACTCGCGCGAGAGCCACAGGCGTCCGGAGGCCAGGTTGCCGTTCACGCCAAGACCGCCAGGGTAGCTCGCCGTCGCCTCACCGCGCGCGACCTCCGCGGTGTCCTCGGCGGCCTCGGTGCTGTGGAACCCGAACTGGAGGTGCGAGAAGACGTTCTTGATGGGCAGCAGGTACTCGACGGAGCCGCCATTGCCCGACAGCGCCTCGGGATGAACCAGCAGCGCCAGCGGCGCGGGCTGATCAACGTAGGGCCGAGAGTGCGGGTGGAGCGGGTTCACCTTCCCGAAGCTAATCCGCTTGCGACCGAACGTACCTGCCAGCCGGGAGCCGAAGAGGTTGGTGGCCTCGATGTAGGCTTCCTCGGCGGCCATCCCGAAGCCCTCCTCGGCTCCCGCGGCCAACTGCGCCTTGAACTTGATGCCGGTGTAGACTGGCTGCTCGAGCGCCAACTCGATCTCGCCGAGCTGGAACCGGTTGCGATCCGGGTCGCCCTTTGCGCTGAAGAAGCGCCCCGTGTGGTTGCCGATGACCGCCAGGTCGGGCATCAGGGTAGCCCGCGCGCCCGGAGCTGCGCCGGTGTCCGCGGCTGCGGGCTTCCCGGGCTCCTTGCCGCCGGGCAGCTCCAGGTCCGGAATCGGCGGCTCCTCGCCGGGCTTCGCGCCGCCGGGACCCTTCTCCAGCTTGTCGAGACGCTCGGTGAGCTTCTTGTTGGCCTCCAGGAGCTGCTGGATAAGCTGGTCCTGCTGGGCGACCTTCGCCTTCAGCTCCGCCATGTCGGTCGGCTTCGCGTCGGCGGGGGGCGCCTGCGCCAGACACAACCCCGGCGCCAGGATGAGTGCGGACAGGCCGATGGCGGCCCGCCAATGGGTAGTCATGTTGTCGCCAGTCTCCCTGGCTCGCACACAGATGGCTGCGGCGAGCCGGTCGGCAGCGTGCACGGGCGTGCGCCCTCTGAGGGGCGAATGTGCCAATGCGCGCACACGGTTCGCCCGACGACGGGCCCGTGGCGCGTGCTGCGAATGGGTACGCGATCGCGCGAGGCGACCGAGTGCGGCCGAACAGGGTCAGGCCGCGTTGGGGAGACTAGGCGGTGGGAGGAGCCCGGGCGGAGATGGAGTGGCAGGCTTGAGTGACGACGCCGCTCTCGGCCGGAGGCAGGTCGCCGGTGATCAGCGGAGGCTCAGGCGGCGCGGTGGTGGTCTGGACCGCCGCGGGCTTGGCAAGAAGGAGCCACCCGCAGACAGCGCAGGGCTGGTCGAGGCAGATCCGCGTCTCGGCAGAGCGGAGCGCGCGGTGGTGGTGGGCGAGAACGCCACCAGTGGAGAACCAACCCCAACAGAGGAGGAGGACGAGGGCGGTCAGGCGGTGTGCCGGTCCGGAGCGCCTCATCCTAGAACCTGCCGATCGTCGCTTCGACCTTCACCACGCGACGGGCGCCAGGGCTCTCCTCGGCGATGCGAGCCTTCAGCATCTCCTGCGCCTCCATCATGTCCTTGGTGCTGGGGCGCAGCGCCGCGAGGTTCCCCATCATCTCGGGAGTCACGTCGGACTGGGCGGAGACGAGGCGGATCGAAGCATTGGTGTGGCGCGTGGCAACAGGAGGCGTTGTGTCGTCGTCAGCCGTTGTGCGAGACGCAGCGCTCGGGTTCGTGGCAGGCGCAGGCTCGGCGGCCATCCGCAAGTCGGGCACGGCGGCCGGAGCAACCGGAGTGGGCGCGGGATCGACGGCCGAGCGAGTGGGCTCCTCGACTGCGCCCTCAGACTGCATGGCCGGCATCCGTGAGCGGTCCTGCACCGTCCAGCGCGACTGGGCTCGGGGCGCAACAACCAGCGTGACCAGCGGCCGCGCCATAGAGCGGGAGGCGAGGAACCCTCGGCCCACCGGCCCCTCGTACGCGCGCATCTCGTCGACAGGCACAGGCATCGGGTGCTGCGGCCTGGCAGCCTGCGCGGCCTCCTGGTGGGGCATCTGGGGCGTCGGGATCCAGTGCGGGCCGAACGGGTCGTTGAGGCTGCTCCCCCACACGAAGCCCACCAGCGCGACAACGGCGGCCGATGCCAGAGCGGGCAGCATCGCCGAGGCGTTGGCGAAGCGCGGACGGCCGCGGTGCGCCGACGACTGGCGAACGGTCGCCTCCAGGATGCGCAGGTGCAGGTCTTCGGGAGGTGTCGGAACGTAGTCGGGCTGGAGATCGAGGTCGGTATCGACCGCGCGGAGGAAACCGAGGGCGCGGGCGCACTCCGGGCAGGACGCGACATGACGGTCGACGAGGCGCGCCTCGTCGTCGGTCACGTCACCGTCAGCGTATGCAGAGAGCAGATCCCAGAGCGAATCGCAGGATTGCCGGTCGTCCACCAGAATGAACCTCGGGCCGTCGGATGGCTATCCCATCGGCAGCGCCAGACAGCGTGCCACGAAGAGTATACCGCGTTGTGGCGACCACGCCAAGGGCGCGCGGCACTGCGCTCCCGGTTACTGGGACGCGCGATGTCCCGCGACCGTTCCCGAATAGGACCCGCAGTTCTATCGAAATGTCGCGCCCGCGACCCCGCAGCGGCCCCTACTTCACAGCGTTCTTGCGGTTCAGCACCCGAATGGCCGCCATCTTCCAGGCGTCCAGCCGGGTGACTTGCGCCTGGCCGCCGCGCGCCCACGCCTTCACCTGCAGCGCGTCCTTGCGCGACGGGAAGATCTGCTGGGTGACGCACTGGCGCCCGTTCGCGAAGACCTCGATCATCGGCCGGTCGAGGTAGATGCGCAGCTTCAGCGGCTCACCTGGCTTGAGATCGAGCGGCGCTTCGACCTGCGAGCGCGGGCTCGGGTTCTCCGACGCGCGCTGGATGAACGCGGCGGTGAACGGCGGCTGGCCGTACGTCACGTCGTCGCGCAGCGTCGAGTGGGACATGTCCACGATCAGCTTGTGCGCGCGGGCATCGTAGCGTATCTCGGTTCGCTCGGCCCCGTCCGGCGTGCAGCGAACCGTGAAGCCCACCTCGGCGGCGCTGCCCGGGTCGATCTCGGCGTCGATCTCCATGCAGTCGCCCTGCACGCTGTCCAGCGGCACCTCCCCGCCGTCGGCGAGTGCAAATGCCGGCACGCTCACATGGTCGCGCCGGAGCGTGTCCATCTCCCGGGCGGGCTCGATGAGCAGCGTGCCGTCGGGTCCGAGCGAGAGGATGCGGGGCAGGCTCTGCACGCCCGATCCGCTGCGGCGCTCGGAGGGGGCAACGCGCGGGTCCGTCACCCAGGCGAACATGATCCGGCGCCCGTTCGCCTCGAAGCTCTCCGGCGCGAACATCATCCCGCCCGCCCAGTTCATGCGCACGTGGCTCTCGGGGTAGAAGCGCTCGTTCTCGTAGCGGCCGATGTAGCAGCGCGCGCCCACCTTGTGGCTGATGCACAACAGCACGCGCTTGTCGCCGAGCTTGAAGAAGTCCGGGCAGGAGCAGTCCTCGCCGTCCTCCGTCCAGGTCAGATCGGGGTGCTCGTAGAACGGGTGCAGCGCCTCCCACTTCACCAGGTCGGGCGACTTGCAGAGGTAGAGCGTGTCCTTGCCGTTGGACAGCTTATTGCCGCCGAGAAGGCAGTAGTAAGTGTCGCCCTCCAGCCACAGATAGGGGTCCCACACCGTGTAGACGCCGTGGCCGGGCTCGCCGGGCTTCGGCATCGGGATGATGGGGTCCTTGGGGTGCTTTCTCCAGCGAATCAGGCCGTCGTCCTCGGCGGTCGCGACGCAGACGCCGGCCTCGACCCCGAACCAGCAGAGCATCGGAACGCCGTCCTTGTTGACGAACGCGTTGCCGCTGAAGATGCCCACGTCCGGGTCGCCCTTCTCGGGCACGAGCGCGGGCGGATGCACCGTCCAGTTGACCAGGTTCGTGCTGGACATGTGCCCCCAGCAGTGGCCGCCGTTTGGCCGCGCCGGGTCCTGGTAGATGTACATCAGGTGGTAGCGGCCCTTCCAGTAGATGCACCCGTTCGCATCGTACGGCAGGCACACGCCCTCCTCCGGCAGCGCGGTGACGTGGTAGGCCGGCCACTCCGAGGGATCGCGCTTTCGCTCCACCGCCTGCGCCGCGACCACGTACGCCCCGCTCCCGGACAGGTGCAGCTTGCCGCCCTCGACCTTGGCGTCGCCGTGCAGCACGCCTGGCGGGAACACTCCCATGCGGTCGCGCACGGCGCCGCCCTCGAACGTCCACCAGGCGAGCGGCTTCGGGTCGGACAGCTTGCCGGGCACGAGGCGGGCAAGCGTATCGGCGTCCAGCGCCACGTCGTAGAGGCGGGCCTCGTCGATGGTCCCGGCGAAGCAGGCCTTGTCCTGCGCCTCCAGGTGGCGCAGCCCGAACACCACGGCGCTGCCGGGCCCAAACGCAATCGGGGCATCGATGGCATGCCGCTCCAGGAGCTGCCCGTTGCGATACAGGCTGACCTCCTTGCCATGGTAAGCCGCCGCGATCTGCACGGTCTCGCCCGGCCCGGCGGCCTCCGCCGGCACGGCCGCCTGATCCTGCCGAGTGCGGCGGAAGAACTCGCTGCCGGCCATCCACTTCCCGGGCGCAATCTCGCCGAAGACGATGCCGTCGAACGGGCCGGACTGGCTGTCGATGGTCAGCACGCTGCCCCCGCGCTGCGTCAGGTTGGCGGGCGACACCCAGGCCACAAGCGTCTTGTCGGTGATGGTCGGCATCGTCTTGCCTCCTCGTGGCGCGGCGCAGGCGTATGGCCCGATGGCGCAGAGAGCTACTGCGGTCGATAGGACGGCGCGTCGGGCCAGGATCATGTCGGGTCTCCGTTCGGTTCGCTAGCGCCGCTCGTCCGCAGCGCCAGCATCAGGCTCCGCAACTCGCGGTAGAGGAACAGCCGATCCGCGCCCCACCGGTCGGCGCGTCCGCTGGAGCTGTGTACCACGAACTGCGCCGCGCCGTCCAGGTCGTCCGGCTGCAGCCCCCAGCGAGGCGCGTCGGCGCCGTGGCACATCCGATACACGTCGCGCCCGTTGTAGGCCACCACCTTCGGCGCGCACTGGCGCAGGCGGGCGAACAGCCCCTCGCGAGCGTCGGCCGTCGGCTCGGGCAGCAGGCTGTTGTCGGTCGAGATGCACCCGAGCAGAATCGCGGTCAGCCCGATGCCATACTCCAACACCAGCCCGTCCTCCTCCGGCGCCAGCCGCCGTGGCGTCAAACCGGCCTGGTGCAGCAGCAGCCAGAACCGGTTGCGCGGCCCGGCGTAGTAGTGCCCCGTGGACGCGGCCGCATAGCTCGGCGCCGCCCCCACGAACACCACGTCCAACCCCGGCCCAAGCAACTCAGGCAGCAGCCCGCCGCCATCCCCCAACTCCGTGTCCCGCACGATCCACTCCCACTTACCGACACCGCAACAGGCAGATGACAAACCAGCGCTACGCACCCACCCCAGTCCCCGCAGGGGACTTCGCACCGCCCAGGCCCGGGTTTCA
>CAZFLM010000028.1:33371-75059 GCA_964519955.1 uncultured Chthonomonadaceae bacterium | reverse complement strand
TTGCAGCCGACGAGGACCGCATCGCCCTGGCGCCCCTGGAGACGAAGCTCGTGAAGGTGGAGAGGGAGTAGAGAGGCGCTGGCGGCCAGCACGGTCGGCACGGAGGCCGACCCTCCAACGGTCCATCGCGCTGCTGCAGAGCCGCGGTGGGCCGGGCGTCCCTGCCCGCCCTGTACAACCCGGTGGTGGGATGGGCGTCCCTGCCCGTCCGGCACAACCCGGTGGTGGGATGGGCGTCCCTGCCCGCCCTGTGCAACCCGGAGGTGGGATGGGCGTCCCTGCACGTCCTGTACAACCCGGTGGTGGGATGGGCGTCCCTGCCCGTCCGGTGCATCGCCGCGCCACGCACCCGTCCGGAGGACGGTTGGCCGCAGGCCCGCCAGCCGGGTGATTCATCTCCCGGCGCGCCCGGCACACCGTCAGGCCAGGCCTTCCTACGCCACCAGGTACCCGCGCCGCTGGGCGATGCCGATCGTGGCGCACGCCCCGGAGTTGAACTGCAGGCGGTCGGCCTCGACGCCGTCGCTGAAGATCACGCCGCCCTCCGGCATCTGCGAGGTGATCACCAGGGGCCTCCTGGCGGTCACTTCGCCGAAGGTGATCGTCGCAGCGGAGGTGCGGCTCGGCCACGGCTCGCGCACGGAGAAGACGAGAGCAGCCGCATCCCACGCCAGTGATCGCACGCGCG
Organism: uncultured Chthonomonadaceae bacterium; assembly: GCA_964519955.1. Classification (GTDB taxonomy): domain Bacteria; phylum Armatimonadota; class Chthonomonadetes; order Chthonomonadales; family CAJBBX01; genus CAZFLM01. The sequence continues at coordinate 74,371 of CAZFLM010000028.1, read as the reverse complement.
TGGGCTCCACATTGCCGCCGCCCACCGCCTGCGCCACCCCGATGGCCCCCGCGAGGATGCTCCGCAGCCAGCCCGTCGAGCCCAGCCCCGTCGACACGATGATGCCGCTGGAGCTGTGCGTCTCCGACCGATCGCCTGTCCGGATGACGTACCTGGCGGAGGTGTGGCTGCACGGCCCGATGAAGAGGTCGTTCACAGCGCAGAGCGTCTCGCCCGTGTTGAGCGCCGCCTGCGCCATCGTCACCTCGCGGATAGGCCGCCGTCGCGCGAACACGTCCGGCATCAGGCGGTCCAGATCGCGCACGACGAACGGCAGCAGCACCCCTTCCCAGCGCGCCGGGTCCGGGTTCACTCCCACGAGGAGCTGCCCGTCCAGGTACTTCAGCACGTTGGCAACGAGGCCGTCCTGCCCGAGCGCCACCACCGTGTCGCGCTCACCGAAGATGAAGTTCGGCACGAAGGAGCGGTTCACCACCTGCACCCGCCCGCACGCCGACAGAGCCGCCTCGGCCTCGCGCATCGCCTGCTTGTAGACCTGGTCCTCCGCCTGGTAGTCGGCGAAGTCGGCGCCGAGGTGCTCCACGTAGAAGCGCGCCTGCCCCTGGGTGTTGAAGCGGCGCACCAGCTCATCCAGGCGCGTGTCGCGGATGACAAGCACGATGCGGTTGTCTGCCCGCCTGTCGCTCACTGTTTCGGCTTCTCGTCGCGCGCCAGCAGTTCGCGCAGCAGCTCAGGCGACACGTTGAGCTGCCCGATCTTGTCCGCGCGCTCCGACATCTCCTTGAAGGCCATCGCCACGAGCTGGCCCGGGTCCATGCCGACCGTCGTGAGCGCCTGCAGCGTCTTCGGGTCGGTGCCTGCCAGCGCCTTCATCGCCGTGGCGATGCCGTATGCCTTGGCATCGGCTTCCTGGCGCGCATTGGCGGTCGTTAGCTCGACCAGGTCCTTCTTGCGCTCCTCCAGCGCGATGCTGGCGGCCATCTCGGCTTCGCGCAGGTCGCGGCGCTTCTGCTGGATCGACATCTCGGCGTCCATCTGCGCCTCGCGGACCTGCCGCTTCTTGTTCTCGACCGCGATCTCCGTGTTCAACTCGTTCTCTTTGATCGACCGCTCCAGCTCGACCGCGGCATTCCGGCGCGCATAGATCGCCTCATCGGATTGGCGCAGGATCTTCTCGCGCGCGTCGGCCTCCAATGCCCGGGCGGTCTCCGGCGTCGGCTTGATCGCCAGGATGGAGAGGCCCAGCACCTCGATACCCAGCGCGGTCAGGCTCTCCGTCGCCCGCAACCCGTCCAGCAGCGAGGCGACGAAGGTGTCGGCGCTGCCCACCGCCTCGCGCAGGGGCACCGCCTTCAGCGCGTCGTGCGTCAGCACCTGCACGTGGCTCATGATGCGCTGCCCGAGCCGCGACGGGTCCTCCGACGAGTAGCCCCGCCCGCTCGGAGCCAGCGTGAAGTTCATCAACTGCGCGAGCCGCTTGGGGTCCGCGATGCGGTAGGTCACCTGCCCCTGCACCGTCACCTGCTGGAAGTCGGCCGTCACCTCCTCGAAGATGAACGGGACATCAACGCTGCCGATCGGCACCAGCACCAGCGACGTGGTCGGCGCGAAGTAGGTGAACGCCAGCCCAGCGCCCTCGCGAACCACCTGGCCCCGCCTGTACTGCAGCACGAACGTCGTCGGTTCAACCTTGATGAATCGGAACCCGAACATCGCGCACGCCCTCCACTTGTGATCGGAGCACATTCATCGACATCATAGCAATCAGACGCGCAGCAGTCAAGAACGACCGTGCCCAGCACAGCGCCGCGTCACGCACCCAGCGCACCTCGCGCAACGCCGCGGTGGGATGGGCGTCCCTGCCCGTCCGGCACGGTGCCGCGCCATGCACCCAGCGCACCTCGCGCAACGCCGCGGTGGGATGGGCGTCCCTGCCCGTCCGGCACGGTGCCGCGCCATGCACCCGTCCGGAGGACGGTTGGCCGAAGGCCCGCCAGCCGGGTGATTCATCGCCCGGCGCGCGTCGCATAGCTGATCGGCAGGCGCACCCGTCCGGAGGACGGTTGGCCGAACGCCCGCCAGCCGGGTGATTCATCTCCCGGCGCACGTCGCATAGCTGATCGGCAGGCGCACCCGTCCGGAGGACGGTTGGCCGAAGGCCCGCCAGCCGGGTGATTCATCTCCCGGCGCACGTCGCACGGCTAATCGGCAGGCGCGCCCGTCCGGAGGACGGTTGGCCGAAGGCCAATCTGCCGGTGGTTTCACACCACCGCCCCCTACCCCGCCCGGCGGTTCTTCGCGAACCACTCCCGCAGCAGCGTCTGGCGCGTCGTGGGGGTCTTGGTGGGCTGGGTGTCGGCGCGGTCGCGGCCGTGCTCCACGCTCCAGCCGTCCCACTCGCGGAAGGCGTGGTAGGTCCAGTCCCACCCGTGCTCCTCGAAGATGTCGATCAGGTCCTTCAGGTAGCGATAGGCGCTGTCGTCCGGCGCCCAGCGGATCGCGCTGAACTCGCCCACGTAGATGTGCACGTTGTACTTCCGCTGAAAGTCGACCACCGGCTTCAGCGCGGCCTCGAGCTGGGCGCGGTCCCACTGCTTTCCATCGATGGTGCCCGGGTAGCGGATCGGTGCGCTCGGCCCGAACACGCCCTGGTGCGTGAACGTGTGGGGCAGGTACATGTGCACGCTGTAGACCACGTTCGGCACGTCGATGGGCTCCAGGCTGTCGAACCCGCCGGGGTTCCCGCCCGCCGCGCATTCCACGATCAGCGTGCGCTTCGGGTCGATCTCCCGGACCGCCTTCGCCGCGCGCTCCGCCAGGCCGTGCCAGTCGTCCGTGTCCTCGGCCAGCGAGTCCTCGATCGGCTCGTTCACCAGGTCGAAGCCCCAGATCTCGCCGGCTCCCTTGTAGCGCCGCGCGATCCGCTGCCACGCCTCCACGAACTTGGCCTGCGCGTCCTTGCTGGAGAAGAGATCGGCATCGGCGGCCGCGTAGCCGCCCGCGCTCGGCGCGCCACCCGGCGGCGAGTGCAGATCCACCACCACCAGCACGCCGAGCTGCCGGCAGGTCGGCAGCGCCGCGTCCAGCTTGGCCAACTCGCCGTTCAGCCACTTATCGTAGTCCGGCTGCGCGGCCGCTTCCTGGTTGGAGCGCACGAGCTGCCAGCGGATCAGGTTCGCGTGCCACTCCCCGCCCAGCGTCCGCAGGCTCTCCTTCGTGATGCCCGGGCTGATCATCGTCCCGCGGAGGCGCGGCAGGTTGTGGCCACGATAGGCCGGCCCGGACGCGCGCCGCACCTTGTCGGAGATCGGCGGCTGCAGCACCACGATGCGCACGTCGCTGAACCACACGCGCCCGGACACCTCCTCGAGGCCCAGCAGCAGGTGCGCGGCCGTCGCGTCCTTGGGCACCCGGATCATGCAGCCGATGCGCTTCCAGTCGAACGTGCCGGTCTCCACCTTGGCCTGTGGGTACTGTACGCCGCCGGGACTGGTGATGGGCATCATCATCTTGATGCCGTTCCACGACTGCGGCCGGTCGCTCACGTTCTCCGCCCGCACCATGCCCGACAGACGGATGGTGCAGCCCCGCAGCCGCTCGATGGGCACCGTCCACCGCGACGATCCGCCCAGCGGCTTGCTGCCCGGCGCCACCTCGACGCGCAGCGCCTTGCCGCCCTGGTACCCGGCGTCCACCGCGCCCGACCCGGCCCACCCCTGCAGCGCCGCTTCACCCGCGAACTTCGCGCTCAGCACCACCTCGCCGCGCTTAGGGGCCTCCTGCGCAGAGGCACCGCAGCCGAGCCCCAACACGATGGCGCCCACCAACACCGCACAGACGTTCATGCCCGCACCCCAATCCCCAGTCCCCAAGTCCCAAGTCCCGCCCTTACCGCACCTGCCCCGACCCACGCACCACGTACTTGTACGTCGTCAGCTCCGCCAGACCCATCGGCCCACGCGCGTGCAGCTTCTGGTTGCTGATGCCCACCTCCGCGCCGAAGCCGAACTCGTAGCCATCGGTGAAGCGCGTCGACGCGTTGACGTACACCGCGGCGGCGTCCACCTCCTGGCAGAAGCGCTCGGCCGACGTGTAGTCCTCCGTCACGATGCACTCGCTGTGCCGCGTCCCGTGCGCGTTGACGTGGGCGATCGCTTCGTCGACGCTCTCCACGACGCGCACCGCCAGGACGAGGTCAAGGTACTCCGTGTCCCAGTCCTCATCGGTCGCTGCCTTCATGTCCGGCAGCACCTCGCGGGTCCGCTCGCAGCCGCGCAGCTCGACGCCCGCCGCCACAAGCTGCTCCGCCGCCATCGGCAGGAACTCCTCGGCGATCACGTCGTGCACGAGCAGCGTCTCCATCGCGTTGCACACCGAGGGCCGCGAGCACTTCGCGTTCACCGCGATCTCCAGCGCCATGTCCAGGTCCGCGCTGGCGTCGACGTACGTGTGGCAGTTCCCCGTGCCGGTCTCGATGACGGGCACCGTCGCGTTCTCCACCACCGAGCGGATGAGCCCGGCCCCGCCGCGCGGGATGAGCACGTCGATCAGCCCGTTCAGCTTCATCATCTCCGTCGCCTGCGCCCGATCGGCCGACGCCACGAGCTGGATACACTCGCGCGGCAGCCCCGCGGCCTCGGCGGCGCCCGCCAACACCTCGGCGATGGCCACGTTCGAGCGCAGCGCCTCCGAGCCGCCCCGCAGCAGGCACGCGTTGCCCGACTTCAGGCAGAGCGCCGCCGCGTCGGCGGTCACGTTCGGCCGCGCCTCGTAGATGATGCCCACCACGCCCAGCGGCACCCGCACGCGCGAGATGGCCAACCCGTTCGGCCGCCGCCAGCCGTCCAGCACCTGCCCGATCGGGTCAGGCAATGCCGCCACCTGGCGCAGCCCGTCCGCCATCGCGGCGATGCGCGCCTCGGTCAGCGTCAGGCGGTCCAGCATCGCGCCGGAGGTCCCTCGCTCCCGCGCGGCGGCCACATCCTCCGCGTTCGCAGCCAGGATCCCTGCCTGCCCCGCCACGAGTGCATCCGCCATGCCCAGCAGCGCGGCGTCCTTCGCCCCTGACGACGCGGACGCCAGCACCCGGGCCGCTCCGCCCGCCTTCACCGCCAACTCACGAACGCTCACTGACATCGCACTCCCCCTCCTGTCCAATACGCCCCACGCCGCGGTGGGATGGGCGTCCCCGCCCGTCCGGTACAGCGCACTGGTGGGATGGGCGTCCCTGCCCGTCCAGCGCCGGCCCCATGAAATGCAAGGCGCCCGCCGGTCGATGGACCTCGCGGGCGCCGATGACTGTCTTGCGCACTCCTACTCGATCGTGTCGCCCTGCTGCACGGGCTTGTCCGGCTTCGGCTTCGACGACGCTCTGCGGCGCGGCTGTTCGGATGAACCGGCGGTGTCCGCCGAGCCCCGCCGGCGCGTCGTGGATGCCGAACTGCGGCGCTCCGTCGTGTCGGCAGTATCCGCAGAGGTGCGGCGGTGGGTCGTCGAAGACGCTCGGCGCTCCGTGGTATCGCCGTTTGCCCGCTCCGAAGCGCGCCGCGTCGAGGCGCCCTCGCTGCCGCTATCGTCGGCGCGCGTCTGGCGGCGCGTGGAGGAGGAGTGGTGCGCCTCGGAGGCATCGGTGGACGAATCGCGCGTGCCGGCGGCGGCGTCGGACGACCTGCGATGCGTCGAGGTGGCCTCCCGATGGCGGCGGGTCGTGGGCTCAGGGGCCGGGCTGTCGATGCCGTTCTCGTTCGCACCGGCGTCGGCAGACGGTTCGTCGATGGTCTGCGATGGCTCCTGCACGCGGGTCCGTCTGGTCCGCCGCGGCGCCACCTCAACGTCCGGCTCGGCGTCGCGCGCGGCAGCCGGATGACTAACCGCAGGGGCGGGGCTACCAGAAGGCGCCGCGGCGGGCTGGCTCGGCGGGGCGGCCGCCGGCGCCGCGGCCTTCTTCTCGCCATCGCCCTTGCCGAACATCGACGAGATCCCGTTGATCGAGGGCGAGATAATGAGCGCGCCCACGATGAACGAAAAGAGGCCAAGGACCAGCCAGAAGCCACCCGTCTTGAGGATACCCACGAGAGGCGACCGCCGCCTGGACCGTCCCCGCGCCGCTGCTCTATTCACACCCATCGTCCGCCCCCTACCACCTTGCCTGCTCTCAAACTGCCCCTGGCCAGCTCATGAAGCGGCACCGGACGGGCACGGAGGCCCGTCCCGCCACTGCACTCGTACATGGTCCAGACCAGCGCCCGATCGCCCACACCAGACGCACACGCTCCCGCCTCGCCCCCTCCCGATTCGGGAGGGGTGGCCGAAGGCCGGGGTGGGTGCCTTCCAGTCCCCGCAGGGGACTTCGCCTCACCCAGGATCGGGTTTCAACCCGGTCAGCGCCACCCGGTCCGCCTAACCCGGCCTCTAGCGAACGCGCGCCCCGGCCGGCACCTCGGTCTCCGGCTGCAGCAGGATCGCCTGCCCGTCCACGTCCGCCGCCAGCAGCATGCCCTGGCTCTCGATGCCACGCATCTTGCGCGGCTGCAGGTTCGCCACGACGACCACCGTGCGGCCCACCATCTCGTCCGGCTGGTACATCTCGGCGATGCCCGCCAGGATCGTCCGCTCCTCCGTGCCCAGATCCACCGTCAGCTTGAGCAGCTTCGTCGCATTCGGCACGGGCTCCGCGGCAAGCACCTTGGCGGTCCGCAGCTCCACCTTGAGGAAGTCGTCGATGGTGATGGTCGGCGGGCCGGCGGGCTGCTCGGGCTCGGCGGGCTTCGGCTCGGCCGGCTTGGTGGTGTCCGTCATCTTGGGCTCCTTCTTGGCAGGCGCGGTCTCGCCGGCCGGTTTGTCCGCATCCAGGATGCGCGGGAAGATGGGTGTAGGCGCCGGCAACTGGGTGCCGCCCGGCAGAAGGCCCCACGCCTCGGCGTCCGCCCAGCGCGCGGTCTTCGCGGTCCGGTCCCACCCGATCTGCTGGAAGAGCGCCTCGCACGCGACGGGCATGTACGGCGCTGCCAGCGTCGCGGCCACACGAACCGCTTCGAGACACGTGTAGAGGACCACGCCCAGCTCATCGGTCTCGCCGGCCTTGGCCAGCTTCCAGGGTGCCTTCTCCTCGATGTAGCGGTTCAGCCGCCCGACCAGCCGCCAGGTGGCCTCCAGCGCCCCGTTGAACCGCAGGCCGTCCAGATCCGCCGCATAGGCCCGCGCGGTCTCGGCAGCCAGCGCCGCGATCTCGTCCTCGACACGGACGGGCTTGGGCACCACACCCTCGAAGTAGCGGGAAACCATCGTCGCCGCCCGGTTGCACAGGTTGCCCAGGTCGTTCGCCAGGTCCGAGTTGTAGCGCTTCACGAAGCCGTCGTGCGAGTACTCGGTGTCGCCCGGGAAGACCATCTCGCGCAGGATGACGTAGCGCAGCGCGTCCACGGCGATCTCCGGGTCCGCGCCCGAGATCGATGCGAACTCCTTGGCGTACTCCACCGGGTGCGGCAGCCCGCCGGTGCGCTTGCCCTGCTTCTTGCCCTCGGCATCCACCCAGAAGCCGTGCGCGTAGACGGTGCCCGGCAGCGGTAGCCCCAACGCCATCAGCATCGCCGGCCACAACGTCGCGTGGAAGCGGACGAAGATCTCCTTCGCCATGAGGTGCGCGTCCGCCGGCCACAGCTCCCGGTAGCGCGCCTCGTCCTCCGGCCAGCCGGTCGCCGCCAGGTAGTTGATGAGCGCGTCGAACCAGACGTAGATGACCTGCTCCGGCTCCTCGGCGACGGGGATGCCCCACCCCGGGTTCGGCCGCGTCACGCTGATGTCGCGCAGCCCCTGCTTGATGAACGCGATCACCTCGTTGCGGCGGAAGTCCGGCTGCAGGAAGCCCGGGTTCGCCTCGATGTGCTCCAGCAGGCGGTCGCCATACGCGGACAGGCGGAAGAAGTAGTTCTGCTCCTGCACGCGGCGCAGCGGCTCGCGGCACTCCGCGTTCGGGCACAAGTGGTCGTCGGCCACGTCGGTATCGCGGAAGAAGGTCTCGTCGGCGACGCAGTACCAGCCCTCGTAGAGGTCCTTGTACATGTCGCCGGAAGCAAGCAGCCGCCGGAAGATCTCCTGCACGACGCGCGTGTGCCGCGGCTCGGTCGTCCGGATGAAGTCGTCGAACTCGATGTGCAGGCCGTGCCAGGTCGCCTTGAAGTCGGCCGCCAACCCGTCGACGAACTCCATCGTCGGCACCCCGGCCTTCGCCGCCGCCTCGACCACCTTCGTGGCCTGCTCGTCGGTGCCCGTGAGGAACCACGCCTCGCGCCCGCACATGCGATGGTACCGCGTCAGCACGTCGGCACAGAGGGTCGTGGTGGCCGCGCCGATGTGCGGCCGGCCGTTCACGTAGTAGATCGGCGTGGTGATGTAGACCGGCTTCGTGGAGCCGTCCTGGTTCGGCGATGTCATCGGAAATGCCTATCAGCCCGGCGCCCGCCGGGCGTTGGTTAGCGTCGCATATAGGATACCAGATAGCCCCGCCGCCCGGCAGGCCGCCGTGCCGTTCGCGAGGCGCGGTCAACCGCCGGCCGCACGGCGCAGCGCCACGCCCCCTCCCGATTCGGGAGGGGTGGCCGAAGGCCGGGGTGGGTCGCCGTCCAGCCCGCGACGCGCGGTTTCAACCGCCGCCCCAACCAACCGCCGGCCCACCCAACCGTCCCCTACAGCATCCACCAGTTCCCCGGCTCGATCGACTTGTTGCGGAAGCCGCGCTCGGCGGGCGGCAGCGTCTCCAGCAGCGCGCGCGCCTTCCTGCCGATCGCATCGGACGCCAGCTCCACGTTGCGCGCGCCCACCTTCGCCGACGCCGTCGCCCGCGGGTCCTCGCCGCCGATGCCGAAGGGCGGCTTCATGTCGAACGTGATGGGCCCCGTGCCGAGCTTGCCGATGTCGACCTGCGCCGGGTAGAAGTGCTGCATGTCGGAGGTCTCCCACTTCGCCGCGTGGTCCGTGGCCGACTCCGGCCCGAAGCTGAGCGTCACCTCCCACAGGCCCATGCCCGCCACGGAGCCGTCGGCCTTCACCGGCTTCAGCGCCTCATCCACGATGTCGATCTGCCCCTGCACGTTGTGGCCGGACACGCCCAGGATCACGCGGAAGCCCATGCGCTTGAGCTGCTCGAAGAGGCGGCTGAGCAGCGGCACCAGGTGCTCGCGCGGGAAGCCTTCGTGGAAGTAGATCGGCGGGTGCACGACGCCGCCATGCTTCTCCGCGCACTTCACCAGGATGCCGTGCGCCTTCAGTGCGTCGCACCCCACCGGCAGGTGCGGCCCGTGCCACTCGATGGTGCCGAGCGGGACGTACACCACGGGGAACGCGCGCCCCGCCGCCTCGATCTGCCCGGGACGCATGAGCTGCATCTGCACATCGGGCGAGAGCGACGCGCCCTGACCTACTTCCGGTTCGCCGCCCGCCCACGCTGCCGCGGCGCTGCCTATCGCCCCGGCGACCACCGATCCGACGAACGCCCGCCTGCTGCCCTTACCCATCGGCCCACCTCCTGACGGCCATGCCATGGATGCTGTCTGGCAATCACAGATACCATGACTGGCAGCCGATGTCCTGCGTTCGTCCGGAGTGCGGGGGCCTCGTCCTTCGCCCGCCGGGACTGCCGGAGCGACCGCGACGCCCCCCCGATTCGGCTCGACAAGTGTCTCGTTGACACAGGCGCTCTCTTGTGATATACAGCATTGAGGGCACACCGGCCAACTGGCCGACTGCTCCCTCAGCTCTGCCGGACAGGGAGGTGATCGCCGGAAGACCAGACGTGGATCGTGGGTCCGGAACAAGGCAAGTCGGTCTGTCGAGTCCGCCCGATGGAGGAGCCGGACGCCGGGCACGAAGCCCCGACAACCGTCAGGCGGCCGACGGCACGAGACAGGCAAGTACCCTGGAGGAGAACGCATGAACACCATAGTGCGAGATCCTGGCCTCAGCTCGGGAGTGACGCTGCCGCCGCTTCCCGCGGTGCTTCCGTTGCCGTCATCGAACGCAGAGCCCACCAATCTGCGAACCGACCACGTCGAGACCGTCGAAGGGCCGCTTCAGCCGATGCCGATGACCCTTCCCTGGCCTCCGCCCCATCTGCACAGCCTCAAGGGAGGCTGCTACCTCGTGAGCTACACCCCGTCCGGCGCGCCCCTCGTCACCTACGACGGCACGCTGCGTGTCGAGGTGAACAGCGAAGGACGAACCGCGAGCGGCGACCTGTACCAGCGACCCGTCTACTGGGTAAAGAAGCCTGGCGTCCCGCCCATGATGATCCCGGTACTGGGCCCGGCGCCGTCCCCGTCCGCGGGCATCCCCATCTTGTCCCGAGCGCGCTACAGGTACTACCTGCGCGTCACCGACGTGTTGGAGCACTTCACGCTGCTCGACCACTTCACGCTCGGCTTCGAGATGCACCGGTACGACCGCACCAGCCGCACGTTCGCCAAGGAGCGCACGTGCTCCGCGGTCCTGCGCTGGCTCACCCCGCCAGTCGGATACCCCGCCGGAAGCCAGTACCTCGCCGGCGAGGTTCGCGACACGACCGGCGCCGTCGTCGGCCAGCTCACCGTGGGCTGGGTCTCCGCCAGCCTCCGCAAGGCGACCGTGGAGATCGACCGGGTCGCCCAGGCCGACGAGCCGCTCAACAACGGAGCCGGGGTCGACTGGCACTCGATCTTCTCGACCGTCGACTGGGATGTCACCGCGTACGTGAGCAACAAGAACGTCACGGAGGAGAGCGGCGAATCGTGGTCGGACGCGGAGTGCCACCACGCGATGCTGGAGTGGCGCGATGCCGCCGACCTCGACACCAACTGGCGCTACCACTTGCTCTGCGTCCGCCGGCTCGACAGCACCGAGCGCGGCCTGATGTACGACGCCTACGGCACCGACTCCAACAACGTGCCGCGAGAGGGCGCGGCCATCGCCTGCAACTGGATGTTCCCGGGCGACGCCATGTGGGGCGACTGCCGGAACAAGCGGTTCGGCGCGTGCGCGGCTCCATACTTCCGCACCGCCGTTCATGAGACCGGCCACGCGACGCTGATGTACCACCCGATGGAGACCACCGGCAACGAGATCATGCAGGTGACCCCCCAGATCGCCGACAACGCGACGCCTGCTTGCCCGTTCCCCAACAACATCGAGTGGCACTTCAGCGAGGAGGACGCCTTCCGGCTGCGCCATCTGCCCGATGAGGCCGTCCGCCCTGGCGGGTCGATCCGGTTTGGCGAGTCGTACGCCCACATCCCCGTGAGCAGCGCGGACATGGCGATCGAGATGCCGGGGATCGAGCTGAAGCTGAGGCCGACGGCCGACACGGTGCCCATCGGAGCGCCGGTCCGCATCGACCTGGAGATGACGAACACAACAAGCGATCCGCTGCCGGCGCCGGCCAAACTGAGCATGAAGTCCGGCCAGATCAGCGGCTTCGTGACCGACCCGGCAGGGGTGCGCCGGACGTTCCGGACCGTCGTGCGCTACGTCGACTGCGAACAGGTCGCCGACCTGCAGCCCGCAACGCCGCTCACCCATGCCATCACGCTGCTGCGCGGAGCCGATGGCGCCCTCTTCCCGACTCCGGGCCTGCACGGCATCCAGGTCGACATCCAGTGGCTGGTGAACGGCGTCCCTGTCCGGGTCTCTGCCGAGACCACGGTTCATGTCGGAACTGCCCGCGACGAGAAGCACGCGGAGGCCGCCCGGTGCATCCTGTCGGCGCCCGACGCGCTCCTCACGCTCGCCCTCGGCGGCGACCATCTGGAGGACGGCATCGCTGCCGTGAAGGCCGGCATCGACAACCCCGTCCTGCATCCGCACTTCGCCTACATCGAGGCCAAACGCGCCGCCTCGCCATTCCGCGGCCGCAAGGCGGATCTGGCGAAGGCCGCAGAGCTGATCGACGAAACCACCGTGATGAGTGCCGCCGAGATCGCCAAGGCCGCCGACTGGGTCCAGGCCGGCATTTCCGACGCGAAGCGCCGTTCGGCGATGGCGAACAACCTCCGAGCGATCGCCGACCGTATCGATGCGCCGGCGCACGTGAAGGAGCGAATCAAGGCCCTGTAGAAACAGACGATGCCCGGCGCGGCCATCCGAGCAGGCCGAGCCGCGCCGGGCGTCCAGATCGCGACACTCGGCGCTCCGCGCACAACGCGGGTCGGAGGGCCTCCCGGACCAATCGACCATGGACACGCCAGCCCTGCTCCACGGACTGTGGCAGAGGGTCACCGATTCGCCCTGCAGCGCCGGTTACCCGACCACGCTGCGGCTCAAGCCCACCGGCCTCTATCACGCGCAGGGCGGCGCCCTCGGCCCAATCCCAGGCTGGGACATCGGCACCTTCGAGGTCGTGGGCGAGCACAGCATCCGCATCTCGACCGCGAACGACGCGCGCATCGTCTACCAGTTCGCGCTCACGGACGATACGCTGGAGTTCGTCGATCCGCAGGGGTGCAGGTTCGCCTACACGCGTGTCGAATAGCCCACGGGCGCCTCACCACCTCCCCGCCCCTCGTCTCAGGTATCCTGTTTGGTGGGCAGTTCGTGAAGCGGACGGGCACTTCTGCGCGTAGTACCGGGTGAGAGCAGGTTGCCGCGCGCGGTGACGGGAAGGGGCAGACGTTTGGAGGCGACGAAGCGAAGGGGGCTCAGAGAGCCGTTCAGTGGGATATCGCACATGGTGGGCGCGGGCCTCTCGATCGTAGGGTTGGTCGCGCTCCTCGTCGCGGCGCACGGCAGGCCCTGGCACACGGTGGCATTCGCCATCTACGGCACCAGCCTGATCGTCCTCTACACGTCCAGCGCCATCTACCACTCGGTCCACGGCGGAGAGAAGGTCTTCCGGCGGCTGCGGAAGATGGACTTCATCAACATCTTCGTGCTGATCGCCGGCTCCTACACGCCCATCTGCCTGGTGGGGCTGCGCGGCGCCTGGGGCTGGACCCTCTTCGGCATCGAGTGGGGCATCGCGGTCCTCGGCATCACCCTGATCGCGTCGCTCAGGAAACACCCAGACTGGTTCCGCGTGGTCCTCTACATCGTGATGGGCTGGCTGGCTATCATAGCCATTGGCCCGCTGCGCGCCGCCCTGCCTCCGGCCGGCATCCAGTGGCTCCTCGCCGGCGGCTTGGCCTACACCCTCGGCGTTGTCTTCTACGCCACCGAGCGCCCGCGCCTCTGGCCCGGCGTCTTCGAGGGCCACGATCTCTGGCACCTCTTCGTCATGGCCGGCAGCATCTGCCACTTCATGCTCATCTTCCTGTTCCTGACGTAGGACGCGAGCAGACCGACACCCAGGATCGACCAGCACAGAGAGGGCGGCCCCCACAGGTGGAAGAGCCGCCCTCTTTTGCATCATGGCCCGGTCCCGGATCCGTCGCCCGTGCGGCGCGCCCAGCGACCGGCCCGCAGTGCCATACCCGCGTGCGCCTCTGGCCGGGTCCCTACCTCAACACGCCAGCGGCCTCCTGCACCAACTCGCGGATCATCCGCTCCGCCGCCCGCGCATCGCTGACGCCGAGGAACCCGACGTCGCGATAGTGGTGCCCATGCTCATCGCTCCGAACCAGACGCCGATCGAACACCAGGTCACCGTAGCCATCCGCGCGGTCCACGCGCCGCAGCTCGTCGAGTTGGTGCGGCAGGAAGCTCTCTACCGACCGCGAGAGACCTCCGTCGATGATGATCGCTCGCCGGTTCGTGACGACGTAGATCGTGCCAGTCGCCTTCTGGTACGCCCAGAGCGGCGAGAGGAGCATCGCGATGCCGACCAGGACGAACAGGCCTATGACGAGTAGAAAGATCGGCGGCGGCCCCATCGATCCGCCGCCGAAGTTCAGCACGGTCGTGGCCATGTAGATCGCTACTGCCGTGAAGGGAATGGCGAACAGAGCGGGAACAAGCGACGAAGCAGCGCGCGCGGCCGGTTCGGGCTGCTCGATCCAGCGAATCGCCTCGCCCTCATCCAGCTCCGCGTAGACCTGCTCCTCCAACTCCTTAGGCAACATCGTGGTTCCCCCGTAGATTGGTTGTCACGGCTGGCCGGCGCTTCCCCTACCGCCGGTGCTTCACGCGCGAGATGATGTGGTTCTGCATCTCCCGGTCCAGCAGGCAGAACTGCTGGCTGAAGCCCGACACGCGCACGCACAAACTCCGGTAGCGCTCCGGGTCCTCCTGCGCCGCGCGCAGCATCTCCTCGCTCACCACGTTGAACTGGAGCTGCCCCACCCCCTGCCGGATGGCCGCGATCAGCAAGTCGACGAACGCCTCCTTGCCCGCGCCCTCCAGCAGCACCGGGTCCGCCTCCAGGATGGCGGAACTGCTCGCGGCGGCCAGGTGGTGCGGAATGCGCGAGAGCGAGTTAACTACCGCGGTCAGCCCCTCCCGATCGCGCCCCTGCACCGGCGACAGGCTGTACGCCAGCGGCTCGCCCGCGTGCCGCCCGTCCGCGGAAGCCCCCGTCAGCCGGCCGTACGGCAGCATGAGCGTGAACGTGAAGAAGTGCACGTGGAACCTGCCGCCCGCCGGCGCGCGGTACTGTCCCAGCGTCTCGCAGTAGTGGCGCGCCGCGTCCGCCGCGTAGCCGTCCGGCAGCGGGTCGTCGTTGCCGTACTTGGGCACCTTGTTGCGCAGCCGCAGCCGCAGCGGCTCGTTGCCGGCGAAGTCGGTCCGCAGCGCCTCCAGCAGTTCGGCGCCCGTCACGGCCCGGTCCCGGAACACGGCGGCGTCGATGGCAGCCAGGCAGTCGGCCACGTTCGGCACGCCCATCGCCGCGCTCGAGTGGTAGTTGAAGCGCGCGCCGCCCTCGATGATGTCCATCCCGCGCGCCACGCAGTCGTCCGTCAGCAGCGAGAGGTACGGCAGCCGGTAGCGCGACTTGTGGTCGACCTCGGCCGCGTTCGAGCCGTAGACCGCCCAGTCGGCGAAGGTGCGCACCTGCGCCTCGTAGGCCCGGCGCACCGCGTCCATGCTCTCGAACTCGGCGAGCGTACCCGTCTTCGGCCCGAGCTGCTGCCCCGTCAGCAGGTCCTTCCCGTCGTTCAGCGCCAACTCCAGGCACTTGGCGACGTTGATCCAGTTGCTCACCGCGTGCGGGCTGGCCTTGCCCGGGATGGTGATCTCGATGCATCCGATGGCCGCGTAGCCGCGCGCCTCCTCCACCGGGATGCCCTGCGCCGCGATGGCCGGCACCAGCGCCTCGTCGTTGAAGAAGAACGGGATGCCGCCGCCGCGCGCCACCAGGTCAACGCACCGCGAGACGAACTCGCGCGGGCTCCCGTTGTGCAGCCGGGCCGAGAGGCAGCGTACGAACTTAAGCCCCTCGGTCACGTCCAGCACGAGGTAACTCAGCGGGTTCACTGCGTCGCGCCCGTCCGGCGTCTGCCCGCCAACCATCATCTGTTGGACGTCGTAGGGTTGGTACAGTTTCACCCACAGCGCCGCCAACAGCTCGGCAGCCTCGTCCTGCGTCAGCACGCCCTGCGCCAGATCGCGCTCCAGGTAGGGCCAGAGGAACTGGTCAATGCGCCCGATACCGTTCGCGTTGACGCCGTCCTCCCACACGGTGATCATGTGGGCGAACCAGAGCGCCTGCAGCGCCTCGCGGAATGTGCGCGCCGGTCCCGCGGGCGCCTGCTCGCACGCCTCCGCCACCGCCAGCCACTCGTCACGCTCCGCTCCGTCCGCCGCCTCGGCACGCGCCCGCGCCGCCGCCGCATGCCGCCGCCCGAGCGTCGCCGCCGCCTCGCACACCCGCCGCAGCCCGAGCAGCGTCGCCCGCCGCGCCGCCGCGTCCGGCTCGGCGATCGGCAGCGTGTCCAGCGCGGTCTGCACCTCAGCCGCCAGCCCCTCGAACCCCAGCCGCAGCACCTTCTCGTACCCGCGGATGCTGTGGTTCAGGTCGGTGCCCCACACCGCCACCACGCCGCGCTCCTGAGCCAGGCGCAGTTCCTCCGGCGCCGGCGCGACCGGCGACAGGCGCTGCCACTCGAACGGACGCCGCGCGGCCCACTCGACAAGCTGCTCCTTCTCCTCGTCGGAGAGGCAGCTCGCGCGCACGCGGTCGGCGTAGCCGTCCCCAGCAAGCGGCCGGAAGTTGGAGAGGTCCCAGTCGTTGCCGTGCTCGCCGACCAGCAGCTCGCCGGGGTGCAGCACGACCGGCATCCGCTCGATGACGTTCGCCAGCGCCTCCGCGTTGCGCATCGGCAGGGGCTGCCCCTCGGCGCGCATCCACCCCTCGACGTAGTGGTACTCGCGCCTCGCCCCGAACATCAGTTCGGCCGGCCGCGCCATGGCGCGCTCCCGCAGGGCGGCGATGCGGTCGGATGGACGATAGGTGGCAGACGCACAGACCATGGAAACGCTCCTCGCGGCGCCCTCACTGGGTCGCCGCCCAACAACCCACAATGCCCCCAGCCGACCCGGCTGAGAGCCGGATCGGCTGGTTCACGACCTGCTCACAACGACATCATCGGCACAGACGCTCGCATCGACCAGCCCGCGCAGGCGGGCTTCGTGCCGTCCGCAAGGCGCGGTTTCAACCGCCGGCCCCCACACCCGCCGCCCCGCGCAACCGCCGCCATGGCACACGTCGCCGCTAGGTCCCCTCCCGACTCGGGAGGGGTGGCCGAAGGTCGGGGTGGGTCGTCCTACTTCCCGATGAACCGGTCCACGTTCGCCTTGTCCACCACGATGGTGTCGGTCTTGACGATCGGGCCGACATTCTCGCCCTTCAGCTTCTTCTCGATGGACTCCACGACCTTCTTGCCCATGTCCTTCGGGTAGACCACCAGCGTCGCCGTCAGCTTGCCCGCCTTCACGTCCGCCAGAGCGTCGGGGTTGCCGTCGAGGCCGATCGTGTAGATGGCCTTGCCCGCCTGCTTGGCCGCCTGCGCCGCGCCCTGAGCCATCGCGTCGGAGCAGCCGAACACCAGGTCGAGGTCCGGGTACTTCTGCAGGAACTCGGAGGTGCGGTCCGCGCCTTCCTTCCGCAGCCAGTTCGCCGACTGCTCGGCCACCACGGTGATCTGCGTGCCCTTCAGCGCCTCCTTGAAGCCGCCCGCGCGCTGCTGAGTGTGGACGCTCGTGGTGCCATCGAGGATTGCGATCTTCCCCTTTGCCACGCCGCCGTACTTGGCCTTCAGCAGCTCGACAGCCTTCTCGCCGCACTTCTTGCCGCCCTCCTGCTCGTCGTAGCCGATGTAGGCCTCCACCGTGCCGCCGGGCACCGGGGTGATCGAGTTGTGCACAAAGATGGGCACCTTGGCGTCGTTGGCCTTCTTCACCGCCTGCACGAGCGCCTCGTCGTTGACCGAGCAGATGCTGATCGCCTTGACGCCCCCCTGGATCGAGTCCTGCACCTTGGCGACCTGGTCCGCGGAGTTCGTCTCCTTGTCCGGCTCCAGGTGGCTGTACTGCCAGCCGCGCGCCTTCGACGCCTCGTCGGCCCCCTTCACGAGCTCCTGGTGGAACACGCTGGTGAGCGCGGGGGAGATGACCACGATGGAGACATCGCCGCCGGCAGGCTTGGCCGACGCGCCCGGAGTCGGAGGCGCCCCGACCGCCTCGTCCTTCTTGTCCGAGCTGGGCCCGCACCCTGCCGCCAACAGAGCCGCACCGATCGCGGCCACCACAACCAAAGCGCTGCGCTTCATCACACACGCCTCCGTTTCTTCTGCCACATGTCGATCATCACCGCTGCGTAGATGATCGCTCCGACCGCCACCTTCTGGTAGTTCGAGTCCACCTGCATCAAGTTCAGCCCGTTGCGCACCAGCCCGATCAGCAGCGCGCCGGCGAACGTGCCCGGCAGGTTGCCCTGGCCGCCGCTCAGGCTCGTGCCGCCGATCACCACCGCCGCGATGACATCCAGCTCCAGCCCGTCGCCGATCGTCGGCTCGGCCGCGCCCACGTAGCCCGTGTAGAGCATGCCGGCCAGACCCGAGAGCAGCCCCGCCAGCGCGTAGCACGCCGTCTTCACCCACACGACCGACACGCCCGACAGCCGCGTGGCCTCTTCGTTCGCCCCCACCGCGTAGACGTAACGCCCCAGCCGCGTGCGCACCAGCACGATGTGGCACGCGATGAAGAGCACCGCCATCAGCACGATCATCGCCGGCAGCTTCTCGACCAGGGGTACATGCTGCAGCAGGTTGCCGGAGCCCGGCCAAAGGAACGCATCCGGGATGCCGTAGATCGCGCCGCCCCCGCTGATCACGAACGCGAGCCCGCGCGCCATGACCATCACCGCGAGCGTCGCGATGAACGGCGGCAGGCCGACCTTCGTGATGGAGAGTCCGTTGAACAGCCCGAGGAGGGCGCCCAGAGCGAGCACCACGAGCACGCCCGCGAACCCCGGCCATCCGTGCCGCACCATCAGCACGCCGCTGAGGCAGGCCGAGACCGCCGCGATGGAGCCGACGGACAGGTCGATGCCGCCGGTGATGATGACCGCCGTCATGCCGACCGCCACGATGGCGACCATGGAGATCTGAGTGAGCACGTTGCGCAGGTTCACCCAGCCGCGGAAGGAGGGCTCCCACATCGCCAGGGCGACGTAGAGAATGACCAGTACGCCGTAGACGCCCAGTTCGCGGCCGATAGCCCGCTTGCGCGGCGCTGCCGCCGCCTCCTCGCCGATCCTCATGTCCTAAGCCGTCCGCCTCCAGAAGTCCGCCGCGCCCGCGAGACGTCCGGTGCGCGCAGGTGCATGTTCCGCATCCGGGCCCGTCAGACCTGCCCCGGACATGTCAAAGCGGCCCGGGCCGAAGCCCGAGCCGCTCAGACGCATCGCGTATGCGACGCCGCGCTAGTCCACCACGAACCTGCAGACCTCGACGGGCGTCGTGCGGTGGGTCACGTAGTCGAATGGCGGCATCCGGCCGGACAGCTCCTTCAGCGACCCGTCGCGCGAGCGCAGTTGGATCGTGAAGGGCAGTAGCGTCTTGTCCGCCTCGCGCCACAGATAGCAGTGGGCGTAGACCGTGTAGACGCCCCGCGGCACGTTGCTGAAGTAGATATGCTCCACGGGGCTATGCGAGTAGAGCGAACGCACCGCCTCGTTGTCGCGGAAGGCGTGCTTGCGCTCACCCAGCGGGTAGAAGCCCCCGTTCGACACGATGGTCTCGGTTAGGGGCAGCACGTCCGCCGGTGTCGGATCGCTCACCAGCACCCCGTTCCTCATCGACACGGTCGGGTTGGCGTCCACATCCATCTGGCCCCCGGACTTGGACCGCGGGTGCCACGCGTAGATCATCTCCCCGGACGGGTCGCGCACCTGCAGGTCCAGATCGCTCAAGGAGTTCCACGCCATCGAGACATCGAGGTCGGCATCGGTGCGCGCATCGGCGCCCAGCAGGCGCTGGTTCACCTGGGCGGGCGCAATGGCAGGCGCGCCCACCGCGTTCATGTGCATCCCGGCTCGGCCGACCGTCAGTATCCGGACCGCCACCTCGCGCCGCCCGAGCAGCCCGAACCCGTTGCCCATGCTGAGCGCCCCGACGCCCAGGGCCGCCAGCACCAACAGCAGCGCAATGGCCGTCGCTTTGCGCCGCGACAGCGGACCCGATCGGCTCTCGGCGTTCTCGATCGCCGGCCGCGACGCCGCTAGCCCTCCGGCGACGTGGACTGCGCGCGTAGACAAGGCGTCGGCCGAGTACTGCATGCCGACGACGTGAGCGAGTGGATGGAAGCACCGGCTGCAGGTCGACTGGTGCAACGACGCGGTGTGCCCGCAGCGTGCGCACACCTTGCGAGCAGGATGCCCGTTCAAGTGCGTCCCCAAGGACGCGACGCCGTTCTCATGGCGCGGCGCCGCACGCCCGCACGAAGGGCATGCTCCCTGCCGCGGACCCAGGCGGCTTCCGCAATACGTGCACTCCATGGCTACCTCCGACAGCTCCGACCGGCCGCGCGGCCAAGCCATCCGCGCGGCGCACTCATACTCCTACCCTATAGACGCCACAGGGGCGACAAACGATAGCATCGATTTGGGCAATGTTAGGATCATCTCCGCCCAGGCCGGCCGGGCGTGCCCCTTCGCGCCGCAGCGGCTCAGCGCACCTCGAACTGACAGACGATGGTGGGTCTCACACGGTTGGCAACGTAGTTCAGCGGACCGATCACTCCGGAGACCTCCCTAAAGACCTTACCGCGCGAACGTATCTGGATGGTAAACGGCACGGGCTGACTGGTGCTCTCCCGCCACCAATAGCAGCGCGCGTAGACCGTGTAGACACCCCGCGGCGCGTTCGAGAAGTAGATGTGCTCCACCGGCGTCATCGTGTACTCGGGCCGGGCGCGGGAGCGTCCGCGCGAGTCAACGGCGCGGTCGCCGGCGATCATCCTCTCGAGAGAAGAGAGCCGGTTCATGCTGTCAATGTCGCGCTCCGTCATCGGCATCACGTCTGTGGGCGTCGGATCCTCGGTCTGGTGGACGAGAGCGGTCGGATTGGCGTCCACATCCAGTTCGCCGTCCGGTGATCGCGGATAGAACCCGTCGACCAGCGCCTGCGAGGGCTCTCGTACCGCCAGGTCCAGATCGCTCAGCCCGTTCCAGGCCAGGCTCACCTCCACATCGCCACCAGACTGCGCCGACGCTTCAGTCAGGCGCTTGTCTATCTGGTCGCTCGCAATGGCAGACGCACCGGTGAGGTTCGCGCCGCCGCTGCCGCCGGACATCACGAGGCGCGGACCGGAGGCGCCCTGTACGCCCGCGCCGCCAGAACGGCCGCCCACCGTCGCCACCCCCGCACCGATGGCGAGGAGCAGCAGCGCGCCGACGATCGCCCATGTCCGACGGCGCGAGGACGCCCCGGGCGCCGCGAACGCCGGCGGCGCGAAAGGAGCGGCCTGCTGCGGAGCCGGCGCCGCATACGCCGCGGCGAACGGATGCCCGCAGCGCCCGCAGGCCGCCTGGCTCAGCACGGCCAGCGCCCCGCACCGCTCGCACGCCCGGTACGCAGGGGCCACTGCCCCGGACGCTACCTGCTGCGTGGTGCCCAGACGAGCGCACTTGGGGCACGACGCCTCAAACGGGCCCATCACATAGCCACAGTTGGGACACTGCATCCAGGCATCTCCTACACGTGGTCGCGGCGACCTACCGGACCTCGAACTGCGTGACGATGGTGGGATCGACCCGATCGGCGACGAAGCACCGCGGCCCGATCACACCCGAGACGGTCCGGAACACCCGTCCCCGCGACCGAATCTGGAGCGTGTAGGGCAACGGGTCGCGCGTCGCCTCTCGCCAGAAGTAGCAGTGAACGTAGACTGTGTAGACGCCGCGCGGAGCCGTCTCGTAGAACACGTGCTCCACCGGTGTCAGCGTGTATTGCATCCGCACGGTCACGCGCTTCGCTCCGGGCGGTGGCTCAGCGGACCCGTCAGCGCCGCTCACTCCGTCGAGCGCCAGCATGGCGTTCATCGCGCCGATGGTATCCGGCGTGACCGGCATGACGTTCTGCGGGCTCTCCTCCGCGCCCCTCCCAAACCGGATCGTCGGGTTCGCGCCGACGTCCTTGAGGCCATCCGCCGTCCGCGACTGATACGAGTCGATCCTCGTGCCGGACGGGTCTCGGACCTCCAGTTCCAGATCCGTCAGCGTGTTCCACGCCAGACTGATCTCCAGGTCGGTGCCGGTGTTCGCTGACATCTCCGTCAACCGCCGGTCGATCTGATCCGACGGAACGCCCGATACGCCGGTCAGGGCTGGCCCCCCGTCAGCCATCGAGAGGGTGGGCGCCGGCCCCGCGGCTCGATGCGCCGCCCCGAGATGGCCGCCGAGGACAGTGTACACCCCGACAGCGGTCGCCACCAGGGCCAGCGCAGTTGCGAAGGCCAACATGCGGGCTCGCGACCTGGCGCCTGGGTGCGGGAGCGACACCCCTGGCGGCGGCGCGCCCTCGCGATAGACGACCGGAGGAGGAGGCGCAGCTTGTGCCGGCGCAGACGGATGCCCGCAGCGCCCGCACGCTGCCTGGCTAGCAACGGCCAGCGCCCCGCAGCGCTCGCACGCCTTGTCCGCAGGAGCCACAGCCCCGGACGCTACCTGCTGCGTCGTGCCCAGCCGCGCGCACTTCGGGCACGCCGTCTCGAACGGGCTCAGCACATATCCACAGTTGGGACACTGCATCCACGCATCTCCCACGCCGGCGGGCGCACCACACGCACAACTCGATAGACGTAATACGGATCGCAGGCGTCGCGGTTGCACCGTTTGCCCTGCAGGAGGATGCGCGGCCCGCGCGGAATGTCACAACCGCAGCAACACGCCCGCACCGCGACGCCGGGCCCCCCACCGCCCGCGGCGGTACCCACGAACTCGGAAGGAGAATGCCTTGCGACGATCCGTGACCGCCGTCCTCCTTGCCGTACTGGCCGGTTCGACGCTCGCCGCCCTCGCCGACATGCGCGGCGCCAGCCGGGGCGAGTGGCACACCGGCGACTTCAGCGCGCCGGCCTTCGTCGGCAGATGGGGCCACGGCGACACGAACGGCGCCCACAACGTCATCTCCGTCGACTCGGATATGACGCGCAGCGGGAAGCCCACGATGAGCCTGGTGACGAACGCCGGGTTCGACAACTGGGTCTACTTCCCGAACACGCGCGACTGGGACCTCGACCTCAGCCAGGCAACCGAGCTGCGGTTGGTCCTGCGCAGCGTCAACAAGCACGGCTGGGGCGGCGATCCGTGGGTCATCTTCCTCGACGTGGCGGGGCGCAAGGCGCGGTTCGACGGTCTGAAGCGCCGCCTGTACGACGCGCTGACCGACTGGTCCACGATCGACGTGCCGGTGGGGATGGACCTGACCGCCAAGTGCGCGCAGATGGGCTGGAAGCCGACGATCGAGCCGGGGTTCGACTGGCGCCACGTCGCCTGCGTGCAGATCCACCAGGATACCGACGACTTCGGCTACACGATCTGGTACAGCGGCTGCGAGTTCGTCGGGACCAAGCCGGTGAAGTGGTGGCTCTCCTCGCTCAAGAAGCCCGACCTCTCGATCACCTACGCCGAGCAGTCGCCGCGCTACCGCCGCTTCTTCCCGAACTACGACGCGAAGTACCCCGAGTTGGCGGGCAAGGAGGCCACCGAGAAGCACTGGCCCGCGGTGGGCGAGCGGATCCGCTACCTCGTCCACGTGAAGAACGTCGGGTTCACGCGCTCGAAGCCCACCGACTTCGTCTGCCGCATCGACGGCAAGGTGGCGCTCAAGAAGACCATTCCGGCCCTCGCGCCGCGGCAGGAGACGATCGTCAGCGTGCCCTGGACCTGGAAGCAAGGCCCCTACCCCTTCATCGCGACGGCCGGCACGGCGCGCCCGCAGGACGAGGTCAGCGAGAAGAACAACACGCTCACCTTCAAGACGGACGCCTACACGATCGACGCGGTCTGCGAGAGGGGCATCGTCGCGCCGCTGGACGGGGTGAACAGCTTCTACGGCAGCTTCTCGTTCGACGACTGGATGCGCGGCGCGACGGTCGACCGCATGAACCAGCTCTTCGCCCACAGCCGCTACGACTTCGCCCACAAGGGCGCCGAGGTGAGCGTGCGGCTCGACAGGATCTTCCTGGTCGACACGATCCCGGACAACGCGGGCGAGACGGTGGACAAGCAGCTCGGCCTCGACGTGTTCGACGGCACCTGGCACTACCCGGTGCGCGCCCTCGACGAGTGGATCGACCTCGCCAACGACTTCGACTGGGCGCTCATCCACGAGCTGACGCACCAACTCGGCATCATCGACGACTACCAGTTCGACCTCGGCTCGGACCGCAACAAGATCAACGGGAAGCCGTTCGGCCAGCCCGAGGGCGGCATCATGGGCGGCGGCCACATCGGCAAGAACGAGCGCCCCGCCTACGCCGACGTGGACGTGGCCGGCCTCAACGCGACCAGGGGCCACCGCCGCGGCTACTTCGGCGACTACGTCTTCTGCATCCCCGCCAAGAACACGCTGCGCATCACCGTCGACGGCAAGCCGCTGGCCGACACGCAGGTCTACGTGTACCAGAAGGACATGGACACGGGCAACCTGGACAACCCCGCCGTCCACGAGGGCCGCACGGACGCCCAGGGCCGCCTCGAGCTGCCCAACCGCCCCGTGCCGAAGGAGTACACCACCGCCACGGGCTGTACCCTCCGCCCCGGCCCCTTCGGCTACCCGGACGTGGTGGGCCGCAACGGCCTCTTCCTGATCCGCGCCCAGGTCGACGGCAAGTGGCGCTACGCCTTCCTCGACATCGGCCACTTCATCGTCGAGTACGCCCGCGGCCACCGCGACGCGGCAACGTACGAAGTGGAGCTGGGGGCGGAGTAGGGCGACGGGGGCGGGCGAACGGCGTCGAAGGTCGAAAGTCGAACGGTGGGTGCGGGCAGCGGGTACCGGTGGGACAAGCCCTCCTGGCAACCACGCCCGCCCCGCCGTGGACCGCCGCCGCCCTCGGCGGCACCTGCACAACCTGCCGACTGGGCAGAGCCGCGCGCGCAAGCAAACGGGGCTGGGCAGCACCACCACGCTATGGGAGTGGAACTGACGTCGACCGGTGGAGGGTCTCAGGATGACGCGACGCGGCGAGCACAGCGTGGTGGCGAGAAAGGTGGTTGGAGTAGCCGTCGCGGCAGGCGTGCCGTATGGGGCCACCATGGGCGTCCTCGCGGGCCTGATATCCGGGCACGCGGCACTCGGGCTCTGGGCTGGGCTGTTTGCGGGATCCGTCTTCGGGATCGTCCTATCTGCCTTCCTGTGCACGATGCACCACGGCGCGACACGCTCGCTGCCGGCTTCTCCTGAGGCCGTCTGGCGCGTACGCCACCGCAGGCACTTCGTTCTCCCGCTGCCTGTCCAGGAGGCGTGTGCAGCGTGTGCAGCGTCACTCAGCGCTGTGCCTGGGTGCAAGATCACGAAGCTCGACCCGGCGCGCGGCAGGATCACGGCCCGAAAGGAATGGACCTGGAAGAGCGTTGGCGACGAGATCGAGTTCCGTCTCCGCACTCTGGGCCCATGCTCAACACAGATCGACCTGACCAGCCGGCCACGGATCGGCACCACGGTGCTCGACCTTGGCAGCAACCTCGAGAACGTGGTCGCCATCATGGCCGCGCTGGGCGCCTCGGACTCCGGCGCGCTGCTGCGTCCTTCGTCCGCGCCGATCGAGGGCAGGTTGCTGCGGCCCGCGTCCAGCGCACCCGATGCCGAATCGCTGCTGCGCCCGGCCGTGCCGTCGGATGGGGTGCCGATCGACCTCACGGTGGAGTGACCGGGGCACGGGCCCCGCGCGTGCGAGCGGCACCTGCGCGGTGCTCCGACTGGCCTGACGCCGCCCGCACCGTTCGACGTTCGACCTTCGACGCCGCCCGCACACCCCCTCTCCACCACCAGCCCCACCGTTCGACGTTCGACCTTCGACGCATTCGCCGCCCGCCCCCGCAGGTCTTCCCCCGCCCCGCGTTGTACAGGTGAGCCACACCCGCACCAGGAGCCGCCCATGCCTCGCCTCGCCATTGTCCTGCTGCTCGCGCTCGCCGTAACGGGGGCCGGAGCGCAACCCGCGCCCGTAGCACAGTGGCGCATGGACGAGGGGTCGGGCACCGTCGTCCGGGATAGCTCCGGGCATGGCGTGGACTGCGGCGTCTCGCGCGTCTCGTGGGTGCGGGGCGAGCGCGCGATGGAGTTCAAGGGGCGCGGCGGCTATCTGGAGGCTAAGGACGCGGCGGCGGGCAACTTGCGCGGTGCGTTCACCATCGCGTTCTGGATCAAGCCGGACACGTGGGCAGACCAGTACTCGGCGGGCATCGTCAGCAAGAAGCGCGACGACGCCAGCCGGGGCTACGTCATCTACGGCGACGGGTTCGCGCCCACCAAGATCACCCTCCGCGCCGCCGGAACCGAGGGCGGGCACCCCATGCTCACCAGCGCGTCGGATGTCGACGAGGGCATCTGGCAGCACTGGGCCGTCACGTACGACGCGGCCGCGCGCACCGCCACGTGGTACAAGAACGGCCGGCGCGACAAGGCGTATGCGGACATCCGCATCGGCGACCTGGCGAACGACACGCCCCTCCGCGTCGGCTACGCGCACACGTGGGGCGGCTCCTACGACGGCCTCATGCGCGACCTGCGCCTCTACGACTGCGCCCTCACGCCGGAGCAGGTCCGCGCGCTCTACGGCGCCGCACTGCCCGCGGACAAGCGCATCGACGTGCCGATCCGCTGGCGCATCGCGCCGACCGCCTACCCCTCGGCGGACGTGGTCACCGCCGGCTGCACCGTGCGCGACGCGGGCGCGAGGGGCGACGGCCGCACCGACGACACGCGCGCGTTCCAGGCCGCCATCGCCTCCATGGCCCGAGCCGGCGGCGGCGTGGTATTCGTACCGGCCGGGCGCTACGTCATCCGAGGCGCGCTCAAGATCCCCACCGGCGTCACCCTCCGCGGCGACTGGCAGGTGCCGAGCGGGAAGGGCCCCATCGGCGGCTCCATCCTCATGGCCTACGCGGGCCGGGGCGATGCCGACGACCGCCCGTTCATCGCGCTGCGGCAGTCCTCCGGCGTCAGCGGGCTCACCATCTGGTACCCGGAGCAGAAGCCCGACCGCATCGTCCCCTACCCGTTCACGATCGAGCAGATGGGCACGACCGCCGGCACCGTCGAGAACGTCACGCTCGTCAACTCGTACAACGGCATCCGCACGGACAAGGGCTCGGCGCTGCACTACATCCACAACGTCTACGGCTCGCCGCTCTCCGTGGGCATCGAGATCGGCTTCGTCAGCGACACGGGCCGCGTGGATTGCGTCGACTTCGGGCCGGAGTACTGGGCGCAGTCCGGCCTCCCCGGCGCCCCCGGCAAGGACAACCCGCACGCGAAGTGGATGGCGGCGAACGGCACCGCGCTCCTCTTCCGGCGCTACGAGTGGATCTACAGCGCCTTCGTCTCCGTGCGCGGCTACCATACCGGCATCTGGATGCACAACCAGGCCGACCTCGGCGAGACGAACGGGCAGATGTACCGGTACTCCATCACGAACTGCGGCATCGCGGTGGACATCGTCGACGCCAACTTCGCCGGGCTCTCGTTCACCAAGTGCACCTTGTCGGGCCGCGAGTACGGCATCGTCACGCGCCCCACGTTCAACACGCGCCTGTTGATGCACTCCTGCACGGTGACTGGAGGTCTGCAGGCGGCCCTGCTCGACGGGGTCGCGAACCAGTCCATGCTCTTCGAGTCCTGCACCTTCGGCGGCGACGTGGAGCGGATCAGCGGCGACCTGGTCATGCTCAACTGCAGCCTGGAGGGCAAGAACGACCGCATCCGCCTCGGTCCGCGGGTGAACGCGGTCACCATCGCGGGAGCGACGTTCGGGGGGCCGGCGCGCATCGTCGACCGCAGCGAGTCCGGCAATGTCGCCATCAGCGCCGACCCGCTGCCCGCCGCGACGGTGCCCGAGTACCCACGCCCGGTCGACCGCCCGCTGAAGCCCGGCAAGCCCGCGCTGTTCGTGGTCCGGCCCCGCGCCAAGCTCGCCGCGACCGATGACGACACGCCGGCCATCCGCAAAGCCCTCGACGCGGCCCGGGCGAACGGAGGCGGCATCGTCCTCCTGCCCGCCGGCCTCTACCAGGTCCGCGGCTACCTCACCGTGCCCACGGGCGTCGAGCTGCGCGGCTCGCATGGCGTCGAGCACCACACGCGCGGCCTCGGCACCATCGTCCGCGTCTACGCCGGGCGCAGCGACGCCACCGGCCGCGCCGCCATCACCATGCAGGCGGGCAGCGGCCTGCGGGGCCTCACCTTCTACTACCCGGAGCAGCGCCACGAGGCCATCGCGCCGTACTCCTACCTCGTCCGCGGCCAGGGCGCCGGCATCTACGTGGTCAACGTGACCGCGATGAACCCGTACCAGTTCGTCGACTTCTACACCCACCGCTGCGACCGCCACCTTGTCTCCTACGCCGCGGGCGCCCCGCTCAAGACGGGCATCGCGGTGGGCGGCGGGTCGGTCGGCGGCGAGGTGCGCAACGTCCAGTTCAACCCGCACTACTGGGCCTGGTCGCCCTTCCCGGACAACCAGGGCGTCTCCACGGAAGAGCAGCAGAGGGGGAAGAACCCGCCGTGGACCTACGAGTATCGCAATCTAGAAGCGTTCGTGTTGGGTGACTGCAAGGGAGAGAAGCAGTACCAGAACACGATCTACGGGTCGCACACGGGGCTGCACTTCGTGGAGCAGAACGGCACGGGCGCGTCCGGCATGGTCCTCGGCCACGGGACCGACGGGTCGATGGTCTCCGTCGCGTTCGACGGTCTGAGCCCGCAGGGCATCGACGTGATCAACTCCCAACTCGTGTCCATGCACTGCATCGACGTGCAGGACCAGTCGGGCAAGACCTACGTCCGCTGCGGCCCCTCGCTGCGCTCGACGGCGCGGCTCACCAACACGACGCTCTGGGGCAACCCGATCCGTTCCGTGGTGGTGGAGGGCGGCGCGCTGCAGGTGGACCTCGCGAGCTTCTGCCACTATGGCCCGCTCGTGTCCGGCGGCGACCTGCGCCTGCGCGGCATCTACCTGGGCGAGCGCATGGGCGACGGGCCGGACGCGCAGGCACAGGGCACGGGCAGCATCGAGGTGACAGGAGCGCTCAGCCCCAACGGTCTCGCCGGCCTACCGGGCGTGACAGCGAAGCTGGACGCCCGCACGAAGTAACCTGACCGTTCGACCTGCGACCTTCGACGCCGTACGTTGCCCATCGCCCCTACGCGTGCTCCGTCCTCTCCAGGATCGAGAGCTTCAGGTCCATGTCGAGCCGGTTGAAGTACTCGGAGTAGCCGCCGACCCGCACGATAAGGTCGGCGTGACGCTCCGGGTGCTCGATCGCGTCGCGGAGGACGGCCTGGTCCACCACGTTGACCTGGAGCTGCATGCCGCCGAGCGCGAAGTAGCCCCGCACCAGGGCCTTCACGCGCTCCCGCATCTCCGGCGTGCCGAACATCGACTTGGCCAGCCGCAGGTTCACGACGAGCGTGCCGGGCGCATCGGCCTGCGCCAGCGACGCCACCGAACGCAGCATCGCCGTCGGGCCGTGGTGGTCGCGCCCCTGCACCGGGCCCGCCGAGTCGCCGACGGGAGTGCCGGCGAGCCGCCCGTCCGGCGTGGCGCCGACGGGCTTCCCGAGGTAGCCGTAGGTCACGAAGAGCAGCGTGCCGCACAGGAAGCGCCCGCCGCGCCACGGGGCGTAGCGCTTGAACTCACGGTAGACGAAGCCGGAAAGCCGGGCCGCGAGCGCGTTCACGTCGGGATCGTCGTTGCCGAACCGGCGGCAGTGCTCCAGCTTGGTGCGCAGACCCTCCGCTCCCTCGAAGTCCGACTTCAGCGCTGCCAGCAGGGCGTCCGCGGTCACGAAGCGGTCCTCATACACCGCCTGGCGGACAGCGGCAAGCGAGTCGATGACGTTGCTCAGCCCCACGATGCTGACGATGCTCCAGTTGTAGCGGGCGCCGCCATCGTAGTAGCCCCTGCCGCGGTCGATGCAGTCGTCGATGAGCAGCGTGCGGATGAGCTGCGGGTGGTAGGCGGCGCGGATCTCCTGGTTGCGGTTGATCGCCTCCGTCAGATCGTAGATGCGGCGCCGAAGGTCGGCCTCGTAGGCGGCGAGCAGGTCGTCGAAGGTAGCGCAGTCGGCAAGGCAGCGGTGCAGCGTCTCCTCGAGCGGCTTGATCACGCTGAAGTCGGCGTCGAGCGAACCCACGCACGAGCGCCCGTGGATCATCAGCTCGGTGCAGCCCCCGAACGCGAAGTCGCGCTTGTCGTCGTCGGGCAGGTTCAGGTGCGCCTCGTCGATGGCGGCGAGGTAGTTCTCCTCGCAGTACAGCGCAGGGAGGCCGGCGCCGGTCGCGATGGTGTCGATGGCCGCATCCCAGACGGCGTCCGGCGTATCCTCGCGCAGCCGCAGCGCCAGGTTGGGTCGCCGCATGCGCTGCGCTGCATCGAGGCACAGCACCGTCAGGTCGCTGGCAGCGCCGGCTCCCTCCCGCGTGCTGCCGCCGAGCGCCACGTTCCACCCGGTGCAGTCGTCGACGTAGCGCCACAGCGTGCGGATCAGCTCCCGCGCCTCGTCCCGCGTCACGTCGCCGGACGCCAGGCTCTCCTCGTAGTAGGGCAGCATGAACTGGTCGAACCGGCCCAGGTTGTCGCTGCCGTCGATGGCGTACAGAAACGTCGTTGCGACCATCGCGTCGAAGAAGCCGCGCGCCGGACGAGAGGGCAGACCGGACGCATAGGCATCGGCGAGGCGCTTGCGGTTCCGCTCGGCGGCCTGGTCGGCGAAGGTGAGCCCCCCGAGATACTCGGCGATGCGCGCCCGGTACGTCTCGACGGCGTCGAGGGTGACGAGCAGGGCCCGGTACAGCTCTGCCGCCTCGCCCTCCGGCACCGCGGCCAGCCGCGCCTCGATCCGCGCGCGGTACGAGTCCAGCCCCTCGCCCAACACCCGCCCGAAGTTCACGATGCTGTGCGTATAGCCGCCGCCTCGAGGATAGGTCCGGCAGAACTCCTCGAGTTTGGCGAACGCCGCTCGCGCGATCGGATCGGTCGCCGCCTCCTTGCGCGCCGCGGCCTGCTCCGTGTCCATTCCGGCGTCGAAGGCCACGTAGAGCGCCCACATGTGGATAGCCGGCTCGGCGCCGTTGGTCGTCGTCCAGATGCCGCCGCCGCACGGATAGAGCAGCTCGCCCGAGTAGGGGCGCAAGGGGCAGTGCGCCAGATAGCACTCGACAGCGCGCGCGTGCCGCATCGGCACCGAGACGCCTGCTCCACGCAGGAAGCCCGCGCCTATCCACTCGCCGGCCTGGCACAAGGCGTCCGCCTCGGCGTCCGTTGCCCACCAGCCGTCCGAACTCGGATGATCTAGTCGCATGGGCCCAACCTTTCCGCGCCAGGAGTGTGCTGATACCATATGCTACGCGGCGCGCGCGGTCTCCTGTCGAGAGTGGCAAGGTGAGACGGCAAAGGCGCAGAGCAGGGGCCCGATCTCAGTGGCACGCGCGTTAGCAGGGCTTACGGTCGCTCGCGTGGTAATGGCCTGTGCCACACCGAACACAGGAGGTCGCAAGCCGATGGGTTCCCGCTCGCTGCTCTTGACGATGTTGGCCTTGCTCGCATTCGTGCCCGTGCCAGCCCACGCCGCCCCGCGCCAGGTGCGCATCGACGACTGCGCCGACGCCTCCATCTGGAGCGCCAACCTGGGCTGGGAGTTCCCGGGCGCCCACGGTGACACACGCGGCGCGGCCGATCCCACAGCCGGGCGCTGCCTGGCGCTCCACTACGACTTCAGCGGCGGCGGCAACTACGTCGCGGCCATGCGGTCCATCGCCGTTGGACAGGCCACCGAGGTCTCCTTCGAGGTGCGGCAGGTTGGGCAGAACGGCGGGTTCGTCCGCCTGCGCGACGCCAGCGGCCAGGAGCACGCCACCAACTTCCCGATCCAGGGG
The DNA here is from genome assembly GCA_964519955.1 of uncultured Chthonomonadaceae bacterium. Taxonomy (GTDB): domain Bacteria; phylum Armatimonadota; class Chthonomonadetes; order Chthonomonadales; family CAJBBX01; genus CAZFLM01. The sequence continues at coordinate 42,872 of CAZFLM010000028.1, read as the reverse complement.
GCCGGCTGGCAGCGCGTGACGCTGAGACTCACGCCGGAGGTCTTCGGCGGGCATTGGAGCGGCCGCAACGATGGCAAGTTCCACTTTCCGCTCGACACCATCCTCATCGGCGTGAGCAAAGGCCCGACGAAGACTGGCGACCTCTTCATCAAGGACCTCACCATCGAGACCGAGGACGCGAACAGCTACTACGGGGTGCGCGTCATCGCTGACGGGCCCAGCAACGTGCTCTTCGCGGCGGGCAAGCCCTTGCGGGCGTTCTGCCTCGTGACGAACCACCTCGGCGAGGAGGCGCGGCTGGGGCTGCGGGTGCGCGTGACCGACTGGCATGGGCGCACCATCGCGGTGCCGAACGCGCCGGTGCGCCTCGCCGCCCATGCGTCCGCCCGGATCCCCATCCGCCTGCCCGGCGACCGGCCGGAGTACTACCGCGTCGACGCCTACGCCACCGCGCCGGATGGCCGCCAGACGCGCGGGTCAGGGGCGGTGGTCGTCGTGAGGCGTCCGCGCAACTTCGGCCTCGACGACCCGAGCAGCTTCTTCGCGATCCAGCAGAACACCGACGGCGCGCGCACGGAGCGGCTCGGCGTTAAGTGGGTGCGCGCGGGCATGGACTGGCGCTGGGGCGAACTGCAGCGTGGCACCTACGTGCCGGTCTCGGTGAAGGGCATCCGCGCCAACCACCAGCGCATCATGTACACGATGACGGCCTACCCGCCGGGCTGGGCGGCGGAGGCATCGGCAGGCAAGGACTTCTGGGTGGGGCCCGGCTGCGAGGAGCGCATCGGGTGGTGGGCGGCCTACGTCGAGCACCGCGCCCGCGAGCTCGCGGCTGATGTCGACACGTTCGAGATCCAGAACGAGCCGGATCTGACGTGCATGTGGCAGGACGGCCTCAAGTTCGACGCCGGCATCGAGCGCTACCTGCAGGTGCTGCGGGCCGGGTCGGCGGCGGTCCGGCGTGGGGCACCGAAGTCGCACGTGGCCGGCATCGACGTGAGCGGCGGCGATTACGACCAAGGCCTCCCATTCTCCCGCGCCATGATGGCGAAGGCGGCCGACATCATCGACATCTACACCGGCCATCCGTACGCGGGCGTGCGCTACTTCGGGCCGAACCAGGAGCCTATGTGGCCGGGCCGCAACGAGGAGCGCCGCAAGTGCCTCGACACGCTGGAGATGATCCGCAAGGCCGGCGGCAAGCAGCGGTTCTGGATCGGCGAGAAGGGCTGGGGCCTCGACGTGACCACCGACCCACTGAGCGACTACTCCCGCGACTTCGCCCGCTGCCTGGTGCAGAGCATGGTCACGGCCCACTCGGTGCCCGGCGTCGAGCGCTACTACTGGTTCCTGGAGGAGGGCTGCAACGAGGGTGGCAACGAGTACGGCCTCTTCCGCGGCGGCATCCCGATGCCCGCGGCGCTTGCCTACTCGGTGATGGCCGACACGCTGCACCATGCCACGCCGAGGCGCTCCATCACCCTCGCGGGCGTCGTCCAGGCCCACTCGTTCCGCTCGAAGGACACGGGGTTTGCCACGACGGTGCTCTGGTCCGAGAAGGGCGACGCGGTCGTCACGCTGAAGCGTATGCCGGCCGGAGCCCGGCTCCTCGACGTCGCCGGCGCGGCCGTCCCTGCCCCCAAGACGCCTGCCTGGCGCATCACGGTGGACCGCTCCCCCATCTACCTGCAGGTCCCGCTCGCGGCCGCCGCGAGGGCCGAGGCAGCCATCGCCGCCGCGCGGGTGCAGGTGGCGAGCCCCCTCGCGCTCGAGTCGGCCTACGTGGTCGACGGCACGACGCTCGCCGCACGGGTCCGCAACCTGACCGACAAGGCCATCCCGGTGTCGGCCAGCGCATCCGGGGCCACCGCGCACGGAACGGCCGCGCCACTCGCAGCGACGGTGATCCCGCTCCACCTTGCGCGCCCCATCGCCGCCGACCCGAGCGGCATCCGCGTGGCGGTCGCAGCCGACGGATTCACCGGCAGCGCGGTGGCCCGCACCGACTTCACGCCATGCCCGCGCGTCATCCCGCCGGCTGATGGCGCGTTCGGCGACTGGCTGCGCAAGGGCCAGCCGATCGTGCTGGACCGCCGGCAGCAGGTGCTCCCCGCCGACCCTGGCATTGGGTGGGACGGCCCGGAGGACCTGAGCGCGCGCATGTGGGTCGCATGGGACAACACGGCGCTGCATCTCCTCGCCGTGGTGCGCGACGACGTGCACGTGGTGACCACGGACGAGCCCGAGGGCTACTGGGGCGGCGACTCGCTGCAGATCGGTATCGACCCGCGCAACGACGCCGGCCGCGCCTCGGGCTACGACCCCGACGACCTCGAGCTGGGCATGGCAGTCGGCAAGAACGGCGCGGCGGTGCTGCAGTCGGTTCCGACCATCCGCCGCCTCGACCTCCGCGCCGGCGGCGGCCGAGAGGGCCACGACACCACCTATCGCCTCGACATGCCCTGGTCGCTGCTCGGCGTGAAGCCCCGGCCCGGCATGGTCCTCGGCTTCAACGTGATCGTCAACGACAACGACGGCCAGGGCCGCGCCTACTGGATGGGCATCACGCCCGGCATCGGCGAGGGCAAGCGCCCATCCGTGTTCAAGAAGCTGCGACTGGAGGAGTGACGATGCTCACCACGACGTGCGCGGCGCTAGCGGTCGCGCTGCTGCTGACGACGCCGGCCGCCGCCTCGGAGGCCACCATGACGCTCGCGGCCAAGGGCAAGGCGCGCTGCCGGATCGTCGTGCCGGACAAGCCGGGCCCCGCGGTCTCGTACGCCGCATCCGAGCTGCACAAGTACCTGCTGGAGATATCGGGCGCCGACGTGCCGGTGGTCGAGGAGAGCCAGGCAGGCCGGGGCGCGGCCATCCTCCTCGGCCCGAGCAACCGCGCGGAACGGGCAGGGCTCGTCGAGGCGGCGAGGAGGCTCGGCGAGGACGGCGTGCTCATCAAGACCGCGGGGAAGGACCTGGTCCTGCTGGGCGGCGGCGAGCGCGGGCAGATCTACAGCGTCTACGTGCTGCTGGAGCGCTACCTCGGATGCCGCTTCCTCGCGCGCGACTGCACCGTCGCCCCCAAGCGCGAGGCCGTCACGCTGCCCACCATCAACTTCAGCTACGCGCCACCCTTCATCTACCGCGAGCTGCTGTGCAACGAGCTGGCCGACTGGGGCTACGCGGCCCGGCTGCGGCTCAACGGGTCCAACATGCCGCACGTGGGCGTGCCCTGGCGCGGCGGCGAGGTGGCCAAGGGCATCCTCATCTACCCGTTTGTGCACTCAGCCTGCGCGCTCATCCCGCCCGACAAGTACGCCAAGACGCACCCGGAGTACTTCGGCCTCGTGAAGGGCCAGCGCCGCGCCGCCGTCATCAGCGGGCAGCTCTGCTGGACCAATCCGGACGTGCTGCGCCTCTGCACGGAGCAGGTGCTGAAGTGGCTCGACGAGCAACCGAACCTGATGTGCGTGGACGTGTCGCAGAACGACGCCTGGCCCGGCGACAGCGGCGCGTGCGAGTGCGACAAGTGCACCGCCATCGTGAAGGAGGAGGAGGCACAGCACGGCCCGATCCTGCGGTTCGTGAATGCCATCGCCGCGGAGGTGGCGAAGAAGAAGCCGAGCGTGTTCGTCGACACCCTCGCCTACGACTACTCCATCACCCCGCCGAAGCACACGAAGCCGCTCCCGAACGTGGTCATCCGCCTGTGCCACTTCGCCTGCTACTTCCACGGCATCGAGTGCGACCCGCTGGGCGCCAACTACCGCAAGGCCATCGACGGCTGGCACGCGGTCGCCAAGAACGTGTTCGTGTGGCACTACGGCACGAACTTCTGGCACTACCTGGCGCCGAACCCGAACCTGCGGAGCATGGTGAGCGACATCAAGTACTACGCCTCGCACGGCATCAACGGGCTGATGGTGCAGAGCGACATCCAGAGCGTCGGCGGCGAGCTATCGGACCTGCGCCACTACGTGAACTCGCAGCTCATGTGGGACCCGTCGCAGGACGCGATGGCGCTCCGCACCGAGTTCTGCCGGGGCTACTACGGCGCCGCGGCGGACGATGCACTGGAGTTCCTGGCGCTGATGGACAGACTGGCCGCCGGCGCCCCGCACAAGCCGATGAACGGCTGGAACCCACCCGACGTGGCGACGCCCGCGTTCGTCAAGGAGGGCCTCGCCGTGCTGAACCGGGGCCTTGCGAGGACGACCGACCCCGTCATCCGCAACCGCGTCGAGAAGATGCTGCTCCCGCTCTGGTTCGTGCAACTGGGATGGCCGGACGTCTACGGCGTGTCACCCGCGGAGGCCCGCGCAACGACGGCCAACTTCAAGCGGGTAGCCAAGGCCAACGGGATCACCACGATCTCGGAGGGCCCGCCCAACGCCGAAGCCTGGATCGCGGCCTTGGAGGCGAAGTACGGCACTCCGGACGCGCCGAAGTAGGGGTGCGCCGGCGCGCCGTTACCGTGGCATTGTGCGTACTCCTACGTTCCCGGCGCGCCGCGGAGGGCGCGCCCCACAGGTCTGCGACCACCCCGTAGGGTGGGGCCTCCGCGCCCCGCCGGGTCCTTACCGTTGCCGTAGGGCTGTACCGGCTCCTACGTTCCCGGCGCGCCGCGGAGGGCGCGCCCCACAGGTCCCTGCGCCGCCGGGTCCTTGGCACCAGGCTATCGCCGTTCATCGGTGTCCATCGGTGGACAGAGACGCCCTTCAGTGCGCCGCCCGCAGGTACGCGACCACCTCCTGCATCGCCCGGCAGTCCACCTCGTTGTATTTGGCGATGCCCTGCATCAGGCCGTAATCCATCAGCTTCTTCGCATCCCGGCGGCCCCACGCGGCGCAGCGCCACGCGCCCACCATCGCGCCGAGGCCGTCGGCGGGGCCGTCCTCCCAGCTCGTCTCGATGAGCCCGTGGGCGTGCAGAGCCTTCGCCACCGCCTTCAGCCCGAAACCCAGCGCCCCGCGCACCACCACCGGCTCCGCCTTCACCACGCGCTGGAGAAAGTCGTACCAGTTCGGCTCGACCCACGTGCTGCCCGGATGCCGCGCCTTCGCCGAGTTGAACGCGGTGCTCAGGAACGAGACCTCGGCCTGCGACCAGTGGAACACCCGCGGCGCGGGGTCGTCCGGCGCCAGGCGCTGCCGCACCGCTTCCATGTGGTCCAGCCACTGGCCGATGATCAGCCCCTCTTGCTCCTCGCCGAGGTCCTGCGTCACGAAGCACTCGAACCGCCATTCGCCGTCCTCGATGTGCCCACAGCCGATCATGAAGATCAGCGGCTGGCCGCCGCGGTCGGGGATGCGCGAGAAGTTGTCGTCCAGGTCGCTCACGGTCTCGAAGTCGACGCAGAACTCCAGCCTGGGCACGGGATGCCACGCGTCGCGCTCGGCTTCGATGCGGGCCGGGCGAACGGGCGGCCCGTCCGCTGAGCGGTTGACCTCCAGCACCGCGGCGAGCGTCGGGCTTGTCTTCGGCCCCTTCACGCCCAGCGCTCCGGGGGTCGCGCGCGGGTCGGTCCAGCGCAGGATGCCGGCCGCGTTGGCGGCGTCGCGCTTGGCGCAGCCCACCTGCCACACCTGCGTCAGCTCGCCCTGCTCGGTCGCGATCTGCCGCTTGGCCTTGTGCCAGGGGCCGTCCTCGATGTTGCTCATGTTCGGCCGCAGCTCGCCGACACTCGGATCGGGCGTCACCTGCCAACCCGCGCCCTCACGCCGAACGCGGCGTATCCACTCGCACGCCTCGTCCGCCTGACCGAAGTGGACTGCCGCCCACACCTCGCCGAGCCGGTCCATGCAGTTATCGACGCGCAGCTTCTCGCCGCCCTTCGTCTGCTCCCAGCCGCGCCCCAGCAGGTAGGCGACCGGCGCCATCGTCCCCTGCAGCCGGCCGAGCGCCCGGTTGTAGAGCGCCACCTGGACGCAGTACGCCGGCATGGAGCCACCCGTGGACAGATCGCCCTTCGCCAGGAGGTGGAGGGTGGTGAACTTGATGTCGACCACGCGGTAGTGCCACCGCGCCCCGGCAAGGTCCGGCGCCGCCTCCCGCGCCTCGTCGTCCGCCAGCGCGTGCGGAAACAGCGACTTCAGCACGTCTGAGCGCACGAGCAGGTCCGGCGCACCGAACACCCGGTTCTCGGCGTCGCGCAGCACGCCCTGGTGGATGACCGGCGCGCCGGAGCGCATAGCCTCGAACGTTCGCTCGGCCGCCTCCAGCGAGCGGATGTCGCCCGGGCCGTCGGCGATGCGCACCACGTCCGCCCGCCCGCCGAGGTGCGTTACGACGGCCGCCTCGAACGCCTGCCCCTTCTCCATCAGGAACGGGCCGATGTCGGTGTCGCGGTCGTACCCCGGCACGCGGTCGTCGCGCACGAAGCCCTTCGCCTCGCCGTGCGCCTCCAGCCAGTCGAGGATCGGGTCCCGCAGGCACCAGCACCGCGTCCGCCCCGCCGACACCCACTCCCTCCACTCCGCATCCGCAGCCGGCACCCGCACCTCGCCCGCGTCACTCCTCGTCAGCGCATCGATGGGCATGACTGGTCCTCCTGAGCATTGTTGCCACCATAGTAGCAGAGGCGGGGATAGGTGTCAAGTGTCTACTCGAATCAGTAGCGAGTAGCGAGGAGGGAGTAGCGAGTAGAAGGGCGGGTTGGTGCGGGCCGGTAGGTTGGTGGGGGTGCACGACGCTGTGGTTGATCAGAGCCGCGCGCGCGAGCAAGCGGAAGAGCTGGAGTAGGCGCCGGCCGTCGCCAGGATGTGCCGCGTCGGGAGGGGCCTCCGCTTGCTTGCGCGCGCGGCTCTGTGTCATCCCGACCATGTGCTCGATCCACGACCCCAACTCAGCGCACCACCCCGCCGTTCTACTCGCTACTCCCTCCTCGCTACTCGCTACTAAACAGGACCCAGCCCCCTCCGCCTCGAACCTACCCACCGACCGATACCCTGGGAGGTATGACCGCAATGCTCATGGAGGCAGCACTCCTTGCCATGACTGCTCAACTCGCCGTATGCCCGCTCGTCACACCCGACGAGATGGCCGAGGCACACCGCTGGACCGCCGCCAAGTTCGAGGGCGTCGTCCGGCCGATGGAGCCGACGCCCGGCCTCACCGTGCTCGCGAACAACGACCCCGTGCAGCGCAACGAGCGCAACCACGGCCCGATGCGCATGTCGGGCCGTGAGTACAGACGGGGGCTCTATTGCCACGCCGTCAGCAAGGTCGTCGTCCGCCTGCCGGGCCCCGGGCGCACGTTCCAGGCGCTCGTCGGCGTCGACTCGAACGACAACACCAGCGGCGGGCGCGGCAGCGTCGTCTTCTCCGTCACCGTCGGCGACAAGCAGGCGTTTAGGTCCGGCGTGATGCGCGAGGGCACAACGCCTGTCCCCGTCAAAGTGGACCTCGCAGGCGCGACCGAGTTCGTGCTGGAGGTCGGCGACGCGGGCGACGGCATCTCGTGCGACCAGGCGGACTGGGCGAACGCCAAGGTCGAGCTGGAGGACGGCAAGACTGTCTGGCTCGGCGACATGGCCCTCACCGACGGCGCGCCGAAGCCCTACGGCACGGACCTGCCCTTCTCGTTCCACTACGGCGGCAAGCCCCTCGCGGACATCGTCGCATCGTGGAAGGTGGAGCGGGCCGCCAAGCCCCTCGCGGATGGCGGCACGGAGCTGCGCATCGTCTGCACCGACCCGGCGACCGGCCTCGTCGTGCGCGCGGAGGGCGTCCAGTACCCCGACTTCCCAACCGTCGAGTGGACCATCTACCTCAAGAACACAGGAAGCACCGACACGCCGATCATCTCGGACCTGCAAGCGCTCGACACGGCATTCCACCCCGGTGCCGCTGGCAAGCACATCCTGCACCACGCGGTCGGCAGCCCCTGCCAGGCGAATGACTATCAGCCGCTGAAGACGGAGCTAGGTCCCGGCGCGGAGAAGGTCATCACCACGAGCGGCGGCCGCTCCACGAACAGCGACATGCCCTACTTCAACGTCGAGTGGGCCCAGCGCGGCGTCATCGCGGTCATCGGTTGGCCCGGGCAGTGGGCAGCGCGTTTCAACCGCGACGCGGCGGATGGACTGCGCGTGCGCGGCGGCCAGGAGCTGACCCACTTCGTGCTGCACGCCGGCGAAGAGGTCCGCGGCCCGCGCATCGTGCTGCAGTTCTGGACGGGCGACCGCATCCACGCGCAAAACGTCTGGCGCCGCTGGATGGTCGCGCACAACACGATCAAGGTCGACGGCAAGACGCCCGGCCCCATCCACTTCGCGTGCAGCTCGCACTGGTACGGCGAGATGATCAACGCGAACAGCGATACGCAGAAGATGTTCGTGGACCGCTACGTCGAGGAGAAGCTGGGGCTCGATTACTGGTGGATGGACGCCGGCTGGTATATCAACGACGGCTCGTGGCCGAACACCGGCACGTGGAAGGTCGACCAGCAGCGCTTCCCCGGCGGCCTGCGCCCCATCTCCGACCACTCGCGCGCCAAGGGCGTCAAGACGATCGTCTGGTTCGAGCCGGAGCGCGTCACGCCGAAGACCGAGCTGTACGACGAGCACCAGAACTGGATACTCGGCGGCACGCTGCTGAACCTGGGCAACCCCGACGCGCGCAAGTGGCTGACGGACCGCGTCGACGGCCTCATCACGAGCGAGGGCATCGACTGGTATCGCCAGGACTTCAACATGGAACCGCTGGACTACTGGCGCCGGAATGACACGCCGGATCGCCAGGGCATGACCGAGATCCGCCACGTCGAGGGTTACCTGGCCTACTGGGACGAGCTGATCCGCCGTCACCCAGGCATGCCGATCGACACGTGCGCCAGCGGCGGCCGCCGCAACGACATCGAGACGCTGCGCCGCGCCCTCCCGCTCCTCCGCAGCGACTTCATCCACGACCCGCTGGGCAACCAGTGCCACACCTATGGCATGTCGTTCTGGATCCCGTTCCAGGGCACAGGCGGCTCCCGCACCACCGAGTACGAGATCCGCAGCGTCCTGGTCAGCAGCTTCAACTCGTGCTGGGACATGCGGCGCAAGGACCTCGACTACAACCTGCTCCGCCGCATGGTCGCCGAGTGGCGCGAGATCGGCCCGTGCTTCATGGGCGACTACTACCCGCTGACCGGCTACAGTCTCCAGGAGGACGCGTGGATCGGCTGGCAGTATGACAAGCCCGAGGAGGCCCGCGGCGTGATCCAGGTCTTCCGCCGCCCGGAGAGCCCCTACGAGGCCCTGCGCGTGAAGCTGCGCGCGCTCGACCCGGCCGCCAAGTACGAGCTGAAGGAGCTGGGCCGCAAGCGCCCCGCCAAGACCGTCTCGGGCGCTGAGCTGATGGAGAAGGGCCTGCAAGTGGCCATCGACGAGCAGCCCGGCACTGCGTTCATCACCTACAAGCGAGTGGGCGCAAAGCAGTAGGGCGACCGGCCGTGTTCGGCGGCGCGCTGTACCTGCTCCAACGCACCCGGCGCGCCGCGGAGGGCGCGCCCCACAA
>CAZFLM010000028.1:27662-33271 GCA_964519955.1 uncultured Chthonomonadaceae bacterium | reverse complement strand
GCGCGCTGTACCTGCTCCAACGCACCCGGCGCGCCGCGGAGGGCGCGCCCCACAATGACTGGGCGGGCCCCACATGGGCTGTGCACAACCCGTAGGGCGGGGCCTCCGCGCGCCGCCGGGCCGTTCGCGACGCACAACGCCGGCATTCGTGTTCGGCGGCACGCTGTACCTGCTCCAACGCACCCGGCGCGCCGCGGAGGGCGCGCCCCACAACGACTAGGCAGGCCCCACATGGGCTGTGCACGACCCGTGGGGTGGGGCCTCCGCGCCCCGCCGGGCCGTTCGCAACGGACAACCGATCACCAAGGAACCAACCATGAACCGGAAGCTGACGCTCTGCGCGGCCGCCCTGCTCGCCTCGCTGGTCGCGGGCTCGGCCGCCGGGCAGGCCGGCAAGAAGGGAAATACAGCCGTGGAACCGATCCAACATGCCCGGTGGCGCTTCGGCGGGGAGCTGGGCGCGCGCGTCGACCGCAACGTGGAGCAGTGGCTCCTGCGCGCGCCCGAGTCGAACCCGGGCCTCCTCGACATGATGCACCGCCGCGACCGCCGCCTGCCCTATCCCGACATCGTGCCATGGGCAGGCGAGTTCGCCGGCAAGTACCTGATCTCGGCGGTCCAGGCGTGCCGCATGTCCACAAATCCACGCCTCAAGCCGTACGTGCAGCACTTCGTCGACACGCTCGTGGCCAGCCAGGACCCGTCCGGCTACCTCGGCCCGTTCCCGAAGGCCCGCCGCCTCATGGCCGACTGCGACCTGTGGGGGCATTACCACTGCATGCTCGGCCTCGTGATGTGGCACGACGACACCGGCGACGAGAAGGCCTACCAGTGCGCCGTCAGGGCCGCGGACTACGTCTGCAAGGTGTATGTCGACGGCAAGCGCCGGCCCATCGAGTCGGGCAGCGCCAACTTCAACCTGGCCGTGCTCCACATCATGGCCGAGTTGGCCATCCGCACGGGTAACCCGAAGTACACGGAGATGTGCCGCCGCATCGAGGACGACCTGCCCAAGGACGGCGACTGGCTGCGCAAGGGCGCGGAGGGCGTCGAGTACTGGAAGCTCCCCGCGAGCGGCCCGCGCTGGGAAGCGCTGCACATCCTCCAGGGCTTCGTGAAGCGCTACGAGCAGACCGGCGACGAGACCTACCGCAAGGCGACGCTCAACCTGTGGGACAGCATCCGCCGCCTCGACATCCACCCGGACGGCGCGTTCACCACCAACGAGGGGGCGGTCGGCACGATCTACATGGCCGGGCCGATCGAGACGTGCTGCAGCGTCGCGTGGATGGCGCTCACCATCGACGTGCTGCGCCTGACCGGGGACCCGAGGGTCGCCGACGAGCTGGAGCTGACGCAGTGGAACCAGGCGCTCGCCGCTCAGCATCCCTCGGCCCAGTGGTGCACCTACGACACCCCGCTCAACGGCGTCCGCGCGCCGTCGTATCACCAGATCAACTTCCAGTACCGCCCGGGCGCGCCGGAGCTGAACTGCTGCTCCGTGAACAGCCCGCGCACGCTCGGCATGCTCTCGGAGTGGGCCGTGATGCGCGCCAAGGACGGGCTGAACGTGAACTTCTACGGCCCGAGCCAGTTCGACATCCCGCTCACACCGTCGACCAGCGTGCGGCTCGCGCAGGAGACGGCCTACCCGATCGCCGGCGCCGTGAAGCTCACCGTGAGCCCGTCGCGCCGCGCCAAGTTCACGCTCCGCCTGCGCATCCCGGCCTGGTCCGCGAAGACAACCGTGAAGCTCAACGGTCAGCCGGTCGCGCCCGCCCCGAAGCCCGGCACGTACGCCGTCATCGAGCGCACGTGGGCGAAGGGCGACGTCGTGGGGTTGGCGTTCGACATGACGCCGCGCTACCAGATCGGCGAGGGCCCCGAGCGCGCAGGCCGGATCGCCATCCACTCCGGTCCGATCCTGCTCACCTTCGACGCCGCCCTCAACCCGATCGAGACGGCCGAACTCAAGCCGATCGACGCGTCCAAACTGAAGCTGACCGCCGTCCCGGTCGGCGCGCCATCGACGACGCCCGGCGTCTACCCGCCCATGGGCAAGTGGACCGTCAAGACCGAGGACGGCGCGACGCTCACGCTCTGCGAGTTCGCCACGGCGGGCGCAAGCGGCACCGACTACGCCGCCTGGCTCCCGGCCTCGCACATCGCGCCGTCCGCCGCGCGCCTGCTCCTGCCGGAAGCCGATTGGCGGGGCAAACCGGGTTCCATCCTGTTCAAGTGGCACCCGACCGGCGGGGCTGACTCGACCTACGAGCTGACCGTGGCGCGGGACCGAGAGATGAAGCACGTGGTGGTCGAGCGGACCGGGCTCCAGGAGTCGCAGGCGACAATCGAGACAGGCCTGGAATCGGACGGTGACTACTACTGGACCGTGCGCACCCGCAATGCCTGGGCCGCCACGGGCAACCACGACGGTCCGCGCCGCTTCGCCGTCAGCAAGGCCGCGGCCACGCCGTTCCTCTCCGTCCGCGCCGACGGCCTGATGGTGGACGCGCCGCTGAGCGACGAGGCCGAGGTCTTGTTCGGCAAGCGCTCCTTCGCGGAGGCCGTTGCCCCGGCGGCGGATCGGGTGGGCAAGGCCGGCGGCGCGCGCGCGTTCGGCCCGGCCAGCAAGCTGCGCTTCGAGCTGCCGTACTTCCCGGAGCGCGACTACACCGCGATGGCGTGGGCGTGCCCGGAGAGCCTGCCGTCGAACGGGCAGGAGGTCTTCTCGGCCTGGTGCCGCGGCGGCGACGACCCGCTCCGCATTATCGTGCTGGGCAGCGAGGTCTTCGCGCGGATCGAGGGCGGTGGCTTCTTCTCCACCCCCGGCGTCGCGCTGAAGCAGGGCGAGTGGGTCCACCTGGCGGCGGTTAAGCAGAGCGGCACGCTGACGCTCTACGTAAACGGCAAGGCAACGGGCAGCACGAACGTGCCCGAGTACGTTCGCTCGCAGAGCCGCGAGGTGGGCATCGGCTTCAACCCACTCTACGAGGGAGGCGAGCACTTCATCGGCAGGATAGCCGGCGTCCGCTTCGTCGCGAGGGCGCTGTCGGCTGAGGAGGTGGCGGCGAGTAGCGAGTAGCGAGTAGAAGAGAAGCCAGAAGCGTCGGCTCCGCTTCTGGCTTCTGGCTTCTGGCTTCTGGCTTCGGACTTCCGCCCACCGCCGCGCCGCCGTTCTACTCGCTACTCACTCCTCGCTACTCGCTACTTCTTCCGGTACTCCTCCAGCCGCCCCTGCATCTCTTTGACGGTCGCGTCGTCCGCCGCGGCGTCGGCGGTGAGGATGTCGACCGCCTTCTGCTGGGTCTCGATCGCCTTCTTCTTGTCGCCGGTTCGCGCGTAGGCGGCCGCGAGCGTGTCGAGGATCATCGGATCCTTGTCCTCGGTTAGCGTGGAGGCGCGGCGGGCGAGCTTCAGTGCCACCTTGAAGTCCGGCGCCTTGAACGTGGTCTTCGGGTCGACGATGTACCAGGCCCACATGTTCAGGGTCTGGGCGTCTTCCTTCCAGGCGCCACCGGCCAGCTTGCTCAGGTAGGGGTAGATGCTGGGCTCGTCGGTGCGGCGCAGGATGTTGAGCTTGGTCGGCGCAAGCTGGCCCTCCAGGTCGGGGTTCGCCGCGAGCACCTTGTCGATCTCGACCAGCATGGCCTTCGTGTCGCCCTTGCGAGCGGCCGCCTGGATGGGCCCCATCAGCTTGGCCATGCGCTCCTGCTGCGCCTTCTCCTTGCCGCGCCGTGCGGCCTCGGCCTTGGCGTCGAACTCGCCGGCAATGACCTTCTCAATGGTCTGCTCGAGCCCGCCCATCGGATGGCCGATCCAGAGGATCTTGCCGTCCTTGCCGATGAGGAACGACGACGGGATGCCGTTCTCGCCCGCCGCGGCCAGCCACGTCTTGGCCATCGTGCCCTCGGGCCCGTCCATGGCCACGTTGTAGGCCATCTTGTCGCCCATGTCGTCGACGAACTTCCTGACCTTGGCGTAGTAGGCCGTGTCCGTCGGGCTCGACGGATGCTCCCACACATCGACGCCGATGAACGTGACCTGGCCCTTGTACTTGGCCGCCATGTCCGTCAGATGCGGGATGCTGACCTTGCACGGGCCGCACCACGTCGCCCAGAACTCCACCACATACAGCTTGCCCTTCTGGAACTGCTCCGTCTTGTCGCCCTTGACCCACTCCACCACCTTCATCGGCGGCGCCGGCATCCCAACGTTGAGCGTCACCTTGTCCTGGGCGCCCGCGGAGCCCGCGACAACCAGGCTCGCGGCCAGCGCGAGCAGCATCCTCGACCCGAACATCACACTCCCCCTCCCGCCGCGTCACGCGGCGCCTGGCTCGCCATTGCCTCCGGCTCGCCACCCATGCCGGCCATTATACTGGGCAGCGCCGCTTCCGTCCATGCGCCCCGGAACACGCGGCTCCGCGCCAGGTCGCAGGACTCGCCCGGCGCCCTCGCGAATCCCCCAAATGGGCCGACGCGTCGCAGCGCCACACGCCCATATCGCCCCATCGAGAGGACACCACCCGATGTTCACCGCACTCAGTCCGGGCGCGCTCGGCGTCCACATCGCCAGCGTCGACGAGGCCATCAAGGCCGCCAAGAAGGCAGGCTTCCAGGGAGTCGAGATCTCCATCCACGAGATAGCCGACCGCATCGACCGCGACGGCGAGAGCGCGGTCTGCGCGTTGTTCGAGGAGTCGGGTGTTCGCCCTGCCGGGTGGGGCATGCCGGTCGATTTCCGCGGCGACGAAGCGCACTACGAGGAGGGGCTCGCGGCGCTCCCGCGCCTCGCGAAGGCCGGCCAGGCGATCGGCTGCGGGCGCACGATGACCTGGATCATGCCCTGCTCCGACACGATGCCCTTCGACGAGCATCGCCAGCACCTCGTCGACCGCTTCACGCCGATCTCGCGCATCCTCGCCGACTACGACTGCCGGTTTGGCCTGGAGTTCATCGGCCCGAAGACCTGCCGCACGTCGATGAAGTACCCCTTCATCTACAAGATGGAGGACATGCTCGCGCTCGGCCACGACATCGGTCCGAACATCGGCCTCCTCCTCGACGTCTGGCACCTCTTCACGTCCGGCGGGACGGCCGACGACCTGCTCAAGGTGGACCAGAAGCGCATCGTCTACGTCCACGTGAACGACGCGCCGATCGGCGTTGCGATGGACGACTACAACGACATGGAGCGCGGCCTGCCCGGCGCCACGGGCGTCATTCCGATCGGCGATATGCTGCGCGCCCTCGACAAGATCGGCTACGACGGGCCGATCGTCGCGGAGCCCTTCGGCAGCCCGGTCACCTGGGCGGCGGATGCCATGCGCGCGATCCTGCGCACGGCGGGCCTGTAGGCGGCGAAGACCCGGCGGGGCGGGTACGTGGGCACACGCACGACGCTGCGGCAGCGCCAGGTACCCGGCGGGGCACGGAGGCCCCACCCCACGGGGCAGTCGCAGGCCTGTGGGGCAGTCGCAAACCTGTGGGGCAGTCGCAGACCTGTGGGGCGCGCCCTCCGCGGCGCGCCGGGAGCGTTGGAGCAGGCACAGCGCTGCGGCAGCGCCAGGTACCCGGCGGGGCACGGAGGCCCCACCCCACGGGGCA
>CAZFLM010000028.1:18355-27562 GCA_964519955.1 uncultured Chthonomonadaceae bacterium | reverse complement strand
GTCGCAGACCTGTGGGGCGCGCCCTCCGCGGCGCGCCGGGTCCATCGGCGGTTCCAGAACATCCCGCCGTGATCGCTGTTCATCTGTGTCCATCGGTGGTTGCATTTGGGCGCCTATATCGGGGAGGTAGTCATGTCTGTGCAAGCCGCCGTCATCCTGGCCGCCGGGCGGGGCGAGCGGATGTGGCCGTTCGCCGAGGTGCGCAACAAGGCCGCCATCCCCGTCGGCAACACGCCGAACGTGCGCCGGCTCGCCGATGCCCTCCGCCGCATCGGGGTCCAGCGCGTTGCCGTGGTCGTCGGCTGCCAGTCGGGCTCGGTACGCCATGCGCTGCTGGGCGTCGAGGGCATCGAGTTCGTCCAGCAGCCCGATGGCGGGGGGACAGCCCTGGCAGTGCTGGCCGGCGCCAACGCCCTCCCGGACGAACGCTTCCTCGTGGTCTACGGCGACACGGTCGTCCATGACGACGACCTGCGCGCCCTCGCCGAAGCCCAGGAACGGACCGGGGCGGCCGGCGCGGCGCTGTGGGACCGCATTCCCTACGGCGAGGGCGGCAACTGGCACGGCGCGGAGGTGGAGGGCGACACGCTGCGCGCCATCGTTGGGCACGAGAGCGACTCCACCGCCCGGTGGCTCGGCGTTGTCGCGCTGGAGCGCAGCATTCTGCCCGTAGTGGAGGCGAACCCCGGGTTCCTGCGCCGCGTCCCAGTAGGAGGGATGCCGCCTGCCGAGCCCGATCTGGCGCAATCGCTCAACGACTGGGAGGGCGACATCGCCGCCATCGAGGCGACGCGCCCTGTCGTCGACATGGACAAGCCGTGGCACGTGCTCCAGGCCAACGCCGTCGTCGCCGAGCAGCTCACCGCCGAGCTCACCGAGCACAGCATCCACCCCTCAGCCCGCATCCACGACGGCGCGGACATCGACGGGTTTGTCCGCCTAGGCCCCGGCTCGGCTATCGGCAACCGCGTCGTCATCAAGGGCAGCCTCGTCGTGGGCAGCGATACGCGCATCGTGAACGGAGCCATCCTGGCCGGGCGTGCCGTCGTCGGCGACCGGTGCCGCATCAGCGACTACGGCTTCGTGGACGCGCGCGCCACCATCGGCCATGACTGTATCGTGGGGCACGGCGCGGAGATGGACGGCGTGCTGTTCGACGGGGCCTACCTGTGGCACTACTGCGAGATCAGCGGGCTCGTGGGGCTGTCGGTGGACATCGGCGCGGCGACTGTGTGCGGCACGCTGCGGTTCGACGACGGCCGGGCCGAGCACCGCATCGCAGGCCGCCGCGAACGCCCACTGGTGGAGGCGAACGCGACGTACTTCGGCGACTACTCGCGCACCGGCGTCAACGTCATTACCCAGCCCGGCGCGAAGATCGGCGCGTACACCTGCGTGGGCCCGGGGGTGCTGGTTCAGGGCGACATCCCGAGCCACACGCTGCGCCTGCTGAAGCAGGAAACCGTCGACCGCCCCTGGGGCCCGGAGCGTTACGGATGGTAGCGGCGACCCGGCCGAATCCTGCAGGCACACCGCGCCTGGTTCGGAGGTAGACTGTCTGCATTCCAGCCTGTCCCATCGCCACGAAAGGAAGAGCAACCATGTCACGCATGTTCCGTGTGCTGGTGCTGTGCCTCGTCGTCGTTGCCGCGGGCCTCAGCGCGGGCTGCCACAGCGCCAAGCCGCCCGAGGGCAGCGCGAGCCCCACCGGCGGCGTCAAGCCGCCAGACAATCCGCAGGACGAGAAGAACTCGATCGGCCCAACGACGACGAATGCGCCGGGCAGCGAGGGCAAGTAGCCCCGTTCCAGCGACTGTCGCGAGTTGACTGCGGCGGCAAGCGGTAGTGTCAAGTGTTGCGTGTAAAGCCGGGCAGTCGGCTCATTGACACTGGGCCGGTCCGTGTGTTACGTTGTAGAGTGTTCATGCCGTGGTGCGGCAACGATGCCGCCACTGTCCCCTACGGCCGCTCCTCCGGTGTCCATCTGGGCCCGCGCGGGGACGAACCGATCATTCCCAGGGAGGCGTAAGATGCAAGGCAAGCGAGCATTCACGCTCATTGAGCTGCTCGTGGTCATCGCGATCATCGCAATTCTAGCGGCGATCCTCTTCCCCGTATTCGCCCAGGCCCGTGAGAAGGCGCGCGCCATCTCCTGCTTGAGCAACACCAAGCAGATGGGGACTGCGGCGATGCTCTACTCTCAGGACTACGATGAGGGGTTCCCAACCTGGTCCGAGTACTGGTACATGTACTACGTGAACCGGGCCGCCGCGGGGCTCGACACCGTGGACCGCTATTGGGATGCCAAGCTCCTGCCGTACGTTAAGTCGGGCAACCCACCGAAGTTGGATCGCAGCGGCGTGTGGCACTGCCCGTCGTCCGAGCGCGGCTCCGATGTTCGCAGCTACGGCATGAGCATGGGCTTCACCTACGACACCGACCCGGCGAGCCCGTACTACTATCGCTATCTGTTCCAGGCTGAGATCGAGAAGCCCGCCATCACCGTCTTCGTAGGCGATGCCGGCACCGGTGGCCGCCTGGGCCGCCCGTACGACTTCCAGGGCTACTACGAGAAGTACGTCGCCAAGCTCGGCTACTACACGCGAGACGCCCCCTGGCGCCACCAGGACGGCGCGAACTACGTGTTCTGCGACGGGCACGCCAAGAACTACAAGGGTGACGCGCTCTATCCGCACCCGGTTGCGCCGAGCACGGCTTACTCCACCGCGGCAGGCCCCGCGTACTGCTCGCACGCCACGTACTTCGCTGCGAAGTCCAACGAGCGCGCCGCCATCGCCGCCAAGGCGATCGCCGCCGGCACGCCCTGCACCCCGTAGCGGACAGCCGCAAACCACCCGCACAATGGAGCGCCCGGCCCCGAGACAAGGGAGCCGGGCGCTTTCTTGCCTGTCCGGTGATCGCCCGTCGGACGCATGGCGGGGCCGTGTCATAGCGTGCCTGGCCCGCGCCCTCCGCGTCTGCTCGCGCACACGGTGTTGCCCCTGCGCGGCCCCCACCAAGAGACCGAGAGTGGCAAGGCGACCGATCCTTGGCCACGCGAAATATGCGTGAATGCCGGTCCGGCCGCCGCATTACCGTATTGCTGCGGGTGCCAGGCTACGCCTGCACGCTATACAATGCCAGTGCAGCAGCGGCGCGGAGGGTAAAGATGCCTTGGGGCGAAGAGGGGCGACGCTTGACGTCGCCGGCAGTATGCGCTGTTTGCGGCGAAAGCTGCGAAGAACGAACCATAACGATGGCGCTCCCCAGGAGTGCCACGGGGATAGCGGTTATCCGCAATGTTCCGGCCGAAGTCTGCCCGCGATGCGGTGAAACCGGCTTCTCCCTCCAAACGACGGGACGCCTGATGGCCGTCGTCCAGAGCACCGAGCCCCCCGTGGACGTCGCCGTAGTCCCGATCTACGACCTGGACCGCCACGCCTGACGTTCCTCGTCGGTGAGTACCCCAGCAATCATGCAGTTGGTAACGTTCGAGGCCGGCGGATCCTCCCGCCGGCCTCGAACGCGTTCCCCCAGCGGCGCAGGAGCCCCGCTCCCCGACGGCGCAATGGGCGTCGGAAGCCGCACGCCTCACCCGGAGACAGCCATGCCCCGCAAGCCCGTCCTGAGCCCAACGCGCATCCGCACCTACCTCGACTGCGTCGTCAAGTACCGCTACACCTATGTCGACGGCCTGGCCCGCTTCTACGGCCGACCGCGCGCCGAGTTCAGCTTTGGATCGACGCTCCACCGCGTGCTGCAGGCGTTCTACAAAGAAGGGG
This sequence comes from uncultured Chthonomonadaceae bacterium, assembly GCA_964519955.1. Classification (GTDB taxonomy): domain Bacteria; phylum Armatimonadota; class Chthonomonadetes; order Chthonomonadales; family CAJBBX01; genus CAZFLM01. The sequence continues at coordinate 23,780 of CAZFLM010000028.1, read as the reverse complement.
GCGACGGCTCCGCGGAGGGCCTCGTCGCGCGGCTCGATGCCTGCTGGGTGTCGGCGGGCTACGAGACGGCGGAACAGGAGGACGAGTTCCGCCGTACAGCCGAGCAAATCCTGCGCGAGTACCACGCAGAAGCCCGCCGGCGCGCCGGGCTCGACATCGAGACGATCGCCCTGGAACAGACCGTGCGCGCGGACCTGGGGCGCTTCCTCCTCGGCGGCCGCGTCGACCGCATCGACCGCCACCCGGACGGCCTGCTGGAGATCGTCGACTACAAGAGCGGCCGCGGCGACGTGACAGCCGAGGAGGTGGCCGGCGACCTCGCGATGCGGTCGTACCAACTCGCGGTGAGGATGGCCAACCCGGGCACGCGGGTGGCGTCGACGATCTACTGCCTGCGGACCGGCGTGGCGGCCAGCGCGGAGATGGCCGAGGAAGAGGCAGCAGGCTTCGCTGCCGAGATCACGGCGCTTGGCGAGGAGATCATCGACCGCGATCTGGACGGCGTCGAGCCCGAGCCCGTCGAGGCGTGCGCCCGGTGCGACTTCCGGCCGCGCTGCGAGCGCTACTGGGCAGGCCGGCTGTAGGAACGCCGGTTGCCACCTCCTCGGTCGCAGCGTCCTCACAACCCAGGCAGGTCGATGACGCGGCACGGTCGAATTGGGGCATAGACAAACTCGGAGGGATCGACATGGAGAAGGTCAAGATCGGCGCGGCGACGTTCCTCTACCCGCTGCCCGTAACACTCGTTGGCGCGCAGGTGGACGACAAGCCGAACTACCTGGTGGTCGCCTCGATCGGCATCGTGCAGCATGAACCACCGATGATCTCCGTCTCGCTCCGCCGCACGCACTACAGCAACTGCGGCATCCGCAAGACCGGGTGTTTCAGCGTGAACATCCCGTCCGCGGACATGGTCGAGATCGTCGACTACTGCGGCATCGTCTCGGGGCGCAGCGTGGACAAGTCGGACCTGTTCACCACGTTCTACGGCCAGCTCGAAGAGGCCCCGATGATCGCCGAGTGCCCGCTCAACCTCGAGTGCAAGCTCGTGCAGGTGCTCGACTACGGCGGCGACAACGAGCTGTACATCGGCAGCGTGGTGCAGGCCTACGCCCAGTCGAAGTACCTCACCGACGGCGTGCCGGACCCCACCAAGATGAACCCGCTCGCCCTCACGATCCACGACAACAACTACTGGCGCCTCGGCGAGCACGCAGGCTGCGCGTGGGACATCGGCCGCTGCTTCCGCCCGCCGGCGGACTGACAGCGCGGCGGCATCGGCGTACGTGATGCCGGCGTTGGCGGTTCCGCGCGCCGGGGGCCCCGGCGTCGATGGTCCGGCGGCGGCGGTCCCGGCGTCGATGGTCCGGCGTTGGCGGTCCCGGCGTCGATGGTCCGGCGTTGGCGCTCCCGGCGTCGATGGTCCGGCGTTGGCGCTCCCGGCGTTGAAACGCCGGTCTGCCGTTCGCGAAACCCCCTCCAGGGGTTGGGGTGTGCGCGGCGCGGCGGCTTCCAGTCCCCGAAGGGGACTTCGCCTATGGCAGCGCCGGGTTTGGACCCGGCGGGCGGGCACCCTGTCGGCGGCGCCGTGACGCCGGTCGTGGCGTTGGCGCTCCCGGCGTTGAAACGCCGGTCTGCCGCTTGCGAAACCCCCTCCGGGGGTTGGGGTGTGCGCGGCGCGGCGGGTTCCAGTCCCCGAGGGGACTTCGCCCATGACAGCGCCGGGCTTGAACCCGGCGGGCGGGCACCCCGTCGGGCGTACACCGTCGGCGGCGCCGTGACGCCGGTCGTGGCGTTGGCGCTCCCGGCGTTGAAACGCCGGTCTGCCGTTCGCGAAACCCCCTCCGGGGGTTGGGATGTGCGCAGCGCAGCGAGTTCCAGTCCCCGAAGGGGACTTCGCCCATGACAGCGCCGGGTTCCAACCCGGCGGGCGGGCACCCCGTCGGCAGTCAACCCGGCCTGCCCCCGCCTCACCGTCCCCGCACGGCCACGCGCCCGTCGCCTTCGCGCAGTACCACGCGGAAGCCCACGTCGAAGACGCGCTGCCACGGGTAGTAGCCAGCGCGCGACGAGGCGCGCGCGTCCTTGGGCCGATCGTACCACGAGCCGCCGCGGACGACCCGCCTGTCCCCGGGCAGGCTCTGGTACGCGCTGGCCGTCCACTCCGCCACGTTGCCGTGCATGTCTTGGAGGCCCCACGCATTCGGCGGGTAGCTTCCCACCGGCGCCGACACGCGGTGGCCATCGTTCACCGCGTCGATGGCCGGGCGCCACGGCGGCACCGCGCCGGACGGCAGCCCCCAGTCGAACGTGTCCACGAACCGCAGGCTGTGATCCGCCAGATTCGCCAGCTTGCCGAAGTCCGCGTCTGCCGCGCCCCAGCTCATCGGCGTCGTCGAGCCGGCGCGGCAAGCCGCCTCCCACTCGTCTTCGGTCGGCAGAGAGAAGCGCATCTGAGTGCGGCGCGTGAGCCAGTCGCAGAACGCCATCGCCTCGCGCCAACTCACGCGGCACACGGGTTGGTCTGGCGCGTTCACCGCGTAGCCGCGCTCTCGGGCGCTGAACTGCAGGAAGTCGCCCGTCTCCAGCCGGCTGTCGTGCGTGGGGTCGTACAGCGCATACTGGCGGTTCGTGATCTCCAGCGCGCCCATCCACACGCCGCCGCCGACTGAGACGCGGCGAACGGGCAGCTCATCCACCTCCCCTGCCGCGTCGCCGACCTGGTACCCGCCGGCCGGCAGGCGCACGAGCCGCAGCGACACCCCGCCGCCCAGGTCCACGGTGCGCGTCTCGCCCGGCGCGGCGGCGACGGAGCGCCGCCCTCCAGGCACCAACGCCGCGGTACGGGTTCCGTCCGGAGGACGATTGGCCGAAGGCCGCCCTGCCGGTGGTTTCACACCACCGGACGGCGTGCCCTCCGCGAGCCGCACCACGGTCGGCCGGACCGCCTCGGCATCGTCGTCCAGGTTGGCGTACTTGCGGTCCATCGCCACGCGTCGCTCGCGCTGGTGGTCCACCATCTGCGGTCCCACGATGTCCGTCCAGGTTCCGTGCGCGGGCGTGTTCAGGTCGATCCAGGTGACGAGGCGGTCCCAGCCCTCCGCGCTCAGCGTCACCCCGTGGTGCCCCTTGCGCAGCGTCCGCACCAGGCGCGTCGTGTCCGCGTGGTACTCGTACGGATCGAGCAGATGGATGTCGCTCTCGATCGTGGGCGTCCGCACATAGCTCCGCAGCGCCACGTACGACGGCGGGAAGTGGGTGCCGTTGTTGTAGCCCGGATCGCCGGCCTTCGGGTGCTCGTCCGGCCTCTCGCGCAGGTCGGGGGCCGCCGAGCCGCCGTGGCACGACACGCAGTAGCGGTCGAGCACCGGCTGCACCTCGCGGCGGAAGCCGAACCCGCGCATCGGCCCGTACCAGGGCGCAATGGCGGTGGGCCGCCGGGCGGCTGCGAGGCTGGCGGCGTTGTACGTGGAGCCGCTCGGCTTCGCGTGGCAGCCCACGCACGAGAGCGTCTCGCCCGGCATGGCGGTCATCCAACTGCGCATGAGCTGGATCGCCTTGCCGTCCGCATCGAGCGGCTGGATGCTGATGGGCGTGTTGGCCGGGATGCGGAAGTAGGCCGACCCATCCGGCATGACGGGCACCGTGCCGATGATGCGCTTCACGTCCCACGGCCCGTCGAGCCCCACGCGGTTCACCTGCCCGCCCATGTTGTGGTAGGCGAACTGGTAGCTGAGCACGCGCAGCCGCTTCACCGTGCCGCGCGGCACTCCCCGGAGCCCGGGCCCGGCGTAGATGTCGCTGATGGCCACCGTGGCCTCGCGCGTGTCCGGCCTCACGCGGCTCGGGATGACCGGCGGCGTCTTGCGCGGTCGCAGCGGGATCGGCTCCAGCAGCGCGCCGTCCGGCGTCTCGCGGATGAGCTGCAAGTTGTCGAGCGTGTCGGCCAGGTAGATGCCCCACTTCGACTGCGGCGTTGGCTTGCAGGAGACCAGGAAGTACTTGTCGCTCAGCGGCCGCGGGTGGAGGAACTTGGGCCAGCTCTCGTCGACGAGGTGGTCGACGATGACGGGCTGCACCGGCTTGCCGCGGCCGGGGATGCGCTGCACCGCGCCGGCGGCCTCCTGGCTCCCCTTGGCCGTGTCGAAGAGCACCAACTCGCCCATGCGCGCCACGCCGTGGTGCCCGCCGACCACCGTGACGTACTGCGTGGGATACCCAGGGATGGGGCGCGTGTAGAAGCTAGAGTTCGGCCAGTACCCGTTGCTGCCGTACATCGCGAGCTGGTTCGTCCCATCCGGGTTCATCGAGAACATGCGCCGCGCCACGAAGTGCGGGATGTCCGTGTACTCCCACCGCAGATACATCACACGGCCGTCCTCCGCCACTGTCGGGCACCAGTCGTGGTCCTGCTCGAAGGTGAGGCGGCGGATGGCGCCCGAGGTCTCCAGCCGGTAGAAGTTGGACACGTGCGAGGAGCCGGTGACGCACGGCACGCCGACGAACGGGGCGGTGCTGCTGAAGAGCGTCGCGCCGTCGGGCAGGTAGCAGGCGGAGTAGTTGTCGACGTCGGGCTCGTGGATGAGCGGGAGCTGCATCGGTTCGCCGCCCGCCGTGGGCATCTCGAACACCTGCCAGCGCCCGTTGTCGCCCGGCATGGTGAGGAGCAGCCTGGTTGCGTCGAAGTGCAGGTCCAGGTCGCCCACGTAGCGCCCGTCGGCGGGCTTGTACAGCGTGGTCAACCGCCCCTCCGGCCGCACCGGTGAGAGAACGGCGATCTCGTTGTCGTAGCCCCGCATCGGCAGGCTGGACTGGCTCTCCCAGTTCTGCGGCAGGCCCATCTGGCGCTCGTTCCGCCGCACCAGCAGCAGGCGGTCGAGGTCGAGCAGCGGGTTGGCCAGCAGCGCCTCCCGCTTCAGCTCTATCATCCTGCGCACGGCCGCCAGCCCCGCCCCGTCGCCGCGCTCGGCCGCTTGCAGCGACGCCGCATACCCGGGCGCCAACTCCGCCAGCCGCCGCCTGTACTCAGCCGCCTTCGGATACCGCGCGCCGAACGTGCGCGACAGGTCGTCGATGGCCAGCCGCAGCGCCTCGGCGTCCACGAGCCGCGCCTCGGCCAACAGCGCCGCGTTGTCGCCCGTCTGCCCCGCCGCGCGCGGGTTGGGCGCCGCCGCGGCGAGAGCCAGCACGAGCAGCAGACCGATCGCGATGCCAAGCAGATGTCGAGCCGTCATGTGGTCTCCCAGAAGGCAGTGGTCAGTGGCTAGTGGCTAGTGGATGGCCCGCCGTTGACGTCATCCTGAGCCGCCGTTGCGAAGGATCCGGCTCGCGTCGCGTTGCGCAGGCGGTGGTACGCAACCACGCCCCCTCGCCACGCACCCGTCCGCGAGGACGGTCGGCCGCAGGCCCGCCAGCCGGGTGATTC
>CAZFLM010000028.1:0-18255 GCA_964519955.1 uncultured Chthonomonadaceae bacterium | reverse complement strand
GGCGCATCACACGGGACCGCAACCGCGCGCCCCTCGCCACGCACCCGTCCGCGAGCCAACCTGGACGGGCACGGAGGCCCATCCCACCACGGCGTCGGCGCATCATACGGGACCGCAACCGCGCGCCCCCGCCACGCACCCGTCCGCCAGGACGGTCGGCCGCAGGCCACGCTGCCGGTGGTTTCACACCACCGGACCACCCGCCCGGCCGCCGCTACTCCCGCGAGGTGCGGAACGGGCTGGCGAGCAGCCCCTCCTTGTTGTACAGGCTGATCTCGGGCACTGGCGCCCACGCGTAGCGCACAGCCACCGGGCGCGGCACGCGTTCCGACCAGACGTCCAACTGGTTCCGCCCGACCACCTGCGCGCTCGCCTTCTCGTACTTGCCATCCGGGCCACACACCTCGAACCCACCCGCGCCCCGCAGCTCCAGTCCGCCGCCGGCGTGGTCGAATGTCAGGTACACCTTGCCGCCGCGGACGACCAATGATCGGTATATCGGTCCGAAGCCCTCGATCGGCTCACGGTAGGCGATCTGCCGGGCCAGCAGCGCGAGGCGTTCCGCCACCGGGCGTTTCTGCTTCGGGTGGATGTCCTTCGGGTCGCCGGTGTCCAGCGTCACCGCCAGCCCCACGCGCTTGGCCCCGAGCGCCGCCAGGCACTGCGTCTCCCGCATCTCCGGCGAGCAGCCCTCGAACTGAGGAATCTGCACCACGAGGAACGGCAGGTCGCCCTGGCCGAAGCCGGCGCGCCAGTCCGGGATAAGCGCAGCCAGGCGCCGGCGGTAGGCCAGCCCCGTCGCGGCGTCGCTGCCGTCGCCCTGGTACCAGATGATGCCCGCGACGCTGGACGGCATGACGGGCGCCACCTTGCCGTTGTAGTAGCTCGCCGGGTCCTGTACGCCCGGCGGGTAGCGCCCGGGCACCTCGTAGAGGTCCTCGCCGTACACGCTCTCCGCCGCCTTCGCGCTCAGCCAGCACTCGATGCCGGTTGCGGGCGTGGACACGTCGAGCAGGGCGATGGGCACGCCGTACCGCTTCTGCAGCTCGCGGGCGAAGTAGTAGCCGATCGCCGAGTAGTGCCCCTCCAGCGCCGGCGAGATGGCGTGCCACGCCCCGCCGTCCACGTCGAACTGCGGCTCGCTCGCCGACGGATGCCATCCCTGGAAGATGCGGATCGTGGGGCAGTCGCTGCGCGGGACCTCGGTCGCCGCCTCGCTCGTGACGCTCAGCCAGAAGCCCATGTTCGACTGGCCGCCGAGCACCCACACCTCGCCGATGAGCACGTCCTTGACGGTCAGCGTGCGGTCGCGCCCCTTCACCACAAGCTCGAACGGGCCGCCCGCCCGCACCGCCGGCAGGTTCACGCGCCATCGCCCGCCTGCCACCCGCGCGGTGCGGCTCCTTCCAGCCAGAGTGACGGTCACCCGATCCCCGTCGATCCCCCGCCCCCACACGGCGATGGGCTTGCGCCGCTGCAGCACCATGTTGTCGCCGAAGACGTTCGGCAGCTCGGTGCGCTGGGTCGGCACGGGCGCGACGAGGTCGGCGGTCGGCGCGATCGGCGCGTCGGAGCGCTCCCGCCTCGCCCCCAGGTGGTCCCAGCCATACGCCCACATCGCCCCGAACCACACCGGCGACGCGGGATGCACCAGCCCGCCGCACCCGACCTGCACCTGGTCCGACGCGCTGCCTGCCAGGCGGTCCGGGCGTGTGTCGGTGCACTCGAAGAGCGGCACGAGGTCGTCATCCTGCACCGTGGTGTCGTGCAGGTAGAAGCGGATGTTCACGCCGCCCGGCACGTCGCGCACCGCCGCGCAGGCGACATACTCCCGCCCGTACGTCAGCCGGTATGGCGCACCGGCCAGCGGCGTGGGGTCGAGCTGGTTGGTCTTGTACGCCTCGGAGGCCGTGTTGGTGAGGTAGAAGCCGGTGTTGTTCCACGAGACCGGGCTGGCGCCGACGAAGCGGTACGAGATGCGATACGCCCCGGCGCCCGTCACCCGCGGCGACAGGTACAGCATGTGCGCGTAGAACCCCTGCGGCCGCGTGAACACGAAGCGCGTCTCGAATACGCGGTCCGCGCCGCAGGTCACGCCGACCGTGGCAGACGACTCGCTGAACTGGTGCCCCGAGAACACCACCCCGCCCTCGCCGGTGAGCTTCACCTTCGCCCCGCGCGTGGCGTCCGCCTCGATCCGCGCGCTCCGGGCGTCGAGGGCGGCTGGGGGTTGGGCAACCACGGGCACGGCCGTCCACAACATCAACCCAAGGCACCACGTCCACGATAGTCCACGCTTCACTGAGACACTCCATTCGGAATCATCTGTCGCCCGCCGTGGCGCTCTTGCAGGATCCGCCGTGCCCCCTCGCCCGGCACACGCCGGTGGTGGGATGGGCGTCCCTGCCCGTCCTGTACAACGCCGCCTACTTCCCACCGCTCCGCGGCACCCACTGCGGGTGGCGCACGAACACCAGGCCGGACACGATCGCCTTCGTCTTCTGGTCGGAAAGCCGCCCCACGAGCAACTGCGAAGCGTACACCTCGCGCCCGTCTCCCAGCGGGGCCAGGTCAGTCGACGTCGTCCTGCAGAACTGCTCGCCGTCCGCCGCGACCGCCATCGCGCACCCCTCGCCGAACCAGACGAGCTTCCGCGCCTTCATGTCGATCGTGAACAGCCCCCAGTTCCGCGAGGCGCTCGCCAACTCGTGGCCGAGGTTCTCCCCGATGAGGAAAGTCGATCCCCCCACATACTGCAGGATTCCACTACTCGCCGAATCGTTCGGCTCGTGCGACTTGGGCAGCACATCACCCATGCGAACCGTCGAAAGGGCATTGCCTGCGCGGTCGAGCATGATCAGCCGCAGATCGTCGAACCCCTTCGCGTTCGTATAGTCAGGTGCCAAGTGCCGCCCATCGGGGCTCACTCTGGGGTCACGGCAGGGATGCCACGACCGAACCGACAACTGCTTGCCCGACGGAACCGCCACGACGAAGCTCGGCTTCTCGGGCGTGTCGGCACTGTCGGCCCATTCGGCGATGCCCAGGGACCGCGAGTCTGCCGCCCACCTGACCCAGCACCATCCATCCCTCAACCGCGCCGACCGGCGCCGCATGAACAGGACATGGCCGTCATCTGCCCGAGCCACCACGAACGCCTCGGTTGCCTTCCACGGGTTGCTCAGGTACGCAACGTATCGCCCATCCGGGGACACCTCGGGCCCGACCTGGTCGCCCGCGCCGCTCGTCAACTGCCGCCGCCCCGTGCCGTCCGCGTGGATGCGGTAGAGGTGCCAGTGGCTCGTGCGCTTCGACGGCGCGGCGTAGTAGTACCGTGCCGCGTAGATGATATCGCCGGGCGGCTCCTGCGCCGCCGCAGCCCCCGACCACACCGCCAGCACCGCCACCATCCACGCCGCCCGCCCCGCCACGCGTTCCACCCGATCTCTCCTTCCAGGGAGAGTGAGCCTACGCAAGCTCATTCACCATCCGGCGTCCCGGACCTGCAACCCGCCCGCGTCGGCATGGAAATGTCGACCCGGCGTACCGGGCCCGGCGCGCTCACCGCACACCGTTCGCCCGCACCCCACCGCCGCCGGCATTGAAATGCCGGCCTGCCCCAGGGCGAACCCCCCCTGCAGGGGTTGACAGCTCGCAACCCGGCACCGCCCCAGTCCCCGCAGGGGACTTCGCCCATCCGCAGCGCCGGGTTTGAACCCGGCAGCGCCAACCCGGCACTTGCACCCCGACGAACCCAACCTGGCCCGCTGTTCCCCCTTGCCAACCCGCCCCCACCCATGCTACACTGAAGGTGTTCTAGAACTCTGATACACTGACAGCCCATGCCCATCAAACCCACGCGCCTCCAGGCAACCTGCGACCGCATCCGCGCGCTGGCCCACGAACTCGGGCCGGACGCCAAGCTGCCGACCGTGCTGCAACTCCGCGACGAACTCGGCGTGAGCCTCGCGACCGTCAACTCGGCGCTCGGCGAGCTGGAGGCCGAGGACGTCGTCGTGCGGCGGCACGGCGTCGGCGTCTTCGTGTCGCCCACCCTCCACCGCAAGACCATCGCGCTCCTGTGCTACCCCGGCTTCTTCGAGGGCGCGGACGCGTCGCCGTTCTGGTCCATCCTCGTCGAGCAGGCCCGGCGGCGCGCCGAGGAGCGGGGCGAGGATCTGCGCTTCCAGTTCGCGCGGCCCTGGGCTGCCGACGAGATGCCGGTCGACGAAGGCTTCGCCGCGCAAATCGACGCCGGGCGCATCCACGGAGTGCTCTGCGTCGGGCTGGAGGCGAAGCCCGTCGAGTGGCTGCAGCGGCGCGGCCTGCCCATCGTCGCGTTTGCCGGGCCCGGCCCCTGCACGGTGGCGCTAGACAGCCTGGCGATGGTGCGTATGGGCGCTGAACAGCTCGTGGAGCAAGGCTGCCGCCGCATCGGGTTCTGGTCGCCGATCGTCCCGGAACGCCCCACCGTGTGGGACACGGTGGCCACGGCGGAGACCTCGGAGATGCGCGCGACGCTGGCGGCCAACGGCCTCGCGCTGGACGACGCCCTCGTATGGGCGGGCCGGCGCCACGCTGCGTTCGATCGCCCGGGCAGCTTCCGCGAGCAGGGCTACCGCGCCGCGACCACCGTCTTCTCGCAGCCGCGTGACGCCTGGCCGGACGGTGTCGTCATCAACGACGACATGATGGCCCAGGGCGCGCTCACGGCCCTGCAGCGCCTCGGCGTACGGCCGGGCATCGACGTGCGCATCGCCTCCCATGCCAACGCCGGGTCGTCCGTCCTGCTCGGATTCGAGGACACGCTCACCATCGTCGAGATGAACCCGCCGCTCGTCGTCGCGACCATGTTCGAGATGCTCGATACGTTGATGTCCGGCCGCCAGCCCAAGCCTCGCTGCGTGTGGATCCCGCCGCGCGTGCGGCCGACGGCACTGACTGCTTAACATGGATGTACAGGATGAACAGGATGGAGGCGACGGCCGACGTACGCACTGGCCGCGCGAGCGGTAGCGCTACCCAGATCATGCCGTTATCCTGTCTATCCTGTACATCCATGTTCGATGACTTTGCCCTTGCCCTGCCGGAAGGAGCCATGACTATGAGACGACTCGCTGTCACCCTGCTTGCTCTCCTCGCGCTGATGCTGCTCGCGCTGGCCGCCTGCGCCGCGCCGCCCGAGTTCGTGTGGATCGAGGGCGAGAGCACCTCCGCCATCAACATGAAGCCGAACATCGCCGGGTGGGGCCACAAGGAGTTCCTATCCGGCGAGAAGTGGCTGCACGTCTCCATCGACGAGGACAAGGTGGAGAAGGACGCGCCCGAGGGCGGCGTGCTCATCTCCTACGCCTTCCAGGCGAAGTCGGCGGGCAGCTACGAGGTGTGGGACCGCATCGGCTTCGAGTTCGTCCGCTCGGTCTTCGACTGGCGCATCGACGGTGGTACGTGGAAGACCGTCAAGCCCGACGAGCTGACCAGCGACCTGATGGAGCTGGACTTCTGGTGCGAGGTCGCCTGGCTGAAACTCGGCACGCAGAGCCTGACCGCGGGCGCGCACAAACTGGAGGTGCGACTGCCCAAGGCGAAGGGCGCCAACGGCAAGTGGCAGCGCATCCTCTACGCCTCGGACGCCCTCTGCCTCACCAAGGGCGCGTTCCAGCCGAACTCGCGATACAAGCCGGGCGAGGTGCGCAACGACCCGCTCGACGCGCAGGCCGCGAAGCAGGTCTTCAGGCTGCCCGAGCCCGCCGGCGCCGCCGCCCGGTCGAAGGTCGAGCTGGCCGGCGCGTGGGAGATCTGCCGCGCCGACGAGCAGATGCCCGCGGAGGTCGCCACGCCCATCAAGGACCTTCCGAGCAACCCGATCTGGACCGGCATCCAGGTGCCGAGCGACCGCAACGTCGCCCGCCCCGACCTGCTCTTCGCGCACCGCCTCTGGTACCGCACGCGCGTCGAGGTGCCCGCAGCGTGCGCCGGACGCTCGTTCCACCTCGTCTTCCCGCTCAACAGCCTCAACACGACGGTCGTCGTCAACGGGGTCGCGTGCGGCTTCGAGAAGAACCCATTCTGCCGCTTCCAGGTCGATGTCACCAAGGCAGTGAAGCCCGGCGTGAACGAGGTCTGGGTCGGCATCCGCGACGCGTGGTACGCCTACTCCTACAACCCCAAAGAGCCGATGAAGCTCCGCCGCAACTTCAACCTGCCCGTGAAGTACTTCGGCGACGGTTTCCAGCGCCTCGCGTACCCTGTGTGGAGTTCGCCGAAGTCCGGCATCCTGAACACACCGGAGTTCGTGTGCGCCGGCTCAGTGAAGACGACCGACGCGTTCGTGAAGACCTCCGTCGCGAAGAAGCAGCTCGACGCCGAGATCACCGTGCTGAACTCGACCGCCAGGGAAGTGACCGGGCAGATCGTCACCGAGGCGGTGAACGAGAAGAGCGGGCAGGTCGAGAAGACGTTCCCGCCGGTCGCGTTCACCCTCGCCGCGGGGGCGGAGCGCATGTTCCCGACCACCGGCCCGTGGGACAACGCGAAGCTCTGGTGGCCGGACGAGCCGAACCTCTACATCCTGCGCACCACGCTGAAGGTCGGCGGCAAGGCGGTCGACACGTTCGACCAGACGTTCGGCTTCCGCGAGTGGGGCACGCAGGGCGACCAGTTCACGCTGAACGGCATCGTCTGGCGCGTCTGGTGCGACCTTATCGGCAGCAACGCGGGGAAGGACGACTGGCTGAAGCGCTACCGCGAGACGAACCAGCGCAGTATGCGCCTGATGGGGGCGACGCAGGGCGGCATCCGCTGGCAGGGGATGACCACCGACGAGACGCTGGACTGGGCCGATCAGAACGGCGTCGTCGTCCGCCGCTGCGGCCCGCTGGACGGCGAGGCCATCGGCTATATGGCCATCGAGGAGGACCAGGCGCTCAAAGACCTCTACAAGTCCGACGTCAAGATGGACCTGATGAACAACTGGCGCGACCAGATGGTGGCCCAGGTGAAGGGCGAGCGCAACCACCCGTCCATCATGCTCTGGTCCATCGAGAACGAGTGGCTCTACATCAACTGCATCAACCTGTACGGCGACAAGATGGACGCGTTCGAGAAGGAAGTCACGAAGTGCTCCGACGCCGTCCGCGCCGTGGACCCGACCCGCCTGACGATGACCGACGGCGGCGGCGCGAACAAGGACCAGTCGATGCCGGTCCACGGCAACCACTACGTTTTCGGCGACCAGGGCTACGACAAGTACCCCGCCCTCGCCTACGAGCGGAACCCAAAGGGCGGCGGCCGCGGCCGGTGGGTCTGGGATGAGAAGCGGCCCCGGTTCAGCGGCGAGGACTACTTCGCCACGGGCATCAACCCCGCCGACTACGCCATCTTCGGCGGCGAGGCGGCGTTCCTGGGCAAGACGGAGGCTCGGGTCGCCGGCGGCCTCGTCTTCCGCATGCTGACGGAAGGCTACCGGTGGAGCAACCAGAGCGCCTGGCAGTTCTGGATGGGCGACGGCGAGGCCACCAGCGACGCCTGGGTCTCCAACTCGCCGCGCGCTGTCTTCTGCAAGCAGTGGGACTGGACCTTCGGTTCCGGCCAGAAGGCGACGCGCGACCTGCGCATCTTCAACGACACGCGCTCCGCCGACCCGCTGACCTTCGCGTGGGAGTTGACTGTCGGCGGCAAGCGCGTCGCGGGCGACGAGGCGCAGCTCACCGTCGCGCCCGGCACGTCGGTCGCCGCCGAAGTCGCCCTCGCCATGCCGGAGGTGACGACCCGGCAGGAGGGCACGCTCACGCTGAAGCTGTCGGCCGGCGGCAAGCAGGTCTTCGCGGACGCCAAGGCCGTCTCCGTGCTGCCGCCCGCCAAGCCCGCCGCCTCAGGCCTGCTCGTGTATGACCCCGCGGGCGACGCGGCCAAGTACCTGCAGGGCCGCGGCGTCGCGTTCACCGCACTCAACTCGCTCGCCGCGCTGCCGGAGAACGGGAAGGTGCTGCTCGTCGGCAAGGACGCCCTCACCGAGCAGGAGAGCACTTCCAGCCAGCTTGCCGCGTGGGCCGCCGGCGACCGCCGCGTGGTCGTGCTGGAGCAGAAGCATCCGCTAAAGTACCAGGCGCTCCCCGCCGAGATCGCCCCGTCCGACGCGACCGGCCAGATCGCCTTCATCGAGGACGGCAACCACCCGGTCTTCAAGGGGCTGCAGCAGAAGGACTTCTTCACCTGGGGCGCCGACTACACGGTCTACCAGAACGCCTACGCGAAGCCCACGCGCGGCGCCAAGTCGCTCCTGCAGTGCCACAACCGCCTGGGCAACAGCGCCGTGGTCGAGGTGCCGGTCGGCAGCGGCCTCATCCTGCTGAACCAGACGCTCACCGAGACGAAGCTGGGCACCGAGGCCGCCGCGCAGACGCTGCTCGCCAACCTGATCGACCACGCCGCCACGTACAAGCAGGAGTTCCGCCAGACCGCCGTCGTCGCGGGTGACGACAAGCTGCTGGCCAAGGCGGTCGACACCATCGGCCTGCAGTACGCGAAGGCGTCCGACCCGCTGGAGGCCATCGGCAAGCCCGGCGTGAAGCTCGCCGTCATCGCCGCGACGCCAGCCAACCTGAAGGCGCTCGCGGACAACCAGGCGAAGGTGGACGCGTTCACCCAGGCCGGCGGCTACCTGATGCTCAACGGGCTCACGCCGGACGGGCTCGCCTCCTACAACAAGCTGGTCGGCTTCGACCACATGATCCGCCCGTTCTGGCGCGAGAAGGTGCAGTTCCCGGGCGTCCGCAGCCCGCTCACCTCCGGCCTCACCAGCGGCGACGTGGTGATGCTCTCCGGCGAGCGCATCTTCGGCTGGACCGCCGACGAGTTCGTGGCGGACGACGAGTTCAGCTACGTGGTGGACATCGAGGACGTGGCGCCGTTCATGGCGTTCCCGAACGACTTCGCCAAGCTGATGGTGAACGGCCTACGCAACGCCGACGCGTGGAAGTACATCGTCAACCTGCCCCAGAAGGAAGCCGACTGGATCCTGAAGCTGCCAAAGCCGCAGACGATGGCCGAGGTCACCTGGGCGCCGAACCAGAACTACCACTACGCCACCAAGTTCACGCTCACGTTCGACGGCAAGGAGACCCGCAGCTTCGACCTGAAGGTGAACAACGACCTCCAGACCTTCGCCATCGAGCCACCCGTGACCGCGCAAGAGATCCGCCTGAAGATCGTCGACGTGCAGAAGAACGCGAGCCACCAGGGCGACATCACCGGCCTCGACAACATCTGGATCAAGGCCAAGCGCCCCGCCGACTTCGCGCAGAAGGTCCGACCGCTGCTGAACATCGGCGCGATGGTGGAGTACCCGCGCGGTCCCGGCGGCATCGTGCTCTGCAACGTGCGCTTCAAGGACGCCGAGGCCGTGCCGGTCAACGCGACGAAGAAGCTGACCATCCTCTCGACGCTCCTGCGCAACCTGAAGGCGCCGTTCAGCGGGGGCAAGGCGGTCATCGCGGGAGCGGGCCTGAAGTACGAGCCGATCGATCTCTCGAAGCAGGCGACGCAGTTCCGCGACGACCGGGGCTGGTTCGGCGAGAAGCAGTTCACCTTCGCCGACATGCCCACCGGCAAGCAGACCTTCGCGGGCGTCGAGTACCAGGTCTTCGCCTTCGCCACCTCGCCCGTGCCCACGTGCGTCATGCTCGGCGGCGGCGGCATCCCGAACAACCCGCCGCAAGAGGTGAAGGGCATCCCGGTAAACCGCAAGGCGGACGCGCTGTTCTTCCTGCACGCGGCCCGCATCGACCAGCGCATGAACCAGGACGAGGTGCGCGACAAGAAGCAGTTCGAGCTGGCGAAGTACGTGGTGTACTACGCCGACGGGCAGTCGGTCGACGTGCCGGTCATCCTGCAGCGCGACGTGGAGGACTACAAGCAGCAGAGCCCGCTGGCCATCCCCGGCGCGCAGATCGCCTGGACCAAGCCCTACGCCGGCACTGACCAGCACGCGGTCGCCTACGCGATGCAGTGGAACAACCCGCGCCCCGACGCCGCGATCCAGTCAGTGGACCTGCTCTACGGCAAGGACCGCCGCGGCGTCCCGGTGCTGCTGGCGCTGACAGCCGCGACGGTGGGGAGGTGAGGGGAACTTGGCTCTCAGCGTGACCAGTGGTAGACTGAGGTGGAAGGCACCACCATGACCGCGCATCTCAAGGCCACCTACGAGCAGGGCGTCCTGCGCCTCTCCAGCCCGATAGCACTGGAGGATGGCGCGTTGGTTGACGTGATCGTCATGACCGCGGAGGGTGTGCCGACGGGGCAGCGTTCGCCGGCCGAGATCCTGGCCGCCATCGCTGCCCTGCCCCTCGAGCCAGGCTCGGGTGGCTTCTCCGGAGCAAACCACGAGCAGATGCACGCTGGCCGCCAACGCCGGTCACGGTGAAGAGGAGGCCCGGTGACAGAACGGAACCGACACGGTCTGAGCCGCGCTATCCCGGCTGCTGTACGCCGGCAGGTCAGGCGTGCAGCCGGATTCGGATGCTCCATCTGTGGCAGTGCGATACTCGTCTACCACCACTACGACCCACCTTTCGCGCAGGCCACCGCGCATCGTGCAGAGGGCATCGCGGCGCTCTGCCCCTCCTGCCACGCCAGGATAGAATCAGGCAGGATCTCTGAGGGCACCCTACTCGCGGCCCTATCGCGTCCATGCGCCTTGACGACCGGGTGCTCTACCGATCCCCTCGATCTGTGCAGCACGCCGACCATGATCCTCGGCGGCCTGATGTTCGTCGGTGTGCCGACGATACTGGAGGTCAAGGGCCAGGCATTGATCAGCGTCGCGCAGCCCGAGGCCCGCGGTGCGCCGCTCGGCCTACACGCGGCGTTCTTCGACGAGCGCAGCCATCTGGTGGCAGAGATTGTTGCGAACGAGTGGCGTCCGCGGGCATCCAACTGGGACGTGGAAACCGTCGGCTGCACGACAACCATCTGGAGTGCATCGCGCGAAGTCGCATTGGCGGTCCGCACGGCTCCCCCGTTGACCATCCATGTCGAACGCATCAACATGCACTATGGAGGGCTCCATCTCGTCGGTCAGACGTGCATGACCCTCGATGCGTATCTGTCTGACGGAACACGGTGGTTTCGCGCCGAAGGCTCCCCAACTGGAGGCTACCCAATGATCGCGGGTTGCACGAAGGGGATTGTCGTGGACTGAGGTCTGGTTCTGCCGAGCGGTGTCGACGAAGACACTCTCCACGATACTAGCCCCTCTTGGGAGTTCCATGCAGGTAGTGGTCGTGCTCGTGTGCGAGGTCGGGGATACCGGTCGGCCCCTTGCACGCGTCGATCAGCAGACCCAGGGCGTCGCTCGCGTCAACGGCGGCTGATGGGAGATCTGCGCCGGGCGGAAGGTCCGCGATGGTAAGCAACACCGCGCGGCCGTCCTCTATGTCGACAGGAACATCGGGGAGCACCACACCGCCCCTGAACGTGCCAGTTACAGTGGTCATCGCGCCATCCTCCGTGCGTGGCTCTGAGGCCATTATAGCGCGGCACTCAACAATGCACAAGGAACTCCACCCCATGCGCAGCCTCACCGCCACCGCCGCCCTGCTCTGCCTCGCCCTGCCGTGCCAGCCCGCCATCGCCCAGTACCCACCCGTTCAGCCGCCTCGCGATGGCTCCGCGCTGGGCACGGGGGTGCAGCGTACCATGACGCTGCTGGCCACCAGCACGCCGGCGCACCGCAACCACGTGCGCGTCCTCTTCTACGGCCAGTCCATCACGGAGCAGGCGTGGTCGAAGGCGGTGGCGGACGACCTGCGCAAGCGGTTCCCCAACGCGGACCTGGAGATCGAGAACCGGGCCATCGGCGGCTTCGCGTCGCAGATGCTCATCATGCCGGCGGAGCACGACGTGTACCCCTGGTACCCGGACCTCGTCATCTTCCACGTCTACGGGGCCAATGGCGAGTACGAGCAGATCGTCAAGAGCATCCGCGGCCGCACCACCGCCGAGGTGCTGATGCAGCGCGACCACGTCACCGCCTGGCCCCAGGACCAGCCGGACGAGAAGGCCGACAAGGGGCTCTGGTGGGACTACATGATGAACAACGTCTTCCTGCCCGACATCGCCAAGAAGTACGGCTGCGGGCTGGCAGACGTGCGCGGCGGATGGCTGGACTACCTGAAGGCGAACCACCTGGAGCCCAAGGCCCTGCTGAAGGACGGCGTCCACCTCAACGAGCACGGGTGCTACGTCATGGCTGAACTGGTGAAGCGCCACCTGGTCTACCGCCCGGACCTGCCCAAGGCCGCGTGGAAGGACACGGTGCGCATGCTCGTCGTCGGCAAGGACGTGAAGTGGCAGGGCGGCAGGCTCCGGCTGGAGTTCGAGGGCAACCGCGTCGACGCGCTTTCCGCGTGGTCTGGCGCGGGCGACGCCGGGAGGGCCACCGTGCTCGTCGACGGCAAGGCGCCCAGCGAGTTCCCCGAAGCCTACTGCATCACCCGCCCGACGCCAGGCCCGTGGTCGCCGCTCTTCGTCGCCCGCATCGACCACACCGCCCCGCTCGTCGCCGAGGACTGGACGCTCAGGATCACCGCGCTCAGCGACGACGGCAAGGGCTGGAAGTTCGACGTGACCGGCTCGGTGACCGGCCCGGATGGCAGCGGCGAGAGCACTCAGGAGTTCGTCTCGAAGTCCGGCCGCGTCAAGATCGCCCCGCAGGCCCACTTCAACTCCTACGGCGGCAGCCGCCCCACGATAGGCTACGAGTGCAAGTGGCGCGTGCTGCCGATGCATACCGACACCTACACGCCGCCGAAGGTCGGCGATCCCGCACGCGAGACCGCGACCATACTCATCCAGGGCATCGCGAACGCGCGCCACACGCTGGAGATCATCTCAACCGGCGGCAAGCCCCTGCCGATCCGCGCCGTGCGCATCTACACGCCGCCGGTCAAGTAGGCCCGGGCGGCTGCGGCGACGTGCCGGCCCCGGACGAGCCGCCCACCGTACCGAAGCGCCGCCGCCTGCTCGCGCGCGCGGCTCTGACCAACTCCAGCCGCCATCCGTCCCTCGCCACCCACCCGTCCGCGAGGACGGCCAGCGGAACGCTCGCATGCCGGTGGGCTTGTCCCACCGGAGCACAGACTCACGCCGCGAACCGACCCGCCCCGCATGCCGATGGGCTTGTCCCACCGGGGCGCCACGTTGCCCCGTTGCGTGGAGGAACTCCCTGATCCGTGGCGAATAGGATCTGATAGCACCGAAGCAAACCCGGGCAGCAACGCCCGATAAGGAGCATGTGCAATGCCGCAGGATCTCACGCGTCGCGACTTCGTGCGGGGCACCGCCGTCGTCGCGGGCGCCGCGCTCGCCGCACCGGCCGTACTGGCCCAGAAGTCGCCCAATGCCAAGCTCGGCGTCGCCATCATCGGCGTCAATGGCATGGGCGGGTATGCCGTGGACGCCAGCCTCGGCGAGAACGTCGTCGCCATCGCCGACATCGACGAGGGACGCATCGTCGACCCGCTGAAGAAGATCAAGGAAGCGCAGGGCAAGGAGCCGAAGGTCTACTACGACTATCGCAAGATGCTCGACGAGTGCAAGAAGGACATCGACGTCGTCCTCATCTCCACTCCGGACCACAACCACGGGCCCGCAGCCATCCGCGCCATCAGCCTCGGCAAGCACGTCTTCTGCCAGAAGCCGCTCTGCCACAACATCCGCGAGGTCCGCGCGCTCGCACGCGCCGCCGCGAGGAAGAAGGTCCTGACGCAGATGGGGAACCAGGGCCACTGCGGCGAAGGACTGCGCCGCGCCTGCGAGTACATCTGGGCCGGCGCCGTCGGCAACGTCACCGAGACGCACACGGTCCTCGGCCGCAACTTCGGCGGCACGGGCGACCGCCCCGCTTCGAAGCCCGTTCCCGCCGGCGTGCACTGGGACGAGTGGATCGGCCCGGCGCCGTTCCGCGAGTACCATGACGGCCTGCACCCGTTCGATTGGCGCTCGTGGCGCGACTTCGGCACGGGCAACATCGGCGACATGGCCTGCCACAACCTCGACGCGCTCTTCTTCGCGCTCAAGGTCCACGAGGCGAAGACGGTCTCCATCGAGTGTCTGGCCACGAACGGCGGCAGCAAGGAGATGTGGGCGCAGGACAACATCGTGCGCTACGACGTGCCAGCGCGCGCCGGCATGCCGGCCCTCAAGTGCTACGTCTACGATCACGGCGGCCTGAGGCCGGACATCGTGAAGCAGACGGAAAAGGAGTGCGAGATCGAGTTCGGCGAGAGCACCCTCTTCCTCGGCGACAAGGGCAAGTTCTGGACGACCGGCGCGGCCGGCTCGGCGCACATCCTGCCGCTCGACAAGCACGGCGAGTTCCCCGCGCCCGAGAAGACGATGCCGCGCGCCAAGGGCAATGGCCCCGTCGAGGATCTCTTCGCCTGCATCAAGGAGGGCGGCACGCCCTGCTCCAACTTCATCACCGCCGCCGGCCCGCTCACCGAGTTCGCGCTGCTGGGCCACCTGGCGCAGTACGCCGGCATCGGCAAGAAGCTGGAGTGGGACGTCGCCAGGCTGAAGTGCACGAACATGCCCGAGATTAACGAGCACGTCCGCCGCACCTACCGCAAGGGCTGGGAAGTGTAGCAGGGCTCTCTGCGGACGGCCATGCGATGACACGAGAGGCGTCGGGGACACCACCCCAGGCGCCTCTCGCGCGTTCAGCGGCCGCGCGGCTCAGAACCGGTACGACATGCCAGCGGTCAGGTAGTGGATCCACGCGAACGTGTACACGCGATCGTTGTCGGCGCCACCTTCGAGCGTGCGGTACCCGAGGTGCACCGATTGGCTGGGCGACAGATCGTAGGCCAGGCTCAAGCCGAGGTCGAACGCGCGCCCCTGCGGAGCGGCCAACCCGTCGAAGTCGAGCAGGAAGCGCCACCTGTCGGCCAGTCGCACCTCGCCCGTCAGGTTCACCAGCGGCACGAAGCCCAGATCGTAGTCCGAGGCTGCCACACCGCCCTGTCGCAGGCCGATCCGCGCATCGCGCACCTTGAGCGTCGCGCCGATCCGCCACTCCGAGCGCGCGTCCTTGTGGAAGCGGTTCCTGTACGTGAGCCGGTACGAGTTGAAGCGATACGAGCCGGCCGTCGGCACCCCGGCAGCGAACGAGGCCCCCGCGAACTGCGTCGTCTCCCGGAGCCGCCCGGTTCCGCTCACCGAGAGCGGGGCGACGAGGAGGCGCCACTGCGCCCCGCCGCCGATGTTGTACGAGACATCCATCCGGCCGGACAGGATCGCGCCACGGCCCGTCAGATCGAGGAGCGAGAAGCCGGTGCCGGAGTCACCCGGTATGCGAGTATCGTTGCGCGTCTGCCACGTCGGCCCCAACTCCACGGTCGCGGTGAAGCGCTGGCTGTCCTGAGCACTCGCTGTCGCGGAGCCGGCCGCCAGAGCACACGCCGCGAGGAGCGCAGCCGCCACCCACCTTCTGTTCGCCATAGTGCCTCCCTTCGCGCGCTATTCGAGAGACCATTCGTCAGGAAGAGCCGAAGCGTTCCCATCGAGCGCCAAGAAGCCGCGCCGCGCCGAAACGCCCGGCGGGCCGCATCCGTCTGTAGGCACTGAGCGCGTCCATCGCCCCCGCGCGCAGCTCACCGAGGACTCCCATCTCATGCAGACGCCTACCGCCGCCCGAGCCACCGGCCAACTGCTGCCCGCAGCCAGACGCGCCGCAGCAGACTTCGCGGCCTTCATCGCCTTGGAGGCGTCCTGCTGCATCTTCCCGGTCGCCATCTTCCTCATCCTGGCCCTGTCGCGCGCGGTCCATGTGCCCGGCCTTCCCCGCTACGACCTGATCCTGCTCCTCTGCTTGTGCGTCCAGGCACTCATGGTCTGGTCGCGGCTGGAGACCGCGGACGAGCTGAAGGTGATCTGCGTCTTCCACGTGCTGGGGCTGGCGTTGGAGGCGTACAAGACGACGATGGGCTCGTGGACGTACCCAGAGGCGGCGTGGAGCAAGATCGGCGCGGTTCCGCTCTACAGCGGCTTCATGTACGCCAGCGTCGCCAGCTACATGTGCCAGGCCTGGCGCCGCCTGCGGCTGGAGCTGCACGGCTGGTCGCGCTCGTGGCCCGTCGGCCTGACCGCGGCAGCCATCTACGTGAACTTCTTCACCCACCACGTCATGCCGGACCTGCGCTGGTGGCTCGCGGGGCTCATGTCGCTCCTGCTGATCCGCTGCACGGTCTCCTTCGCGGTGCTCGGCCGGCGGCGGCGGATGCCCATCGTCGTCGCCATGCTGCTCATCGGCCTCTGCGTCTTCGGGGCGGAGAACATCGCCACCTTCCTCGGTGCGTGGCAGTACCCCGATCAGGCGCTCGGCTGGCACCCGGTGCACGGCGGCAAGATCAGCTCGTGGTCGCTGCTCTCCGTTATCAGCTTCGTCGTGGTGGCCGAACTCAAGCATGCGAAAGGGGCTCGCGGCGGCCAGCATCCCGCCTGAGCCCCTCCTCGCACCGACTCGTAGGGTGGGGCCTCCGCGCCCCGCCGGGTCCTTGACGTTGTCGTGTATCGCGTCCTTGCCCCTACACCGCACGGGCTCCAACGTGCCCGGCGCGGTGCGGAGACCGCGCCCTACGACCCCCAGCCGGCCCCGGCGTCGCCCTTACTTCCCGGACGCCACCTTCTCGATCAGCTCCAGCGTCTCGCGGGTCATATCGGCCAGCTTCACGCGGTTGTAGCCCGCCACGCCCGTCTCCAGCGTGTCGTTGATGGTGTCGACCCACGCGCCGGGCAGCGCCTTCCGGCCGAGCAAGATCCCCATGACCGAGCCGACGGTCGCCCCGTTGCAGTCCGTATCGAAGCAGGGCTGCACCGCACGGCAGATGGAGCGCGCGAAGTCGCCCTCGCCCCACAGCAGGCCGGCGGCCACGATCATCGCGTTGCTGATGGTGTGGCACCAGTCGTGGCTGCGCGTCTCGTCCCACTCCGAGTGGATCCTGTCGACCGCCTCGTCGTAGCCCACCCCGCCCGCGTGCCACTCCATCACCCGCCGGATCGCGTCCGCCAGACGGCAGTTCGCGGGGATCTCCCCGAGGCCGGCCAGCAGCACCTGCCGCACGTCGCTGGTGGCGAACGCCGCAGCCATCATCGCGGCCGCCCACATCTCCCCGTAGATGCCGTTCTTCACGTGCGAGATAGATGCGTCCCGCCACGCATACTCCGCAGCAAGCTCCGGGTTGCCCGGCGCGACGTAGCCCCAGAAGTCGGCCCGAATCTGCGCCCCGATCCACTCGCGGTACGGGTTGCGGAACGATGCCGACGCAGGCGGCGCGATGAGTTGCGTGAAGTTGCGGTAGGCCACGCGCTCGGCCGTGCACGTGTGCAGCAGCGGGATGTCGTTCATCCAGAACTCGGCAACGTTCTGCGGCGTAAAGCAGGGGCCGTAGCGCTTCATGATGGCGAAGCCCGTCGTCGTGTAGTTGGTGTCGTCGTCCTCCGGCATCGCGGTGACGCGGTCGGCGAAGCACATCTCCGGGCGCACATCGTACTTCTCGCGCGCCTCGGGCGTGGCCACGTCGTAGCGGAAGTAGTCGGCCAGCGGCCAGCGCCCCAGGTCCTTCAGGTAGCCCCACATGCGTTCGCGGCGCCACCCCTCGACCGGCTTGCCGAGCAGGCACCCGACGCAGCGGCCGGTCCAGGCGCCATGCACCCGATCCTCCAGCGTGGCCGGGTCCAGCGTGAAGCCGGACAGGGCTGGGCGTTCCGCCGGACGGACCGCGCGGATGCCCTCCAGGTCCGAAGGCTCCTCGTACTCGTAGCCCACCTGCATCGGCAGCTCGATCGTCTTGTCGAGCAGCTCCTCGGCGGCCGGCTGGTTCGCGAGGTCCTCCAGGTCGAGCCCCATCACCTCGGCGAACTCCGCCTCGACGCCGGAAAGGTCGCGCCCCTCCTCCTCGCACTGCCGCCACTCGGTTTCCAGATCGCCCTTGCTGATGTACAGCCAGATATGCTTCATGGTCTTCCCTTCCGATGAGTTCGATGGGTTGCGACAGGAGGCAGGCTCACCCCTCCCCCAACCCCCTCCCGCAAGGGGCGGGGGCTACAAAGCGCGGTCGGCACGGAGGCCGACCCTCCAGGGTCTTCCCTTCCGATCGTTCGGTGGGCTGCGACGGGAGGCAGGCTCACCCCTCCCCCAACCCCCATAGGCGTTAAAATAAGCGATTGCACTGAGTGGTCTGTCCTGCTATACTG
>CAZFLM010000027.1:58302-77235 GCA_964519955.1 uncultured Chthonomonadaceae bacterium | reverse complement strand
CCGCGCCCGTCCCGAACGACCAGCGCCGTGGTGGGATGGGCCTCCGCGCCCGTCCGGTACGACCAGCGCCGTGGTGGGATGGGCCTCCGTGCCCGTCCCGAACGACCAGCGCCGTGGTGGGATGGGCCTCCGCGCCCGTCCCGAACGACCAGCGCCGTGGTGGGATGGGCCTCCGCGCCCGTCCAGCGCGCCCCAACCAGCCGAGGAGAGCACCAGATGCGGAAGCTGCACGTGGCGGTTGCCGGCCTTGGCTTTGGCGCCGAGTTCGTGCCCATCTACATGGACCACCCGCACGTCCGGGCGGTCAGCATGTCCGACCTCGATGCCGGGCGTCTGGCCCGCTGCGCCGAGCGCTACCCGGACGTGCGCGCGGTGACCACCGTGGAGGAGCTTATCGCCAACCCGGACATCGACGCCATCCACCTGGTGACGGACATCCCGAACCATGCCCGCCAGGCGGTGGCCGCGCTCGAAGCCGGGAAGCACTGCGCGTGCGCGGTGCCGGCCGCCACGTCGCTGGACGACCTGCATCGCCTCGTGGCGGCGGAGCGGGCCTCCGGCAGGCGCTACATGATGATGGAGACCGCGGTCTACACGCGCCAGTGCCTCTTCGCCCTCGATATGCAGGCGCGCGGCGAGTTCGGCCACATCCAGCTCATGCGCGGCGCGCACTACCAGGACCTGGAGGGGCTCCCCCCGTACTGGGCCGGCATGCCGCCCATGTGGTACTCCACCCACGCCGTCGGCCCGCTCTTCGCCATCTCGGGCTCTTACCCAACCCGGGTGCGCTGCCTGGGCGCCGGCCGCATGCGCGAGGAGCTGACGCGCCAGTACGGCAACCCGTGGCCGGCCGAAACCGCGCTCTTCGAGACCGACCAGCCCGGCCTCGTCGCCGAGGTCACGCGTACGCTCTTCCACTGCGCCCGCGCCTACATCGAGAGCTTCACGATCTACGGCGAGAACGCGTGCTACGAGTGGCAGATGGAGGGCCAGCCGCCCGTGCTGTTCAGCTCCAGCCCGGTGGTGCCCGGCCAGCCCCGCGAGGAGACCTGCGAGGTGCCGGAACCGCCCGATCGCGCCGACCTGCTGCCGGAGCCGCTGCGCATGTACACGCGGCGCTTCACCTACACCGACGAGAAGCGCGGCATCAGCTTCGTGAAGGGCGGCGGCCACCACGGCTCGCACCCGCACCTGGTGCACGAATTCGTCAGCGCCATCGTCGAGGACCGGCATGCACGCGTCGACGCGGTGACCGCGGCGCAGTGGACCGCCGCCGGCATCTGCGCCCACTCGTCGGCGATGTCCGGCGGTGACGCCGTGGAGGTACCGTCTTTCCGATGAGCACCGAGAACCACCCCGACGCCCCGACGCCCGCCGAGAAGCCGCACCGCCCTCTGGCGATGAAGGACCCGCGCGTCTACCTGGCCGGCGAGCGCACACTCCTGGCGTGGATCCGCACGGGCCTGGCGCTGATGGGCCTCGGCTTCGTCGTGGCGCGCTTCGGCCTCTTCCTCCGCGAGGTGGCCGTGGCCCAGCACGCCGCGGTGCCCCCGACCTCCGGCCTCTCGCTCTGGGTCGGGTCGGGCCTCATCGTGCTGGGCATCCTGACCAACGTGCACTCGGCGGCCCAGCACCTGGCCTTCGCCCGCCGCCTGGCCCGCGGCGAGCCGTACTACCCGCCGCGAGTGCCGCCCGGTGTAGTCGTCGCGTTCGTCCTGGCCGTCCTCGGCATCGCCATGGCGGTGCACATGGTGCTGGCGTCCCGGTGAGCAGGAGGGCTGCCGCGAGGGGTGCGGCGCAAACCGGCAGCTCACGCCTCGACGTGGTACCGATCAGCCGGAGGAACCAGGCACGCGGCGGCGGGCGGTTGCTGGTACTGGCGCAGGATGGCGTCCGCTTCGTCCTGAGGCACGGCGAACCTGGCCGCGAGCGCGTGAACACGGCGCTCGGTGGCCGGGTGCGTGGAGATTGCCTGGACCCAGCGTGGCCGATCGGCCTTGATGCGGTTCAGACACGATACGTGCGCGAGCATCCGCATCATCGCGCGCGGATCGCCGAGCATCTCGGCGCCCAGAGCGTCGGCCGCCAATTCCTGCTTACGCATGAGCGGCGAGGCCAGCGCGAAGGCGATCGGCCCGGCCAGCACTACCAGTCCAGCAAGGATCCACTGGCCGGTCAGCATGCCCCAGGCGGCCGGAGCGGCGAACGGCAGGCACAGGCCTACGATGGCGCGCGCCCGCATCTCGACGTGATGCAGCTTCATGTGGCCCAGTTCGTGCGCCACAAGGGCGTCGATCTCCGCCCTCGGCAGAAGCTCGACGGCCTGGCGCGTCAGAGCTAGGGAGCCGCCCGCGCCCGCGGAGCCATTGCTGCGCAGCATCCGGCCATCGACAATGCGGACCGTCCCGAGAGAGACGCCGGACGCCGCAGCCAGATCGCGACACCGGTGCCAGAGGTCACCGGTCGCAACCGTCCGCGATCGACCTCGCAGCATCCGGAAGAGGGCCAGTTGCATCGCTACGAGCCCCAGCAGGACGAAGGGCAGCCACCTGACGGTTCGGTCGACGTTCCTCAGGATGGGACCCGTGTGCGACGCACCGGAGGCGGCAAGGTAGATGCCGAGGGCGACACCGGGCAAGATCAAGAGCGCGAGGAGCGGCCCCGACAGGACGCGAGGCGCCATCTCCTGCTGAGGGGCCGAGCGCCTGAGCCGGCTGGAGAGAACGGCGAGGAGGACGTAGAAGGCAACTGCGGGGCCGAACACGATGCCGACGCGGATGGCCATCCCGGCCCCGCCCGACACACGCAGGAGAACCGGCAGGAACGTGACGCCGCCACCGACTGCCGCGGCAAGCCATCCAACCGAGGCCACGTGCGTGGTCCATCGGACGAACCTGACCTGGGTGGCGACGGGCCGGCGGCCGCGGCTGGCGCTTCGGTAGACCGCCAGGATGGTGCCGAATGCGCCGAGGAGCGCGAGGAGCCCGGTGAGGAGCGCCGCTCGGATGAACTCCGGCGAGAACCCCAGGACGAGGTCCATCGCGGCCGGCGGCGAGGAGGCGGCACACAGCCGAACCCGGATCTCCGTCGCGGCGTTGCCTGCGTCGTCCCACCCCGTCATGCGGACCTGCGACGAGAGGGGCATGCCGGACGCGCGCAGCCGCAGCTCGACCTGGGACGCCCCCGCGCGCTCGAGAACGGCAACGAGGCCCGGCCATGGCACGGTCTCGCGCCAACTCCGCCCCTCACGCCGTGGCGCCATGATGCCCACGATGAGGCTGGCGCCGCTGGGGCAGACATAGCGGTCCGCGATGGGCCATCCGAGAACGCCGGCGCACTCCGTTGCGCACCCCACCGCCTTGTCCTCCCCCCAGGCGGCAGGTGTGGCAACCTGGACGAGGCGCGAACCGTCGGCCATGTACCTGAGGCTGAGGTGCACACGGTCCGCGTTGTCAACCAGTGGTCGGTAGCGCGATCCTGCCTCACGTAGGACCCGCCGATCGACCCGGTAGACGGCATCGGCGAACTGGCCGTCCCAACTGAGGCGACGGATCGGCGGGGACTGGGCGCTGCAGGTATGCCCAAGCAGGACGACGAAGAGGACCTGAACACCAAGGCTGCGTGTCGCGCGCATACGGTTCACTCGCGTCGAAGGCCATTTGGCCAGTCCGCGGCCTCACAGCCGCGTGGCCGCAACAAGTTCTGTCCATACTGCCCGCTTTCCTGCTCCACGCCCCGCCGGGGGAGAACGTCCCGCCGGCATCAGGAGTCGAGCGGAGACACTGCAGAGGTGACCCTGTGCCCCATCGTGCAATGCCCCGCCTGGTTGCCGGTCTCGTGCCGCTGGCGCTGTGGGCCGCGTCGACGCCTGCTCTCCCGCAGCCTGCCGCCCACCCCACGTACAAGGTGAAGCCCATGGTCCGCCTCAGCGTCGAGACGTTCCCGCTCACGTCGGTTCGCCTGCTCGATGGCCCGTTCAAACACGCCATGGAGATCAACCGCACCTTCATCCTGCGCACGGACCCGGACAGGCTCCTCTGCATCATGCGGCGCATCGCTGGGCTCCAGCCCAAGGGCAAGCAGTACGGTGGCTGGGATGCGGGCGGCTCGGACACGGTGGGCCACTACACCACCGCTTGCTCCCTGATGTACGCCGCAACCGGCGACCCGGAGATGAAGCGGCGCGCCGAGTACATGGTCAGCCAGATGGCCGCCGTCCAGCAGGCGCTGGGCACGGGAGCCATCCTGAACCGCGAGAGCGAGGCGCGCGACTACTGGCCCAGGATCGCGGCCGGCGAGGTGCCGCCGATGCCCGTGGGCCCCTGGTACCACCAGCACAAGATCATGTCCGGGCTGCGCGACGCCTGGCTCTACTGCGGCTCTGCGAAGGCACGCGAGGTCTGGCTGAAGCAGGCGGACTGGTGGGTCGCGGTCACCGCGAAGCTGACGCCCGAGCAGTGGCAGGCGATGCTCGCACCCGAGCATGGCAGCCCGCACGAGCCGCTCTGCGACGCCTATGCGCTGACCGGCGAGCGGAAGTACCTCGACCTCGCGATGAAGTTCAAGCACACGAAGCTGTTCGACCCGCTCGCGGCCGGCGACGGCAGCGCGCTCGACAACATCCATGCCAACACCCAGTTCCCCAAGTTCACCGGCTACGAGCGCATCTGGGAGTTGACCGGCGAGAAGCCCTGGCACGACGCGGCCGTGAACTTCTGGAACGAGGTGGTCCACCGCCGCTCGTGGGTGAATGGCGGCAACAGCCAGTGGGAGTTCTTCTTCCCGCCCGAGCAGTTCGAGGCGAAGGTCACCGAGCGCGCCGGCCCGGAGACCTGCAACACGTACAACATGCTCAAGCTTACGCGCAAGCTCTACCTGGCCGACCCGCGGGTGGAGTACGTCGACTACTACGAGCGCGGGCTGTACAACCACATCCTCTCGTCGGAGCACCCGGACCGCGGCGGCTACGTGTACTTCACCTCGATGCGCCCCGGCCACTACCGCATCTACTCGTCCGACGAGGACAGCTTCTGGTGCTGCGTGCAGACCGGCATGGAGAACCACGCGAAGTACGGCGAGATGATCTACGCCCGCGCGGCCGACCGGCTGATGGTCAACCTGTTCATCGCGTCCGAGGTGACCTGGAAGGACAAGGGCCTCCGCCTGACACAGGCCACACGCTTCCCGGACGCCAACACGTCGTCGCTCGCGCTCACGCTGGAGCATCCTACCGAGATGACGCTGTCCGTGCGGATCCCCGGCTGGGCGACCGGCCCGGTCGTGCTGAAGGTGAACGGGAAGCCTGCCAACGTGCCCGTCACGCCCGGCTCCTACGCCGACATCCGCCGCACGTGGAAGTCCGGCGACCGCGTCGATATCGCCCTGCCGATGCAGCTTCGCGTCGAGATGCTGCCCAGGAGCAAGGACTACCTGGCCTACCTCTATGGTCCGATCCTGCTGGCAGGCGCGCTCGCCTCGGACGACCTGACGCAGAGCGACTACATCAGCGACGCCAGCGGGCGCAACGCGGGCAGCAAGCTGATGCCGGCGCTGCAGGTGCCCGTTCTCATCGGCACGGTGGGGCAGGCGGCTGCAGGCCTCACGCGCGTCCCCGGCAACACGCTCGCCTTCAAGACGAAGGGGATCGCGCGGCCGGCCGACGTCACGCTCGTCCCCTTCTACCGCATCCACGACCAGCGGTACTCGATCTACTGGCAAGTGCTAGACGCGCAGGCGTATGAGGCGATGAAGGCGAAGATCGAGGCCGACGAGCGGGAGGCGAAGAGGCTGGACGAGATCACCATCGACCGCGTGCAGCCAGGCGTCGAGGGCTCGGAATCGGCGCACCGCATCCAGTCTGAGCGATCCAACGCCGGCGATGGCCCCGAGCCCTACCTGCGCTGGCGCGACGCCGGGGGCTGGTTCAGCTACGACCTGGCCGTGCCCGCCGACGGGCCGGTCTCACTCCACTGCGCCTATTGGGGCAGCGACACCGGCCGCACGTTCGACGTTCTCGTCGACGGCCAGCGCATCGCCACGCAGGAACTGACCGCCGCGCATTCGGGCCAGTTCTTCACGGTCGACTATCCGCTGGCGCCGGAGACGACGAAGGGCAAGAGCCATACCACGATCCGCTTCGAGGCGAAGCCAGGCAGCATCGCCGGCGGCCTCTTCGACCTGCGCGTGCTTCGGCGCGGCACACCATCGTAGTCGATCGCGGCTGCGAGTGGATCGTATATCTAGATTTCAGATTATGCTATAATCGACGCATGGACCTTAACAGCCTGGATGTTCTGGTGCTCGCGAAGCTAGCGGCACACGACGGAGAGCCCTGGACACAGTCGTCGCTAGCAGCGCAACTCGGCGTCGCGCAGTCGCAGGTGCACGCATCGCTGCGCCGAGCCGAACTGGCGCGGCTCTATGTCCCGACGTCGCGACGAGTTGCCATGCGCTCACTCGCCGAGTTCCTGATCCACGGAGCGAAGTACGCCTTCCCAGTGGTCCGCGGCGGCCTCACGCGCGGCATACCCACCGGATACGCCGCCCCGCCGCTGAAGCAGCTTATCGTGCAGCCGGACACACCACCACCTGTCTGGCCAGATCCAGAAGGAACCATCCGAGGCCTGGAGTTCTCGCCACTCGACCGGCGCGCACCGCGGGCCGCCGCCACCGATGTCGACCTGTACGAGATGCTCGCCCTCACCGACGCGATCCGGGAGGGCCGTCCTCGCGAAGCGAAGCTGGCGATCGAGATCCTGCAGAGCAGACTGGGAGGCGGGAACGACCGAACGAGAGAAGTGCCTTGACGCGATAAGATGCGTGGCATCGCAGCTTGGCGAACTCCGGGATGGATCCGTGTTCTTCGGCGGAGCGGTGACCGCGGCGCTGCTGACGGATCGTGCGGCGCCCGATATCAGACCGACCGGTGATGTGGACGTGATACTCGGCGCCCGTTCACTGGCGGAGGAGGCCAAGCTCGATGAGGAGCTGAGGGCGCGTCGCTTCCGGCATGACATCCGCGCCGGCGCACCGATAAGCAGACGGATCGTCGGCGACCACCTTGTCGATGTCGTCTACGTAGGCAGATGCGCAGACCGGTGGACCGAGCCGGCCTTCGATCATGCAGTCCAGCTCGACATGGGGAACGGCGTGGTGGTCCGACACGTGAGCGCGCCGTACTTCATGGCGATGAAGATCGAGGCATTCGGCGACCGGGGCGGCGGCGACTACCGTTTCAGCCACGACATTGCCGACATCGTGCAGGTCATCGATTGCCGTCCCGAACTCAGCGACGAGCTGGCGGCAACCGAGCCCGACGTGGTCGAGTATGTCTCAGCCTGGTTCAGCCAGATGCTAAGCGATGCGAACTTCGTAGACGCCATCTCCTACCACCTGCCGCCCGATGCGGCAAGCCAGGCAAGGGCACCACTGATCGCGGAGCGCATGCGCGCGATGGCCAACAACGAGACTTCGTAGCTGCGCCCATCTGCGCACCAGGAGCAACACAGTGACACTGACGCACACACTCATCGTTCTTGCGGCGGCCGCAATCCTGTCGTCGCTCTGCTGCGCAGCCGGCGCGCAGGATGACGAGGCCATCCTCAAGCGCTCCATCGTCAGCCCCGGCGACGCGACCCGCATCCAGCGCGTTATGGCCCGGGCCGAGCGCGGCGAGCCGATCACCGTGGCGGTCATCGGCGGCTCCATCACGGCAGGCGCCCTCGCGTCGGACGCCAACCACTGCTACGGCGCGCTCGCCGCCAAGTGGTGGCAGGAGCAATTCCCGAAGTCCAAGGTCACGTTCGTCAACGCGGGCATCGGCGCGACGGGCACCCCGTTCGGGTGCGTCCGCGCCAAGCGAGACCTGTTGGGCCACAAGCCGGACTTCGTGGTCGTCGAGTACGCCGTCAACGACGGCCCCGACCAGGCGCACTCGGACACCTACGAAGGTCTCCTCCGGCAGATCCTCAAGCAGCCGAACAAGCCCGGTGTCGTGATGTTGTTCATGATGAACAAGGCGGGCGGCAACGTGCAGGAGCCGCAGATCAAGATCGGCAAGCACTACAACCTGCCCATGCTCAGCTACCGCGACGCGCTGTGGCCCGAGATCGAGGCAGGGCGCATGAAGTGGACCGACATCAGCCCGGACGAGGTGCACCCGAACGACTTCGGCCACGCCCAGGCGGCCCGCTACGTGACCAACCTGCTCGCCCAGATCAAGGCGGCCCGCAAGGCGTCGAGGATCGCGGCGACGCCCAAGCCGCTCTACACGGACCTCTTCGAGTTCACCTCATACACCGACGCGATGGACCTGAAGCCGGTGGCGAACGAGGGCTGGACGCTCGACACCAAGGAGAGATGCTGGCTCGCTGACAAGCCGGGCAGCGCCATCGAGTTAGAGGGCGACGGCCGCCAGTTCTCCCTGACCTTCTACCGCTTCCGAGGCGCCACCGGCCATGCCCGCGTGACCGTCGACGGCGCCAACCCGACCACGCTGGAAGCCTGGTTCGAGGGCACCTGGGGCTGGTACACGCCGACGGAGCAGATCGCCCGCAACCTGCAGCCCGGCAAGCACCGCGTCCGCGTCGAAGTCATCGCGGAGAAGGCCGAACTCAGCACTGGCCACGAGTTCCGCATCTACGGCATCGGCGCAGCGGGGGTTGGGAAGTAGGGACGCCGCTCGGCGCGACCTGCCGTGCACTCGCGAAGCCGGCCCCGCATCCTACGCGCGGGCCGGCTTCGCTCTGCCTGGCGCCACTGCCTGTGCCGAGATCATGCACGAGTGCCGTGGTGGGAGGGGCCGCCGTGCCGTCCAGTACCACCCATGCACAGCCCGGGTGTTGCCTCTTCCACTCCATGCTCTTCATGGTCGCTTCATCCTCGCCCGCTATCATCCAGTCAGGCTGCGGGGCTGGTCTGCGGCACAGGAGGAGCAAGCATTGGCGTTCCGCGAGAGCGATCTCTACAGACGACTGGTGCGCGAGCCGCGCAGATACATGCCGCATCTCGTTGGCGTGCTCGCGCTGGAACTGCTCTCTACCCCGCTCTCGCTCCTTGGGCCGGTGCCCATGCAGATCGCTGTCGACAGCATCGTCCACCACAAGCCAGTGCCTCGCTTCGCGACGTCCTTCCTGGGTAGCCATCCCGCCGATCAGTCGCTGCTGCTGGGCGTCTGCCTGATGTCGCTTGCGATCGTCCTGCTGGGACAGCTCCGCAGCCTCGGAAGCTCCGTCCTGTCCGCCTACACCGGCCAGCGGTTGTCGCTCGACTTCCGCGCCCGGCTGTTCCGCCACGCCCAGGCGATCTCCCTCTCGTACCACACGGACCGCACCTCGACCGATGCGATGTACCGCATCCAGTCGGACGCCGGCGCCATCGACTCGCTGTACATCGACGACGCGATCCCGGCGGTCTCGGCGGCAGTCATGCTCATCTGCATGCTGGCGGTGCTGCTGCGGCTGGACTTCACCATCGGATGCGTCGCGCTGGTCGTCTCGCCCATTCTGTACCTGCTCACGCGCCTCTCGCGGCCCATGCTCCGCCAGCAGTCGCGCCGCATCAAGCGCCAGGAGAGCCAGGCGCTGGGCGTGGTGCAGGAAGTGCTGGGGCTGCTGCGCGTGGTGAAGGCGTTCGGGCAGGCAGATCGCGAGCTTCACCGCTTCGTGAGCAGGACCGACGACT
This sequence comes from uncultured Chthonomonadaceae bacterium, assembly GCA_964519955.1. Lineage (GTDB taxonomy): Bacteria > Armatimonadota > Chthonomonadetes > Chthonomonadales > CAJBBX01 > CAZFLM01. Next base: position 67,554 of record CAZFLM010000027.1, on the reverse strand, counting down.
GCGTGCGGGCCCGCCTGCGCCTCAACATGGTGGAGGGCTCGCTCGGCCTGCTCATCAACATGACGACCGCGGTGGGCGTCGCTCTGGTGACCTACGTGGGCATCAGCGACGTCCTGCACCATGCGCTGACGCTCGGGCAGTTCCTGCTGGTCCTCAGCTACGTCGGCGACCTGTACAGCCCGCTCAAGACGGTCAGCCGCAAGACCGTCGCGGTTCAATCTCACCTCGCCAGCCTGGAGCGCGCCTACGCATTCCTCGACGAGCCCGTAGACGTCCCGCAGAAGGCCGACGCCCAGGCGATCGAGAGGGCGCGCGGGCAGGTCTGCTTCCAGGACGTGTCGTTCCAGTACACGCCCGACCGCCACGCCCTGGACGGCGTCAGCTTCACGGTTCGGCCCGGCCAGCGCGTCGGCATCGCGGGCGCGACCGGCGCCGGCAAGAGCACCCTCGCCAACCTGCTGCTGCGCCTGTACGACCCGACGTCGGGCGCCGTGACGCTCGATGGCGTCGACCTCCGCGACTACCGCGTGGACGACCTGCGCAGCCAGTACACCGTCGTGTTCCAGGAGCCGGTGCTCTTCTCGGCAAGCATCGGGGAGAACATCGCGTACGGATGCCCGGACGCAACGCCGGAGGACATCGCCGAAGCGGCGCGCGCGGCGAACGTGGCGGACTTCGTCGAGAGCCTGCCGGATGGCTACGACACGGCCGTTGGCGAGCGGGGTATGGCCCTCTCCGGCGGCCAGCGGCAGCGGCTCGCTCTCGCCCGCGCGTTCCTGCGCAACGCTCCCATCATCATCATGGACGAGCCGACCAGCTCGGTCGACGTCGTGACGGAGGCCGCCATCCTGGAGGCCCTGGAGCGGCTGATGGAGGGGCGGACCACGTTCCTCATCGCGCACAGTGCCGCGGTCCTCGAGCGCTGCGACGTGGTGCTCACCCTGGCCGAGGGGCGCCTGCGCGAGCCAGCCGAGCCACGCCTCGTGCTGCAGCCCGCGTAGCGGACATCCCCAGACGCAGCGAAGCCGGCCCCGCGGACGATCACGGGGCCGGCTTCGGCTTGCGCATGGCAGCGCGGCGGCTACTTCGCAAGCGCCGCCTTGATGGCCGGATCGAGCGCCTCACCGCGCATGTTGATCGCAGCGATCTTGCCGTCCTTGCCGATCAGCACCATGAACGGGATCGACTGCACGCCCCAGGCCTTGGCGTTCGCCGCCTCCCAGAACTTGCCGTCGAAGATCTGCCGCCACGGCATCTTCTGGTCCTTGAGGAACTTCTGCAGCTTCGCCTTATCCGGCGCACGATCCAGCGAGACGCCCAGGACGTCGAAGCCCTTCGCGTGGTACTTGTTGTACGCCTTCACCACGTTCGGCACCTCGGCGACGCACGGCCCGCACCACGTCGCCCAGAAGTCGATCAGCAACACCTTCCCCTTGTACTGCGCCACCGTCACGGGCTTGCCGTCGAGGTCCTTGCCCGCGATCGGCAGCGGCGCAGCGCCCTTCTTCACCCGCGCGTCGTACATGAGGGGCTCGGCAGGCTTGTCGATCGGCTTGGCGCCCGCGGGCGGCGTGTAGGCGAAGGTCGCCTCGGTGATGGTCGGGCTCGTCGTCAGGCCGCTGTACGTCTCGGTCGCGCCATCGGTCGAACCCGCCTTGAGCGAAGCGAGAGCGATCCGGCGAAGCAGGTGGTCCTGCTTACCGAATGCGAACGTGAACCGCGCCCCGTTCTCCGCGGTGCCCAACTCGGCCGATACCACGTCGCAGGCCACGCCGTCCACCGTCTCGTCTGGCCCGATCTGCGTCTTGGCTCCCTGGCCCGGGACGATCTGCTCTTCGATCTTGTCGCTCGTCAGGAGGATCGGCAGCAATCCGATGCCGGCCCCGCCGTTTCGAGCAAGCTGCTGCACGATGTCCGAGAACGACCCGACCGGCTGCTTCACGTAGGTCGTCTTCTCCGTGGAGTTGTCGGCGTAAAGGAACTTGCCATCGGCGACCACGCGCGCGGAATCGGCAGGGCGCTGGATCTCGGCTGCCAGCTTGTTCGGCTTCTGGAGCACGAGCTTGGTGGTCAGCTTCATCGGCTGCGCGCCCGTGGACGCGGTCTCGATGGTGGCCGAGAACGCGGTCAGCTCCTTGTAGGCCTTCGCCACCTGCGACAGCAGCGTCTTCACCTTGTCGTCCGCCGGTGGCTGCGCCGGGGCCTGCGCCGAGGCTCCTGGGGCAACCAGGACTGCGGCCAGCGCCGCCAGTGCTGCGTAGTTCGGTTTCATGTCACCTCATTCCGGGCGCGCAGGGGCGGCGTGCCCACCTGGTAGGATTGCCGTCACTATACTCCATTGGGACGATGCCCGCACAGGTCTTGGGGCAGGTCGCCGCCCGCGCCAGGGCGAATATGGCCGTGCAAGAAGTCCATCTGACCTCGACGGGAGCAGCTATGAAGACCGTGCGAATAGGTACCAGTACGATCCAGGCATCGCAGGTGTCGCTGGGGTGCATGCGAATCTCCGGCATGGACCCGAAGGCCGCCGACACGCTCATCGGAACCGCGCTGGACGCCGGCATCGACTTCTTCGACCATGCCGATATCTACGGCGGCGGCAAGAGCGAGGAGGTCTTCGCGGCCTCCGTGAAGCGGCTCGGCATTGACCGAGGGAAGCTCATCCTACAGAGCAAGTGCGGCATCCGCCAGGGGTTCTTCGACTTCTCCAAGGAGCACATCCTGACCTCGGTCGACGGCATCCTGAGGCGCCTCGATACCGACTACCTGGACGTGCTGCTGCTCCATCGCCCCGACGCGCTGGTCGAGCCGGAGGAGGTCGCGGAGGCGTTCGGCGCGCTGCAGGCGAGCGGAAAGGTGCGCCACTTCGGCGTCAGCAATCACAACCCGAGCCAGATCGAGCTGCTGCAGGCCAGCCTGCCGATGAAGCTGCAGGCGAACCAGCTCCAGCTCAGCATCACCAACACCGGCATGATCGACCAGGGCCTGAACGTCAACATGGAGATCGACCGCTCGATCGATCGCGATGGAGGCATCCTGAACTACTGCCGCCTGCACAGGATCACGATCCAGCCGTGGTCCCCGTTCCAGCATGGCTTCTTCAAGGGGCCGTTCATCGACAACCCGGAGTTCCCCGAGCTGAACGAGGCCCTCGACGCGATGGCCAAGGCCTATGGCGTCACGAAGACCACCATCGCCATCGCCTGGCTCCTGCGGCACCCGGCCCGGATGCAGCCCATCGTCGGCACGACGAGCCCGGAGCGCGTGAAGCAATGCGCCCAGGCATCCGACATCGAGCTGACCCGGCCGCAGTGGTACGAGATCTACCGCGCCGCCGGCAACACGCTGCCATGACAGCGAGCAAGACCGATCCGCGTCCTGCGCAAGCGCCGAGGTGGGATGGGCCTCCGTGCCCGTCCTGCGCAGCCCGAACGCCGTGGTGGGATGGGCCTCCGTGCCCGTCCAGACCGGCGCGGGACCTGCCCACATGAGAGCAAGCACGCCGGACACGCCCCACCCCATCCCTCCCGCCAAGCCGCGGGGCGTGTCCGCGCGCGCCATCCTCCTCGGCGCGCTGCTCGTGCCCTGCAACACGTACTGGATCGTCAAGCAGGAGCGCGTCCTCTTCGGCCCCTACGTCTCGACGATCTCCCTCTTCGCGAATGTCGTCTTCGTCCTGTTCGCGCTGGTCGGCTTCAACGCGCTGTTCCGCCGCATCGCCCCGCGCCTGGTGCTGCAGCAAGGGGAGCTGCTGACCCTCTACACGATGCTGGCGATCTCGACGGGCATGGCCGGGCTCGACGGCGTCAGCCTGCTGAACCAGATCATCCCGCACGGCGCCTGGTTCGGCAAGCAGAACGGCTGGTCGTTCCTCGACTCGTTCCCCTCGTGGCTCGTCGTGCGCGACCGCGAGGCGCTGCGCGGCCACTATCTGGGCCATACCACGTTCAACACATGGCAGACGGTGAGCGTGTGGCTCACGCCGATGCTGGCGTGGACCGGCTTCTTCGTGCTGCTCCTCTTCACCGCCAACTGCATCAACGTGCTGGTCCGCCGCCAGTGGGCCGACTACGAGCGCCTCACGTTCCCGATCATCCTGCTCCCCCTGCAGATGACGGACCCGAACCCGCGCTCCGGCTTCTTCCGCAACAAGCTGATGTGGGCCGGCTTCGCCCTGGCCGCGACGCTGAGCCTCTGGAACGGCATTGCCTACCTGTACCCGCAGGTGCCGGGCATCAAGGTCGACGTGAACGACCTGCGCCCGCTCTTCACGACGAAGCCGTGGACCGGCATCGACTGGTTCCCGATCACGTTCTATCCCCTCGCGATCGGCCTCAGCTTCCTGCTCCCCGTCGACCTGCTCTTCTCCTGTTGGTTCTTCTTCCTGTTCTGGAAGATGCAGATGGTCGTCTCGAACGCGATGGCCTGGGACGTGACGCCGGACTTCCCGTTCATCAAGGAGCAGGGGTTCGGCAGCGTCGTCGGCCTGTTCGTCTTCTACCTCTACACGGGGCGCAAGACCTACGCGGCCATCTGGCGCAGCGCCATCGGGCGAGGCGAGGAGACCGACAGGCACGCAGGCAAGGAGGCGCTGAGCGACCGCGGGGCTCTGGCCGGGCTGGCGCTGGGCTTCGGCGGGCTGTGCGCCTTCTGGATGCTGGCCGGGGCGCAGTGGTGGGTCGCGGTGGCGTGGTTCGGCATCTACCTCGCCACGATCACGGTCATCACCCGCATCCGCGCCGAGCTGGGCCCGCCGGTGCACGACTTCCACTTCATCGGGCCGGACGCCATGCTCACGCGCATGTTCGGAACGACCGGCCTGCGCCAGCACGACATGGCCTTCTTCACGATGAGCTACTCGATGACCCGCGCCCACCGCGGCGACACGATGCCCGTCGGCCTGGAGGGGCTGCAGATGGCCCACGCGCGCCAGCTCCAGGCCAGGCGCATGCTCGTCGCGATCCTGCTCGCGACGGCGCTGGCGGTGCTCAGCACGTTCTGGGCCTTCGAGCACCAGGGCTACCAGCTCGGGGTGACGGCGAAGTTCAACTCCAACTCGGGGCACGCGCAAGAGGCGTTCAACCGGATGAACAACTGGGTCGCCGGCTCGCTGGACAACAAGCCGAACCTGCAGGCGTCCACCGCGATGGGGCTGGGCTTCTTCACCACGCTGGGGCTCTTCTTCATGCGCCTGCGCTTCTTCGGCTTCCCGTTCCACCCCATCGGCTACGCCATCTCGTCGTCCTGGTCCATCCACCTGCTCTGGGTGCCGATGCTGATCGCCTGGACGCTCAAGGTCATCACGATGCGCTACGGCGGCCTGCGCTTCTACCGCATCGTGCTCCCCTTCTTCCTCGGCCTCGTCCTAGGCGACTGCGTGATGGGCAGCATCTGGGCACTCGCAAGCCTGCTGATGGGAACGCCAACGTACAACTTCTTCGGGGCGTGAGTCGGAAGGGAGAAGCCAGAAGCTAGAAGCCAGAAGTCGGCGATCGGCGCCTGATGCCTCTAGCCCGGTGATGCACGAGCGCCGTGGTGGGATGGGCCTCCGTGCCCGTCCAGGGTCACCCATGGATAGGCCGGGCTAGCAACCAGGAGGAAACGTGAACTGGCTGCCTGGCAGGCGTGGCGCTGCGCGGTCCTTCACCACCTCACGGCTGCAGGCGCCATCCAGCCCAACGTGCTCGCGTACGAGCTGCACGCGGTACTTGTCCGCGCCAACCCCTACGAGCACCCAACGCTCAACGACGTAGCCGCCCGACACCGGGTGGGCGCGGGCTTCGGTGAATCGCCCTGCCTTGAACGCCTTCGGATGCAACAGGCCACACGTGCCCGACATGGCTCCGGGATGGTACCCCAGCCAGGCCAGACGGCTCCCGCCCAGGTCATCGGTCACCCGGCGGTACGGCCGGTCGACCCGGACGATCTCCGCCATCTGCGGTCCATCGACCCACCCGTCCGCCAATGCGGGCCCGGTTCTGAGCCGCGCGAACTCCAGCGCCTGGTCTGGCGAGGCAATAGCGACGGCGCCTTTGAGCTCACTGAGCGTCTGAACCAGCCGCTGCCGGCCATGCAGCCGCAGCCGGATCTGGCTCTCCCCGCCGCCAGCGCGGTCTGGCACAAACGCGCGATCGAGCGACGCGCCGGCCACGAGGCAGGTGAGCAGCACCGGCTCGGTGGTCACCTGCAGCTGGCGCCACTCCTGATACACCAGGAGGGCGGGCAGCCCAACCAGCGCCACGGCAACGGTCAGGCCGGTGCCCCAGATGATCGCCATCACGAGCGAACCACGGCAGAGCCTGTGCATCTGCCCCTCCCCGACCGGTCCGGCCGTCGCGCCACCGGCCTTCTGGCTTCCGGCTTCTACCCCATCGCGCTCCCAGCCACCCGCCACACCCCCAGCGCGGCCAGCAGCAGCGCCGACACCAGGATCATGCCGCGCACGAAGCGGGGGCCGAGGCCGTGCAGCAGGCCCATCGCAACGATGAGGAACGCGTTGCCCACGGTGAGCACCGCGTAGAACGCCGCGACCAGGCCGATGGCGCCCGCGGGCTGCCGGGTCCACTGGCGCATCACGTCCGGCCCCAGCACCGTGGCCCAACTGATGTACGGCGCCGGGTTCATGATGTTCACCGCGAGTGCCTGCAGCAGGCTATGCGGCGTGCGCTCCGAGTCCGCCTGCGCGCCAAGGTCGTCTCTGCGGAGCGACCGGAACGCCAGGAAGGCCATGTAGAGCAGCAGCAGTCCGCCGGCGACCCGCAGGGCGCGCTCCATGCCGGACGGCACCTGCCGCAGCGCCAGCAGCACGAGCGCGGCAATGGGCCCGTCGCCCAGGATGGGCGCCAGGCACGCCGGCAGTGTCCGCCGCCATCCGACCTGGGCGACGCGAGAGAGGAAGAAGGCCTGCATCGGGCCGGGCTGCGCGGCGCAGGCGGCTCCATAGTTGAGGCCGAAGAGGACGGGTTCTAGCATACGATCGGGCTTCTCCTGGCTTCAGTCTACTCCATGACCGAGCCAGCGAACGGACGCACGCGAGCTGTCGGAGGATGAATCCCCCGCCTGGAGGGCCTTCGGCCAAGCGCCCTCCGGGCGCGACACCCCACGCCGCGCGCCACCCCGTCCTTCCGCCCGCAGGGCGGCCGGCGGCACGCCCACGAGACGGGTCGTTCACGGCCCGGACCGCACGCCCCGTCACCCAGCCCCTATGCCCGCTCCACCACCAGCCGCTTCCCCTTCGGGGCCACCGTGCGCCCCTCGGCCTCCAGCCGCTCGCGCTGCAGAGCGCCGCCGCCGGGGTACTTCGGGTTCAGCTCGCCGCCCTTCTTCACGACGCGCCACCACGGCAGGCCGTCCGGCTCCCCGTCGCCGCGCGCCTCCTCCGCGGCGTTCGCCAGGATCCAGAGGAAGATGCCGGCCGTCAGCGGACACGCGAAGTCCACGCCATGACGCTCCGCGAGCGCAGCCGTCATGCGGTCCGCTGGCAGCACCTCGCCCGCCGGAACCGTCCGCACCATCTCCTCGATCTCGTCTATGCCCCCGATCACGAACCACTGGCCCGTCTTGTCGCAGTGGTGGCGCGTGGGGCCGCCGTGCTTGGCGCGCGCGTTCGCCAGCTTCTCCTGCCACGTCTGCGGTCTTCGAGCCATCGCCGCCTCCCTCCCACGAACAGCCGATGTACCGTGTGCCTACGATCGCATTCTACGCCGATCGGTGTCCGGCGTCAACGGTTGGGAGGTCCATCCGCCGCCGCGGGCGAACTACGGTTGGGCGGCGGGACGGGCCGGGCTGCCGCCAGGGAGAAGCAGGCCATGGTCTGGCTCATCGTCGCGGGGTGCATCGCCGGGTTCCTGGCCCTCTTCGCGGCCATCTGGTGCGGCACGCTCTGGGCACTCGCCACATTCGGCGGGTGGCGCCGCCTTGCCGAAGCGTGCCCTGCACCGATCCGGCCGCCCACGTCGGAGCGCGTCTACACCTATCAGAGCCTGCGGTTCGGCCCGGCGATGGGCTACAACCGCAGCCTGAACGTCACCGTGGGAGAGGAAGGCATCCGGATCGAGGTGTCGCGCCTCCTTCGCCCGTTCCACCCGCCCATCCTCGTCCCGTGGGAGTGCGTCGCCGCGCCACAGCCGACCGGCGTGCTGATCCGTCGCCCGGCGGTGCGCATCTCGGCGGCGGGCCGTACCGTCACGCTATACCTGTCGAATGGCGCGGAGGGAGCGGTGGCCCGGCTGCACGAGCGATGCGCCCCACGCCGCGCGCAAGCGCCCGACGACGTCACGACCGAGATGCCGGCGAGGCGTCCTGATGCCTGAGCGCCCGCCTGCTGAGCCAGGCAACTACCTCCGCGCGCACGGCGTGCCCCTGGACGGCCTGCGTGCGGCGAGCGGCGGAACGAACAACCGGGTCTACTGGACCGACACGCACGTCCTGCGGATCGGCGCCGGCACCGACCACGCGCGCGAGGCCGCGATAGCCGAAGGCGCCCTGCGTGCGGGAGTCCGCACCGCCCGCCCCGTGGCCTGGGCCGCCGACTACAGCATCTGGGAGCGCCTGCCTGGAGTGCCCGTGCGCACTCTGGCCGATCGGCGCGTGGCCGCGGGGGCGTGGCCCGACTTGCTCAACGACCTGGAGCGGCTGCACGCGAGCCCGCCGGAGCCTGTGCCCGCCAGCCTGCCCGAGGCCTGGGCGGGCGATGTGCGCCTCGTAGACTGGACACAGCGACTGGCCGGTTGGTCCGAGGAGGAGCGCAGTACCATCGCGTCGCTGCTCGGCACGCACGTGCCCGCGGCCACCTGGCGCTTCTGCCACGGCGATGCCTGGGCCGACAACGTGCTGGTAGATTCGGATGGGCGCTACACCGGCCTGGTTGACTGGGGCTGCGCGGGCTGGCAGCCGCTGGAGCAGGAGGCGTCCAGACTGGAGGATCCTGCCCTGGAGCTGGCCGTCGAGCGCTGGCCCGGGCTGGACCTGGCGCTCTGCTGGAAGATGCGCCTGGAAGTGATGCTGCTCGCCGCCGTGCAGCGCCAGACCTGGTTCGACGACATCCGTGACATCCTGGCGCAGGCTGTGAGCTACACCAACTCGTAGGACGCCGTGGTGCGATGGGCCTCCGCGCCCGCCCAGCGTCGTGGTGGGGCGGGCGTCCCTGCCCGCCAAGTACAGCCCCGCGGTGGGATGGGCGTCCCTGCCCGTCCCGCAGCGAGCCGTGGTGGGATGGGCGTCCCTGCCCGCCAAGTACAGCCCAGCGGTAGG
>CAZFLM010000027.1:0-58202 GCA_964519955.1 uncultured Chthonomonadaceae bacterium | reverse complement strand
TGGGCGTCCCTGCCCGTCCTGAAGCGAGCCGTGGTGGGATGGGCGTCCCTGCCCGCCAAGTACAGCCCAGCGGTAGGATGGGCGTCCCTGCCCGTCCTGAAGCGAGCCGTGGTGGGATGGGCGTCCCTGCCCGTCCTGCACATACCGACAGACTGCACGCGCTGCGCTCCGGGGCGAGACCCCATTCCCGCAGCGACACTCATCCCAAGAGGGAACCGACATGACCAAAGCCGCCATTGGCGCCGCACTCGCCGTCGCATCCGCCTCCTCCGCCGCCACCGTGCCGCCGCCCGCCCCCTATGGCCCCGTGCCGTCCGCCCGCCAACTCCGGTGGCACGCGCTGGAGACGTACGCCTTCATCCACTTCTCGCCGAACACGTTCACCAACAAGGAGTGGGGCTACGGCGACGAGGACCCGTCCGTCTTCAACCCGACCGACTTCGACGCGGACCAGATCATCGGCGCGCTGAAGGCCGCGGGCATGAAGGGGGCCATCCTCACCGCCAAACACCACGACGGCTTCTGCCTCTGGCCCACCAAGACGACTGAGCACAGCATCGCGAAGAGCACGTGGCGCGGCGGCAAGGGCGACGTGGTGCGCGATATCTCGGACGCCTGCAAGCGCGCCGGCCTCAAGTTCGGCGTCTACCTCTCGCCCTGGGACCGCAACAACCCGAAGTACGCCACGCCCGAGTACATCGGCATCTACCGCGCCCAGCTCAGCGAGTTGCTGACGAACTACGGCCCGCTCTTCGAGGTATGGCACGACGGCGCGAACGGCGGCGACGGCTACTACGGCGGCGCTCGCGAGAAGCGCTCCATCGATCCCAGCACCTACTACGACTGGCCGAACACGTGGGCGCTGATGCGCAAGCTCCAACCGAACGCGGTCATCTTCAGCGACGTCGGCCCCGACATCCGCTGGGTCGGCAACGAGTCGGGCTTCGCGAACGAGACCTGCTGGGAGACCTTCGAGCCGAAGGGGCCGGACGGCCGCGCCCCGGCGCCCGGCCACGCGATGTACCGCGAAGGCACGAGCGGCCACCGCGACGGAAGCCGCTGGATGCCGGCCGAGTGCGACGTGTCCATCCGCCCGGGCTGGTTCTGGCACGCCGAGCAGAACGGGCAGGTGAAGACGCCGCGCGAGCTGCTCGACCTCTACTACCGCTCGGTGGGCCGGGGAGCTAGCTTCCTGCTGAACCTGCCGCCCGACAACCGGGGCCGCGCGCACGAGAACGACGTGGCGTCGCTCGCCGAGTGCGGCCGCCTGGTGCGCGAGACCTTCCGCACGAACCTGGCCGCCAGGGCGACGATCACCGCGTCCAACGTGCGAGGCAACGACGCCGCCTACGCCCCCGCGAACGTAGTGAAGAAGGGCAAGGCCTACTGGGCCACGGACGACGGCGTCACCACGCCCGAGCTGACCGTCGACCTCGGCAAGGAGACGACGTTCAACGTGGTGCGCGTCCGCGAGCAGATCGCCCTCGGCCAGCGCATCGACGCCTTCGCCCTGGACGCCTGGCAGGACGGCAAGTGGACGGCGTTCGCGGCCGGCACGAGCGTGGGCAACTGCCGCCTCATCCGCACCGCCGCCGACATCACAACCACCAGGGTGCGCCTCCGCATCACCCAGGCGGCCGCGTGCCCCTGCGTCAGCGAGTTCGGCCTGTACGTCGAGGCGAAGTAACGGCTAGTTGCAGCGGCCGCGGCGGTGACACAGAGAACGCAGAGGGGGCACAGAGAGCACGGAGATGGATGAGGGTACGGGCCCCGAAGCCGATCGAACCGACAAGCTGACCGAACCCGACGCAATTCGGCGGGATCTGACGCGCATGCTCGCGCGCCGGCGTTGGATACTGCCGACGATCGGTGCCCACCTCGCGGTTGCGCTCCCATACTGGGCACTGCATTACGGTGGACGGGCTCTGGGACACCCCATACTGCCCGGGTCGACCGGTGCCGTGGTCATGCTGGTGCTATCCGTTCTATCGGTACCTTCTGCGCTGGCCCTGATGGTGCTGATCTCGTTCCAGTGGCACGGTCGCGCCGTGTTGCGCGAGGCGGCCACCAATGAGAGCGGCGGCCTGCCCGCAGCCCTCGACTGCCTCACCATGCGCTCGTATCGCGGCACTCCGGAGATCGACCGAGCCCTGGCGCGCCGGTTGCTGACGATGGACCAAAGCGACCCGGCGCGGATCACGAGGGAGCAGATGCTGGCCATACGAGCGGTTGCGTCCATCGAGGGCTCAGCGCTGTATGGCTACCCCGCGGCTCCGGAACTACTCCTGGCGGTTCTCCATTGCCTCGTGGTAACCGGCGACCTGAAGTCGCTGCCCATCGCGGAGCGCCTCGCCCAGCGCGCCAAGCAGCCCGAGGTCCGCGCCGCAGCCGCCGAAGCCGCCGCGAAGCTCCGCGCGCTCCAGGCCGGCGGCACCCTCCTCCGCCCAGCCGATGGCGCCGCCGAGGAGCTGCTGCGCCCAGCAGACGCTGCGGTCGACCCTGAGGTGCTGCTGCGGGCGAGCGACGAAGCCGCTCAGCAGTCCCGCACGTCGGGCTAACGGAGAGAAGACCATGCGTGTCGGCAAGTCGCGAAGGGAGTCTGGCGAGGACATCGAGCGGCTCCTGGGCGATTGCGCCAAATGGCGGCGAAGGGTGTGGTGGGGTCCGATCGGGTTCGCGGCATCTTACGTAGCGCTCTTCGCTGCGGCGCAGTCGCTCGGCAGCGCCGCGGCACGGCCATCGCTGATCCTACCCATCCTCGCCGCGGCCTCGCTGGTCGCGTCGCTCTCCGCCATGCTCTTCGCCAGCCTTCGCGGCCGAGCGCTGGCCCGCCGCGTTGCGGCGCTCGACGATTGCCGGGCGCTCGGCCCCCTCATCGACTCCCTGCTCATCCAAGCCGAAGGGGCCCACCCAGAGGTTGCGAAGGCACTGACCCGGCTGCTGGCATCCGCCACGCGCGAGCAGGCGACGGAGCTTGGCGAGGCACGTATCCGCCGGCTGCGCAGGCAGCTTACCGGTAGGCAGCACGTGCAGCGCATGGGCCAAACGACGACGGCATATCTGTGCGCCGTGATCCACGCCCTCGCGGTGTCCGGCGACACGCAGGCGATCCCAGACATCGAGTCCTTGGCCCGCCGCACAGACGATGCAGCCCTGCGCGACACCGCGTGGGCGGCCGTTGAGGAGCTGACGGCGCTCCGTGACGCACAAACGGCGCAGGCCACCCTCCTCCGCCCGGCCGACGGCGCCGCCGAGGAGCTGCTGCGCCCGGCAGACGCTGCGGCCGACCCTGAGGTGCTGCTGCGCGCGAGCGATGGCGAAGAGCAGACGCTGGCGAGCCACCAGCCGGACTGAAACCGCCGGGCCTGCGAGACGTATTCGCTTGGAACGCCGCCTACCGGAGAGCGCCATGGCCCGCGTCGTCCATGTGCCGCACCGCCCGTGCCCGAACTGCCAGCGCACCATAGCCGTCTCGCAAGCCGTCTGCCCGCACTGCGGCGTCCGCACCGCTGGCCCGACCCGGCCGTGCCCCAACTGCGGAGTCAACGTTCTCACGTCGCAGCTCGCCTGTCCGTCCTGCAAGTTCCCGCTCACGAACGCCCGCGCCGCCTCCGCCGACCCGGCCATCGCGCAGATCATCGCTAGCTCGCCCGCCTTCCAGAACAACGACGCCGACATCGAGACGCCGGTCGCCCTGCCGTTGCGCATCGCCATCGTCGTCATCGCGGCGGGAGTCGGCCTGGTGACGTTCGGGGTCAACGTCGCCAGATCGCAGCCGGCTGCGCTTCACGACCTCTGGGTGAGCGCGGGGCCGAACGCGGGCGCGATCGTCTTCCTGGCGACGCTGTTCGGGGCACTCATGGGGTACCCGTGCTACACATGGCTCGCAGTCATCCGTCGACTTCCCAAGCACGGCTGGGGCTGGCAGTACGAGCTGGATTTCGTGAGCCTGGCAACCTCGTCGGCGGCATCGCTCGTCTACATCCTTGTCGCCCTCGCCATCTGCCGCGCGGCTCCGGCGGGTCCGGTGCCCGTACAGGCAGCGAGCAGCGCGTTGGCGACAGCGCACGCCCAGATGGCCCCGGCATTCGGCGCCATACCGATGCTCATCGGGTTCATGGTATGTGCGGCGCTCTGCCAGTTGGGGAACTCCGCGGTCGCCTGGAGACGGTACATCTGGTAAGCCAGATCGATGGGAGCGGAGAGTGGACGTGACTCGGAAGGCAGCGCTGCTGGTCCTGCTGGTCGTGTGTGCAACGGCCATCGTCTGCCTCGTGTGGCCCCATCGCGCCACCCAGCGCCCAGCGCCTCCCGTGCCACGCCCCGCGCGCCACGAGCACCCGCGCGCAGCCACCCGCACATCCCCACCTCCGCCCATCGTCGTCGACAGCGCCATGACGCTCGGCGAGGCCCTGCGAGGCACCCCTGCCCCCGATGCCGTCAAGCGCACACTCACCATCGTCGATGTGCGCTACTGGTCCTTCGACGGCCGCGAGCACCGGGGCCAGCTCGTGGTGCGCAAGGACCTCGCGGCGGACGTCCGCGCCATCTTCGCCGACCTGCGCCGGCTCCGCTTCCCCATCGCCAGCGTGAAACCCGTCTCCCGCTTCGCCTGGTCGGATGAGAGGTCCATGGCCGCCAACAACACCTCGGCCTTCAACTACCGCCGCGTACCGGGCGAGATGCACCTGTCCAGGCACGCATTCGGCGCGGCGATCGACCTCAACCCGCGGATCAACCCATTCCTCGACGCGCGCGGCGTTCATCCCTCGGGTGCCACCTACGATCCGAAGCGCCCAGGCGCCATCGCCCCAGGTCCGGTCGTCCGTGCCTTCGCCTGCCGCGGCTGGAAATGGGGCGGCCACTACGCGCGCCGCAAGGACTGGCAGCACTTCTGGAAGCCGTAGCGCCCTGCCGTCCAGTCCCCGCAGGGGACATCGCCTACTCCAGCCGGTGGTTGAAACCACCGCCGCCGCCACCCGCGCCAGCCGGCACCGACCGCCGCTCCTGAAGCCGTAGCACCCCGTCGCCCAGTCCCCGCAGGGGACTTCGCTCGCTCCAGCCGGTAGTTTCAACCACCGGCGCCAACCGCCGGCCAACCACCGGCCCCACCACCGACCACAACCACCGGCACCGGCCCCCGGCCCGCCTCGCCCACGCCGCCTTCTCCCAGGACTTCCGCCCCTCGCTGTCGAAGCCCACACCATCCGCACAGCCGGGAGGACCAACCGTGACCCTGAAGACAGCCCTATCCGCCTGCCTCGCCTTGCTCACCGTCGCTGCGTGGGGCCAGGCGCCCGCCGAAACCAAGCCCTCGACAGGAGCCAAGGCCGTGATCGACATCGCCCAGTTCGGAGTGAAGGCCGACGGCAAGACCGACGATACCGCCGCGCTGCAGAAGGCGCTCGACGAAGCCGCCAAGTCCGGCGCCGAGGTCCGCCTACCGCCGGGCCAGTACCTCGTGGCGGGGTCGCTCCACGTACCGGTTGGCGTGGCCGTCGTCGGCGCGCATCAGTCGCCCGTCTACATCGAGCCCCTCATCGGCACCGTCATCCTGGCCACCGCCGGGCGCGGCAAGGAGGAGGGCCCGGCCCTGTTCGAGCTGGGCGACTCGGCGTCCGTGCAGGGCCTGACCGTGTTCTACCCGGAGCAGAAGCCCACCGACATCAAGCCCTACCCCTACACGTTCCACCTCGTCGGCGGCGACAACACCGTCGAGAACTGCACGCTCATCAACAGCTATCAGGGCATCAAGATCGGCCCCGAGGGCAACGTGCGCCACCGCATCCGCAGCGTGTCCGGGTGCGTCCTGCGCCGAGGCATCTGGCTCGACTCCACCACCGACATCGGCCGCATCGAGAACGTGCAGTGGCACTGCCACTGGTGGTCGTCGCCGAAGGTCGGCGGCGACTGGGGCTCGGCCCACACGTTCATGAAGAACAACCTCGAGGCCTTCGTGTTCGGCCGCACGGACTGGGAGTACGTCACCAACACCTTCGTCTTCCCGGTCAAGATCGGCTACCGCTTCATCAACACGAAGAACGGCGGCATGAACGGGCAGCTCTGCGGCATCGGCGCGGACGAGGCCCAGCGCTGCATCGTCGTGGACGCCATCCAGCCGATGGGCCTGCTCATCACCAACGGCCAGTTCGTCGCGATGCACGGCGACAACCCCATCTCCGTCGAGATCGCGCCGTCCGCCGCCGGGTCGGTGCGCCTGGTGAACTGCTCCTTCTGGGGCCCCTCCGCGCAGTGCGTCGTCAGCCACGGGAACGGGTTCCTCTCGATGAGTGACTGCTACGTCAGCAGCGGCGCGGGCAAGTACCCGGGCCGAGCGCTGGTGGAGGCGGATGCGGGGCGCGTCCAGATCCGGGGGTGCAGCTTCGGCACGAAGGAGCCGTCCATCCATCTGAAGAAGGGCGTGGTCCACGCGATCCTATCGGAGAACAACGGGGCCGACGGAGTGCGCATCGTGAACGAGGTCGGCGACCGGGCCGTGGTGGTGAACAACGAGCCCGCGAAGTAGCGTCACGACCAGAGGGCCGGCGCGTCAGGCGATGCGCCGGCCCTCCGTACCCCTCACGGCGAGACCAGACGCAGGCGGCGCAGCCAGGGCAGCCCCTCCACTGGCTCCTCCGCGAACCCCGGACTGGCGGCCTGCCAGAAGCCCGTCGGCTTGGCATAGCTGTGGTCCACGTACACCGGCCGCCCCTCGCGTATGAACGCCGCAATCCGCTCCGGCGCCTCGTCCGCCGTGTAGGGGAACGGACGGATCGCGCCGGCGCGCAGCAATCCCTCCGCGCAGTGGTCGACCGCCGAGACCGGAGGAGGGTTCGGCGAGGCGGTACGGCGGCGCACGATCACCTTCGATGCGTACTCCACATCGCGGTCGATGGGCACGATGAGCCGGCCGCTGTGCTGCACCAGGTATGGGTCGAGGAAGACCGCATCGATGGCCGTCACGATGACGGCATCGCGCGGCGTGTTCTGGGCGATAGCCTCGGCGACGGACCGCCGATAGTGCTCCGGCCCTTCCGACGCAGGCGCCGCCAACGCAAGAGGCAGCGCCAACAGCGGCGGCGCCCATGCCCAACACCGCAGCCGCCGCGGGACGCGGCTGCCGATGCCGACGCCCGCCACCACGGCCAGCCCCGCCAGGGCCAGCAGATGGAAGCGCACCCCGGCGGCGAAGTACAGCAGGTGGAACGCGGACATCGGTGCGGCGCTCAGAGCCGGGAACGCCGCCGTCCTCCTGAGCGCCGCGCCGTCGCGTGATCGCAGCAGAACCGCGCCGACGACACCGGCCGCGAGCAGCACCCCAACCCGGACCGTTGCGAGCATCCGCAGGTTCGGCAGCAGGTAGGCCGCTGAGAACGTGAGCCCGAAGTAGTCGTACGGCACGGCGCACCAGTACTGGTAGCCGGTCCGAGACCACTGTCCGAACGCGTGCAGGTTGTAGATGCCGACGATGCCGTACGCCGCGAGCACAGGCAAGGTGAGCGCGGCAAGGTTGGCGGGCCAGGCCGCGCGCCGCCGGAGCGCCAGCGCCGCGAACGGCAGCCACACGAACACGGACGCGGCTCGCATCGAGTACGAGATGCCGACAAGCAGCCCCGCCAGCGCGTAGTCGCGCAGCTTCGGGCGATCGGCGGCGCGCAGGAAGACTCCGAACGCCAGCAGCCCCAGCGCGAGCGTCGGCACATCCGACATGATGTCGCGGCTGAACTCACGGAACGTGGGAGCGAGCAGCAGCCCCAGCCCGGCGAGGCATCCCCCCCACGGCCCGGCGAGGCGCTTCCCAATGGCGTATGCCGTCAGGACGGCGACGATGGCCGCGAGGAGGACTGCGTAGACGCCGTTGCCCAGGTCGCCGGGCGCCAGGCGGTAGACCGGTGCGAGCAGCAGCACCGGGAAGCCGGGCGAGTAGCGGGGCGGGTAGCCGACGTGGTTGATCTCAATGTCGTAGCGGCCCAGAGTGGCCAGCCGGTGCGCCGACGTGGCGTACTCCACGGAGTCGGGCACCGTCGACAGGTTCGCGGCGGCCTCCGGAGGCTGGTAGAGGTAGGCGACTGAGAGTGCCAGCAGGGCGAGGATGGGCAGCCAGGTCTCCAAGAGGGACGACTCAGCCGGCTTGTGCAGTGGCGGCTGCTCGCCTCCCCCCATCAGCGGGCCCCACGCCAGCGCGCCGCCTTCGCGGGCGCCACGTTGATCAGCACCGCGGTCAGGACCAACGCACCCCGCACGACGTGCTGCCAGTACTCGTTGATGTTCAGCAGCGTCATCCCGTTCACGAGCACGCCCAGGAAGATGACGCCCACCAGTGTTCCCCGGATGGTGCCCGCGCCGCCGAGCAGACTGGTGCCCCCGATGATCACAGCCGAGATGACGTCCAGCTCCCATCCCTGCGCCGTGGTGGCCGCGCCGGACATGATCTGCGAAGCCTGCATGACGCCGCTGAACGCCGCGAGCGCGCCCACCAGCGCCAACACCTGGATGCGGACCCGGTCGACATGCACCCCGCTCAGCCTGGCCGCCTCCAGATTGCCGCCCACGGCGTAGACCGACCTACCGAACGCCGTGCGCGTCATCACGATGTGGCTCACCACGAACACGACGCCGAACACGATGGCCGGTACCGGCACCCCGGCGAAGTAGCCTCCGCCGAGCGTGTTGAACCAGTCCGGAAACGGGGTCAGCGGGAACCCGTTGGTGATCAGCTCCGCCGCGCCCTTCAGCACCGTCAGCCACGCGAGGGTGGCGATGAATGAGGGCACGCGGAAGCGGACGCGCAGCAGCCCCGTCAGCGCACCGATGCCCGCGCCCACCGCCACACTGGCCGCGATGGCCACGACCAGCGCGAGGCCCATCGGCAGGTGTCTGGCGTTCGCCAGGTAATCCGTGAGCCAGGCAGCCAGGCAGCCCGAGAGAGCCACTGCCGATCCGACGCTCAGGTCGATCTCGCCCGCAATGATGACCATCGTCATGCCGAAGGCGATGATGCCCTGCATCGACACGCTGCGCAGCACGTTCAGCAGGTTGTCGCGCGTGACGAACCCCGGCGCCCGCAGCGCAAGGGCGAGCGCCAGCGTTAGGAGCACGATCTCCATGACCGGCAGCCGGCCGAAGCGTCGTTCACCGCTCGACGGTGCGCTCGCCCTCACTTGCTGCCCGTCCACTCTTGGAGCTTGGACCGGAACGCCTTCACTCCCTCGGCATCGTCGCGCGACAGCAGGATGCCCTTCATCGATACCTTCTTCTCGACGGGCTCACCCCGCTTCACCTTGAGCGCGAACTCCACGGCCATCTGGCCCGACTCCACCGGCTTCTGGCTGGTGATCGCCTGCAGGATGTCGTCCGGCGACAACAGGAAGTCGACGAGCTGCATGCTCGAGTCGGTGCCGAACACGGCGACCTTGCCGGCCTTGCCCGCGTTCTTCACCGCCATCACGGCGCCGATGGTGCCGCCCTCGTTGGCCGACCAGATGAGGTCGACATCGGGGTGCGCTGTGAGGATGTCGCTGACCTTCGAGACAGCCTTCTCCGGGAGCCAGGCATCCTGGTCGGCCACAATCTGCACGCCGGGAAGCTTGGCCATCTCGCTCTTGAAGCCGCCGGTCCGCGCGTTGCTCTGCTCAGGGATGAGGGACTTGAACTCCACGATGGCGATCTTGGCCTTGCCGCCGAGCTTCTTCTCGATGTACTCCCGCGCCTTCGTGCCGGTCTGCACGCCGAGGTCGTACGCGTCGCTCTCGATGTACGCGGCGTGCGCGTCCCCATCGATCGGCGTGTTGTTGGCGATCACGACGATGCCCTTCTGCTTCGCCAGCTTGAGCGCCGCAACCGAACCCGTCTTGCTGAGCGGAGAGATGATGATGGCGTCTACGTTCTGCGCGATATAGGTGTTGACCAGCTCGATCTCCTTCTCGGGATGGTTGTTGCTGTTCCCATCGAGGATCTCGACGTTGTTCTTCGCCGCCCCGTCGTGCATACCGAAGCGCACCATGCGGAAGAACTGGTCCTCCTGGAAGATGATCCCAGCGATGCGCAGCTTCTTGCCCGCCACCGGCTTGCTCGGCGCGACCGGTTTGCCGGTCTCTCCGGGCGTGCACCCCGCAAGCGCGCACACGGCGATGATGCCCGCCGCACCCATCCATCTGGCCATCCTCATGTCTCTCCTCCTCCAGTCAGCACACGCGCAGTTCACGCCTCGCCATTGCCCGCACCCGATGCTTCGCCCTGGAGCCCCCACTTCCCTGCCGATCGCGCCCGCCATCTCCATCGACCCGCCCTCATCTGCGTTCATCCGCGCCCATCCGCGTTCATCTGCGTTCGCATCCCGCCCCGATCCGCACGCATCCGTGTTCATCTGTGGTTGCAGTTCAAGACAGGTAGTTCCGCGCACGCTGGCGAATGAGCACCCAAGCCCATTCCGGAGGCACACCAGCATGAGCATGGCGAACATCGGCGGCTGCGAGGTCAGCCGCTTCATCCTCGGCAGCAACCCGTTCAGCGGGTTCTCGCACCAGACGCCCGACACCGACCTGGCGATGAAGCGCTACTTCACCGTCGCCAAGATCAAGGAGACGCTCTTCGAGGCCGAGTCGCTGGGCGTCAATACGCTCGTCGCCCGCACCGACTTCCACGTCATGCGCATGCTGCTGGAGTACCGCGACGAGGGCGGCAAGCTGCAGTGGTTCGCGCAGACGTGCCCCGAGGTCGGCAGCCACGAAGCGTGCGTCAACCGGGCGCACTCCGGCGGCGCACGCGCCTGCCACATCCACGGCGGGGTGATGGACTACCTGGTCGCCCAGAAGAAGCAGGACGAGATCCCGGGCGTCATCGACCTCATCAAGTCGAAGGGCATGCTGGCAGGCATCGCGGGGCACAATCCGGCCGTGTTCGAGTGGGCCGAGGAGCACCTGGACGCCGACTACT
Source organism: uncultured Chthonomonadaceae bacterium (assembly GCA_964519955.1). GTDB lineage: Bacteria > Armatimonadota > Chthonomonadetes > Chthonomonadales > CAJBBX01 > CAZFLM01. Next base: position 47,267 of record CAZFLM010000027.1, on the reverse strand, counting down.
ACCTCTGCTGCTACTACAACTCCGCCCACCGCGACGAGCGCGCCGAGCACGTGAGCGGCATGAGCGAGTGGTTCGGCGAGGAGGACCGCCAGGCCATGCTCAAAACGATCGCCGGCATCAAGCGCCCGGTGATCCACTACAAGGTCCTCGCCGCCGGCCGCAACGCCCCCGCCGAGGCCTTCGACGTGGCGGCCAAGAGCCTGCGCCAGAACGACGCGGTCTGCGTGGGCGTCTACACCAAGGACGCGCCCAACATGCTTCGCGACGACGTGCGCCTGCTGAACGAGGCACTCGCGAGGTACGGGAAGTAGGCGCAGCGATGGGCCGACACAGGCGCCGTATCGCCTCGATAGTCGCTGTCTGGGTGCTCTGCCTGGCGGCCGGTCATGTGGCGTACGTGTCCTACCTGGCAGATCAGCCGGGCTCGGCGGTCCGCATCCTGCCGGCAAAGGGCTGCTGGATCGGGCGCCGAACGCACTACATCATGGGCCCGCTCCATACGCACTCGTGGCGCACAACGCGCGGCTGCGGGTGGTACGAGGTGTACGAGGACTCCGACCTCATCCGGGACAAGGGATAGCCGACCAGCATGTCGACCCTGCAGGCTCTCTTCTTCGCCATCGTCCTCACCCTCTGCGTCGCCCCGGCTGGCGCCGAGACGGTCGTCCTCGACCCCGCCAGGATCGATGTGCCAAGGTGGGAGGGCTGGGGCACCAGCCTCTGCTGGTGGGCGGTCTTCACGGACAAGTGGGACGAGGCGAGGCGCAAGGAGGCCTGCCGCCTGCTCTTCAGCCGCGACCCGGATGCCCTCGGCCTCACCATCGCGCGGTACAACGCGGGCGGCACCAGCCCGGACGCCGACCGCAAGCCCTTCCGCCCGGGCGCTGCCGTCCTCGTCACGCTCGACCGGGACGGCTCGTGGCACCCGGAGCGCGATGCCGGGCAGATGGCCTGCCTCAAGCTCGCGAAGCGCTTCGGCGCGAACACCTTCGAGATCTTCTCCAACTCGCCGCCGCACTGGATGCTCAGGAACGGCAACACGCGCGGCGGCGACAACGGGGCGGAGAACATCGACCGCACCAAGGTGGGCGACTTCGCGAAGTGGCTCGTCGATGTGACCCGCCGGACGGAGCAGGCGTGCGGTCTGAAGTTCGCCTCCATCGAGCCCTTCAACGAGCCTACCGCCTGGTGGTGGAACCCCAAGTCCAACGGCCAGGAGGGGTGCAAGTTCACGTGGGGCGCACAGGGCGAAACGCTGAAGGCCCTGCGCATCGAGCTGGACAAGCAGAAGGCCCCGCCGATCATCGCCTGCTCGGACGAGAACGGCGCGGGTCAGGCCTATAACACGCTGGACTGGCTCACCAAGCCGGACGAGGGCAACTGGAGCGGCGGCGGCCTGGACGCGAGGACCATCGAGCGCCTGAACGTCCACTCCTACACAGAGATCGACTCCCAGGAGCGCCTGCGCGACCTGGCGAAGGCGAAGGGCATCCCCGCCCTCTGGATGTCCGAGCTGAGCTGCCGCGAGTGGGAGAACGCCGGCTACATCCCCAACGACATGCGCTGCGCCCTGCCCCTGACGCGCGGCATCGTGGGAGACATCCGGCGCCTGAAATGCAGCGCGTGGGTGCTCTGGCAGCCCATCGAGCCGCTGCAGTTCTCGCTGTGGTACCACTACACCTATGGTCTCATGCAGGCCGCCACCGATGCGGATGTCGAGTGGAATGGCAGGACCTACCGCCCGGGCGAGTGGGTCGTCAGCAAGGGCTTCCACGCGGTCCGCCAGTTCACCGCCTTCATCCGCCCCGGCGACCGCATCCTCTCCTGCCCCGACCGCTGGGCCATCGCTGCCCTCTCCGCCGACGGCAAGCGCGCAACCATCGTCGTGCACAACGAGCTGGCCGACGCCAAGCCCTACTCCTTCGACCTCTCCGCGTTCGGCAAGACCGGCAAGCAGGCGAAGGTCTGGCGCACCTCCGACGCCCCAACCGAGAACTGCTCGCCGCTGGCCAACCTACCGATCGCCGCCGCCCACTTCGCCGACACCGTCCCGCCCCGCTCCGTGACGACGTACGTGGTGAGCATCGGCAAGAGGTAGCCGCGACAGCCTGCAGGAAACGCCGCCGGATCCCGAGAAGAGCCCCCTGAGCTTCGTCGACGGCATCGGTACACACGAGCCATCCGCGCGAACCAGGGAGGTAGCCAATGAACGCACGCATCCTTGCGGCCACGATGCTGCTGGCGCTCGCCTGCGCAGGCGGCGGCCAGGCGCAGCAGCAGCCACCGAAGCAAGATCCAGCTTACGCAAAGCTGGCGTCCGAGTTCCAGGCGGCGCAGCAGAGCTACTTCGAGCCCTATCGCAAAGCAAAGAGCGAAGAGGAAGCCGCCAAGATCACGCTCGACCCGGCCAAGGAGCCGGTGAAGCTCTTCATCCCGAAGTTCCAGGCGCTCGCCGCCAAGAACAAGGGCAACGAAGCCGGCGCGCAGGCACTCGCGTGGATCGTGCAGAACGCCGGGCAGCGCGCCATGGTGGAGCCGACGCGCAGGGCGCTGGCCGAGCTGACGGCCAGCTACATCGCCTCGCCCAGAATGGAGCAGGTGGCGCAGGCGCTGCCGTGGACCAACGGGATCGAGGCGGAAGCGGTGGCCGCCGCCAAGCTGATGCTGGCGAAGTCGCCACACGCGCGCGTCAAGGCGGCGGCCCTCTCGGCACTCGCGGAAGGCTACGCCTCGCCGTACGGGAGCTGGAAGAAGGACCCGGCCCAGGCGCGGGCATGCCTCGTACAGCTCAAGGAGAAGTACGCGGATACCCCGTATGCCAAGCGGGCCGCCGACTTCCTCTTCGAGCTGGACAACCTGCAAATCGGCCAGACCGCGCCGGACTTCACCGGTACGGATGAGAACGGTACGGAGTTCAAGCTGACCGACTACCGCGGGAAGGTGGTCATCCTGGACTTCTGGGGCTTCTGGTGAGGACCCTGCCGCGCGATGATCCCCGAAGAGAAGGCAATGGTGGCCAAGCTGAAGGAGAAGCCATTCGCCCTCATCGGGATCAACAGCGACGGGGACCGGTCGGCCCTCGGCAAGATCCTCAAGGAGCAAGGCATTACGTGGCGGCAGGTGGTTGACGGCTCGACCTCAGGCCCGCTCGCGACGAAGTGGAACGTGCACGGCTGGCCTACGATCTACGTGCTGGACCACAAGGGCGTCATCCGGCACAAGGACCTGCGGGGCGCAGAGCTGGAGAAGGCCGTCGAGAAGCTCATCGACGAGGTGAAGTAGCAGGCAGCTGGTTCCGGCAAACGAACGGCCTCCCGCAGCGGGAGGCCGTTCGATGCACTAGCCTGGATGCTGCACGAGCGCCCTGGTGGGATGCGCCTCCGCACCCGTCCAGGGGGGCTCATGAGCTGGCCAGGCTACGCCTTTGTCGCGCTGATAACGGTCGTCTCGACGATCTCGCGGTATTCGCCGGATGCGTCGCACGCGAGGAGCGCGTCTGCGATGTCTGCGTCGAATGCCGCACACCGGTCGCCGAGGACGGCGGGCGAGGCGAACGACATCGCGTGCAGGTTCCCGAGCAGCGTCTCGACAGTCCAGGTGTGCCCGTCGCGGAACCCGACGACCTGCGGCGGGCCGAACGAAGTCCGGGCGAGCACCTCCTGGTGCAGCTCACCAGTCGGGCCATTCGGTGACAACAGCCCCCACCGCACCAGCACCGCGATCACCGCCCGATGCCACGGCAGCGCCCCATTCCATACGTTCGACTGCTCCAGGCAGACCAGCGCCCCGCCGAGCTCGAGCAGGCTGTACACGGCCTCCGCCACGCGAGCGCGATCCGTTCGGTGGAACGCCTGGCCGAAGGTGACCAGCCGGAACGGGCCGGCCTCGCCCGCCAGGTCCTCCGCCCGCGCCTGCACGAACGTCACGTTGCCGATGCCGCGCTCCCTCGCGACACGCCGCGCCTCCGCGAGCATGGGGGCGCTCGGGTCCACCGCGACGACCTCCTCGAACAGGTGACTCAGCCGCAAGCATACGTTCCCGGTGCCGCAGCCGACGTCAAGCAGGCGCCCGCGCCCGTCAAGGCCGTAGGTCTCAGCCAACCAGTCGAGGGCCTGCTGCGAGTACGGCGTCCGATACCGGTAGTGCGGCGCCGTGGCGATGAAGCCGTCGTCGCGGCACTGTCGCTTGCCCATCCCACTACCCCGCACCCACGGTCTGAGCCGCGACCACGTAGACTCCCCCAGAGTTGGGGGCTGGGGGGCGCACCGCACCACCTTCCGCCCCGCGACCACGTAGACTCCCCCAGAATTGGGGGCTGGGGGGCGCCCCGCGACTACTCGCCCGCCATCCGGAAGTCGATGCTCCGAGGCGGCGGGCACTCCTTGCGCACGCGCTCCCGCAGCGCCTCGTCCACGGGCACCCCCTCGGCCTCGGCGATGCGCTTCTCGTGCAGCGAGAACCACAGGTCGGTCAGCGTCACCTCGCCCTCGCGAATGGTCGCGAACTCGTGCTCGAAGATGCCCTCGACGCCGTCGGTCTCGCCGGTCTCCAGCGCGGCCTTCGACCACAGCAGCAGGATCCGCTCGTGGAGGCGCACGTCTTCCGGCAGGTTGGTGACCAGGTCGAGTACCTCACGGAAGCGGCCCGCCGCCGTGAGAGCCTGGGCATACTCCACGGCCAGCGGCGCCACCTTGGGGCCCTGCTCCCATGCCTGGCGCATCAGGTCGAGCGCCTCGTCGGTCTCGCCGCGCCGCTGAGCGCAGACAGACAGGTTGCGCAGCGCCCATCCCGACGGGCACAGCACGCCCGACATCTTCCACGCCTGCTCGGCGCCCTCTATGTCGCGCGCCTCCATCCGCATGTTGCCAAGGTGCCACCAGGAGAGCCAGTGGCTGCCCGATAGGGTCCTGACGCTCCCCTCGAGTACGGCCTGCCACTCCGGCTGGGTCATGATGGCGCCCGGCTCCACCGCCGCCTCGCGCTCAGGCAGCACGCCATTGCGCAGTAGCTCCGCCCAGGGCTCCTGCTCCTCGCCCATCGAGCCGGCGTCGAACACCAGCGCCTTCGGCAAACCGGCCACTTCGCCGCCAGCTTGCTGCCGCGCCAGCTCCAGCGCGCCCCAGCCACTGCCGCGGCGCAGCACCTTGCTCGGCGCGCGCTCCGTCACCGCCGCGAAGGTCGCATGCAGCTCGTTGAGCCGATCGACCGGGATCGCCTTCTCGACCTCGGCCCCGGCAGTCTGCCAGGCGGCGGCCCAGTCGTCGCCGTGAACGCGCACCGGGTCGGCCTGCAGGTAGCCGAACGCCTCGGTCCACGTCCACTCGGCCTTGGCCGGCATCGGCACCGCTTCCATCTGCGTGCGCGCCAGCCCGGCCTGGATCTCGATATACGCCTGCCCGGGCTCGGCCAGGAACTCCTGCCACTGCTTGCCGCCCTGCCCGTTGCCCCAGCAGAACAGCTTCCGCCCCCGCAGCCGGTCCGTCGACGCCTCGAAGAAGCCCGTGCCGTCGCGATCCAGCGCCGTGACCCAGCGCCGGCGCTCGTCCGGAATGCGCGAGAAGAAGTCGAACGCATGCGGCGTGCGGGTGCTGTAGCTCACGTCATGCCCATCCACAACCGGCATCTCGACCACAGACATCGGCCTGCTGTACGGGTTGCACAGCGCGGTCTCCGCCGGAACCAGCACGCGGATGTCGTCGCGCTCGTCGACCGCGATGTTGGTCCACCAGTACATGGCGATCTCGTGGTCGTGCGGGTTCACGATGCGCATCCGCGCGAAGAGCAACTCCGAGTCCGCCGGGAGGATGAAGTCGATCTGCCACGTGTGGCCCTTCACGCGATCCCACTCGTACAGCCGCAGGCACGGCTCGCCGTCCGGCCCCTCCACCTCGGCGGCGAACACAGGCGCGCACGTGAGGTAGTGGTGGCCGGTCTGCCCGCAGTTCCACTCGATGCCGCCGCTCGTCCAGGCGTTCCGCAGCGCCAGGTTCGCCGGCTGGAAGACCGGGTTGCGCTGGAGCAGCTCGCGGCCCGTCGCCTTGTGAACCAGCGAGGCGAGCTTGCCGCCGTACTGCGGAAGGAACCGTGCGCGCAGGTGGTCGTTCTCCAGGACGAGCGAGTCGAGCCCCTGGACGCGCTTGCTGCGGCTGTACTGGTCCTGCATCCGGTGCGGCAGGACGCGGTGCACGGTGCGCCACCCCAGGTGCCGCCGGTCCTCCTCCGGCACGCTGTCATCGAGGGTCATCTCCCAGTCGTCCTCGGGCCCACGGAACATTGGCAGCGGGTTCTCGGGTCCGAGGTCGGCGGCGGGGATCTCGTAGGGCTCGGCGTAGAGCTTGGTCATGGGTTCTCTCTATGGGTAAGGTCCGGGTCAGCCCTTGAGGGCGCCGGCCGTGATTCCGCGGGTCAGCTTCTCTTGCAGCACGACATACACCAGCACGGTGGGCAGCATCGCGATGACGAGCCCGGCAAACAGCAGACCGAAGTCGCTCTTGTACTGGGCCTGCATCGAGATGCTTGCGAGGCCCAGCGGCAGCGTCTTGAGCCGGTCGCTGCTCAGGAACACCAGGCCGAAGAGGTACTCGTTCCACAGGCCCAGGAAGTTGAAGATGGCAATCGTCACGACGCCAGGTTTCCCCAGCGGCATCATCACCGAGAAGAACGTGCGATACTCACTCGCCCCGTCGATGCGGGCGGCTTCGCGCAGCTCTCCCGGCAGCGTGCGGAAGAACGACGTGAGCGTGAAGACGGTGAATGGCAGGCTCGCCGCCACGTAGATCAGGATCAGGCCGGCGTGCGAGTCGTGGAGCGACACGGTCAGGTGGCCGAGTCCGAGAGCATGCACCGGCGGGTCCAAGAGGCGCGTCATCCACTCGCCCATGTCAGAGAACTGAAAGAACAGCGGGATCAGGATGAGCTGCATCGGGATCAGCATGCCGCTCAGGAAGAGGTAGTACACCCACCCGCGCCCGCGGAACTCGAACCGCGCGAGCACATAGGCCGCGGCGCTGCCCAGCACCACGATGAGCGTCAGGCTGATACCGACCACGAACAGGCTGTTGAAGAAGTACGTCCCGAAGTGGCTCCCCACCCACGCCTTCTCGTAGTTGGCGATGAGCGGCCCGGCCGCCGCCCGGCTCGGAGCCATCACGACCTTCGGCAGGCCGAACGGGTTCGCGTAGATCTCGCGCGTACTCTTGGCGCTCGTGTAGAGCACCCAGCACATGGGATATATCACCGCGAGCAGGTAGGCGGTGAGGAACAAGTACTTCAGGCCGAGGCCGAGCTTGCCCATGGCGGCGCCCATCAGTACTCCAGCCTCTCTCGCCGCATCAGCCTCAGGCTCAGCGCCGTCGCCCCGAGTACGAGCACGAACAGCAGCACGGAGATCGCGGTGCCGTAGCCGACGTTGTACTCCTGGAAGACCTTGGAGTACAGCAGCGTGGACATCGTGTGCGTGGACTTGGCCGGGTGCCCGTTCTCCATCACCCAGATCGCGTCGAAGAACTTGAGGCCGCCGACCACCAGGAACACGATGCCGGTCGTCAGCACGTCCCAGATCAGCGGAAGCGTGATGTGGCGGAACTGGGACAGGTTGGACGCACCGTCGAGCCGGGCCGCCTCGTAGTACGTCTCCGGTATCCCCTCCATGGCCGCCAGGAACAGCACCATGAAGAAGCCGGTGCCGGTCCACACCATCATCGGCACGAGCGCCCAGAGCAGGTTGCCGCTCTCGGTGAACGGGATCGCCGGCCGCCCGGCCATCTTAAGCAGGCCGTTCAGGAGGCCCACGCTGCTGGTGCTGTAGATGAGCACCCAGAGGAGCGCGATGGCCACCGAGCTGATGACGTTCGGGAAGAAGAACGCCACGCGGAACAGCTTGGCGCCCCGGATGCGCTGGTGGATGCTGTACGCGAAGAACAGCGCGAGGCAGAGCGTGATGGCGCCCGGCACGAACGTGAGAAACAGGTTGTGGCCGATGGCCGGCAGGAAGTCGGAGCCCGACGCCGCGATGGCGCGGAAGTTGCCGAGACCTACCCACACCGGCGTGCCCAGGCCATCCCACCGCGTCAGGCTGTAGCGGAACGCATTCACGGCCGGCACCAGCACGAACACCGCATACAGCAGCAGCGGCGGAGCCAGGAATGTCAGGATGAACAGCTTCTGCTCGCGGCCCTTCATTGCAGTGACGGCACCCCCATGGCCGCGGGCTTGTAGATGTCCGGGTTCCGGCGCACCTTCTCGATGCCCTCCTCCAGCCGCCTGCCGAACTCCTCCGGCGTGATGCGGCTCGAGAGCAGCCCCGAGAGCGCGTCCTCCACCACGGTCGAGTTGAACTCCAGGTACAGCCCGGTCACCTTGTCCTGGTAGTAGCGTGTGCTGCGGTCCAGCACCTCCACGACGCCGCTCAGCTCCTTGGAGATCGGGATGCCCTTCGCGGAACCCTTCACCGGCGAGAGCGTATCCAGCCGAAGCGTGTACGCCTGCGCGCTCTTCATCGAGAGGAGGAACTTGAGGAAGTCCGCGGCCTCGCGTGGGTGCTTGGCGTCCGCGAACACGAAGAAGTTCTCGGCGCCGCCGCCATACACGGCGCGCGGGTCGCCCTTGCCGCCCTCGACCGCGGGCACCGGGAAACACGCCATCTCGAAGTCGGGCGGGATCGCCGCCTTCATCTCGTTCTTCAGCCAGAGCCCGCAGAACACCATCGCCGCGCGCCCGTTCACCCACTCCATCTGGCTCTCGGTGTGCGTCATCGCCAGCGCGCCGGGCTCGAAGTAGCGCGAGGCCATCTGCTGAGTCAGGCGCGCCGCGTGGATGAACTCCGGGTCCTGGAACGCGCCCGGCTTCAGGTCCTGCATCGCGTACCACCGCTCGAAGGGCACGAGCCGCTGATAGAGCGACATCAGCGTCGACCACGCATAGCCCGGGTACTTGCCCTGGAACGCGAGCGGCGACACCCCCGCAGCCTTCATCTTGTCGCACAGCGCGGTGAACTCGCCCCACGTCTTGGGCTCCGTCCATCCGTGCTCGCGGAACTGCTTGCGGTTGTACCAGCACACCCACGCGTGCTGGCTGCCGGGGATCGCATAGGTCTTGCCCTGGTAGCGGAAGTCGCCCAGGATGCCCGGCACCAGCGACTGCCGCCACGTCAGGTTGGGCTGGTCGTAGGCCCGGCTGTCCAGCGCCTCATCGAGCGGATAGAGCTTGCCGGCGGTGATGAGCTTCCAGACGGGCAGGTTCGCGGAGGCCAGATCGGGCGGGTTGCGCCGCAGCACGCGCGGCTTGAGCTTCTCGTCCACGCGCGGGTCGCCCCACAGGTTCACCGTGATCCCGGGGTGCGTCTGCTCGTAGCGCCGCGCCACGCTCTTGTGCCACTGGATGCCGTAGCCGCCCTCGAAGACGGCCACTTCGAGCGTGATGCCCTTCCGCCCCTCGTCGCGGCTGAGCGAGCAGCCCGAGACCAGCAGCAGCGCGGCGAGCAGCCAGCCAGCCCGTATCGATGAGCGCCGACCTGCCGCGACGCCCTGGCGACCACCCCCCGCCCCAGTACGCACCCGCTGTTGCCCGCTACTCACGCTTCCGGCCCGATTCCTTCCGCTCCTCGACGATCAGCAGCCACCCCTTGAGAGGCTCGACGCGGACCGGGCCGCTCGGGGCGAACTCCGCCGCCTCGTGGAAGTCGCGAACCGCGGGCGCGCGCAGCACCGCCTTGGCCGGATCGATGCCCAGCGCCTTGTAGTCGATCGTGAGGTGGACATCGACCGCGGACGGCGCCCAACTCGCGAGCGCGATCAGCGCCTTGCCCTTCCGCACGTACGCCGTCGCCTTCACGTCGTCGCGATCCACGCGCACCGGGCAGCGCTCGTCCCAGTACCCGCGCATCGTGGCCTGCTCGATGCCGAACGAGTCCCACAGCCGGTAGAGCGGCCGGGGCTCGCCGCCGCCCTCCGCCGCATCCCACACCAGGCGATTCGTGATGCCGTACACCATGCCGCGGTACACGTTCGTGGGGCTCTGCAGCATCTCACCCATCACGCCGAACGGAATGCCCGAGACCTCCGTCAGCCAGTAGTCCGGCGATTCCTCGTTGTAGCGGAAGCTCTCGCCGAACCAGACCTTGTCCACATAGGGGAAGAACTCGGCGTACTGGTTGGCGGGACCGATGGAGAAGCCCGTGTTGGAGTGCAGGTCCATCATGCAGCCGGGCCTGGCCTTCTCCATCACCTTGCGCATGCGCTTCAGGATGCGCCGGTCGTAGGAGACGTCATCCAGGTACAGCCCATCGATGCCGATGTTGCGCACGAGCCACGCCAGCCCCTCGATGTAGTAGTTGTACCAACGCGACTCGCCGCTCGTCAGCAGCGCGGCATCGGCGGTCCCATCCGGGTAGGGCACGTACCACTGCGACGTGTAGTTGTCCACCAGATGCTCGCGCAACCACGTGAACCCGCCGCCCGGGCCGCCGTCCAGCACCTCGCGCCCCAGGCTCCGCAGCGCCCACAGCTCGGTCACGTAGTTGGTCAGCTCCCGCACCGTGTAGTAGAGCTTGACCTTCATGCTCCTGGCCTGCCACTCGCGCACGAGGGCGGTCAGCTTCTCCGTCGCCAGGAACGGGTAGTTGATGTAGGGGTTCACCGAGTTCGCGTGGTGGACGTTGATGACGTTCACGCCGGAGTCGATCGAGTTCTGGTCGACGATCGGCTTGTCGCCGCCGTGGTAGTAGCGGTAGTGGAATGCCCTGGCGGTATCCAGCGGCTTCTGCGGCGTGACGATGAGCGCGAACTCAAACGTGATTGACTCACCTGCGTCTAAGTCACGTACACTTGAGTACGCCTTCGCCACCACAGCGCCGCCGGACTCCTCCAGCCGCACGCCGCCCTTCCCACCGTTGCCCCACGTGGCCGGCGGAGCGGGATGGAACAGATTCAGCAGGGGCCCGTTGTACGCGCCGCCGCGCAGCTCGCAGTGGATGCCCGCAGGCACGTCGCCGATCCAGAAGCTGTCGTACGGGCCTGTCCACCGCCAGTCGTAGCCGAGCGGCAGCGCACACCCCTTGCGCCCCGCGCCCATGAAGTACTTCGCCACCTTGGGCTCGATCGGCAGCTCCAAGCGCAGATCAGTGAAGTGGAGAGCCTCGGCCGCCTTCAGGGTCAGCCGATAGAGCACATGACCGTCGAACTCCATCTCCGCCCGGCACTCCAGCGATGCACCGGGCGCCTGGCTGCTGGCGGCCCACGACACGACGCCGGGCGCCTGCTTCACGATGGCGGCCCTGCCGGGCCTGAAGGCGAGCGCCCCGGCGCCGGTCTCCACCACGAACCGCACCGGCGCCGCCAGCACCTCGGTGGTTCCGGCCTTGATGCTCGCGGGCAGCCCGTCCGCCCCGAAGCGCACCGCCCGTCCCAGGCACCACACCGTGCGGCCGGACACCTTCAGCGGCGTGTAGGGCGCGACCACCTCGTCGTCGATGCCTGCGGACGAGTCCAGCCAGCGCAGCCGCGAGTGACGCCACGTCTCGCTGTCGCCACGATCCGCGAGCGCCCCCGCCCCCACCGTGAGCCGAACCGCCACCTTCGTCGCGGGCGCCCCCTCCGCGGAGATCGTCACGCTGCCGGCGTATTCACCCAGTGCGATCTTCTCCGGCACGTCGACGCCGAACCACAGCGCCTGCACCTTGCCCTGAGGCACATCGACCCGCTTCGTGAACGCATGGCCGTTCGTGTCCACGCCGCCGAGGTTGAAGCAGCGCAGCGCGGATGCCGGGATCTTCGCCGTGCCCGTCGCCGCGCGCAAGTCCGAGAACACCGTCTTCACGTCCGCGAGCGGTCCCCTCGACGCGAACACGCCGATCTGAAAGGCGTAGTACTCGTTGCGCAACGCCTGCCCGCTGAACTCGGCCGATGGCCCGTTCTGTACCCATCGCACCGGTACGTCGGCAGCCATCCGGATGGGCAGCTTGCGGTCCTCGGGGAACAGCAGATACGGCTGGGGGTGCGCCGCGACCAGCCCGGCCACCTCGTCGGCGCTGGCCACAACCTCCATCGGGTAGAAGCTGTCGAACTCGGTGCGCGCCTCGAAACCCGTCACCGCAGCCTCGGGCAGCGACCGCCAGCCGCCGGTGGCGATCGCCTCGGGCGTGAGACCGTGCGAGGCCAGCCACGCGGCGTCGGCGGTGTCCGAGGGCGGCGTGTAGCCCTTGCCGTAGTAGTACTGCGTCGGCTCCGGCGCGTAGGGCAGGTAGTAGACCTCGTACTGCCCCGCCTGTTTGGCCTGGAACACGATGTCGCCGTACTCGCGGCGGATGTCGACACGGGCTACGTTGGCGACGCGCTTGCCGGTCGCGCTCTCGATGACGACGACGTCCTTTGCGCCGGGATCAGAGTCGCGGCGGCGCCACGGAATGTGCGCCCGGACGGCATCGGCCTTGGCTGCCACCTGAACGAGGGCGCGGTGGTGGCCGCGCTCCACGGGCCAGAGCTGCTTGGCGACTGAGTAGGGCGGCAGGGCAACGGTGGGCTTGGGTGCAGGCATCTGCGCCTCCGTGCGGACAGCGAGCGTGCAGACGAGTGCGGCGCCGCAAGCCGACGCCCAGGCTGGTAGGTTCATCGGATTCCGTTCCCGTGGATGGGCCAGACGAGGCCCGGGGCTAGGAGCAGGCCCGCTCGGTGTACTCAAACATCAGGGCGAGGTAGTCGCGATACTGCTCCATCGACACGCCGGGCGGGGTCTGATGGTCGACGCCCGGGATGAAGCCGCCCCGGCGCATCACCGGCAGCAGGCGCTCCCACTCGGCGCGCATGGCCTCCGTGCCCTGCACCATGGTCATCTTGTCGAACGCGCCGATCATGCGGAAGTCGGCATGGGCGGCACGCACGCGCGCAACGTCCACACCCGACTGCCGCTCGAACGGCAGCAGCCCCTCGATGCCCGCGTCGATGAACCAGGGCAGGCAGGCCTCCACATTGCCATCCGAGTCGACCATCGCCACCACGTTGTGCGCCTTGATGCGCTCGGTCAGCACGAGGTAGTGCGGCCGCAGGAACTCCTCGAACAACCCCTTCGAGAGCATGGGCCCGTGGTTGTACGACATGTCCTCGGCGACCGTCATGAACTCGGGCTCGATGATGTCCGCCAGCCCCTCGACGATCTTCAGGTTGTACGCCAGCAGGTCCTCGTTGATCCGCTGCATCACGTCGGGCATGTCGTAGAACGCGTACATGTGCCGCTCGATGCCCATGAGCGTGCGCGGGAACCAGAAGAACCCGTTGAGCGTGTACCAGACAGCCAGCTCACCGCGCTTGTGCCGCTCGCGCACCTCCGCTGGGAAACAGGCGTCCCAGTCGATCTCCGGGTACAGGTACTCGCGCACCGCCTCGTAGCTGGCCATGTCGCTCACCGGTCCCTGACCGTGCGCCATGTGCGGGTAGCCCGGCTTGTGGATCGGGAACCACACCTGCCACACCGGGTCGAGCCCGAAGTGCTCCATGATGGCCACGACGCCGGCCTCGCCGCCGGGCCGCTCCGCGGACAGCCCCTCGCCCTCCCATCGGCGAATGGTCTGGTCCCACCACGTCGCCCACTCGAAACGCGGCAAGCGGTCGGCCTTCTCGAAGCGAAGTACAGCTCGGAAACGGTCTCGGTTGTTCAATGGATGGTCCTCGGGTCGACTGTCGCCGGTCGAGCGCGCCTCCAGCAGAGGCCACGTGCCGCGCCAGGTGATGTAGGGACGCTGCTTGCCGCGTCCGCCGTTCGTCTCAAGTCGCAGCTAGCCTGACCTATTCATGAGTCGCACCGGACGGGCACGGAGGCCCATCCCACCACTGCACTCGTGCATGATCCAGGCTAGGAGCCCACAGACTCGTCGCTGGTATTCCGTGAGAGCCAATCCGCCAACTCCCTGGCGCGCACATAGGTCGCGCGGTCGCCGTGCTTCCGGATATGTCCGAGAGCGATGAGCATCTCCTCGCGCGTCTGAGGCAGGAAATCGGGCCGCAGGAACCAGAGGCACCGGTCGCGCTGCTGCACTACCAGGTCCCGCACCTCCTGCCCGATCGCCTCGATCCCGGTTCCATCCATCCTGCCACCACCCATCGCTGCGTCACGCGCTCGCCCTGTCAGTACGCCCCGAACTCGTCGATGGCCTCGACCATCGCGGCCACGTTCTCCATCGGCGTGTCGGTCTCCAGCACGTGCGAGGGGCCAACGATGAGCCCGCCGCCCGCGCCGAGCGTTTGGATGACCTCGCGAACGTGCACGCGCACCTGGTCGGGCGTACCGAACGGCAGCACGGACTGCACGCCCAACCCGCCCCAGAACGCCAGGCGGTCGCCGTAGGTCTTCTTCACCCACCCGTGGTCCATGCACTCGGGCTGCACCGGGTTCAGCGCCTCGACGCCGGCCTCCATCAGGTCCGGGATCAGGTCCGTCACGTTCCCGTCGCTGTGGTACTTGATGACCACATCCGGCTTCGCTGCCTTCGCCGCGTCGATCACGCGCTTCAGCCTGGGCCCGAACCACTGCCGCCACGTCTTGCGACTCATCATCAGGCCGGTCTGCATGGCCACGTCGTCGCCCACCTCGACGACATCCACGCCGCTCTCCGCGAAGCGCCGGGCCGCGTAGACGCGCATGTCGGTGATGTGGTCCAGCAGCGCCTCGGCTAGCTCCGGCCGGAACGCGAAGTCCTCGAACAGCTCGTCCATCGACCGGAGCTGCCAGGCGATCTCGAAAACCGTCTCCGCCAGCCCGACGATGACCGGCCACCCCTCGCGCTGGCAGGCGGCGGGCCAGTCGCCGACGTGCTCGTAGCGGTACGGCTGGTCGAGATCGGGCCACGGGTAGGCGTGGATCTCTTCGACCGTCGTGGCGTGCCGCAGCGGGTAGAAGTACTCCGCGTAGTGCCGCTCGGCGTCCCACACGCGCCCCCTGCCCCACTCGTCCCACTCCATCGGCCGGTCGAAGTACGGCTGGAAGTCCGTCGTCAGCCGCGTCGGCCCCCAGCCCATCCCGCGCAGGTCCTCGTTCAGCCACGCGTCCAGATCGCGGTCGCCGAGGTACTCCTTGAGCCGCGCGGTGACCTCCGGCAGCCGCCAGATCTGCCGCGGCACACGGTCCGGCTTCCCGCACCGGCAGGCGGTCAGCACGCGTTCGCGGTGGGTCATGGTGCGCTCCTCAGTAGGCCGACTTCAGCGTGGCCGGCATGTCGCGCAGCGGCTCGATCGACGCCAGGTCGTCCTTCGAGAAGCCGAGCATCGCCACCTTCTCGCGCTCGTAGTAGCGGTAGTTCTCGTAGGACACGTAGCCCGGCACGCGGTGGTCGACGAACGGGATGAACCCGCCCTCCTCCAGCAGCGGCGTCAGGCGGCGAAGCTCCGCCAAGATGTTCTCCTTGCTGTCCAGCATCCGCTTGTTCACCCCGCCGAAGAGCAGCGCGTCGCGCCCAAGCTGCTGCCGCAGGAGGATCGGGTCGGAGTTGCCGGCCACCTCGCACGGGAACAGCCCGTTCAGCCCGCACTCCAGCCAGACCGGCGCCAGCGCCTGCACGTTGCCATCGCAATCCGTCAAGATGATGTCGACGCCGTGCTGGCGCAGGAGGCGGCACACGCGCGCCATCGGCTCGGATACCAGCTTGCGCCACAGGTTCGGCCCCACCAGCGGCCCGTTGTTGAAGCAAATGTCCTCCCAGCCCCACGCCAGGTCCACCTCGATGACGCGCAGGATCGGCTTCAGCATGGCGATGTACAGGTCGCACAGGTGGTTCACCATCTCGGAGACGAGGTCCGGGTCGTCGTAGCACAGCACGCCCAGGTTGCCCGCGCCGACCCAGTCCCGGATCCATCCGACGAACGAGCCGATGCCGACCATGACCGGCACATCGGCCTTGTTGTACTGCTCCGCCATCGCGGCGTAGTCCCACTGGTGCCGCACAGGATCGGCGGCGTCCAGCTTCTCCTTGTACTTCGCCCAATCCGCCCGCGACTTCAGCCCGTTGTCGACGATGTGCGGGATGGTGTGCTCGCCCTCCTTGATCTCCTCGACGATGTTGCCTTCGCCGTCGCGGTACACGGTGGTTCGCTCGCGGTCCTCGATCAGCTCATACGCGAATCCGGGGTGCATCCCCATGTGCGCCGGCACCCACCTCGTCGGGTCGCTGCCGAAGTAGCGGCTGATGCTGCCCATGCGGTCGCCGTTCTCGGGCTTGCCCACCTTCTCCGGCAGCCCCTCCCCGATCCAGCGATCCATCGCCTCGGTCAGGTAGCCGAAGTCCCAGTGGATTCCCCGATCGACGGTCTGGAAGTGCATCAAGCGGCGGAAGCGTTCGCGATGGGTCATGGCAGGCTGCTCCTCGTTGCGCGGTGGCGTGTCGCACCATGCGGCGCGTTCCGTGCATGGTTCCATGCGGACCCCGAAACGCCCTTCCGATTGCCCAGCATTCCATCGCAATCGGCGCTGGCGCCCTCAGCTCCCCGCCCTAACCTGGATCATGCACGAGTGCAGTGGTGGGATGGGCCTCCGTGCCCGTCCGGTGCGACTCATGGATAGGTCAGGCTAAGCCCTCAGCTCTCAGCCATGCCGCCCAGCGCAACCCACCCCCTCCGCCGAAGGACTCTGCCCCCCCGAAGGCGAACCGCAAGCGCGGCGACAGGCCGAAGGGAGACGCACGATGGCGGCGATGGGATGGGCAATGGTCGGAGCACTGGCACTGGCGTGGGCGTGCGCGCAGCCTGCCGCGTCGGCGCAGGAGAAGCGCGAGACCGCGCGGCCGCTCGACACGGGCGCGGCGCTCTGCAACCCGGACATGGGCTGGGTGTTCCACTTCTACGACAACGTGCCCGCCAACTACGGCTCGAAGCTGGCCCCGTCGGACACCGTCGACGAGTACCCCGGCCTCACCGTGGTCTACCTGCGCATCCCCTGGTCGTACGTCGAGCCCGAGGAGGGCAAGTTCAACTGGGCGGTGGTCGATGGCCCCGCGCAGCGGTGGATCGCCAAGGGCAAGAGGGTCGCGTTCCGCTTCTCGGTCTCCGAGTCGTGGATGCGCTGGGCCACGCCGGAATGGGTCGCCAAGGCCGGCGCCAAGGGCTACAACTTCACGCCGGGCAAGGAAGACCCCAAGGGCCCGTACTGGGAGCCCGACTACGACGACCCGGTCTTCCTGGCCAAGCTGGAGAACTTCATCATGGCAGCCGCCAAGCGCTACGACGGCAACCCGGAAGTCGCGTTCTACGACGTGGGCTCCTTCGGCGTCTGGGGTGAGGGGCACCTGTGGGCCAGCACACAGCGCAAGTACCCGGCCTCGACGGTCATCAAGCACATCGGCCTGCACCTGAAGTACTTCAAGCACACGCTGCTGGCCGCGAACGACGACTTCTCCTTCCAGGGCGACGAGGCTATCGACTACGCGCGCGCCCATGGCCTCACCTTGCGCGACGACAGCATCCTCGTCCAAGCGGGCAAGAACGCCTACTTCCACGCCGGCATGGCGCAGGGCTTCTGGCCGAACCATCCGGTGATCCTGGAGAGCGAGCACTACGGCGGCTCGCGCGACCGCGGCAACTGGCAGGATGGGAGCCTCTACCTCCAGAGCGTCGAGGACTACCACGCCAGCTACGTGTCCATCCACTGGTGGCCGCGCGAGTTCCTCACCGAGCAGCGCGCGCTCATCGACCGCATCAACAAGCGCCTGGGCTACCGGCTCCAACTCGTCGAGGCGTCGTGGCCGACGTCGGTGCGCGCGGGCGGGTCGTGGCGGTTCGCGGCATCCTGGAAGAACGCCGGCGTCGCCCCCTGCTACCCGGGCGGCCACGTGATCGTCACGCTCAAGGACGCGAAGGGCGGAATCGCCGGCGTGTTCGTGGACGATGCGTTCGACGTGCGCTCGCTGGTGCCGGCCGCCCCCGGCAAGGCCGAAGCCAAGGCCCAGGAGCGCACCTTCACGCTGCCCTTCAACGTGACTTCCGGCACGTACAGCGTGTTCGTCTCGGTCGGCACCGTCACGGGCACGCCGGTGATCGCGCTGCCCCTCGCAGGCGACGACGGCCAGCGCCGCTACGCCATCGGCAAGCTGACGGTCCGCGGCGACTACGCGGTGAAGGCCGGCGCCCTGGAGAAGCGAGGCGACGCCTGGGTCCTGCCGCTCGACTGGTCCCTGCCCGACGGGCTGCCCGCCGGCGCCGCGCCCTTCTGCCACTTCCTGCGGGGCGACGAGATCGCCTTCCAGGGCAATCCGCCCAACACCCCGGCCGATGCGTTCACCAAGGCCGGCACGTGCCCGCTGGGAGTGCAGTTCACCGTTCCCACCGACGCGCGCGGCAAGGCGTTCGACGTCAAGGTCGGGCTCTGGCTGCCCGCCAAGATCGGCCGCGAGGACGAGCGCTTCCTACCCGACCCCGACCCCGGCGACCACCGCGTCCTCCTCGGCCAACTGAAGGTGGCGGCAGACGGCGGGGTGACGTTCGCGCCGAAGTAGTGGTCAGTGGCCAGTGGCCAGTGGTCAGTGGTCAGTGCTTAGTGAGCATTTCCAACTGTGCCGATACGGGTGAAACACTTTCCGTTCCCTCCAACTCGATCGAGGGCGGAAAGGGTAGCATCGCATGATGAACGGTTTGTGGAGCACCAAAGCGTCCGGGAGTCTGGTCTACATGCCCGTGTAGCGTGAAGTTGTGCCGAGCCCGCAGTCGCCGCCGAACCCGGAGGTGCTCGCTCGCCAGAAGCGTCGCCGTTTGAGCCAGGACTACAAGCATCGGATCGTCCAGGAGGCAGCGGCCTGTGCCGAGCCCGGGAAGTACACGGCGCGGTGGTGGAAGCCTAGGTCTGGCGGGCTCTCGTCAGCAGACGTGCTCGAACACAGCCGTAGCGCCAGGCTGTTCGAGACGCCGGACTCGGGCGACTGGGTGCTGCAGGTCAGGATCGGGGGAGCAGGGGGCTGATGACGCACGCAATGAAGCTCGATGAGATGGTCGTCGCTTGGGCCAGCAATGCGGTGGAGGTCGCGACGCCGGATGTGACAGAAGAGGCACGACTCGCCAAAGGAATGACCGAGTTGCGACTGCCGAAGCACGAGGACCCACTGTCATGAGGCTCATCAGTGGACGCGCATTCCCGTGGTCGCTGCTCAAAGCGGGTGGCTTGACATGCATCCCCGTGATGCTCGAACTTGCGGCATCAGCGGCCAGCGCGACGGTCCCGCCGCATCGTGCGACGCCCTCTGGCCTGGTTCTGGAGGGAGTGTCGGCGGCCAGTCCCATGATCTATGACAACGACTGGTGGACCGATGTGCCGGATGCTGCGTACCTGTGGGCCAAGGCGAGTGCCGGGAAGTGCAACTTGCGCGCGAACATCGTCAGTCGGGATATGTGGGGGCAGCCAGGCAGATACCAGTACACACTGGCGGACGGCATGAACGACTGCAGGGAGTTGCTGCGTGCCGCCCGGGCAAGCGGCCTGCGCCACATACCCGATCCGGTCGCAGGGGCCACCCAAGCTCTGGTGCGCCCAGCAGACGGCAGGATCGAGGGGACGGCGTTCCAACGAAGCCCTGGCAGCGACCGTATCGTTGCCGAGGCGAGGAAGGCGAGTATCAAGCAACCGCTTCTGGTGTTCTGCGGTGGACCGTGCACCACCGTTGCCAGCGCCTTCCTGACCGATCCCTCCATTACCGAGCGCATGATCGTCTTCCAGGTAGACGGCGGCGCCTACAACGGCCAAGATGGATGGGCATGGGAGATCGTCAAGCTGCGCTGCCGATTCGCCAACTGGGCTCGCGGGTATTTCTGGGACAAGATCGGCACGTGGAAGCCTGAACCGTTCGCGGCGCTTCCGAGCAACCCCTTGTGCAACCTGCTCAAGCGCTACGCCGGGAACGATCTGGCCAGAGCAAATCAGTGGGGCGATGGGGCGTGGATCTACCACACATTCGACAGGCGCTGCCTGACCAGAGCCGCGGACTACGACGGAGTGGCGATCACCGTGCCACAAGACGGCACGAACGTCGCCCGGATGGCCGGCGAGTTCCTCGCCACGATGAAGGACCCGTCCATGTGGCATCCCGCGGAGGCTACAGTCTCGTTGTCCTCCGGCGGGTCTGGGGTCTCGGGGCCCCGCGGAGTGGCCTTCCCACTCAAAGTGAGCGCCAACCGGCGCTACCTCCTCGACGCACGGAACCGGCCGTTCTTCTACCAGGCGGACACACCTTGGATGCTGCTGAAGCTCAGGCCGGAGGAGGTGGATGAGTACCTGAACGACCGGAAGGCCAGGGGCTTCACGGCGCTGCAGTTCATGCTGACGGGCATCATGGGTATGCGGACATATAACGGGCTGACGCCGTTCGGACGGGATAACGATCTGGCCCACCCGAACGAGGCCTACTTTGCGCGTGCCGACGCCATTATCAAGAGGGCAGCGGGCATGGGGTTCGCTATCGCCATCGTGCCGCTCTGGTCGGGGAATGGCGACGGCTGGACGGGCCAGTTCAGCGGGCAGTGGAAGCCGCTCGACGTTAGCGGACCAAAGAAGGCCCGGGAGTTCGGCCGATGGCTCGGCAATCGCTACGCGAGATTCAAGAACATAATGTGGATCATGGGCGGCGACCACAACCCCGACGAGTCGTTCGCGGTGATCTGCGCACTGGCGGCGGGCATCCACGAGAAGGCGCCAAGCCAGCTCATAACCGTGCACAACGCGCCGGACAACCCCAGCGCCGCCTTCTACAACGAGCAGCCATGGCTCGGTATAGACGGTGTCTACTCCTACCGAGAACTGCAGGGCCCGGTCTACCGGGAGTGGAGCCGACCGAAGAACGTCCGTCCGATCCTCCTATTGGAGTCCGGCTATGAGCATGAGGCGAACGAGGGACGCCCGGGCACGCCCTTCCGCGTGCGGCGGCAAGTCTACGCGGCGGTCCTGAACGGCGCCCTTGTGGGCACGGCGTATGGCCACCGCGACATCTGGAGGTTCAGCGACCAATGGCGGACGGCGTTGGCCGACCCCGGGGCAGCGCAGGTCGGGCTTGCTCAGCGCTTCTTCTCCGGGCGGCCGTGGTGGAAGCTCGAACCGGACCAGGGCGACGGCCTGGTGACGGAAGGCCGCGGCAAGGTCGATGCGGACGACTACGTGAGCGCCGCAAGGGCGGCCGACGGGACCCTGGTGATCGCGTATCTGCCCACCGCACGCCCCGTATCGGTCGACATGGCTCGTCTCGCCGGCCGCGTGAAGGCCGTCTGGTACGATCCGACCGACGGCAGCAACAGGGCCATCGATGGAACTCCGCTGGCGAACCACGGCATCCGGCAGTTCACGCCTCCCGGCCGTAACGCGGCGGGCGAGAGCGACTGGGTGCTGGTGCTCGAAGGAGCCAAGCGGTGATTGACAACGCATGTCGGTGCAGTGATGGAATGTGGAACATGGGAACACTCGCCCTAAGGCGGTACGGGGGCCGACACAGGCCGTTCCCCAGCATAGCAGGCATCGCAGGACTGCTGATGGGCGCGACGATGCTCGGCCTTCTTGCACTGCCTGCTTGCGGGCAGTCGACTGCCCACAAGCAGGCTCCGGTCTTTGAGACAGACCCGACTCGCCTGGTTGGATGCGGCTATGACCGGAATGCCGACTTGCTGGATCCCAGCGAGGTGGCGAGGAGACTGAAGGCCGCTCACTTCAACGCGACCTCGGTCGGGCTGTTCGGCCATGACTCCGCCAATCCACACGATCTTGCGGCGGCCCGGCGCTGGCTGGCGCCGTGGCTCGCAGCGATGCGCGCACAGGGAATCGTCACTGTGGTCACGATCACCGGAACAGGGGGACCAGGCGGCTGGCTCTCGCGCCCCGAGTTCAGCGACGAGTGGTTCAGAGGCTGCATCGACCTCCTCGTCAGTCTCGGCACCACGGGCGTCATCGTGTGCCCTGTGGCGGAGGGCTGCATCAAGGAAGGTACGAGCGAACCGACCCGGTCCAAGATCCTTCGGTGGTACAAGATCACGGAGGCCAGGTGGCCCGGCATGAAGGGCTGGAACTTCCAGCCGCGACCATCGGCCGGCGACGTGCCATCGGGCTGGATAGGTATCGTTCACCCGCAATCGCGCAACGATGGGTATCCCGGATGCCTGATACTCACGGACGCCCCGATGCGGCCCAGGTACAAGACCGGCCGTTACCCGAACGAGACCATCATTGCACCGGAGCTGACGGCCCTTGTGCGGCAGGTACGTGCGGCCAAGAAGGGCTTCATCGAATGGGGGACCTGGGAGCGCGGCGAGATCGACACGGTGGCCATCGAAGCCGTCAGCGCGGCGACCGCGCCGAGCCGCCCGTTGGAGCCGTCGCGCGCCGCTCCCTGAACCCGAGCCATACGCACTTGGGAAGCGCGACACTCTGGCTCCGTTTCAGGGACGCGGTGTTCTCCCCATGCCGGGCCCAACTGGCGCCGTGTTGGCGGTCGTAGAACGCAACCGCCTTGGCCGCGTCCCTGAATGCCTGCGATCGGCCGCCCCTTGCCGCCTCAGGAGGTCTTGATGATAGGGATGGGCTCGCGCAAGAGCTACTCCATGTAGATGCCAAACGCGAACTCCGAACCGATCTCCTCAGTTGAAGCGGCGAAGCCTGTCGTCAGCCGCCCTTCTGCTCAGTCGTATCGTCGCCAGCGCAGCCGATCGACGAAATCCAGACATACCTGCAGGTCCGTGGCGTGCCGTCGTCGTTGCGCATCGCCTTGAGGATGGGGGCCGTCTTCCGATCGTCGGCCGTGGAATCGAACGTCGATATGCTCGAGTGCCCCTGCATGTTCGAGTGCCCTGCAAGGATGAAGACCTCTAGCGGCCCTGGCGCCGCGAGGCAGGCAACCGCCAGTTCTGCTCCACCATCTGTACGCTGGCGGGCTTCGCAACCCCATTCGCCGATCGCTCTTGGCGGCGCCAGTCCACCAGATGCGAGGAGTACAGGCCCTCGCGGCGAAGGAGCGCGCCGATCTGCCCGGGCTCGGCACTGGCCGCTGCATCTTGGACGATCCGATGCTTGTAGTCCTGGCTCAAACGGCAACGCTTCTGGCGAGCGAGCACCTCCGGGTTCGGCGGCGACTGCGGGCTCGGCACAACTTCACGCTGCACGGGCATGTAGACCAGAGTCCTGGGCGCTGTGGTGCTCGATCAACTGCTATTCATTCGATACTACCCGTTCTGCCGTCGATCGAGCTAGAGGGAACGCAAGGTGTCTCACCGATGTTGGCACAGAGGGAGATCCTCACTGACCACTGACCACTGACCACTGGCCACTGACCACTGACCACTGACCACTGACCGTCCGGAGATCGCCCATGCGCCCAATCCAACCCGCACTCATTGCCGCAGCCGCCCTCGCCTGCCTGCCCGCCTCCGCCCAGCTCAACCCGGCGGAGCGCGGCGGGCTGGAGAAGGCGCTGGCCCTGCGCAACCTGTCGATCCGCGACCTCGGGTTCGAGAAGCGCATCTACGCCGACAAGCTGCGGCCCAAGCTGATCGACAAGGCCCTCTCCGACCCGGTCGGCGCGCTCGACACGCTGATGGGGATGCAGTCGGCCGCCCGCGCGGCCGGCGAGAACCCGTCGACCATCGTGGACAAGGCGTGGGATCAGCTCGGAGTGGCGCTGGACCCCGACGACCTGCGCATCGCGGTGCCTGAGATCGACCTGCGGCGCCTGCCCGGGAAGATGCGCGAGCCGGTGCGCCAGATCATCGGCGCCGCACTCGGCGCGGACGCGCTGGTGCGCGGCGCCATGGCCGGCCTCTCCGAGAAGGAGCGGCGCGACCTCGTCCAATCGCTGCCGGAGCACGCCGCAGAGAGCAACCGGGTGCACGTCGCGGGCGTCAAGGGCCCCACCCTCTCCCGCGACGCCCTGTTCGCGCTCATCGGCCGAGTCGAGATGAGCCGGCTGCGCATGGCTTCAGCATGGATGCACGAGCGGGCGATCCCCGCAGCGCTGCTCCTGCGCAAGGCGGTGGCCGATGGCGCCGTGCTGAGCCGCCGCGTCGAGATGACCCTGGCAGGCCGGCGCGTGATCATCGGCACCACCGGGCCGGACCACTACGTGGCGGACAGCAACACGATCATCATCGACCCGGGCGGCGACGACACGTACGAGGGACGCGCGGCGTCTGGCGTCACGGGCGCGGGCCTCGTCGTCGACTGCGGCGGCGATGACAACTACCGCCTGGGCGACCTGAGTGGCGGCGCAGGGCTCCTGGGCGTCGGGATGCTCATCGACCTGGGCGGGAGCGACCGGTTCCAGGCGGGCAGCTTCGGCCTCGGCTGCGGCCTCTGCGGCGCGGGCGTCCTGCTGAAGCTCGGCGGCGACGACACCTACCGCGCCCTGGCCGCGGCGGAGGGCTTCGGCCAGTTCGGCGTCGGCGTGCTGATGGACACCGGCGGCGACGACCGCTACGACGTGAAGTACATGGGCCAGGGCTGCGCGCGCACCCGCGGGGTCGGCTGGCTGGTGGACCGCGCCGGGAACGACGGGTACACGATCGGCGGCCTGGAGAACGGCGCGCCCCTCTGCCCGCAGTCGTGGGAGTGCTTCGGGCAGGGCGCGGGCTTCGGCTATCGCGAGGACTCGGGCGGCGTCTCCGGCGGCATCGGCATCCTCAGCGAGCTGGCCGGCGACGACACCTACAGCGGCGGCATGTACAGCCAGGGCGCGGCCTACTGGTTCGGCGTCGGCGCGCTGATGGACGACGCCGGCCACGACGGCTACCTCGCCCACTACTACAGCCAGGCCGCCGCCATGCACCTCGCCGCCGCGTACCTGATCGACCTGCAGGGCAATGATTCCTACGCGGTGCGCACCGGCGCCATGCACGCCATCGGCCACGACTACTCGGTCGCGATGATCCTCGACCGCGCCGGCGACGACACCTACTCCGGCCGCGACAGCCGCCCCGGCATCGGCAACGCGAATGGCGCCGGCATCTGCATCGATTCCGCCGGCGATGACCGCTACATGGGCCCCGCCGGCATCGGCAACCCCTCGCGCGGGTCGGGCTCCATCGGCGTCTTCGTCGACCTCGCCGGCAAGGACCTCTACACCGCCGGGCTCTCGGACGGCGCCGTCGCGTTCAACGGGACCTACGGCGTGGCAATGGACGTGGCCGACACTCCCGCCGAAAAGCCCACCGCCCCGGGCCAGCCCGCCGCGCCGAAGGTGGAGGCCCCCAAGCCCGGCTCCGTGCCCTACCCCGGCGACTCGCAGATGGCCGCCATCTACGCCCGGGCGTCGCGCTGGGGCGTCGGCAGCGCGCAGCAGGACGTGGCCGCCGCCAGCCGCCAGATGGTGGAGATCGGCATGCCCGCGTTCGAGTGGATGCTCAAGAACCGGCTAGCCGGCGCCAACCACCTCTCGCTGCGAGCGTTCGAGACGATGCTGTCGGCCCTCGGCGAGCCGGCCAAGGCGCTCATCCCACCGTACATCGGCTCGAAGAAGGGCGCGGAAGACGACAACGCGATCACGTTGGTCCTGACACACCGGATCGCGGCGGCGGCGGACCGCGTTCCGGCCCTTATCCAGAAGCCCGACACGCGCCGGGTCGGCATCCGCATGGCCGGGGCGCTGAAGGCGGTGCAGGCCGTGCCGGAGTTGCTCAAGGCCGCCGCCGAGCCGGACGTGCTGCTCCAGCTTGCGGCGGTGCAGTCGCTTGCGGAGATCGGCGACGAGCGCGGCGCTGATGCCTACGCCCGCCTGCTGACGCACGAGGACATGCGCCTGCGCAAGGCCGCCCTCGGCGCACTGGCGAAGCTGCCCGCCCGCGCCCTGCCCGAAGCCGAGCGCCTGCTGAAGGGCCAGGAACGTGACGCGCGCATCGGTGTGGAGCTGCTGACTGCCATCGGCACGGACGCGGCGCTGGAGCGCGTGGCCGCCTGCCTCGCCTCGCCCACGCCCGGCGTCCGCATCGAGGCAATCCTCGCGCTGAAGGGCCGCGCCCCCTACACCGCAAAGCTCAAGGCGCTGGAGGCCGACCCGGACCCCGACGTGGCAGCCGTGGCGAAGTGGGCGGGGAAGTGACGCCGACAGGCGATCACCGCGAAGCGTTCGTCGACCGCGTGCGCGAGCTGTACCGGCGCGACCCGGCGGGCGTCTCCAGCATCGCGTACTGGAAGCTGGAGGGCTTCCTACGCGAGAGCGAGGTGCACGAGGTCATCGAGGGCGGCGAGACGCACCTGTACGCCGTTCGCGGGGACCAGTTGGTCTTCTACTGGTCGGAACGCGGCGGCCCGATGGTGCTGGACACGGATCGGCTGCGCGGCTTCGACCTGCTGGTGCTGCACGAGCGCTGTGAGACCGCCGTCGCCCCGCTGGCAGACACCCACCACGTCTTCCCGAGCGTGGCGCTCTTCTTCGACCCCGCGTCCGCTCCCCCACCGGTGGCCAACCCGGCTTACGAGGTGTGCGGCTTCGACTTCGCCCGGGAGCAGGAGTACGAGGACCTGGCGCGCCTGATCCGCGAGACGGAGAGCCGCATGAGCCTGCCGGCCGCCGCGGTGCGCTCGTGGCGGGACGGGCCGGCCTTCGACCCGGCGCTGTGGCTGTGGGTGCGGGAGCGCGCGACGGGCATCCCCGTGGCCGTGGGCGTCGCCAACTACTACGCGCCGGTGCGAGAGACGGACCTCGACTGGATCTACGTGCTGCCCGCGCACCAGGGCCGCGGCGTGGGCCGGATGCTCATCGCCGAGCTGATCGCGCGCAGCCGCGAACGGTCCGACACGATCCGCGTCTCCGGCCAGGCGGACGGCTTCTACATGAAGTGCGGCTTCCGGCCCGCGAGCCGGTGGCTCATCGTGCGCCGGAAGCCGCTGGAGGGGTAGAGCGGGAGACGCGCGCTACTTGCCCGGCGCCTCCGCCGCCTTGCCCGGCGTGACGTGCGGTGGACACGTCGCCCCGATCATGGCCACGGCGGTTCCGTCGCGCTTCAGATAGGTGAACCAGAACCGCCGCTCAGTCACCGTTGTCTTCACGCGAAGTCGCACGTACTCCGCGCCCTTGGCGATGGCCTGCTTCGTCATCACGTCGTACGTTGCGCCGCCGGGCAGCAAGTCGCCGAGGCCAGCCCCGCGCTTCGACTGCAGGTCGTTGCGCATGTTGGAGTTGCGCGCGATGCTGGCGAGCAGCCACCGGTAGTTGGGCACAGGGTCGAGGACCGGGAACTCGCGCGTCAGCAGCTTGATCTGCGCATCGGAGAGCTTCTCCGCCGCCTCCGCCAGGTCGTCAAGCCCGAGGAAGCCGCCGTCCCTGCCGGCAGACTGGCGCAGCCGCCTGGTGAACGACCACGGAGCGTCGTCAGCGGCAGTCGTGTACCAACCAGGCACGGCGAGGAGCAATGCGCGGCCCCGCCACTTGGCGTCGAACCGGTAGGCGTTGTTGCGCAGATTGTAGAGCGTGTCCGCGAGCGTCCGCTCCTCCCGGGCGGCTTCCATGGTCTGAAGGCTGTACTGCATCTCGGGAACGCGCGCGATGATGGACACGTCGGCGAGCTTGGACAAGCGCCGCAGCCGGGCGTCGATGCCGCGCTCCTCCTGAGCCCCCAGATCGACTGTGCCGGCCTTCTTGGCGTCCAGTGCCCGCGACTCCGTGGCATCGGTCCTGGCATCGCCATCGAGCAGCCAGAGGCCGCCAAGGTACGCGAGCGCGGAGCGTATGAGCGGCATGCCGCCCATGTACCCATACCCTCCGGCCCCCGGTATGTCGATCACTAGCGACGGTGATACGATCCGTTCGCTCCAACTACGGCCGAACGTGACCGAGTCGGGGTACGGTTCGGGCGATGTGTCGCCGGTCAACGGGTCGATCCTGAGGTGGGCGCCCTCGTCCCAGACCATCTTGACCAGCGCCTTCCCTTTGGCGCCGAGCTTGTCGAGGGGCACCTGGATCTGCTGCTCGCCCCGCAGCACCGCCCTCTGCTGCTCCAGCGAGAGCGACTCGAAGAACGCCGACTGCCCCGTCGCCGCCCGGGGGCTCGACACCATGTTCGCGATCCGAGGGTCCTTCTTCGCCAGTTCCTTCTGCTGCTCGGGCGTGAGCGCCTGCGCGGCCCGGTAGGCCTCCGCCTCGGCCTCGAACTCCGCCTGAAACCGGTCGCGCAGCCTTTGGGGGAGCCGCTGCGCCGAGAGCGGCCGGGTCAGCACGTACTCGTAGGCCCCGGGCTTCCCCTCCCGCTCCCACCACCACTCCGCGTCCTTGTAGCTCACCAGCGACCACAAGGCATCGAGCGCGTCGCCCAGCGGCAGGTCCCGCAGGTAGACCGTCACTTCCGGGTCCGAGGCGCCGCTTCGCTCGTCGGCACGCACCGGCACGCCCGTCTGCTTCGCCAGGCGCTCCAGCACGTCGCCCACCTGGATGCGGGCCGCCGAGAGGGTCACCCGCTGCTCAAGCCGGGGATCCTCTCGGCGCATCTCGGCGGTCAGGTTGCGAAGGGGCTTGGCGGGAGTGGCCGCGCCCTGCAGCACGACGAGGACCGCACAGCACTGCAGAAGACCAGGCAGGATCATGGATGTCCACCCGTCCTGGGGCAAGATGGAGCGCCGGCACTCGTCCCGACGCCCCTCATCGCATGAGACGCGGCGTGCGGAGTTACGTTCGCTCGTTCGTATTCGCGGCCAGCGGCGTCGGGACTTACTTCCTCCGCAGGATCGCCACCCCGGTCGGCTTGATCTGCCAGCCCAGCTTCCAGCGCGGGTCGCGGCTGCCATCGAGGCCGAGCAGGCAGAGGCCGCCCGGTCCCTCCATCGCGCCGCCCTCGATGTACAGCTCCGGGTCGGCGACGAGGTAGGTCTTGCTGTCCCACTCGGCGACGCCCGCCGGCCGGCGCAGCGGCGTGGTGGTCCCGCCCGTGCCCTTCGCGGTCAGCTCCTCCAGCTTGCCGTCCGGGTGCAGCACGTAGAGCCCGCCGTTGATGACCGACGTGCGCCCCCCGATCCGCTTGCTGCTCCCGTTGTCCGCGACAAGGATGCGGCCGGCGGAGTCGAGCAGCACCTGCGCGGCGTGGCGCCAGTACGTGTCGTACTCCTGCCCGCCCGGCTGCCTGTTGGCGACGAGCAGCTTGCCCGGCGAGGGCTGCTTGCCGAGGTCGACCGAGTAGAGGCCGCCCTGGTTCTGCCAGATGAAGTTGGGCGTGCTCGGGGAGCCGCCCACGTCGTAGCGGTAGCTGCTCACCACCAGCGTGGCCCCGTCGCGGCCCGGGCAGACGGCGGTCAACTGCGCCGACTTCTTCTGCCCCTCGGCCAGCGGCGCCAGCGTGCCGTCGGCCTGCACCACGTAGAGCCCGACCACCGTGTCGCAGACGATGACCCGCCCCTGCGCGTCGAGCCCCGCGCTCACCGGGTCCGCCATCGGCCCGCCGGAGTTCGTGTAGTTCGAGGTGCCGATGACCGTCGCCGTGCCGTCCTCGGCGATCTTCCACACGCGGATCTTGTCCAGGAAGCTGGCGGGCCGGTCGAGCACGTAGAAGCACCGCCGCTTCGGGTCGGCGACGACGCCCTGCGGCATCTGGAACCGCCCGCCGCCCCAGGGCTCCACGCGGTCGCCCACGATGCGGTAGAGCGTCGGCTTCTCGTTCGCGGTGAAGACGACCAGGTCGTTCGGGCCAGGCGGCAACAGTGAGGCGGCCTTCTGGACGGGGTCCGGCGAAGTGACGGCGGGGGCTGAGGAGTGCGCGGAGTTGCACGCCCCGAGAGCCAGGGCGGCGGCAAGGGCGAGCAGGCCCTCGAGGGCCAGGGTGCGAGACATGGCAGTGCCTCCGATAACGCGCGTCGGGGAGCGGCTGATCGGTGGCGCGTTCCACTCAGAGCATTGCACGATTCATGCCGAATCGCCATTCACTCGTGTGCCGCAGGCCGCTGCGGGCTGGTACACTGCAGACGAGGTGTGGCAGCAACCCACCGCACGATCGGCCGCTCCGACCAACGAAAGGACGCATCGCCATGCACCGCGCTCCCGCCGTGCTCGCCATGTTTCTCGCCCTCGCCGCGCCCGCCGCCGCCCAGGACGCCGAAGCCTGGCGCGCCAACTTCAACGCGAACGGCACGCCAAGGTCACTCCGCGACTCGGGCAACACGACCATCTGGCCGAACCGCGTCAGCCATTCGAACTCGGACGACTGGATCGCACACCATCACGACAGCATCCGCCAGATGCGCCCGCGCGTGCTGGCCATCAACTTCTCCAACCGCGTCGAGCCCACCAAGCCGATGAAGCTGGTCGGCGACCTCCTGGCCGCGCTGAAGGAGAGCAGCCGCTACCACGGCTACGCCGATCCGAACGCGCCCGCGTTCCTCGAGTACACCCTCTGGCGCTACGTCGACCTCCGCGACCCCGGCGTGACCACGGGCAACAGCTCCAAGACGCCGATCAAGCCGGGCGTGAAGCCGCAGGACCTCAACTTCGACTACAACGGCCTGTTCGGCGACAAGTTCGCGGAGGCCATCGGCGTGCGCGACCCGAGGAACCCGAAGCGCTTCCTGCGGCTCGACGAGCTGGTCGACCAGGGCTTCGTCCACGAGGTGGTCTTCGTCATCAACCCGGACGGCAAGGTGGGCTGCCTGGAGTGCGTCGAGGAGAAGCCGGTCTACGACGAGAGCTTCCGCAAGGTGCCGGGCCGATGGGTGCAGGCCGGCAACGGCGGGGACGACCAGCAGAAGTGGACCGGGCGCTCGATCCGCATCAACTGCCTGAACGAGGAGCGAGGCATCGGCTGCGGCATGGAGAACCTGGCGCACGCGTTCGAGGGCACCGCGCACAGCAAGGCGATCCCCTACTTCACCCGCTACTTCCACGAGTTCGCCGGTTTCGATCTCGATAAGCGATACAAGCTGCCCTTCGACTCGTTCTACGCGCTGTGGGGCGAGGGCAAGGGAGTCTCGTACCCGGACGACCACACGGCCGTGGTAACCGACGGCAAGCAGACCTGGCGGCTGGAGAACTACGTGGCGTTCGGCGGCAACGTCCACTTCCCGCCCAACGGGCGCCGCCACTACGACCAGGAGAACGCCGAGCCGGTGCTCTCGACGATCGAGGACTGGCGCATCGGCAGCGGCCCGGACGGCAAGGACCTCGCCAAGCCCTGGACCAACGCGGTGCTCAAGCAGTACGAGAAGCTCGCGCCGGACTGCATGGGCAAGTGGCTGGTCTACTGGCGCCAGAACATCCCCGGCTACCGCAGCCGCGCCAAGGACGACGCCGGCGAGCCCATGAAGAACTGGTGGGTGTTCCTCTACTACTGAGCGCGGCGGGCGGCCCGGGCCAACTCCGCCAGCCGCCCGTAGACCACCGGGTCGTCCTGGGGGCCGTCGAAGCGGAACGGGTAGCGCTGGTTCACCGCCTCGCACATGAAGCCCCAGGACGCGCCCGCGGCAACGCACCGTGAGGCGGCATCCGCGCCGGCGTCGCCGACCTTCTCGTCCTCGTTGCACACCATGGGCTTGCCGTAGCGGCGCAGCGCGGCGATCCGCCCCTCGATCGCTGGCAGTGGCACCCCATTGAGGTGGATCAGCACGAAGTCGGCCAGGCCCGCCACCGCCTCGTCCGCCTGGCCGTTCCCCTGCGGGCTCGATGCGATCAGCAGACCCGGCGCCGCCTCGCGCGCAAGCCGGATCAGCTCGGCCTGCCCCTCGGCGGTCCGCAGGATGCGGTGGTCGAAACCCGCGTGGCCGTACTCGTTGGCGATCTCCAGCACGACGTTGCGGTTCGGCAGCCGCTTCAGCCACGCGCACACCTCGCGCACGCCGCGCCGCACGGCCGCCTCGTCCTCAAGCACCTGGTCCTGCCGCTGGTAGTAGCACCCCAGGATGACGACGGCGCCCGAACGGTCGCACGCCTCGATGACGCGGCGGACGCGGCCCATGTACTCCGCCCGCAGCGACCCGTCCCGCTCGAACGCGGAGTTGATCGCCCCCTCGTAGCCCGGCATGCCGCCCTGCAGGCAGACGGTGAAGGCGCGCACGCCCGACGCGACGTACTCGGGGACGCGTGCGACGAACGCCTTCGTGTTGGCCTCGGCCTCCCGCTCCCAACCCTTGCGGCGCCGGTCCTCGAACACGGCGTTGACCATGCGCACGTTCATCAGCAGGCCCTCGGCAGGCGCACCCGCGTACGTCACCCGCCCGTTCAGCATCCAGCGCGTGCCCGTGATCGACACGGCGGTGCCGCGTTCGCCGGTGGGCGCCGCCGCGAGCAGCAGGCACAGCGCCGCCAGCGCCCCGCTCATAGCCGCTTCCCCGCCGCCTGGCACATCAGCGCGGCGGCGCGGTTGCTCTTCGTGTCGGGGTCCTCCGGGCTCGCGTCGTGGTCGTCGGTCCGCCCGTCGTTCCAGCTCACGATCAGGTCCAGGCTAGGTACGATCCAGAGGTCCCGGATGCCGCCGTGCCCCGAAGCCAGGTACGTGTCCGGCGGCGCGTGGCGGTAGAGGCGGCGTCCCTCGCGGTCCTTCCCGTTGATCCACCAGTTGAAGCTGTAAAGACCCGGCCCGGTCGCGGTCTGGTCCTTGCCTCCGCCAAGCGTGCGCTGCCCCGGCAGCATATCGGCCTCGGCGCCGCTCGTGCGGGGCAGATCGGCGGGCACCGGGCTGGAGATCGCCATCTTGACGAGCGCGGGCTTCAGCAACTGCCTGCCCGCCCACCTCCCGCCGCGCAGGTAGAGCAAGCCGAACCGCGCGAAGTCGCGCACCGACACCGCGAGCCGTCCCAGGCGGTCCTCCCGGTGGAACGCATCGAACGTGCAGGCATCCTCGAAGCGGAGGGGGCCGGCGATGCGCTCCTTCAGCACGGTGTCGCCCGGCCGACGGTACACCTTGCCGATGAGCGTGTCGTAGTAGAGCGCCAGCGCGCAGTCGTTGTAGGCCCACGCCTCGCCGGGCCGCTCCTTGAGCCCATAGCCCGAGGTCTGCGACGCGAGGTGCCGCCAGGTGATGCCGGCGTCCTTCCCGCCGTTAAGCGTGCGCAGGCGCGGCTCGAACTCCGCCACGGGCCTGTCGACGCTCGCAATCCGGCGGTCCTGCACGGCCATCAGGAGCAGCGTGCTGATGAGCGGCTTGACGGCCGATGCCACGTCCTCGCTCTGCGCCACGTCGCCCCATGAGTACGCCAGGTAGCCGTGGCGGACCACGCAGCCCCTCCCGCCCACCAGGTCGCGCATCGCGTCCAGCTTCCCCCGATCGAAGCCCAGGCGCTCGGGCTCGCGCGCCTCCCAATCGGCCGTTGGGTACACGTCAGCCGCAGCCAAGGCCGGCGACGCAGCCAGCCCGGCGACGCACGCGGCGATGGCCTCGCGGCGCGAGAGCAGGGGTGCCGGACTCTGATCGTTCATGCCTACCTCCGTCGCGCTCGGCATAGCCCGCCCGCGAATCTGGCGCGCGATGTGTCCCCCGCAGACACCGCCGCTGACCGGAAGCCACCCGATCAGCAGGAGCGCCCGCGCCCGGTCGCGTATAGGTTGCTGGGCCATGCGCGACCATCGGCCCAAAGAAGGAGACGCCGATGTCGACCCATTGGTTCGCACTCGCCCTACTCGCCATCTGCTGCGGAACGGCGGCGCAGGCGCTGGAGGTCTCCGCCGCGAAGCCGGCCACCGTCGTCCTCGCGGACGGCGCCACCGTCGCCGAGCAGACCGCCGCGCGGGAGACCGCCGACTACCTGGCGAAGGTGACCGGCGCGAAGGTCGGGATGGTCGGCGAGGGCAAGATGCCGCGAGCCAACCGCATCTTCGTTGGCCCAACCGCAGCAGCAGGGAGGCTCGGCATCGACGCCACGGCGCTGGGCCCCGAGGAGTGGATCGTCCGCACCGCCGGCAGCGACCTCTACCTGGTGGGCGGGCGCCCGCGCGGCACGCTGTACGCGGCGTACCACTTCCTCGAGGACGTGGTGGGCGTCCACTGGTGGAACGCGTTCGACGAGACGGTGCCGTCGAAGCGCGTGTTCAAGATCGGCGTCTTCGATCTGCGCGGCAAGCCGGCCTTCGCCTACCGCGACATCTACATGCTCTACGGCCGCGACGGTGGCCGGTTCGCGGCGCGCAACCGGCTGAACCGGGACGGCGACATGGCCGTCGACGCGAAGTACGGCGGCACCCTAGCCTACGGGCCGCCCTACCACGTGCACACCGCCTTCATGTACTTCCCGCCGCAGCAGCACTTCGCCGCTCGCCCGGAGTGGTACTCGCTCATCGATGGCAAGCGCAGCGCTGAGAACACGCAGCTCTGCTGGACGAACCCCGAGCTGCGCAAGGCGTTCCTGGCCAGGCTCCTGGGGTACATCGAGACCTCGTGGGCCGAGGCGAAGGCCGCCAACCTGCCGCCGCCCCTCGTGTTCGACATCTCCCAGAACGACTGGAACAACCCCTGCCAGTGCGACGCGTGCCGGGCCATCGTGAAGGCCGAGGGCAGCGAGTCGGGGCCAATCATCGACTTCGTCAACGCGATGGCCGACGGCGTCCGCACGAAGTATCCCGAGGTGTTCATCGACACGCTGGCCTACGCCTACGCGCAGAAGGCCCCGAAGACCCTCAAGGCGCGCGACAACGTCATCATCCGCCTCTGCGACACCGAGGCCGACATGATCAAGCCGGTCACCGCTCCCGAGAACGCCGCATTCCGCGCGCACATCGAGTCGTGGGCCGCCGTCGCGAGGAACCTCCGTGTGTGGGACTACGCGATCACCTACGGCACGCCCGGCATGCCGCTGCCGACCGCCCATACTTACGGCCCCGACTTCCGCTACTACCTCGCGCACCATGTCGAGGGCGTCTTCACTGAGCTGGAGGACGAGATCCTCGCCGACATGCGCGACTTCAAGATCTGGATGATGATGAAGACGCTGGAGGACCCGGCGGCCGACTACGAGAAGCTGACCGACACGTTCATGTCCGGCCACTACGGGCGCGGCGGCAAGTGGGTGAAGCAGTACCTGCGGGCCCTGGAAGCCGAGGCAGTGCTCCGCAAGAGCCGCAGTACGTGCTGGCAGGGATCGCCGACGCAGCTCACCTACCTGAATGCCGACTTCGTCGTCCGCGCCCAGCGCCTCTTCGATCAGGCCGAGAAGGCCGTGCAGGGCGACCCGGTCCTCACGCGGCGCGTGCGCTATGCGCGGCTGCCACTCGACCGCGCAACCATAATGGCCTACCCGAAGCTGGCCGCGGAGTGGGCCGCCCGGCCCGGCGCCAAGGGCGCGCTGCCCCTCGACCGCGAGGCTGCCGCGAAGCGCGCGCTGGAGACCTGGAAGGCCGTCATTGACCAGCGCATGCCGGAGGCCGATCGGGAGGTGCTGCGCCAGTCGGCCGAGGGCGAGATCCGGCGCTACGCGATGCTGGCATCGGGGCTCCCGCTCCCCGCCAAGTTCGCAAGCTACCCGAAGGGCACGGTCTACGACTACACCGCCACGATGACGCGCAACTGGGGCGGCGTGGTGAAGGTCGTGAAGGACCCCGAGGCAGAGAGCGGCATCACCAACCGCCTGGACTTGACCGAGCCAGGCGCGGAGCACGCGGAACGCTACACGCTGCCGATGCCCTGGGGCCTCTACAACACGACGGACAAGTCGGGCGACAGCGGCCAGCCTATCAAGGCGGAGGACGTGCCGGGCCCTGGCTACCACTGGTACAAGATGGGCACGTTCCGCACGGCGCCCGGCAAGTACCTCTACTTCTTCTGGAGCTGGATCATCCAGCTCGACATCGACAACGCATGGGACCCCGCCAAGCCCGAGCAGCCCTTCGAGTTCTGGGCGCGCATCAAGTTCGAGGGGCCGCGCTTCCCGCACGCCAAGCCCGGCGGCAAGGACGCGATCTGCGTAGAGCGCGTCGTGCTCGTGAAGGCGCAGTAGCGACGTCAGGAGGTGGATGCGATGAGCCGATCAGCCGACGAGACCCGCCGCGCGGAGGCATTCCCCTGGCTGTGCGCCCACCGGGGCCTCAGCAAGGCCTGCCCGGAGAACACGCTGCCCGCGTTCGCCGCCGCGATGGCCGTGCGCGCCCACGAGATCGAGTTCGACCTCTGGCCCAGCCGCGACGGGGTGCCCGTGGTATGCCACGACGCCACAGTCGACCGCACGACGAACGGGATCGGCAAGGTGTCGGGGCTGGCCTGGGCCGACCTGCGGAAGCTGGATGCGGGCGTCCGGACGGGCGAGGCATGGGCCGGCATCCGCATCCCGCGGTTCGAGGAGGTGCTCGATCTGACCGGCGGCCGCATCGGACTGAACGTCCACGTCAAGGACATCGGCCCGGGCGGCTCGATGCTGCGGTTGGTCCTGGACGAACTGAGGCGGCGCAAGCTGAACGAGACCGCCTACGTCGCCCTCGAGCGCGACGACGCGTACCAGGTCGCCTGCGTCCACGCCCCGGAGATCGCCCGATGCGCGCTCGAGATCGGCGGCCCGGACGCCATGATCGATCGCGCGATCCGGTTCGGGTGCCGGCGCGTCCAGTTGACGAGAGCGGCAACCGACGCACAGATCCGCCGCGCCCGCGACGCCGGCCTCGTCTGCAACCTGTTCTGGTCCGACGAGCCGGAGGAGGCGCGCCGGTACGTCGCGAGGGGCATCGACGTCGTCCTGACCAACTGCGCCCACATCCTCGTCGCCGGCGGCTTCACCCCAGCGCAGGCGCCCCGGTAGCACCAACGCAGGGACGACCGGGAGGGTGGCGCTCCGACGCCACCGCGTGCCGCACCAACGCCCGGCCGGCACGGAGGCTGACCCTCCAGGGGACGACCGGGAGGGTGGCGCTCCGTCGCCACCGCGTGGCGCACCAACGCCCGGTCGGCACGGAGGCCGACCATCCTGGGGCCATTGGGAAGCCCCGCCTACCGCCCCAGCACCGCCTGCACCCGCGCGACGACCGCCGCGGCGAACATGGCATTGCCGTACTGCGTGGGGTGAGCGCCGTCGTAGGTCATCTGCGTGGCGCCGGCCTGGGCGCGAATGGCCGAATTCAGCTCGGGCGTGTCGATAAGGTGCACCCGTGCGTCTCGCGCCTTCTTCCGCGCGGCGACGGCGGCCTGGATCTCGTCGCGGTGCACCCCGGAGGGCGGCACCACGCAGAACATACGGGCGTGCGGACACGCCTTCCGCATCGCGGCCAGCCAGCCCGTGTAGGCCCCCGTGATGTTCAGGCCGCCGAAGTCGTTCGTGCCCAGGTTGCAGAACACGTAGTCGGGCTCGGGCTCCAGCCTGCCGTCCGTAAGCCGCGATGCCGTGGCGTCGTAGTGGTCCCACGTCTGCGGCAGCGGCGGCATCTCCAGCGTCCGCACCATGCCATGCCCGCCGGAGCCCAACTGCCCGTACTCGCAGTCCAGCGCCGCGCAGACGATGCCGAGCCAGGCGCCCCGAGCGTTGTTCGGACCCAGCACCTCCCACGACGTGAAGTGCGCGTCCACGCCCACCCCCTCGGTGATGGAGTCGCCGAAGCCGATCGCGCGCTTCGGGCGGGCCGGGCACGGTGTCAGGCTTCCGCCCTCGTCCAGCGCGAGCCCGGCGATGCGCAGGTGGGCCGTCGGCTTCGTCCAGCGGCTCTCGCCGAGCCCGGATGCGCGGAAGAAGACCTGCACCGTGTGCGCCTTGTCGCCGTCGAGCCCCGCGGCCAGCGGCAGCGTGTAGACGCCTTCGGTCTGGCTCAACTGCTGCACCTGGAACGGCCCATCATCGACCGTCCACTCCACCACGGGCATCGTCGAGGGACGGCACCCTCGATTGGTGTCGCCGTCGATGACCAGCCCAACCGAGCCAGTCCGCGCGACAACGGCCTTCAGGTACGCCCCTGGCATCGTCGCCTCGGCCCGCGCCGTGCCCCCGGCCCCGCTCAGCTTCCACACGTACGGCGCCAGCAGCAGCGCCGGGTTATCCGCCGCCACCACTCGCCCAGCCGCCCCAGCCGATGACGCCCCCGCCAACATCGCCAACCCCAGCACCATCCCGGCAACCACGGCTCCGTGCATTGAAACTCACCTCACTGTAAGGGAGCAGCCTGATCAGCGCACCAACCCCACTTGTCACTTGCCACTTGCCACTGTCACCACCCGTCACTCCCGCCAAGCCTCCACCAGCCCATTCATCCGCTCGTCGGGCTGCAGCAGCTTCACGCGGGTGTACCCGGCCGCCTCCAGGTCCTCGCGGATCTCGTCGAACGTGAACGTACCGCCGCCTGGCGTGCCAACCAGCATGTTGACGGCGAAGAGCGCGCCGGCCTTGGGCTGCGTGTGGTCGGGCGACATCACGTGGTCGCGCACCACGATGCGGCCGCCGGGCGCCGTCGCGGCGAAGCACTTTCGGTAGAGGGCCACGTTCTGCTCGCGGCTGTTCTGGTGGATGATGGCGGAGAGGAAGACCAGGTCGTGCCCCGGCGGCAGCGGGTCGGCGTAGAAGTCGCCCGGCGCGATGGTGACGCGGTCCAGCATCCCCTCGGCGCGCAGCCGCTCCTCCGCCATCGCCACCACCTGCGGCCGGTCGAAGAGGGTGGCGCGCAGGCCCGGCGCCGCATTGAGGAACGCGATGGTGTACGTGCCCGATGCCCCGCCCACGTCGAGCAGCCTCGTCGCGCCGCCCACCCCGACCTGCGCAGCGATGCCGGGCGCGAGCGCGCCGCCGACCACGTGCATCGCGCCGATGAATGCCCGCATCTGCGCATCGGCCGTGGCGAAGACGCCCGGCGCGTCCTGGGCGTCCGGACCACGCACAAGGTCCGTGAGCTTCGCCCAACGGTGCCACAGTCCGGCCGCGTGGAGCACCATCGGCAGCACGGTGCGCTCGCCCTCGGCCGTCAGCATCGCAGCGATCTCCGGCGGCGTCGAGTAGCACCCGTCGGCCTTCGACAGCAGGCCCATCGCGACTACCGCATCCAGCAGCGTCGTCGTGGCGCGCAGATCGCCGCCGAGACGCCCGGCAACCGCCTCCGCGCTCAAGGCGTCGCCCGCCAACAGGCCGAACAGGTCCAGCTCCGCCGCCGATAGGAGGATGCGCGCCTCCATGAAGTTGCGGGCCACACCCAGAATGCTCTCTTGAGTCCACTCCGCCATGCCGATCCGCCTCCGTCTCGTGTTGGCCCCATCTTCCGCCACACGCCGCCGTTTCCCTTCCGGGATCGCAACACGGAACATCAACGGCGGGCTCACCACGGAGACGCAGAGGGCACAGAGGGGGCACAGAGAACGACGAGGACAGGATCGACGTGATCTGAGAGTTCAGCCCGCGGAGGCGGGCTTCGTGCCGTCCGCAGGCGCGGTTTGAACCGCCAGCCCCAACCGCCGGCCCCAACACCGCCGCGCCCCAGCACCCGACAACGCTCAGCGTCAAGGGCGGGCTCACCACGGAGACGCAGAGGGCACAGAGGGAGCACAGAGAACGGCCTGGGGAGGACGAAGGTGAGGTGGGAGTTCAGCCCGCGCAGGCGGGCTTCGTGCCGTCCGCAGGCGCGGTTTCAACCGCCGGCACCCCGACACCCGGCACCCCGGCACCCCGGCGCCCCGACACCCGCCCCCTACATGATGGGGTACAGGAAGAAGCGCATCAGCACCCACGCGAACAGCACGGCCACGAGGGAACACGCGAGGTTGACAATGTCGTTGCTGAACCACGGCAAGCCCCGCACGAGCTTGGCCGCCTGCTCGCAGTGGACGCTGCGCTCCACGGTCTTGCCGCACTTGGCGCAGCGGTACTGAGCCTGGATGCTGGCGCCCAGGATGCTGTCCGCGATCGACGCGCAGAAGCCGGCCCACGCCATGGCCATCAGCTCGGGGCCATCCGGCGTCCAGAGGAGTGCCTCCGAGCGCTCCGGCCAGAACACGCGCCCGATGAGGACGACGAAGGCCGCGCCGGCGACCGCCGCCAGCAGCCCCACCCACGAGACCGCACCCGACGTGCCTGCCTCCACCGGACGAAGGTTGCTGATGAGCCGAGGCCGGCCGCGCCAGAGACCCCCCAACTCGGTCGCCCACGTATCGGCGGTGGCGGCGGCCAACGCGGCGAGGAAGAGGAGGGTGTACTTGCGGGGCTCGGGCCCGACTGCGCAGAGGAACGCCAGCACGGCCGGCACGCCGCCGTTCGCCGCGACCTGCCAGGCGTCGCGCCGGCTGCCCTTGTCGTAGAACGCGGCCGCTCCGGCCTTGCGGGCGCGACCCAAACGCGAGAGAAGGCTGCAGGAGACGAAGAACGCCACGAGGACCGCGGCATGCGTGAAGCCGCCGAGCCCGAACACGACGAGGCCGACCACGAACGCGGCGATGGCGCCCGAGTAGGAGAGGAGGCGCAACCATCCGGCCAGTCCGGCAATCGTGCCTGCCGCTGCGGCCGCCACCAGAATGTGTCCCACGGACACTCCGCTCAATGCACTGCCCCCCTTGCGTTCGCCCCAGCTACGCCCTGCGCGAGACGTACGGACTTCCGGCCACCCAATAGCGCCAGAGGCGGTCCGTCGCACGGGTGATCCCAATCCGCGGCCCAGACACAATCTCGAGCGGGTGCGAGGCGCGCGGCAGGATGTGCAGAGGCCCCTCCGTCAGGTCCGCGCCGTTGTGCTCGCCCTCGATCTCCATGGCCTGGCACAGACAGGCGGGTCCTGCGCACAGGCGCTTGACATCGTTCTGCCCGCGCCGTTCGCGCATCAGGGTGGGCCCGGACCGAGGCTCGATGGCGCGAATGAGCACGGCCTCGCCCACCCCCTCCGCCACCGTGACCGCGTTGAGACACCAGTGCACGCCGTAGATCCGGTAGACGTAGGCCAGCCCGGGGCGTCCGAACATGACCGCGTTCCGCTTGGTCTGGCCTCGGTGAGCGTGGTTGGCCC
Source organism: uncultured Chthonomonadaceae bacterium (assembly GCA_964519955.1). GTDB lineage: Bacteria > Armatimonadota > Chthonomonadetes > Chthonomonadales > CAJBBX01 > CAZFLM01. The sequence goes on along the minus strand of CAZFLM010000027.1, from coordinate 6,487 downwards.
GGTCGTCAGGCCCATACGCTTCCGTCTCCACGATGATGCCGGCGCACACGCCGTCAGGCGTCTCGTGGACCAACGTGCAGCCGATCAGATCCTGCGCCACGAGCGTCGTCTCGCGGGCGTAGAACTCGACCGGCAGCGGGGGCACACTGATACCTGATGCCATCAGTTCCTCAGATTCTGGCGGAGCCACTCCAGCGTGCGCTTCCACGCGAGTTTGGCCGCCTCCTCGCGGTAGGTGGGGCGGGTGTCGTTGCCGAAGGCGTGCCCGGCGCCGGCGTAGACGTACAGCTCCGGCTTCTTGCCGCTCTCGACAAGTGCCGCCTTCAGCGCCTCAACGTCGGCGACCGGAATGCTGCCGTCCTCCTTGCCGAAGTGGCCCTGCAGCGGCGCCTCCATCTTGGCGGCGAGCGCGAGCGGGCTGCGGACGGTCTCGTCGGCGGAGCGGATGCGCCCGTAGTAGGCTACTGCCGCGGACAGGTGCGACACCTCGGCGGCAGCCAGCATCGCGTGCCGCCCGCCCCAGCAGAGGCCCAGGACCCCGGTCTTGCCGCTCGTGTCGAGGCGGGTCTGGAGATAGGCCACCGCCGCGCGCGTGTCGGCCAGTACCTGGTCGTCGGACACCTTGCCGACGAACTCCATCAGCGGCTTGATATCGTCCTTCAACTCCGGAGGCTCGCCCTCGCGCGTGAAGTAGTTCACCGCGAGCGCGTTGTAGCCGGCCTTCGCCAGCTTCTCCGCCACACTGCGGATGAACGGGCTCACCCCGAAGATCTCGTGGATGATGATGACGCTCGGCCGCCGCCCCTTGCCGCTCGGATGCGCGAGAACGCCCTTGACGCGGTCGATGCCGCTATCGAACGAAACGTCCTCCATCACGATCGTCGGCGGCGCCGTGCCCAACGCTTCGACGCCGAGGAACGCGGCCACGAACGAGTTGGTGCTCATCGAGCTGAGAAACGAGCGCCGCGAGACGTCAGGGTTCTGGTTGTCTCCCACTGGAACACTCCTCCGCGCCGCGGCCGCCCAGAGGCCGGCATCTCGGCCCTGCGGCGCGGCGCACACCCTACTCTACGCGCTCGGCTCCACGCATGCCTTCGACGCATCGGCGCCCGATCCCTGCCATGCCACGTGCGCGAACAGATCGTCGTAGTACCGCCCGGGCAGCGCCACGCTCACGGGACACTCGACACCGAGGCGCGCGCACTCCTCGCGGACGCGGGCCAGAATGTGCTCATCGTCGTAGCGACGCGAGACGTGGTAGAGACCGAGACGCTCGACCCCGGCGTCCCGCGCGATCTCCAGCACCTCGTCCAGGCACGAGTGCGGATGCCCGCGCATCTGCTCCTCGCGCTTCTCGTCGTCGTCGAGGAACGTGCATTCGTGCAGCAGCACGCGCACCCCGCGGAACACGTCCGGGCTCAGCGGCACCGTGTCCCCCGTGATGGCGAAGAGGGAGTCCTCCAGCGTCTCGGTGATGTACTCCCGCCCGTGCTCCCGCCGGATCGCGTCCAGCTCCTCCTGCGGCAGGTTGCGGAACTCCGGCTTCACTTTGTCGACCTCGCGCACGATCGTGTACCCCAGGCTCAGCGCCCGCGGCGGGTTCGTCGGCGGGTAGTGGTCGGTGCGAAACGTGCGCAGATAGTGTCGCTCGGGCAGAACCGGTACCGACGCGCCGGGGCCGATCGGCAGCCACTTCACCTTGCCCGTCGAGCGCGAGTCGAACGAGGTCAGGAAGCTGGAGAGGGCCCGGCCCGCGCCGCTGTCCTCGGGATAGGCGGCCACGAAGTCGCCCGCGCCGCCGCGCAGGTTCAGGAGCTGCATCAGCCCGGAGCAGTGGTCGCGGTGCGTGTGCGTGATGGCCGCCATCCGGATCTTGTGGATGCGGCTGTCCAGAGTCGCGGTCACGCCATCGCCCGCATCGAAGAGGATGCGGTGCGTCTCGTCGAACACCCACGTCGAGACGAGCGGGGTGGAAAAGATGCTGATCTGTGGCGGGTTCATGCGTTCCTACGCGGTCTGGCGCACCATATCCAGGAACTCGGCACTCTTCAGGTCGCGTTCAACATGATAGCGCACAAACCACCTCAGACAGCGATTCAGATCGCGAGCGGCGTTCGGCGAAGGCGCCTGGCCGATCAGCCCGACGGGGTCCTCAGCCGCCAGCCGCCGCAGCCACTCGAGCGCTTCCACCGAAAGGCCCACCGCATCGTCCGAGGCGTACCGGCACGCCGGACACAGCGCCCCGCCGAGCGACGGGCTGAAGCCGCCCTGCCGCTTCGGCAGGCCCTCGCCGCAGCGCACGCACATGCCCAACTCCGGCGCGTATCCCCGGATTCGCAGCAAGCGCAGCTCGAACGCGTGCACCACGACGTCCGGCCAGGAGCCCGAGTGTTCCAGCAGGTGCAGCGCTGTCTCCAACAGGTGGAAGGCGTCCTCGTCCGGCTCGTGCTCCTCCAGCAAGCGGTCCGCCAGCTCGCAGAGGTACGTCGCCCGCGCCAGCAGCGCCAGGTCCGCGCGCAGTCCCATGAAGGACTCCACCACCTGGCACTGGGTGATGATATCGAGGTTGCGTCCCTCGGCGAGCAGCATCCGGGAGCGCGTGAACAGCTCCGAGGCGCCCGCCAGCTTCGCACCCGGCCGCCGACTGCCCTTCGCGACGGCGTTCAGCTTGCCGCGCTCCAGCGTCAGCAGCGTGACGATGCGGTCCGTCTCGCCCAGGCTGACGCGATGCAGGACAATGGCCTCAGCGGGGTAGGCGGGCATGGCGCGGGCTATCCCGCGGCCGAGGGCAGCGTCTCGGCCTTCAGCGCCGCCGCGAACTCCTGGGCCGCCCCCGGGGCATCCGCGCCGCTGCGGGCGATCAGGCTCACCAGCGCGCTCCCAACCACGACGCCGTCCGCCATCGCGCCGATGCGCCGCACCTGGTCCGGGCTGGAGATGCCGAACCCGATCAGCGCGGGAGTGTCCGTCGCGGCGCGAACCGATGCGACCAGGCCTGACACATCCACCGGCACGTCGTCGCGCGCACCCGTGACGCCGGTCCGGGACACGCAGTAGACGAAGCCTCGGGCGAGGTCCGACACGACCCGGACGCGCTCGGGAGTGCTGGTGGGGGCGAGCAGGAACACGGTATCGACACCGGCGCCGCGCGCTGCGGCGACCCACTCGCCTGCTTCCTCGGGAATGAGATCCGTGAGGATCGCCCCGTCCGCCCCGGCGTCGGCCGCGTCCCGCGCAAAGCGCTCGACCCCGTACCGGAGGATCGGGTTGAAGTAGGTCATCAAGATAACCGGCACCTGCGTCCGCTGCCGGATCGAGCGCAGCGTCTCGAGCACCTTCGGCAGCGTGGTGCCGCCTTCCAGCGAGCGGAACGCGGCGGCCTGGATCGTCGGGCCGTCCGCCAGCGGGTCGCTGAACGGGATACCCAACTCGATCGCGTCGACGCCGGCCTCCGCGAGCGCCACCACGATGTCAGCCGTCGCCTTGAGCGACGGATCGCCCGCCATCACATAGCAGACGAGCGCCTTCTCGCCCCCCGCGCGCACTTGAACGAGTCGATCCGACAGTCGGCTCATGCCATCCGCTCCAAACCGTCCCTCGATGGTCCTCACGAGGGATCCCGTCATTGCGTCCGCAGGACGCTCGGCCGCAGGCCCGCCAGACGGGGGATTCATCCCCCGGCGCACGCCGCGGCACCGCCATCCGCTCCAAACCGTCCCTCGATGGTCCTCACGAGGGATCCCGTCATTGCGTCCGCAGGACGCTCGGCCGCAGGCCCGCCAGACGGGGGATTCATCCCCCGGACGCGCGCCGCGGCGGCTACCTGCCCGACGCTCCGTCCCCCGGCGCACGCCGCGGCGGCCGCCTACCCGGCGCTGCCCCCGGCGCGCGCCGCGGCGCCACCCATCCGCTCCCAGTAGTCCTCCGGCGTCATCGCGTAGACCCGCGTGCTCCGCACCTCGCCGGCCACGCTCACCGCGTTGTTGCGCAGGACGCCCTCGAATGGGAAGCCGGCCCGCTCGATGACGGCGCGGCTCCGGTCGTTCCTGTCGTTGCACCGGATCTCGACGCGCTTGGCGCCCAGCACCTCGAAGGCCGTCTTGGTCAGCCCGCGCACCGCCTCCGTGATGTACCCCTGCCCCCAGCACGACTTGCGGCACCAGTAGCCGATCTCGAAGCTCGGTATGTCCCAGTTCACACGATGCAGCCCGGTGCCGCCGATGAAGAGCCCGTCCGACAGCCGGCGGATGTCCATCCGCAGATCGCTGCGCTCGATGAACCGCGCATACGACCGGCGGCAGGCCTCCTCGGACTGCTCCACAGTGGGGAACGGGTGTACCCAGGGCATCCACGGCTTCAGCTCGTCCAGCGTCTCCAGAGCCGCCGCGTTGATCTCGGCGCCGTCGCCCGGCATCGTCGGGCGCATGTACAGCCGCTCGGTCTCGATGCGCTCCGGCACGTCGATCAGGATGGGCACTGCCATAGCTACTCCGACCTACTCGCGAGTGGTACGGGACGGGCGCGGAGGCCCATCCCGCCGCGGCGTTCGCACGCCAATCGGGCTAGCCCTCCAGCGACAGCCCGAGTTCTTTCGCCGCCGTCTCCATGTCCTTGTCGCCGCGCCCGGACAGGTTCAGGACGACCAGCGTCCCGGCGGCCAGGGTCGGGGCCATCTTGGAGAGGTGCGCCATGGCGTGCGAGGACTCGAGCGCGGGGATGAGCCCCTCCGTCTTGGCGAGCAGCTCGAAGCCCGCCAGCGCTTCCGCGTCCGTCACCGAGACGTACTCCGCGCGCCCCGTGTCCTTGAAGTAGCTGTGCTCGGGACCGACACCGGGGTAGTCCAGCCCGGCCGAGATCGAGTGCGAGGGCGCCACCTGGCCGTCCGCATCCTGCAGCAGGTAGCTCTTCGCCCCGTGCAGAACGCCCGGGAGACCGGCCGCGAGCGTCGCGCAGTGGCGTCCGGTCTCGATGCCGAAGCCCGCCGCCTCCACGCCCACCAGCCGCACCGAGGCATCGCCGGAGAACGGGTAGAAGATGCCCATCGCGTTCGACCCGCCGCCCACGCAGGCGACAACCACGTCCGGCAGCCGGCCCTCGCGCTCCAGCATCTGCGCCCGCGCCTCCCGCCCGATGACGGACTGCAAGTCGCGCACGATCATTGGGTACGGATGCGGACCCACGACCGAGCCGATGATGTAGTGCGAGGTCCGCACGTTGGTCACCCAGTCGCGGATCGCCTCGCTCGTAGCGTCCTTCAGCGTGCGCGTGCCGGAGCGCACGGGCGTCACCTTCGCGCCCAGCAGCTTCATCCGGTACACGTTAAGCGCCTGGCGATGGATGTCTTCCTCGCCCATGTACACTTCGCACTCGACGCCCAGGCGCGCGCAGGCCGTCGCCGTGGCCACGCCGTGCTGTCCTGCCCCGGTCTCGGCGATGATGCGCTTCTTGCCCATCCGGCGCGCCAGGATGGCCTGGCCGAGCGCGTTGTTGATCTTGTGCGCGCCCGTGTGGCACAGGTCCTCGCGCTTGATGTAGACCTTGATGCCGCCCAGCTCCTCACTCAGCCGCGCGGCGAAGTAGAGCGGGGTGGGCCGGCCGACGTACTCGCGCAGGTCCTGCTCGAACTCGCGGGCGAACTCGGGGTCCGCCTGGGCGCGCGCATACTCCGTCGCCAGCTCGTCGAGAGCCGGGATGAGCGTCTCGGGCACGTAGCGCCCGCCGTACGGGCCGAAATGCCCGAGAGCGTCGGGCTGGCTTGTGCTGCCGGTAGTCATGTGCGAGATCCAATCGTCTAGGCGAGTCAGGCCACCCGTCCCAGTAGGATGGGCGTCCCTGCCCGCCCTAGTAGGATGGGCGTCCGTGCCCGTCCCGGTAGGATGGGCGTCCCTGCCCGTCCCTCAGCGCCGGGAGGTGGTGATCTTCGGAGGCTTGTGCTCCGGCGGAGCAGGCTGGTCGGCGTCCGTTGCCGTCGGCGGCGCGGCAGCCTTGCGCTTCGCACCGCCCGCAGCCCTATCGAGCGTGGTGAACGCTGAGTAGCCCATGTACAAACCAACCAGGAGCACGGTCCAGGCCAAGAACCGCACCGATGGCGACGTGACCCCGGCGCTGCCGACCGCCCCCTCCACGGTTACGTCCGTCGGGTTCGCCGCGTTGTAGTAGACGGGCAGATCCTTGTTCGCCTGCATGCGGTCGAACGCGCCCTGGTCTGCCACGGCGATCGACACCTCGCGCGTACGCCGCTGGCCATCCTCGAACAACACGCTCACGTAGTTGGTCTGCCGCCCATCGGCCCCCGGGCGAGTGTCCTTCATGCGCACCGTGCCGATGGCCTTCTCACGGCCGCTGGCGGCGCTCGAACCGCCGATGTGCCCGTGGACGAACAACACGTAGATGCCGCCGAGTACCAACACGGCAGACAGCGCGAACTGCTTCCCTGTGCTCATCGCTCCGCTAGCCTCCGATCGGCTTCGTGAACCGCCGCAAGGAA
>CAZFLM010000026.1:42037-78873 GCA_964519955.1 uncultured Chthonomonadaceae bacterium | reverse complement strand
GCCGAGCGCTGCCCACTACATACCGTTGACAATGCTTATTTTAACGCCTATGGGGCTGGAGGGCAGGAGCCGTCGCCTTCTGGCTTCTGGCTTCTGACTTCTGACTTCTGGCTACTCGCTACTCGCTACTCAAGAAGGGATCTCCGCGACAATGACTCCTCGCGAGCGGATGCTGATCGCGCTGGCGGGCGGGCAGGCGGACTGCGTGCCCGTCGCGCCGGACATCTCCAACATGATCCCCTGCCGCCTCACGGGGAAGCCGTTCTGGGACATCTACCTCTACCAGGACCCGCCGCTGTGGCAGGCGTACATCCAGGCGGTGCGCCACTTCGGCTTCGACGGCTGGCTGCCGGGCCTTCCGCTGCAGGTCGACTGGCAGGTCGCGGAGTCCGCCGGGGGCCCACACTGGCGCGAGGCCATCGTCGAGCGCACGCCGGAGCGCATCTACACGCGGATGCACACGACGATCGACGGCGTGGAGCACTGGACGGATTGGTGCAACGTGTACTACGTCGCCGACCCGCCCACCTCGTGCGTGCCGCTGGCGAAGGTCGGGCTGCCGGCCGGCGTCCCGACGGCGTGGGAGGACGTCGTGCCCCGCACCTCCTACCCCGGCACCTCGGCGTTCGAGGCCGCGCGCGAGATGATGGGCGACGATGGCGTCGTCGGGCCGGCGGTGGGGCTGCCGGGGCTCGGGCTGCATCCGGAGTCGCAGTATGAGTGGTTCGACAACCGCGACGCCGTCATCGAGCGATGCCGGCGCGAGCACGACTGGATCGTGCGCTACACCCGCTCGATCGTCGCCCTCAAACCGGACCTGCTGCTCATCGGCGTCTCAGGCTTCATGATCTCCAACCCGGAGCCGATCTTCCGCGTCCTCGCCCTGCCCACGCTGCAGGCCGTCACCGCCATCTGCAAGGAAGCGGGCGTCCTCAGCCAGATCCACTGCTGCGGGCCCGAATACAGCCTGGTGAGGATGTCCGCCGAGGAGTCGGACCTCGACAACATCAACCCGCTCGAGATCCCGCCGATGGGCGACTGCGACCTGGCGCGGGTCAAACGCGAGTTCGGGAGCCGCATCAGCCTGATGGGCAACCTGCATACTACCGACGTGATGCTGCGCGGCACGCCGGACGACGTGGTGCGCGCGTCGAAGCAGGCCATAGACGATGCGGGGGCGGGCGGCGGGTTCATCCTCTCGACCGGCGACCAGTGCGGCCGCGACACCCCGGACGCCAACATCCACGCGATGATCGAGACCGCCCGCACCTACGGGGTGTACTGAACGCCCGGGTGCTGCCCATCGAGGAGGCCGTCATGCACATGGACAGACTGAACCGCCGCCAGTTCATGGCCGCCGCGGGCGCTGTTGCCCTGGCAGGGGCCGCGGGTGAAGCACATGCAGCCGCACCCGATGCCGCCGACCCGGTCGACGAGTTCATCCGCGTGGCGCCGGACCACTGGACGTTCGAGACGGCCGAGTCGCACCGGCGCTTCGTTCCGTTCGGAGCGAACCTGGTCCTCACCTCGAAGGACGACCTCGACATCTTCGGGCCGCGCTACGCCACGGCGAAGTACGACCGCATCCTCGCGGCCTGCCAGGGGCGCGGCATCAACCTGCTCAAGGTGTTCCTGCCCATCGGCTCGCTCCTGCCGGACCCGCAGCAGGCGTGCGAGGCTCGCATCGCGCCGCGCTACCTGGACAACCTGGACGACTACCTCGAGCTGAGCCGCAAGCACGGCATCCGCGCGGTCGTCTGCCTCTCGGAATGGGGCGTATCCGGGTGCCAATGGTGGCAGGAGGGTGGGCAGTACTTCGGGCGCAAGCCCTGGCACACCGACGCCGGGCCGGACTCCATCGGCATCCTCTGCGAGTTCTGGAAGGTGCTGGCCACCCGCCTGCGGGCGAACCCGGCCGTGTTCTCCTACACCCTCTGCGCCGAGTGGTCCATGCCGAACGGCAACATGACCCCGCCCTGGTCGCCCCCGGCCAAGGAGATCGGCCTCGTCCAGGGCCCCATCGCGGAATGGCACTGGCGCGCGTTCGCGATGGCGAAGTACGGCACGCTCGACCGCCTCAACAAGGCGTGGGGCACCCAGTACGCGAGGCCGGACGACATCGCCATCGTCGACTACGAGTACGACGACGCGGCGCACCGCTACAAGGACCCCGAGGCCAAGATCCTCGACTACCAGAACTACCGCGAGTGGGCCACGCTGCGCTACTTCGTCCCGCAGATCGCGGCCATCCGGTCGGTCGACAAGAACCACATGGTCACCATCAGCAACCACATGCGCTGCTGGAACCTGTGGGAAGGGGCCGCGCGCCACTTCCTCGGCTACACGCCCGCGGAGGAGACCCCGCACATCGACTACATGACCTACCACGCCAACTTCGCGGAGGGTGACGTCTCGAACAACCGCCCGCCCGAGAAGGTGGTGCACGAGATCGAGGTGATGGCGCGCTTCCACCATGCCGGCAAGCCGATGCCGCTGATCCTGGAGGAGTTCACCTACGCCACGCCGGACCCGCTGCGCACTGCCAGGGCTCAGGAAGCCATCGTCCGCGGCACCATCGGCCACATCTCCGGATGGACCACCTGGTACCTGCAGTTCCCGGAGGGCTCCAACGGCGCGGAGACCGCCGACACCCCCTACCAGATGGCCTGGCTGAACGCCGACCTCACGCCGACGCCCTGGGGCGAGACGGCGCGCAAGATCGCGGACGAGTTCCCGAAGATGGATCTCCGCCGCAAGCCCGCGCGCCGCGTCCTGCGCCTCGACCGGGCCACCGAGCTGGTGCCGAAGAAGACCGGCACGCTCACCGACAGCTACCTGAACTACTCCCCGGCGAAGCACCCGGCAGACTACGCGGTGCGCCACGAGAAGGACCTCGACATGAAGCTCAGCGGCGATCCCGACCGGCGCCAGGCCGCGCTGAAGTGCGTCCCCCTCATCTCCGGCAACCTGGACCCGTACGATGCTGCCTTCGCGAAGGAGGGCAAGGCCGGCTGGGAGCGCCTGATCGACGAGGAGCGCGCGATCGGGTTCAACCTGCTGTGGATTTCGCACATCACGCCTGCCTGGTCGGCCCCGTCCGGCGACCCGCTGCGCGACCTGCTGGATGTCTGCGCCGAGCGCGGCACGCAGGTCATCATCGACACCGGCGGCACGCCCGACTGGTACGGCCGGCTCGATGTGGCCGACGAGATGAAGGTGGTGGGCGCCAACATCCGCCAGATCGCCAAGCGCTACGCGAACCACCCGGCCTTCTACGCGTGGTACATCCCGCACGAGATCTACCAGGCCTGGGACAAGATGGGCGCGTACATGGACGAGCTCTATCCGGCCATCACGCAGGCGTGCAAGAAGGCGGTGCCGGGCAAGCCGGTCACGCTCTCGCCGTTCTTCATCCTGGACGCGGACCACGTGTTCGGCCAGTTCCGCTACTCCCAGCCCGCCGAGTTCCGCGACTACTGGACCAGGCTCATCCGGCGCAGCGGGATCGACATCATCATGCTGCAGGACAGCGGCGAGCACTTCTCCTACGTGACTAACGACCAGCGCCGCCCCTTCTTCGAGGCGATGCGCGACGCCTGCAAGTCGGCCGGCGCCCGCTTCTGGGCCAACGTCGAGACCGCCGAGTTCGAGTGCCCGAGCATCGACGAGTACATCAAGCGGTACGGCCGCGTCCACCATTCCACGGTGCGGAACGCTCCCTGGCGCGCGGTGCCCATCGACCGCCTGCAGAGCAAGCTGCGGCTGGCGGCGGAGTACGCGGAGCGCATCGTGTCGTGGGGCTACTACCAGTTCGGCCGCCCGTCGCTGAGCCCCGCGGCCAAGGCCTGGTACCTGGACTACCAGCGGTACCAACGCGACGTGAGCGCCTGACGGGCGGGACCTGGGACTTGGGGGTTGGGGCGGGCGACCGCGAGGATGCTGAGAGGAGATCTACCATGATGAACTACAACGCCCAGATTGCCCCGGCGGCGGACGATTGGCTCGCGGAGCCGGAAGCACTGCGACTGGCCGCCGTGGAGGACTACCACCTGGAGATCGGCTCGCAGGCACCGAGTCCGCGAGCGCACGCCACCATTCATGTGGCCGTCGAGAACCAGATCGCCGAGGGCTTGGATGCAGCCCGGAGCGCGGTCGAGCGGGTGATGGCCGAAGGACTCGATAGGCACGACGCCATCCATGCCATCGGCTCTGTCCTGACCCACCACCTGTACGGGGTGCTCAAGGAGCAGCGCGAGTTCGATGCGGCGCGGTACGAAGCCGACCTCGAGGCGCTGACCGCGGAGGCGTGGCTAGCGAGCGGCGACGACGTGGAGCCCGAACGCCCGAGCCGCCGCAGCGCGTCCAAACGCCCCAAGATCATCGTGCGCCGCGGCAAGCGCAGATAGGGCCGCGTTGCCCAGGCCGGATCCAAGCGCCGACGGCCACGCGCTCCATCACTGGCGGGACTTGGGACTTGGGGGGGGCCACGCGCTCCATCACTGTCGCGCCTCGGAACCGTGTGCGTGGCGGCGATCACCGTCCGAGCCGGGAGCGTGAGCGACCGGTCTGCTGGAACACCCGCCGATGCTGCGTCGCTGCACTCACTAGAGAGGAACCTGAGCATGGATAACCGTGGATCGAGCCGTCGTGACTTCCTTCGCCAGGCAGCCATCCTTCCTGCCGCCCTGAGCGCTGCACCGCCAGACGTGCCGCCCAGCTCCCGCGCCAAGCAGGTCCTGGACCAGTTCGAGGTGATCCGCCAGGACTACGAGAAGCAGAGGTCCGGCATCGACGACCTGGTCCGCGTCCATATGGACCTGGCGCCGGAGCTGCTGCTGCCGGGCGAGGAGGTCGTGCTGACGATCACGGCGCGCTCCGCAAAGCGGCCGAACGCGGCGATCGAGGTCGTCGAGGGCTGCTACGCGGCCAACCCCACGCGGCACGAGTTTCAGCTCGATTGGCGGCCGGCGGCGAGCGGGTTCCGGGCAACGTGGCGGTGGACCCCGCCGAGCACCGGCGCCTATCAGGTGAAGTGGGTCTGCGACATCGGCGGCGACATCCCCGAGTTCCGCCGCAGCTTCTCGGTGATCGACGCCTCGTGGCTCGTGATGGTGATGAACTCGACGAGCCACATCAAACCGCGGCCCGAGCCGGACTTCCACGAGCTGGGCATCCCCTTCAGCTACTGGGCGGAGCCGGCGCTCTACGGCGCGCGTGGCAGCGCCGAGGGTTATGCCGCGCTCAGCCGCTGGCCGCGCCAGTTCGGCGACGACCCGGGCCTCCTCGTCTTCATGGGCGGCGACTACATCCAGGGCGACAAGACGGTCTTCTCCGACGAGCCGGAGGACGTGCAGCGGGCCGTGCTCGCGTGCCACCAGAAGCTCTGGCCCATGCACGGCTTCCCGCGTCCGCTCCGCAGCTTCTACTGCTACGGCATCGGCAACGGGCCGACGAGGGTGGCGCGCTCCCTGGGTTACGACATGCTCGGGGCCCTGTGCGCGGACCAGAACTGGGGCGACGGGCCGTTCAAGATCAACCACTGGGGCATGCCGGCGCGGCCCTACTTCATCAGTCCCGAGGACTTCCGCAAGGCGGGGCCAGGCGGGCCGGGCGCCATGGTCGGCGTGCAGCAGTGCGAGCGCCAGACGATCGAGTGCCGCGACACCAACTGCGTCTACTCCTTCGAGGGCGCCATCGCGTACTCGCTCGACCAGTACTCCGGCGTCACACGCCGCCGGATTGTCGACGACGCCCTCATCAGCCGCGAGATCGCCTTCTTCGAGTCGTTCGCGCAGAGCGCCGGCCAGGGCGACGCGCCCCTCATGGTCTGCTGCGGCATCGAGTTCAACGGCGTCTGGCCGGACATGGCCGCGGTGAACCGCCGGTTCCTGGAGTACCTCGCGCGCCGCGGCAGCGAGATGAATGTGGCCTACGTCTCCGCGACCGCCGCGGCCGAGTTCATGCGCCGTCACTATCGCCGCACGCCCGAGTCCGTCGCCTACCTGCCGGACGTCTACGCGGGCATCCTGAGCAACCGGACGTCGCCCGCCATCTCCGACACGATGGAGATCGAGAACGACCGCCTCAAGGCCATCTTCCGCCACGGCGAAGCGCTGCCCTACGCGCAGTACGACTACACCGAGCCCTGGCGCTATCCGGACTGGGGCAACGCCGACATCCCGCGCGACAAGCAGGGCTACGTGATCCCCAACACGGACGACCGCTTCAGGGTCACTCCTCGCATTATCGATACCCGTCCATTCACCGTGACGCAGAAGGCCGCCGAGACGCCCGCCGGCACGCACGTCACGCTGGAGGTCGAGGCGGGCGTGCCGCGCAAGGCTGTTGCGCTCGCCGTGTGGCATCTCCCGCGTGAGTACAGCCGCGATGCCTCGAAGTACAGCCTCGTCGGCGCGCAGCGGTTCGTCCCGGTCCGCGCCGCGTTCACGGGCAACCTGTGCGGCGTCGTTATCACCGACCTGCGGAAGGGGCGCAACCGGATCGAGCTGACCGTGGCCACCGAGCCCCGGCCGCTGCGCACCCAGGACCTCAAGCTAGGCGCGCGCACAGCAGCGAAGGTGTTCGAGACCCCCGCCGGCTCGATGGCATACGTGTTCGCGACCGGCTCCGAGCCCGAGCAGGTCACCTTCGAGCCCACGCCTGCCGCATCCGCGAAGCTCTACGCACCAGACAGCGACCGGCCGAGCCGGGTGAGCGCGCCGACGACGTTCACCGTGGCGCCCGGCGCGTGCTGGCGCATCGGCGGACTGACGTGGGAGCAACTGCGCGCCGCCTGCCCCGGCGCCAGGAAGGACTGAGCCCAATGAAGTGGACACACCTCCGCAGCCTGCTCGCCGCCGCCGCTCTCCTGGGCGCTGCAGCGTCTGCGTCCGCAGGCCCCTGGTTCCCACCCAGCGAGCCCGCGCCCTTCGTTCCGGACGCCGCGCGGTTCATCGCCGGGCCTGGCCACCACCCGCCGGCGAGGCCGGGCGCGCCCGAGTCCGGCACGGTATCGTACGCGCGCGGCACGTGGCAGATCGCGGGGCCGGTGAAGCGCGCCGTGCTGTACATTCACTCAACGGGCGCCATCCGCGCCTTCTTCGACGGGCGCCTGGTGCTGGAGGCCGGCCAGCGGGAGTGGGCGGATTTCGGCCCGCGGCTGAAGCCCGGCGCGCTCCTCGTCGCCCTGCGCTCCTACGGCGACTGGGGTGCCAACTTCTACGCGCAGATGAGGGTGGAGTACCGCGACGGCACGGTGGTGAACCTCGTCACCAAGCCGGATGGGTGGGAGATCGCGGCCACGCCGGCGGCAGACTGGACCACCAACCCGAAGGCGGGGGGCGACTGGCAGCCCGCGAAGGACGCCGGCGGCTACCACCCGGAACCAGGCAAGGCCGCGGAGCGCCACCAGGAGTTCGCGCCGCTGCCTCGCGAGCAGGTGAAGGCGCTCGTCGCGGACCACAACGCCCGGCTGCGCGCGGAGTGGGGCACGCCCGGCCAACGCCCGCCCCTGCGCCTCGACGAGCCCGCCGGCCGGCCCGAGTGGCAGGAGCAGTTCCGCGCCAACTGCCGGCTGAACGAGCACGGCGAGCTGCTCGACGGCGCCGGCAAGGTGCGGCATCTGGTGTTCGCGCTCTACACGTGCAACGGCGCCTACACGCCGATGAGCCCCGAGTTCGACTGGGATCAGTACGAGCGCGACCTGAAGCTGATGGCGGACGCCGAGGTCCACCTCTACATGCGCGCCACCGGCATGTGGCAACTGCTGGACAAGCAGGGCGAGTGGATCAAGCTGCCTGTCGGCTTCAAGGCGAAGGGCAGCAATCTGCCGCGCTTCGAGTACGCGGTCGACGTGCTGGACTACTTCGTCCGCCGCGCCTACGCGATGGGACGCTACATCCAGTTCGAGAGCGACTTCTACTGGAACGCCCCGACCATCATCCCGTGGGCGTATCGCGGGCGCTACCACCTCTACCCCGAACTCGTCGAGGCCAGCGCGCTGGAGCACCGCAAGGTCTACCGCCGCTACGCGGACTGCCCAAACGTGCTGGGGTGCATGATCGGCGAGGAGGACATCCTCGTCGACTACGACCTGGCCAACACGCACCAGCACGCCCTGTTCGTCGACTATCTGAAGCGCAGGTACGGCACGCTCGCCGCGTTCAAGCAGGCGTTCCGGCGCGGCTACGACTACACGGACATCTCCGCCTACACGGCCGGCAAATCGCCGGAGGACGCGGGCTGGACCAACTGGCGCAACCTGCCGCGCGAGGATGTGCTCGTGCCGGGCTTCGTCTTGAAGCGCGGCGTGTTCGACCGCATCACGTCGTGGGACCAGATTCCGCTGCCGGCCTTCCCGGAGTACCGCTCGCCGGTCGACCCGAGCATCACTCTCGGCGGGCATCGCAACGTGGCCAACGACTGGACGCCGTACGACCCGCTCTGGCCCGACTTCTACCGCTTCCAGCAGGACGAGCGCTACTACGGATTCGCCAGCCAGTGGGCGCGCATCGTGCGCGAGGCGTGGCCCGGCCACCTGATGTACTTCTGCAACGCGCAGGACTCCGAGGGGAGCTTCCACTGGCCGGAGTTGCACCGGCGCGCCGACCTGCCGTTCGACGTCATCGGCGTGGGCGACCACGACTACGACACGAACCTGCGGGACATGCCGCCGTGGACGACGCTCCGCAAGGCCATCAAGACCATTGCGTCGTACCGGGCCTACGCGCGCACGCCGGGCGGCTCGCCGAAGGGCATCGCGACGGGCGAGGGGGAGATCGGCAAGAAGGGGCAGTGGCCGGAGATCGTCAACGGGTACCTCGGCTACTTCTTCGACGAGATCGGCGGCGGCGGCGCGTGGACCCAGACGTACACGTGGGTGCACATGGCCGGCGGCGACACCGGCGCGCCGAACACCGAGACGCCGTTCCTCAAGTGGTGCGGCCCCTTCCTGCGCGCCGTGCAGGGCGTCTCCTTCCAGCTCGACCGCAAGGTGCGCGTGCTGATCGTGCGCAACCTCGACCTCGAGAACTCCAACATCAGCGGGATGGACTACGGCGACGCGCTGACCGTGGCGGACGCGCTGAGCCGCCTGAACGTCGACTTCGACATCGTGATGGGGCGCGACCTCAGCTGCGGCCCCAGCAAGCTGCACGTCGACCTCACCCCGTACCAACTCGTCATCGTGCCGAACGCCTGCATCGACCAGCCCGCCGCCGCGTGGGAGGCGCTTGACCGGTGGCTGACCGATCCGAAGTTCGCGGGCAAGCGCGCGCTGGCGATCGGCCGCATCGACCCGCTGGATGGGCGCCTCCAGCCGGCCGCCGGCTTCAGCCCCCTGCCGCGCAAGTGGCTCGGCGGCAAGGACTACCAGCGGCGTGTGTCGATGTCCGGCGCCCAGACCGCCGCGCTGACGACACCGGCGGGCAAGGTGGACGTGCCCATCGACATCGGCAAGTCCGCGCCGACGGGAGTACCGGCTGCAGGCGCGCCGTTCCTCACCGTGGCCGGACAGCCTGTCGGGAAGCGCATCGCGTACGGCGGCAACAGCGTCTTCGCGTTCGGCTTCCCGCTGGGGCTGACGACCAACGTCACGTGGGGCTCCGGCCCGCAGCAGAAGCCGGTCGACGCGCTGGTGCCGCTCTACGAGCAGATGGCGGCGGCCGTCCGCCTCGACCGCCCGGTGCTCGCGCCGCACAACCTGCGCGTGGCGGTGAGCGACGACGGCCGCATGATCCTCATCCGCGAGCGCCAGGGCCTCGCCACCGACTGCGAGGTCGCGGTGCGGCTGCCCGCCGGCGTCGAGTTCGAGGGGCTGCCGGTCACGCGCGGCGCGGACGGATACGCGCGCTTCGCGGTCCATCTGGAGGCGTGGGGAGGCGTGTGGTGGAAGGCCAAGTGACGACCCTACCTGTTGAGAGGAGTTCGCGATGATGCGTTACGTCGAGGTCGCGCCTGACGGCTGGACTTTCCGCTACCGGGGCACATCCGAGCGTTTCGTGCCGTTCGGCACCAACGCCGTGATGGTGCGCTCCGCACGCCCGAACCCACCCCATCCTGCCTACTTCATCATGCGGGACACGGACTGGGATCCGGCGCTCTTCGCGATCTTCCTGGACCATGTCGTCGAAGTCGGGATGAACGTGGTGAAGGTGTTCCTGCCGATCAGCATCGTGCTGCCGGACCCGCAGCCGGGGCCGGGAGCCCGCATCGCGCCACTCGCCTTCGAGATGCTCGACCAGGCGCTGCAACTCGCCGCCGAGCGCGGCGTGTACCTGATGCCCACGCTCTCGGAGTGGGGCGGCATCGGGCTGGACTGGTGGCACGCGTGCGGCGAGTACGTGGGCCGCGTGCCGGGCATGGAGCCCGGGCCGGATGCGCCCAGCATCGTATGCGACTACTGGCGTCAGATCGCTGCACGCTACCGGGATGTGCCGGCGGTCCTGGCCTGGAACCTGGCCGTCGAGTGGCTGATGCCGAATGGCAACATGAGCCACGCGCATCCGGTCGACGGCATCGGCGTGCTAACGCACCCGGGCGCCGACGCGGCGTGGCGGCACTGGCTTGAGCTGCGCTACGGCACCGTCACCGAGCTGGAGCGTTCGTGGCGCCGGGGCATCCGCGACTTCGGCTCGCTATCGACGCCGACCTACGCCTTCGAGGAGGGAAGGTACGTCGAGGGCGAGCAGGCCGTCTACGACTACACCGAGTTCCGCGAGTGGGTCTGCTACCGCTACCTGAAGGCGCAGGCCGACGCCATCCGCTCAGTCGACGGCCAGCACATGGTGACTTGCGGCCTGGACCCGCGCAAGCCCTACGGCCTCGGCGAGCACACCGGCGGCAAGCCCGGCGCGCGCCTGTTCGGCGGCTACTCGCCGCGTGAGCTGGACTTCCTCGACTTCCACCCGATGCACGAGTACGTCATCGAGGGCAAGGACGAGGGCTACCAGGATCGCCCCGACGAGGACGGCACCCGCATGCGCCGCGCCGCGGTCAACCACCTGCGCTTCTGCTACACGGGCAAGCCGGTCATCCTGGAGGAGTTCGGGCACCAGGGCCGGTTCGACCCCGAGGCAAACGCCGAACAGGGCGAGTTGCTCATCCGCGAGAGCGCCGTCGCGTGCGGCGGGTGGCTGGTCTGGTTCTTCGTCGAGCCGGAATCCACGCTGGCACCCTACGCACAAGGCGTCTTCGCGGTGGACGACGAGGACCTGATGAAGGGGAAGTGGTCGCTGACGCCGTGGGGGCGCAGGCTGGCGCGGCTGGCCGAGCGCGGCGGGTTCATCGACAGCCTTCCCGCGGAACGCCCGGCCGCGCGGCAGGTGGTCGAGTTCGACCGCCGGCGCGAGTTGACGCCCACTGGCCCGACCTCGGCCGGGTACCTGGTGGACCACTGGGATGAGTACGCGCACCCGCTCGACTTCGTGTGGCCGGGCAACCCGCACCTGCGGCTGGGCCAGGGGTAGGAACGGGCAGGGACGCCAGCGTCGGACTGGACGGGCAGGGACGCCCATCCCACCACAGCGTTGTGCAGGACGGGCAGGGACGCCCATCCCACCACGACGTCGTGCAGGACGATAGTTCTGGGTGTGGAGGTTGGAGGATACTGATGGAGTTGGTCAAGGTCAGCGCCGATCGCTGGAACTTCGAGGAAGCAGATAGCGGGAAGCGGATCGCGCCGTTCGGCGCGAACTTCGTCTTCCCGTTCGGCGACGACCGCCGGTCGCTCGACATCATGACGGCGGAGGCGTGGGAGCCCGACGTCATCCGGAAGGCATTCGAGGTCGCCGCCGAGTGTCACATGAACCTGATGAAGGTGTTCCTGCCCATCCCTGCGCTGCTGCCGGACGCCCAGGTCAGCAGCGGCGTGCAGTTCGCGTCGATGACCCCCTCGATCTGGGAACGCCTCGAGTTCCTCTTCGAGGTGGCGCGCGAGACCGGGGTGTACGTGACGCTGTCGCTTGCCGAGTGGGGCATGTGGAACAGCGCGTGGTTCCACGAGGGCGGCGAGTTCGTGGGCCGACCGGACGCGGCGCCCGACGCGCCGGACTCCTACCGCATCATGGCCGGCCTCTGGCGGGAGTTGGCTCGTTTCCTCGCCAAGGAGCCCGCGCTGTTCTCCTACAACCTCGCGGTTGAGCTGTACGTTCCGGAGGGCAACTGGGGCGGCGCACACCCAGACCGTTCCTACCTGTTCGCCGATCGCTGGGCACTGCCGGTCTGGCATGCGTGGCTGCGAGACCGCTTCGGCTCGGCGCGGGCGCTGAACCAGGCGTGGGGCACGGCATACAGCTCCGTCGACCAGATCGAGCCGCCCGAGATCAAGTGGCAGGCCGGGCGGCAGGCCTACACGATGCCGCAGCGCATGATCGCCGAGTACCTGGACTTCAAGGAGGCCACGGTCTACCGGTTCCTCAAGAACCAGACCGACGCGATCCGCTCCGAAGACGCCAGCCACATGGTGACCTGCGGCTTCCACCCGGACCAGGCGGGCATCGGGCCGAAGGGCTTCGCGTGGAAGGTCGCCAACTGCGTCCAGCGCGACCTCGCGATCTTCGACTACCTCACGATCCACCTCTACACCCAGCTCCAGTACCTGATCCATCGGCCGCTGCTCTCGTCCAACTATGACGACCAGCTCCAACCGTTCGTGACCGACGAGGCGACGTTCGAGTTCCGCCGCCATGAGTGCGAGCTGTATGCGCGCTTCATGGGCGCAGATCGACCGGTGGTGGCGGAGGAGTTCGGCCACCTGGTGCGGGACTTCGGGGAGTCGCTGGAGGGCACGCGCGAGCTGATGAAGACCCTCGCCGGCCACGTATCGGGCTTCCAGCTCTGGTCGTTCGGCGCGGACGAGACGCTGGGCGACTATGCCCCGATGTCGAAGGACCTGGCGCTGAGCGAGTGGGGTAGCGAGTGGCGCAAGCTGGCGGAGCCCGGTGGCCTCGTGGCGGGCTACCCGCGCGAGCGCACGCCCGCCCGGACGGTCATCCGCCTGGACAGGCTGGAGGGAGTTGCGCCGACACGCGAGACGCCCGGCGAGAAGATGCTGCGCGCCTGGGACGCGTACGAGCACCCGGTGGACTTCGAGTGGCCCGGAAACCCGGCGGTCGTGGGGGACGCCTGACCGTCCGCCGTCGTCTGTCGCCGGACCTTTGCAGGGGTTGTACCGGACGGGCAGGGACGCCCATCCCACCACGGCATCCGCGCTTGGTCCGGGTCCGCGCTACCGCGCATCTCTCGCGCACCGGAAGCCGACCGTCGAGCAGCGGTCGAGGCCGGGCGCCATGCGGATAAACTTGGTGTGGCTGTCGAGCGGCTGCGCGCCGCCGCGCACATACCAGCCGCTACCCTTCGCATCGAAGTACGAGCCGCCGCGGATGATGACGAAGCGCGTGTGGCCGTCGTCGCCCTCGCTCTCCGTCCACTGCCACACGTTGCCCGCCATGTCGTAGCACCCGGCCGAACTGCGGCCATCCGGGAACGCGCGCACCGAGGTCGTGCCCTTGCCGGCGCCGTTGCAGCGAGCCACATCGAACGCGGCGCCCCACGGCCACAGGCGCCCATCCGTGCCCTGTGCCGCGAGCTGCCACTCCGCCTCGGTCGGCAGGCGCTTGCCGGCCCAGGCCGCGTAGGCGCGCGCGTCGTCGAGGTCCACGTAGACGACCGGATGGTCGCGCAGCTCGGGCGGGCACGCGCCGCCGCGCCAGTGCTTCAGGAAGTTCGTCGGGTCCGCGGGCCGGTAGCCGGTGGCCCGCAGGAACGCCTCGAAGTCGGCATTCGTCACCAGCGTCTCGTCGATGAGGAACGGCTCCATGGTCACCGAGTAGTCGTGCGTGATCGTCTCGTTGAACGGGGTGCCATAGGTGAAGTAGTCGCGGCGCTCCGGCGAACAGCCCGGGTCCGCGTAGCAGCCGCACTCCCGCCGCTCGTGCCGGATCAGCATGCGCGCCGTGCCGCCGGCGACCGGGAGCATCTTGCCGGACGCGGCGCCGGGCGCGGCAGTCGGGCTCGCAACCGGTGATGCCGGAGCAGGTTGTGCGGCTGGGGCGATGGCCGGCCTGGGCGCGGCCTTGCGCGGCTCCCCCTCCAGCGTGGCGCCCAGCCGGTCGACCGTTACGATGGTGGAGGGCGGCGTCCCGGCCCAGAGGTCGCGCACCGGGCGGAGCTGCGTCCACGTGACGGGCCTGCCGGTGCGGTTCACGTAGAGGGTGAGGGTGCGCCCGCCGAGCGTCCAGCGGTTCGCGTATAGCCCACTGATGCCGGTCTCGACGAACGGCTCCCACGCGCCGCGCACCAACTCCTCCGAGTAGGTCCGAAGGATCGGCACGGCGCGGCGCCACGTCGCCTTGTCCTCCTCGCTCCACCCGTTCCACGAGCCGAACACGTTCTCCCAGAGGAGCATGCCGCTGCCGTTGAAGAAGGCGCTCTCGATCTCGGCGGCGTGGCTGCGGTCCCAGCGGCGGATCTGGTGCTGCATGTGCCGCGGCTCCAGCCAGCGCAGCAGCAGCAAGCCCGGCTGGTCGAGCCCCTCCGGCCACTGCGCCCACGAGTTCGTGCACGCGCCAAGCTGCTCCAGCGGCGGGCGGCCCTCCGGCTCGAACACGACGCCCTTGCGCGCGGCGTCGATGCGGGCGCGCAGATCGGCCGGCGCCTCGGTCATCGTGTCGAGGAAGATGCCGTCCGCCGCGATGTCCCGCACGATGCCGGCGAGCGCCGCCGCGTCGGATGTCCCCTCGCGCCGCGTGCCGGTATCCCACGGGTTGTAGTCGATGTAGACGCGGACGCCCGCCGCGTGGAACCGGTCCACGACCTCGCGAAGGCCAGGCAGCCCGCCCGGCATGTCGCGGTAGAAGTCGAACTGGTTCCGCTCGTCCACGCCGATGCGCGGGTAGGCGTGCCAGAGCACTACCGAGTCGATGCCGCCGAAGTCGCGCTCCATGCGCGCCAGGAACTCGTCGACGCGGTAGCGCCGCGCCACGGTGTCGTAGAACTCGCGGTCGTAGAGGAAGAGGAAGTAGCAGGCGTAGTTGCGCGTCGACCAGGCCATGTCGCGGCGGCTGTAGAGCGCGAGATCGAGCCCCCGGCGCGCTGCTGAGACCGCCTGGGCGGCCTGGCGAACAGCCTTCTCACGTGCGGGGGTGGCCGGAGCCCGCAGCGTGACGTCGCGCATGAGCCACTGCCCAGTCGCGGCATCGTGCGTCGCGTCCTGACCGACGATCGGCACCGCGATGGCGGCATCCTGGCGCCCCGCCGGCAGCGTCAGGCTCATCGTCAGGCGGTGCCAGGCTCCATCCGTCGGGATGCGCGCGGTGGCCAGCACGGTCGACCAATCCCGCCACGCGTGCGTCGCTGGATCGAGGTGGTCCAGCGCCAGGCCGACCTCCGAGTTGCCCGACACCCATCGCGCCTCGAACGTGACGTCGATCCGCTCGCCGGGCCGGAGCGCCAGGTCGGCGGCCACCTGCGGCGCCAACCGCGTCCACGCCCGCACGCCGCGGAACGTGACGGTCACCTCTTCCGGCGCCTGGTGGCTCAGGAGTTGCGTCCGCAGGCCCTCCAGCGCCCGGAGCCACTCGTCGCGGTCCTGGCCAGGCCGCGGCGGACGCACATAGTCCGCGGTCGTCTCGACGCCGGATGCCGCGGGCGGCGGCGCCCACCTCGCGTCCGCACCGTCCGGCGCCCACGTCGCCCGCCCGAACGGCACGTCGACGGTCTGGCCTTGCACGAGCATCGATGCGGCCGCGATCCACGCTAGCATATGCCTCTCCTCGTCCTGCGCTCCTGCCTCCATTCTACAGCGTTCGCGGGCCTTCTGCTGACAGGCTACAACCGCCACCGATAAGCCCGGCCGCTTGCAGGAACGCGCGCCGCCAGCGAAGAAGGGAGCCCTGGGGAAACACCCACGAGGAGGCTGCGATGAAGCAGGACGATGCAGGACAGGCCCGCGCTGCCGACCCGGCGAGCGAGCAGCAGATGCTGGAGGAACGAGCCGAGCTGGAGCAGGCAGTACAGGCCAACCCGCGCGACGCGCAGGCGATCGCGAGGCTGGGCGAGACCTTCCGCCGGCATGCCTACCTCAAGCGGGGCAAGGAGGCCGCCGATCTCCGCGTCGCCGCGTGCGCCAGGTTCAAGCAGGCCGCGCGCCTGCACCCCGATTGGCCGGATCTGCTGCACCAATGGGGCGGCACGCTCAACAAGCTCGCGGAGGGGCGCGCCTCGAAGGAGGCCGTTCGGCTGCTGGAAGAGGCGCGCACCCACCTGGCCCGCGCCGCGGAACTCGACGCGGACAACCCCGAGATCCTCGATGACTGGGGCCAGTCCCTGCGCGATCTGTCCACCCATCGGCGAGGTGATGAGGCCGGGAAGCTGCTGGCGGACGCGCGCGGCAAGTACGAGCGGGCGCTGCACGTCGCGCCGGAGCACCAGCACGCCTGGTTCGGCTATGGCTACGTCCTCCACACGCAGGCGCAACGCGCGCGCGGCCCCGAAAGGAAAGCGCTGCTGCTGCAGAGCCGCGACGCGTTTGAGCGCGGCTCTGAGCTGAAGCCCTACGACCCGTACAGCCTCAACGGGTGGGGCGCCGCCCTCTGCTCGCTGGCGGACGAGAAGCTCGGCGAGGAATCCAGGGCGCTGAGAGTGGAGGCACAGAGCAAGTTCGCGCGGGCCGCCGAAGTCGACCCGTCGTACCACTGGGCCGGCCTGAACTACGCCACGACGCTGTGCGACCTTGCCGAAGACCTCCCGGACGATGAGGCCGTGGCTGCGCTGCGCGACGCCTGCGCGCGGTACGAGGCGGCTGCCCGGATCACGCCGGACGATCCGAACGTGCTCGTGGCCTGGGGTGACGCCCTCGGCCGCATCGGAGACCTGACGAGCGACCGGAACTCACTTGAGGACGCCCGCGCGAAGTTCGAGGCAGCCCTGGGCCTCAAGCCGGACTGCGCGCGGGCGCTGTACCGGTGGGGCTACGCGCTGGTCCTGCTCGCCGAGCACCGCGAGCCCGCCGAACAGCGCAGGATGCTAGACGAGGCCCGCGCCAAGTGCGAGAAGGCGGTGCGGCTTGACCCGGATAGCGCGGCCGCGCACTCGAGGTTCGGCATCTGCCTGTACGTGTCAGCCCGAAACAGGAGACGCCCGGCAGCGGTCAGGATGCTGCGCCAGGCCTCCGCCGAGTTCGTCCGTGCTCGCGAGTTGAGGCCCCAGGAGATCGGGATCTGCGTGGACTGGGCGCATGCGCTGAAGGCCGAAGCCAGCTTCGCCCGCGGGGAGGCCGCCGGGAGGCTGCTCACGCAGGCACGTGCGCTCTACGAGCAGGCGCTCGCGGGCGGGTATGACCGGGCGCCGGTTCTCCGGTCCCTGGCGCATTCGCAGGCTCACCTTGCCTACTGCACCACGGGCGCCGTCGCCGAGGATGCCTGGCGCCAGTGCTACGCCCGGTTCGACGAGATGGCCGAACTCGATCCCGGCAAGGCCGCACTCGACCGAGCGGGCATCGAAGCGTGGCGAGGGAACGCGGACGCATGCCTGCACCAACTGGAGGAAGCCGCCGCGCACAAGGCGCTGCCCGCCTGCCAGGCGCTGCTCGACGATCCCAACTTCCGCAAGGTGAAGAACGAGGGCTGGTTCCGCAAGTTCGTGCAGCGAGCCTACGCCGATGGCGACGGGTAGCTGCACCGGGGAGGCAACCATATGACACGCGTCGCCCTGCTCGCCATCGCGCTGTGCCTGGTCGGGTCCGCCGCCGCGGCGCAGGCAGGGCGCACACTCGACGCCGGCGTGTGGTTCCTCCGCGTCACAAACCCGGCCAAGTCGGGCGGCAAGCTGTGTGCGCGGGTCTACTTCAACCCGAACCTCGACCCGTGGTACGGCGACACGCTGTACGTTGCCCGGGGCGCCGAGAAGGCGGCCGCGCCACCCGCCGCCGAGTGGCTGGAGCCCGGCCAGAGCAGCGAGTGGGTGGACATCGGCCGCCACATGTCGCGGAAGCCCACGTTCACCGGCTCACGCGACTACCTCGCCCCCGTCTTCGTCGGCGCAATGACGGAGCCCGCTCAGACCGGCCTCGCGCTGCAGGTGGAGATCGCCGCCGGCCCCGACAAGCGCATCGTGCGCCGCATCGCCGTGGCCGACCCCCTCCCCACGCGAATCGGGTACCAGACGTGGCTCGGCAGCGGGCCCAAACTCCCGACGCTCGGCCTGCTCATCCCCGCGTCCCCCGCATCGAAGGAGCGCATCTGGACGCTGGAGGAAGCCGCCCAGCAGCAGCTCGACTGGATCGCCTCGTACGGCCCCACCCCGAAGCCCGCCAGCCACGTCTGGTTCATCTCGCACCAGTCGGCCGTGAGTCTGAAGAACCCGTCGCGCCTGGAGCGGATGCAGGCCGAGATCGTGCGCCGGCTCGGGTACGGGAGCCTGGTGAACTACGCGGGCGATCGCGACGATCTGCACGCGATCGAGGCGCTGGGCGCCCAGCCGTTGCCGACGCGACTGGTACACGCAGGCGACGACCTCGCCGCGCAGGCCGCCGAGCTGAAGAAGAACGGACTGTGGGACTACGTGCGCCTCGTCAGCTTCGGCGACGAGATCGACATCAGCCTCCGTGCAACGCCCGACCAGCAGAACGCCGCGTTCGTGGCCGACCTGAAGGCGCGCGGCTTCCATCCCGCCGACTTCATCCGCCCCGAGGACGAGGCAAAGGCCGCCGGACTGGCTGAGGACGCGCAGTGGCGCCTGGTCCGCCTCCAGGGAGCGCTGCCCGCGGCCAAGCCGAAGCTGCTCTACGAGGCGGCCGTCTTCCGCTACCGCCTCTGGACGCGCGAGATGGCGGAGCGCACCAAGCAGGTGCAGGCGCTCTACCCCGCGGGCGTTCAGACCGGGGCGAACTACAGCCCGCACCTCTCCGTGTGGCCGGACGTACGCAAGTGGGTGGACATGTTCCGCGACGGCGGCATGACGATGCCCTGGTCGGAGGACTGGTGGTGGCAGGTGCCCGAGGCATCGCCGCAGTCGTACGGCTACCTGCTCGACGCGCTGCGCCACGCGGCCGACTACCGCGGCGCGCCGATGTGCTTCTACACGATCCCGGACAACGGGGAGACCGCCGACCACCTGCTGCGCATGAACTACTTCGCCCTGGCGCACCAGGCCAAGGTGGTCGACCACTTCGCCATCTACCACCAGGCGTTCGGCACCTGCGACTGGGTCGACTTCCTGGAGAGCCGCGGCAAGTTCCGCTCGATCCACCGCATCCTGACGGACGTGGGCCAGATCGATGAGCGACTTGCTCAGGCCCGCGTGCGCCCGGCCGACGTCGCGATCCTGATGCCCCTCGCCAACGACGTATGGAACACCGAGGACTTGCTGACCGACCCGAAGCAGGACAAGGTGCACAGCCTCTACTACGCCCAGCTCAACGTGGACAACCACGAGCGCAAGGCCGTCTGGCTCGCCCTGCGCCACGCGCACCTGCCCGTCGACCTCATCACCGACGAGGATGTGGCGGCAGGCAAGCTGGCGCGCTACAAGGTGCTCTACCTCGTGGGCCAGGAGCTGCTGCAGGAGGCGGTCGAGCCGCTGCGCCGGTGGGTCGAGGCCGGCGGGACGCTCGTCGCGAGCGGCGGCGGGGGCCCGCTGAACCAGTACCGCGAGCCGATGCCCGCCATGCGCGAGCTATTCGGCATCGCCGCGAGCGACCTGCAGCGCCCGGTGCGCACCATCGGGCCGGCAGAGGACCTGCCGAAGCTGAAGCCCCTCGACACGGCCCGCGCGGGCTCCACCGAGCTGCCGGCCCTCTGCTACAAGCAGGCGATCACGCCGGGCGCGGGCGCCTCACCGATTGCGAAGTACGCGGACGGCACGGCGGCGGCGGTCGAGCGGCGCGTGGGCAAAGGCCGCGCGCTCCTCTACGGCGTGCTGCCCGGCCTCGCCTACCTGCGTCCCGCCATGGAGCAGAAGCACGGCATGCCCGAGGCCTTCCCCGAGGCACTGCGGAAGCTGATCGTCGCCCCCGCAGAGGCCGCCGGCGCCCGCCGCCAGGTGACGACCTCCGACCCGCTGATCGAGGCCACGCTGCAGGAGGGCCCGCTCGGCGCGGTGGTCACGCTCACCAGCTTCCGCAACCAGCCCGTCGCCAGGGTCACGGTCACTTTCCCCGGCCTGCCCGATGCCCGCCGCGTCCGCAGCCTCCGCCGCGGCCCCTGCCGCGTCACGGTGGCGAACGGCGTCCCGACGGTCACGCTACCGGTGGACCAGGGCGACTTCCTGGTGGTGGATCGGTAGCGCGGATGGCCGGGTGCAGGTGTAGAGGCTAGGCAATCGCGGTGCACGGTGATCGCCGCGAACCGACCCACTCGCGATTGCTTAGCCCTTCTCCTTCCACGCGCCGCGACCCAACGGCAGGGCACAGCCGCCCAACGGCAGGGCACAGCATTCGCGCCGTACGCGGTCGCAATGCAGAGCCCGAACGCGATTGCTCTGCGCTTCCCCTTCCGCGCGCCACGACCCAACGGCAGGGCACAGCATTCGCGCCGTACGCGGTCGCAATGCACGGCGATGCACGCGAATGCTCTGCCCCTACGCCCGTACGCGCGCCCGCCACAGCCGCCTGCCGACCGCCACGCCTCCGCTTGCTGGCGCTCGCGGCTCTGGCCCGCTCCAACGCTCGCGCCGCCATTGCGAGCACATGCTCAAGCGGCGACCTTTTGCGCATTTCTGTGCCGCGCCGGCCGTATTCGCGCAGGACCTGCCGCCACGCGCACCGAATGCTCCACCAACGCCCAACGACGCCCGAGGATACCCACCATGCCCCATGCCCACCTGCTCGTGTTCGCCATTGCCGCGGTGATGCTCATCCTGGCCGCTCGTCCGGCCGGAGGGCAGGAGCCTGCCAGGCCGACCCTGTACTACATCCCCCACACCCACTGGGAGGGGGCGGTCTTCTTCACCCGCGAGGAGTACCTCGAGAGCGGGCTGTCGCACCTGCTGACCGCGCTGCACCTGCTGGCGAAGTACCCCGAGTACAAGATGGCGCTGGACCAGGTGGCCTACATCAAGCCGCTGCTGGAGCGCTACCCGGAAGAGGCCGCCGCG
This sequence comes from uncultured Chthonomonadaceae bacterium, assembly GCA_964519955.1. Taxonomy (GTDB): domain Bacteria; phylum Armatimonadota; class Chthonomonadetes; order Chthonomonadales; family CAJBBX01; genus CAZFLM01. Next base: position 57,783 of record CAZFLM010000026.1, on the reverse strand, counting down.
TTCCACAAGTTCGTCAAGGAGGGCCGGCTGGCGATCGCTGGCGGGATGGACATCATGCCGGACGACGTGAAGCCCGGCGGCGAGTCCTTCATCCGCCAGATGATCTACGGGAAGCAGTACTGCAGCCAGGAGCTGGGCGTCGAGGTGACCGTATCGTGGATGCTGGACACGTTCGGCCACCATCCGCAGCTCCCGCAGTTGCTGAAGAAGGCCGGGTTCAAGTCGTTCTGGTTCTGCCGCGGCGTCAAGAGCGCAGACAGCCCGTCCGAGTTCACTTGGCGAGGCATCGACGGCAGTGAGATCGCCGCGTTCCGGCTGCCGGGGTTCTACGGGCTGTTCTGGGGCCCGCCGCGAGACGTGGAGGGGCTCGGCAGGTTCTTCCAGGAGCGCTACGACAGCCTCTCGCCGAACACGAAGCACGCCGAGCGCGTGGGCCTGGCCGGCGTAGACGTGTGCGACTTCGAGGAGTACGTGCCGCCGCTCATCCGCCAGCACAACGCGAAGCCCGACGCGAAGCTCGCCATCCGCTACTCCACGCCGGCGGAGTTCGCCGACCTCGTGGCCAAGCGCAAGGACGTGCCGGTGCTGGACTGGGACCTGAACCCCATCTTCCAGGGCACCTACAGCAGCCGGCCCGAGCTGCGCCTCGTCGCGACGGCCGTCGAGCAGCAACTGGTGACCGCCGAGAAGCTGGGCGTGGTGCTGAACCTGCTGGGCGATCCGCAGAGCGACGCCGACGTGTGGCGCGCGTGGGAGCCGCTCCTCTTCAACCAGGCCCACGACATCGCCTCGGGCGTCATGACGGACCGCGTGCATGAGGACACCGCGCAGATCGCCGACTACTCGAAGCGGCTGGCGGACGAGCTGATCGAGACGCGCACCCGCGCCCTGGCTAGCCACATCGACACGCGCGGCGAGGGCATCCCGGTGGTCGTGCGGAACCCGCTCGGATGGGCGCGGACCGACGCGACGAGCATGGACCTGGGCTTCGCGGAGCACGACGTGCGCGGCATCCGGGTCATCGCGCCGGATGGCACCGATGTCCCCGCGCAGGCGACGGCGGTGGAGCTGTTCGCGGACGGCACGGTCCGCCGCGCCAAGGTCACCTTCGTGGCGCGCGACGTGCCGGCCATGGGCCACGCCACCTATCGAGTTATCACGACCTCCGATCCGCCCGCGGTCCTCGCCGTCCCCGCTCCCGCCGCCGGGGACACGCTGGAGAATGAGTTCGTCCGCGTTCGCGTCGACCTCGGCACGGGCGCGATCATGAGCGTGTTCGACAAGGGCCTCGGCTCGGAGATGCTCTCCGGCCCTGGCAACGTGGTGGCGCGGCAGGACGACCACGGCGACCTGTGGGAGCCCTACCACACGCTCGACGGCGCGATGTGCGTCGCCTCGACGGAGGTGCACCCGGTCCCGAGCGCGGCGAACGGGCTGCTCAGCACCGCCTACGCGGACAAGCCGGGCGTGGTCGTGAAGGGCCCCGTGTTCGACGAGTTCACCGTGACGCACCCGTTCGCGGACGGCTCGTTCGCCACGCGCGTGCGGGTCTACCAGGGCGTGCGCCGCGTCGATGTCGAGACGACGCTGGTGAACAACACGAAGCAGACGCGGTTCCAGGTGCTCTTCCCGACGACGATCCAGGGCGGCCACAACGTGCAGGAGATCCCCTTCGGCGCGATCGAGCGGCCCGTGGGCGTCGAGTACCCCGCGCAGCACTGGGTGGACTACAGCGACGGCAAGCGCGGCCTCGCCCTGCTGAACAACGGTATGCCGGGCAACCTGGTGAACGAGAACACGCTGATCCTCTCGCTGCTGCGCTCCCAGACGCTGGGCGACTACAACGAGGGCCGCACCTCCGAGTCCGGCTACGCGCTCGGCCTGCCCCGCACGTTCCGCTACGCCCTCATCCCGCACGGCGGCGACTGGCGCGAGGCCGGCATCTACCGCACCGGCTCGGAGTTCAACAACCCGCTCGCCGCGCAGAAGGCCTCGCCGCATCCCGGCGCGCTGCCCGCCGGCTGGAGCCTGGCGCAGGTCTCCGACCCGGCCGTGCTGCTGACGTGCGCGAAGCCCGGCCCCGGCAAGTCGACGATCCTGCGCGTCTACGAGGCGACAGGGAAACCCGCCAAGGGCGTGAAGCTGCACGTCGCCGCGAACGTGACCGCCGCCTGGGAAGCCGACCTCCTCGACCGCGCCGGCAAGAAGCTGAAGGTGGAGGACAACACGCTCACCCTCGACCTCGGCGCGTTCGAGATCAAGACGGTGAAGGTGAAGCTGGGGAGGTAGTAGCCCACATCACCTGCATGAAAGGACACCAGCCCGATGAGGTTGAGCGAACTGCGGGAACTGATGCGTGGGACGGAGATGCCGGGCGTGGAGGAGATGCAGCGTGGCTTCCGCGAGGGGCTCGCGGCGGTGGAGCGCGTGGTGCAGGAGCACCCGGATGACTACCTGCCGCCGCTGGGCCTTGCCGCGGGCCTCATCGGGCTCAGCCGCTTCTCGGAAGGCGCGGAGGCGGAGGCGCTCCTCGTTCGGGCGTGCGAGATGATCGAGCGTGCCGCGCGCCTCGCTCCTGACGACGAGATGGTGCTCGATGCGCGCGCCCGGGCCCGGCATGACCTGTGCTGGCACAAGCAGGGCGCCGAGCGCCAGGCGCTGCTGCGCGAGGCCATCGCCGACTACCGGCGGCTGGCCGACCTCGACCGGGAGGGAGCCGACAGTGCCGAGCAGTGCGGCCGCGCGCTGTACGACCTGGCCGGCACGGTGCCCGATGCCGAAGCCGCGGACCTGTGCCGTGAGGTCTGCACATACTGCGAGCGCGCGACGAACATCGAGCCTGACAACTACCACGCGTGGCTGGGCTGGGGTAACGCGCTCACGGTGGTTGGAAACCGCACAGTGGGCGACGAAGCGCGGCGCCTCCTGGCCGATGCGTGCGCCAAGTACGAGCGGGCCGCCGTCGCCATGCCCGGCTCCCTCGACCCGTACGTCTACCGCGGCCAGGCGCTGCAGGCGCTCGCCCGGCTGGCAGACGGCAAGGAGGCAGAGCAGCACTTGCGCGACGCGCTCGGGAGCTTCGAGGCCGTGCGCCAACGCGACTCCGGCAACTTCGATGCGCTCTACGGGCTCGGGGCAGCGACTGTCGACCGGGCGCACCGCGCAACCGGCCGGCAGCGTGAGTCTCTGCTGCGGGAGGCCCGCGACTGGCTGGAGCAGGCCCTGCGCGCCAAGCCAGAGAGCGCGGCAACGCTCTGCGCGATCGGCATGTGCCTGGGTGATTCGGCCGAGTGTACGGAGGGCCCGGCGGCGCGCGACCTGCTGCTGCTGGCACTCGCGCGATTCAAGGCCGCCGCCGAGCTGGACCCCACGTGCTACGACGCGTTCATGTGCCAGGGGCGAGCCCACACGGAGCTGGCCAAGCTCAGTTTCGAGAACGAGGCGCTGCGCTGCTACGTCGAGGCCGGCATGGCCTACCGACGGGCCGCGCAACTGCAGCCAACTGCGTCCGAACCCGTAGCTTGGTGGGCCCAGACGCTGCAGAGCCAAGCGGAAGCAGACTGCAGCCCCGACGCCGAGCAGCCCCTGCGGGAGGCGTGCGTGCTGTATGGCCGCGCCCAAGCGCTGCAGGACCCGCCGGATTGGCTGCAGCGGCAGTGGGCCTACGCGCTTTCCGGGCTCGCCGACGAGACCAGCGCCGGCGATGGCGCCGATCTGCTGCTGGAGGCCGCCGCCCGCTATGAGCAGGAGATGGCCGCCACCTACGACGACCCCGAACTGGCGCGCTACGCCGCGAACGCGTACCAGAGGGCCGCTCAGATGCGCCCGCCCGCGGAGCGCCGGGAGATCCTCCTCCGTGGGGCCGACCTGTGCCGCCGCGCTACCGTCGCCTTCTCCTGGGACACCGATGCCTGGTTTGGGTGGGGCTCCGTGCTCTACGACCTGGCCGAGATCAGCACCGGCGACGAGGCCCGCGCACTCTACGCGGACGCCTGCGTGAAGTACGAGCGCGCAGCCGAGTGCGGCCCCGAGGGCTCCCCGGCCTGGGACAACTGGGGGGTCACGCTGCACGCCCTGGCCGAGACGGCGGACCGCGACGAGGCGGCTCGTCTGCTCCGTCTGGCTTGCACCAAGTACGAGTACGCCACCAGTGTCACGCCGACCGATGGCGGCACCTGGTACCGCTGGGCCTGCGCGCTGGCTCGGCTGGCCACGCACGTGCAGCCCGAGGAGAGCGCCGGCATCCTTCGCGACGCCTGCGCCAAGTCGGATCTGGCCCTGCGAAACGGCTTCGACCACGCCGATGCCCTGGAGAACTGGAGTTGGGCGCTCTATAGCCTGGAGGACCTGTGCCCCCCCGACGAGGCGGCGAAGCGCTGGCGGGCCCTCGTCGAGTGGTGCGCCCGGGTCGCCGAGCGGCGCCCCGACGATGCCGCCATCTGCAACATCTGGGGTGACGCCCTACTGAGCCTGGACGACCTGGCAACCGGGGTCGAGGGCGAGGCGCTCGTGCGAGACGCGGACGACCAGTACACGCGGGCCGAAGCGCTTCAGCCCGGCATCGCAGCCTACGGTCTCGCGTGCGTCGCCGCGCTCCAGGCTCGGCCCGACGCCTGCCGCCACTGGCTGGATGTGGCGATCGAGCACGACACACTCCCTTCGCGCGAACACGTGACCCAGGACGAGGACCTCGCCAGCGTGCGCGAGCATCCGTGGTTCGCGGAGTTCCTTGCGCGGGCGTATCCGGAGGACAGCAATGAGTGACATGCCCGAGGACCTGGAGGGCGTCTGCGCCGAGTGCGAGCAAGCGGTGGCGCGCGACCCGGGCGATGGGCGGGCGCTGGCGAGGTGGGGGCGCGCGCTGCTGCACCTCTCCCTCATGCGCGGGGACGGGCGTGACGTGGAGTTCCTGCAGCAGGCGTGCATCAGGCTGGAGCAGGCGGTGCGCGGGCTTGGGGAGGATCACGAGGCGCTGTGCGAGTGGGGCACGGCGCTGATGCTGCTCGCGGGCTTCCACGATGGGGAGGAGGAGGCCGCCCTCTACCGCGAAGCGTGCAACCGGTACGAGCGTGCGGCGTGCACCAATCCCACCGATCCCGAGATGCTCTGCGGCTGGGCGCACGCGCGGTGCGGGCTCGCGGAGTTGGCGGCGCGCACCGATCCGGCGGCGGCCGTGCCCCTGCTGCGCGATGCGCTGGCGAAGTACGAGCTGGCCCAGGCGGTGGCGCCGGGCAGCGACGGTGCTCTGACCTGCAGCGCCGGTGTGCTGCACAGACTCGGCGGCTTGATCGACGGGGAGGAGGGCCTCGCCTGCCTGCGCGAGTCCTGCCTCCGGTACGCGCGCTGCGTGGAGGCAAGCGACGCGTGCGCGTGGGACTACGAGTTCTACGGACAGGCGCTCACGGACCTGGCGCACCGGCTCGACGCGGGTGCACGCGCCGCGCTCCTGCAGATCGCCGAGCAGCAGTTCGCGCAGGCCAGCCGGATGCACCAGGACGACGCCGCAGCGGGCTGAGGCCTGCACGATTGCGCGCGTGGGAGTACGGGTTCTGCTGCCGGGCGCTCGCGGAACTGCCTGATCGGCGCTGGACTGGTAGCATCGGAGTACATTCACTCCCCGCGCGGGCGGGAACGGGAGGTGCGGATGGGACCTGGCAGGCGCCGGTGGCTCGCGAACGTGTGGCTGGTGGTGCTGCTTCTGGCCGGCGCGAGCGTGCGCGCGTTGGCGGTGGACGGCTGCGTCGGGCAATGGGCTGCTGATCGCGCCACGCTGACGATGGGCAAGAGCGACGAGGGCCTGAAGGCCAAGCTGAAGCAGCTCACCCTCACGCTGGCCGCCAACGGTGCGGCCACGCTGGACTGGGGTCAGCCGGTGGCAGGCAAATGGGCCAAGAGCGCCGCCGGCATTGCGCTGACGTTCACGGCGGCCCCATCGGACCTGCCGGGCTCGCTCGCGGCCGAGATGGTCGAGGACGGCGCGATCCTGCGGCTCTCGTGGAACGACACGCTGGCGCCGGGCGGGCGCGGCATGCTCGACATGCGCAAGGCCGATGGCGCCGGTGGCGACCAGCCTCCCGCCGGCCAGGCGTCGCCCGCCGCGGGCGCGAGCGGTATCGTGGCGTGCCAGCCACTCACGGCGCTCGATCCGATCCTGAAGTGCTACCGCGCGATGAGCGAGGCGTTCGAGAAGCGCGATGCCGACGGGTACCTGGCGTACCTGGCGCCCGAGTACCGCAACGAGCGCCGCGCCTACGATCAGCGCGCCCACGACTACTCCGGCGCGCCGGCCGTCGACACCCGCGAGCAAGAGGCTGCGGCGGTTCGCGCTGCCCTCAAGCACCAGTTCCCGCCGCACGAGTACTACCTGGTGCTCGCTGGGCAACTGAGCGCGGACGGCGCGCGCGCCGAGGTGGCCCTTCAGATCGGCGGCGGACGCGGCAACAGCCAGACGTTCGGCATGCGCACCGACACCTGGGCCAAGCGCGGAGGGCAATGGCGCCTGGTGATGGCATCTCAGCGGCAGGGCTTCCCGGAGATGGGCAAGGAGGCCGAAGCGGCTGAGAGCGCCGGCCGCGACTGGATACGCCCCGAGATCGCGGGGCAGACGCCCACCCGCCAGGCAGTGGGCCACGTGTTCGATGGGGCCGTCGCGCAGCAGATCAGGGCGCGCTACCAGCAGTGGGCTCAGGCCTTCCAGTCCGGCAACTCGGCCGCGATCGCGGCGCTCATCTCCCCGACGGCGTCCAACCGCGAGGCGCTGCTGGCGCGCTACGGCAAGGCGCTGGCCGGCACCCCCGAGCGCGACCTCTACGAGGATTGGGCCATCCTCAGCGTGACTCCCTCCGCCGATGGAACGCGCGCCGAGGTCCTGGCCCTCGTGTCGATCAAGTACGACCCGGGTAGCTGCGATGTGGTGAAGCGCCGCCACGTCTGGACGAAGTCCGGCCCGCAAGGCGCCTGGATGCTGGCTTCCGAAACGCCTGAGGCCAAGGGCGACTACTTCGGCGTGAGTTGGGACTACACGCAGTACCGCAAGCTGGGCGGCCCGGTCGTGGGAGGACGCTATGGCGGCCCGCTGAAGGGTTGGAGCAGCCTCGGCCAGCTGGTCGGCCAGAGCCGCGAGGTGGTCGAGGGAGCGCTCGGCAAGCCGGGGCGCGAGACGCCCAACGGTGGCATGATCGGCCAGGAGATCCTCGGTGATCGCATCGCTCGGTACGCCGACAAGCCCGAGCACATCCAGGACCTGGCTGTCGGATACCCGAACGGGCGCGCGGCGTTTGTGGTCTTCTGCCAGAAGCAGACGCGCGGCACGGTCACCAAGTGGACCCGTGAGGTACTCGCGTCGCTCGGTCTCAGGCTGCCGGCCGACTTCAAGATCCCGGAGGAGGACGGCCGCCCGTTCGGCAGCAAGGTGTCGTATCAGTTCGCCGACCTGGGCGTGAGCGTCACCATCAGCACGGCGTTCGACAACGGGGACATCGTCCAGATCGTGCCTGCCAGATCGATGTGAGCCGGGCCATGCGGCGGCGGGCCTCGCCGGTCTGCCGCCGCGAACCCACAAGCCCCCCGCGCGTCCCATATCCTGTCACTCCACCCACACGGAGCACTCGCCGATGCCCACGTGCCCTGCCGCACTCGCCCTCTTCGCCGCCCTGCCGCTGCTCTCCATCGCGGCCGCCAAGGCCCAGCCCGCGCCCATCGCCATCGACACCGCCGGGCTGCCGCCGCGCACCGTGCTGCAGCGCGTGCCGCCACGGCCCATCCCGGACTGGGTGCGCGACAACTGGCGCATCGGGCACCTGCCGCCCGCCGGGTGGAACATGGTGGAGGCGTTCGCGAACAGCGCCTACAACGTTATCACCGTCAACGCGCTGCGCAAGTGGGACATCGCCGGCCCGACCGCCTCGTGGTACCCGCCTGACGAGGTGAAGCAGGCCGACGAGTACATCCGGCGGCTGGAGCGCATCGTGCACGGCGCGGGGGCCAAGCTGGTGCTGTACATCGGCCCCGTGCAGACGCCGCGCATCTGCCCCGAGATGGTGAAGGCGCACCCCGACTGGGTCCGCGTCGCGCCGGACGGGAAGCCAGACAAGGAGCCCAACTTCGGCAATCTGCGCAGCGGCTACGCGGACTGGCTGCTGAAGCAGCTCGAGTACGTCGTGCGCGAGTACAAGGTGGACGGGTACTGGCTCGACGGCTACGCGCCGGTGCACCTGCACACCTTCGATCAGGCCACGCGCGACCTCTACCGCAAGGAGACCGGCAAGGACCTGCCGATGCCGCCCGGGAACAACATCGGCGCGTACGACCCGGCCCACAGCCCGGAGCACCGCGCCTACCTGGACTGGCATCTGCGCCACTTCGTCGACTTCGCGGACCGCATGCGCGCGACCATCCGCAACGCCAACCCGAACGCGGTGCTCTTCGCCAACCACTCCGCGAACCGCACGTGGTACTACCCCAGCATGTACATGGGCGAGTACCCCGCCGCCTTCGCGAGCGCCATCGACATCCCCTCCGTCGAGCAGTACTGGGACGTGCCGGGCGATCCGCTCTACCAGCAGTTCGTCTTTGCGTTCATGCAGGGCACCACCCAGGACCGCGGGGCTTCCGTGTGGATCCAGCCGCAGTCGCACGGCATCGTCGGCGTTCCATCTCCGGTGGAGATTCAGTTGAGGGGCCTGGAGTGCCTGCCGTGGGGCGTGCGGCCGGAGTTCGTCGAGTCCGCGCACCGCGAGGAGTACATGGCCCTGCACGCCGCCAACCTGAAGGCGCGCGACACGTGGCTGGCGCGCTCGGAGCCGGTGCCGTACATAGGCGTCGTCGCCTCCGAGCAGACGCGCGCCCTCTATGCCCAGGGAGCGCTGCCGGTCTACTTCTCGCACACGCTCGGCGCGTTCCGGGCACTCTACGAGAAGCACCTGCCCATCCGGGTGCTGGACGAGAACGACCTCGAGGACGCCGACCTGAAGGGCGTGCGCGTGATCGTCCTGCCGAACGTGGCGTGCCTCTCCGACCGCTCCGCCGAGGTCATCCGGCGCTTCGTGAAGGCGGGCGGAGGGCTCGTGGCGTCGTACGAGACCTCGCTCTACGACGCCGCGTTCCAGCGCCGCGCCGACTTCGCGTTGGCGGACCTGTTCCACGCCCACTACGTCAAGGCGCGCCCAGTGCAGCTCCGCGAGGAGGCCCTCGCCCTGCGCGTGGCGGGCACCCACCCGGTCGTGAACGACCCGCACATCCTGGCCGAGCAGTCCACCGCCTGGGCGAACCCGAACGGCGCCCCGCCCGCGAGCGGCCCGCTGTACCTGGTGGCAAGCGGCGCGGAGGTGACCGCAGCGGAGGGCGGCGAGGTGGCGGCCACGTTCACCTGCGCGGGCGGCGGCAGCGGCACAGGCCCCTTCCCCGCCATCGTCGCGTCCACGTACGGCAAGGGGCGCGTCGTCTACCTCGCGGCGTCGGTCGACAAAGGCATGTTCTTCTACCCGGACGGCTACATGCGCCAGATGCTGGGCAACGCCGTGGCATGGGCCGCGAACGGCGATCAGCCTCTCGTGTCGGTAGATGGTCCGTTGATCCTCGGTGTAACCGTGCGCCGCCAACCCGCGGAGAAGCGGATCGTCGTTCACCTGCTGAACAATGCCAGCTCGTGGGGGCAGCACTCGATCTATCAGAAGCTCGCGCCCCTGCCCGAGGAGCTGAGCAAGGCGTGGGGCTTCCCGAACCAGTCGGAGCTGCGGGGCACCTGGCCCGTGCGCGAGGAAGTGATCCCGCTGCACGACATCCGCGTCACGTGCCGCGTTCCCGGCGTCAAGCGCGCCACGCAGCAGCCGGAGGGCATCGACCTGCCCCTGCGCGCCGTGCGGGGTGGCGTCGTGGTCACGGTGCCGCGCGTGGAGATGCACAGCATGGTCGTGTTCGAGTAGCCGCCGGGAGGTGGAGACATGAACGACCGATCCGATGGGCCGACGCGCCGCGCGTTCCTGGCGCAGGCTTCGGCTGCCGCGCTCGCCCTCTCGTCCGGCTCGCTGGGTGACGCCGCTCCCGCCCCTCCCGGCGCCGCATGGGAGCCCGGCCCCTACCTGCTGCTCGATCCAGCGCTGGCCGCCGACACCGCGCGCCTCACGCGCGAGGTCTGCGCCTTCCGCCGCGAGCCTGAGCCGGTCATCACCGGGCGCGAGGACGGGTGCTTCCAGCCCTACGTCACCGTCATCCGCGACCCGGACACGCGCCGTTTCCGCGTCTGGTACGGCACGCCGCGCACCCCGAACAACGCCGGCGAGTCCAGCCTGGCCACCATGGAGAGCGATGACGGCCTACACTGGCGGCGCCCCCACCGCGTGCTGCGCGACCCGGCGCCCATCCAGTTCGGCGCGAGCGTGCTGGACGAGGGCCCGCGGTGTGCCGACACATCGAAGCGCTACAAGTACGCGTGGTGGAAGGACGGTGGAATGCAAGTGGCCTGTTCCGGCGACGGCCTGGACTGGATGCCGCTCGCGAAGGGCGTGGTGGTCCGCACGAACCATGACATCACCGGCATAGACTGGGACCCCATCCGCGAGCGGTACATCGCGTTCCTGTCGCAGGTGCCGTCGTCCGGCAGGTGGAAGGGGCTGCGCATCCCGCACCAGAGCGTCAGCGACGACCTGGTGCACTGGAAGGAGCCCTGGCCGATCGTGACGCCAGACCCGGACGCGGCCATCGAGCGCGGCGAGACGCAGTTCTACGGCATGAGCGCGATGCTGCGGCGCGGGCCATTGCTGGTGAGCTTCGTCAAGGTGCTTCGCGACGATCTGAACTGCGAGCCGGGCAGGAGCGCGAAGGAGATGCACGACCCCGACCGCCCGTTCGCGGGCATCGGCTACTCGGTGGTCGCGTGGAGCGCGGACGGCGAGACCTGGAGGCGCGAGACTCAACCGTCGCTCGACCGCAACTCTACCCCCGGCACGTGGGACCGCGCGATGTCCTGGGTGGACGACCACCTACTGCTCGGCGACGAGGTGCGGCTCTACTACGGGGGCTACCGCTGGGGCCACAAGGCGGAGCGCTTCACGGGGCGGCAGATCGGCGCGGCGCACCTCCCGCGCGACCGGTACGCGGCCTATGCGGCGGGCGTTGCGGAGGGCACGCTCCACACGCCGGCCCGCGCGCTGGGGGGCGTCAGCCGCCTCACGGTGAACGCGACGGTGGAGCGCGGGGGCGAGCTGCGCGTGCGGCTGGTTGGCACCGACGGGCGCGCGCCGAAGGGCTTCGACTGGCAGGACGCCCGCGCGATCTCCGGCGATGGGGTGGCGCTGCCGGTGGCGTTCCGCGGCCGCCTCGCCTCACTCGCCGGGCGCGCGCTTAGCCTGGAGTTCCGCCTGCGCCGCGCACGGCTCTACTCGTTCGATCTGGGGTAGCGGGCGCCGACCGCGAGGCTACGTACCGGCCGCCGGCAATGTGCCGGGTTCGCCCGGGCCTGCAAGTCCGGACTGCTCCAGCAGCCGGGCGGACATCCGTTCCGCACGCAGTTGGAGGACGGGGCGCACGTCTGCGGTCGGGCGAACGCGCATCCAGCGGCACAGCTCGCGCTGCATGTCCGCCAACTCCGCGGTGGCCGCTTCGCCGACCCACTCCATCTTCCACGCGGTCTCCCGCATCAGGGCCTGCAGGTCTGCTGCATCGCGTCCAGCGGCAACCCACCGCGCGAGACGGTGCAGGTCGGATGCGATATGGCCGAGGCGCACGTTCGGCTCGAAGCGCTCGAACCGGGCGCGTATGGGTGCCAGGTCATTCATGGTAGTGGCTCCATCAAGGCACGCACGATGCGCTCCGCGGTCTGTCTGATCGTCGCATCGGCGATCTCCAGTCCTCGGTTGCCCTGCGACGGCCGGATGTTGATGAGGGCGCCGAACGTGACCTCGCCGCTCTCGGGATGCCAGTCCGCGCCCCAGATGTCATCCTGGCGGCTACCGTCGCCCAGCAGCGCCTCCTCGCAATCGGCATGGTACTCGCCGCCTGCTGCGACGATGCCGCGCCGCACGTCGACCGCGAGCTTGATGAACGTGCCCAACAGGCCGGCCAACTCGCGTACCTCCACTGCGTCGAGCCGCGTCCGCACGATGAGCACATCCGCCATCGCATCGCTCCCTCGGTGATGGCAGATTGTACCCAGATCACGAGGGAGCGCGCCAGACCAGGAGGGAACCGACCCCCTCGATGGCGAATGCCTACGCACACACGTCAAGCTGGGCTGAACGGGAGGCGACTTTGGATATCATCTGCGCGTCGATCTGCTACAGGGGCTGGGCCGAGGACGAGATTGCGGGCACGCTGGCCAACGCGCCGGCCATCGGGTACCGCTCGATGGAGATCCACGGGCCGGCCACGTGGTCCGTCGCCGCGGTGGACGCGTTCGATCTGCCCGGCATGAAGGCCGCGATCGAGAAGGCGGGCATGCGCTGCGCGGGCATCTACTCGCCGGGTTGGGGCGGGACTGATGCGGCTGATGTCAGCGAGCATGCTCGGTCGATCGCGGCGTGCGTGCGCTACGCCGAGGCGCTGGGCGCGCGCCACGTGACCTCCACCGGCGTCGAGCCGCGAGGGGCGCGAGGGGCGCGAGGCCGCGTCATCGAGTGCGCGCGGCTGGTGCTGGAGCAGATCGATCCGGACACGCCGGTGAGGCTGGCCCTCGAGCCGCACTACGGGAACGTGCTCCAGAACGCCGCCGACCTCGACACCGTGCTGACCGCCGTTCCAGACGATCGGCTTGGCGTCTGCGTCGACACCGGCCACTTCCACTCCGCCGGGGTGGACACGCCCGGTTTCATCGTGAAGCACGCCGGTCGCCTCGTCAACGTGCATCTGAAGGACCACGTGGGCACGGTTTCGATGGGCATCGGGCGCGGCAAGACGGACATCCCCTCGGTGATCGAGGCCCTGTACGACGCCGACTACGATGAGGGCATCACGGTGGAGCTGGAGGTCGAGGACCCCGAGAACCTGCCGCGCTACACGCACGAGGCGTACGTGTATCTATCGGGCCTGCTCGGGCAGAAGCTATAGGGCCGGTGGCGACGGAGCGCCACCCTCCAGGTTGGGCGCTGCTGGACGGGCAGGGGCGCCTATCCCACCAGGAGGCCAGGCCGAGGTGCATGACGGTGGACTGGAGTTCAACCTCTGGTGTACGATCATTGGAGGGCGGTGCTCCGTCGCCGCCGCTGGAGGACATGGCATGACCGTGATGCGAGTTGGATGCCAGACCTATACGTGGGAGATGCTGGGGGAGAGGTGGTCCGGCACGCCCGACGATATGATGGACGCGGTGGCCGCCGCGGGGTATGCCGGCATCGAGTTCAGCAACAACACCATCGGCGCCTACTGGGACGATCCGGACGCGCTGCGCGAGGCGCTGGCGAAGCGCTCGCTGAGCCTGGCCGCCTTCGCCTACGCGACCACGGGCTTCACGGACGCCGCGCGCTTCGCCGAGGACTTCGCGGGCGCCGAGCGGGCCATCGACTTCGCGGCGAAGATGGGCTGCGTGCTCTGCCTGGGCGGCCCATCCAGCGCATCCCGCGACGACTACGACGCGAAAATCGCGCAGGCGGTGCGCTTCTACACGGACGCGGCGGATCGCGCGGGCTGGCGTGGCGTGCCGGTAGCCCTGCATCCCCACTCCCACCACACGTCGCTGATGCTCTCCGCCGAGGACTACGCGAGCGTGCTGGAAGCTACCGAGGACAGCGGCCTGGGCTACAACCCGGACACCGGCCACATCCTGCGCGGCGGCCAGGATCTGCTCGACTGCGTGCGGCGCTACGCGGATCGCATCGTGCACGTGCACCTGAAGGACGTGGACGCCGAGGGCAAGTGGCGCGTGCTGGGCGAGGGCCTCGCAGACCTGGAGGGGCTTCTCGACTTCCTCCGCGAGGCCGACTACGACGGCTGGCTCGTGGCGGAAGAGGAGTCCGACCTCGTCTGGGAGTCACCCACGCAGGCCATCGAGGCCAACCGCGAGACGCTGCGACGGCTCGGAATCTAGGGCGAAACGGAGGCACCAATGCCGGACTCGCAGACAGCAAACATCGCCTTCATCGGCGGGGGCAGCCACGCGACGCAGGGACTGCTGCCCAACGTGGCGCATATCCCCGAGTTCCGCCTCGCCGCCGTGTGCGACCTGGACGCGGACCGGGCGGCGGACGTGGCGCGGCGGTTCGGGGCGCCTCGGTCGTTCGCCGACGTGGAGCGGATGCTGGACGAGGCGCGCCCGGATGGATGCTGCATCTGCGGGCCGGGCGAGATGCACCACGCGGTGGGCCTGCAGGTGCTGCGCCGGGGCATCCCCGTGTTCATGGAGAAGCCGCCGGGGCACACGCTCGAAGACGCGCGCGAACTGGTGCAGGCCGCCGCGGACGCGGGGACGTGGGGCATGGTCGGCTTCATGAAGCGCTTCGCCCCCGCGAACCAGGTCGCCAAGGAGTACCTGGCGAGCCCCGAGTTCGGCCGGCTGACCTCGATGAGCCTGGTGCATGGGTGCGGCCCCTACACCGACCCGCGCCGGATGCTGCTCTACAACGGCATCCACATGATCGACATGGCCCGCTTCTTCGGCGGCGAAGTCGCCGGCGTGCACGCATATGACTTCGGCCAGGAGACCACGCAGGCTCTCGCCATCGGCATGCGGTTCGCGAGCGGCGCGGTCGGCGTGCTGAACATGAACTCCAGCCAGAGCTGGAGCGACTGCTTCGAGCAGGCCTATCTGGCGGGCATCGGCTCCGTGGTGCTGGTGGATAGCTCACGCGCGGTGGAGATGATGGCGCAGGGCGCGCGCTTCGCCGAGGCGAGGGGGCTGGAGACCTATGGCTGGGGGCGGCACTACTACGTGTCGGGCAACATGGCCCAATGGAGCGCGAGCGGTCACTACACCCGCGGCTACTGGGGGGAGCTGAGTCGCTTCGCCCGCGCGCTCACCGGCGCCGAGACGCCCTACCCCACCCTCCACGAAGGCGTGGCGGCCATGCGGATCATCGACGCGGTCATGGCGAGTGCCGCGAGTGGAGACGAGGTGGAGGTGCAGTAGATTCTGGGTCGCGGGGACGCTGCCTGCCATGCGCCATCAGGAGGAGACACGATGAAGGTACTGGTTCTCTCCGCCACCCCACGCCGGGGCGGCAACAGCGAGATACTGGCGGAACGCATCGCCGATGGGGCACGCGAGGCGGGCGCGGAGGTCGAGTTCGTGCGCCTGGCCGACCTGCGCATCGACCCGTGCGACGCCTGCGACGCCTGCCAGACGAGCCTCGCCGCCCCGTGCGTGCTGGGCGATAGCATGATGGACCTCTACCCGAAGGTGCTGACCGCCGACGCGCTGGTCCTCGCGACGCCCATCTACTTCTTCGGGGCCGCCGCGCAGATGAAGTGCTTCCTCGACCGCACCTACGCGCTCGGATGCCCCACCGACTGGGGCGCGCTGGCTGGCAAGCGCGTCGCCATCGCCCTCACCTACGGAGACACGAACCCCCTCCTCAGCGGCGTGGCGAACGCGTGGGGCATGTTCCGCGACGCGTGCCAGTTCCTGCGCATGCCCATCGTCGGCTGCATCCAGGCGTCCTGCAACGACCTCGGCGAGGTGCGCACGAACCAGCCGGCGATGGACCTGGCGCTCGCGTTGGGCAGGCGGCTAGGCGCGCCGCGCGCGGAGGGGTGAGGGGCGGCGCCCATCGTCGCACGCCGCCGTGGCCGTCATCACGCGTGCCGGCACCCATCGTCGC
>CAZFLM010000026.1:0-41937 GCA_964519955.1 uncultured Chthonomonadaceae bacterium | reverse complement strand
CACGTCCCATCCCGCGGACCGGCACCCATCGTCGCACGCCGCCGTGGCCGTCATCCCGTAGGGATCTGCATTTGACGTTCGCACCCGGCGTGTACCCACGAGGCAGGACCGTCTGCGCACGCGCCAGGCCAAGAGCAGATCCCTCCGGGATGACGGCAGGGGGCGCGTGGACTTGGCAGCCAGAAAGCAACCCACCGCCTCGCCGGCACCGCGCCACCTCGGCCCAACAAGGGCGCGTAAAGGGAGCAGAAAGGGCGCAAACACCGGTCTGATCCCTCCTTCGCCCCTCCTGCGCCCCCTGTGGACCCGACTCAACGATGCCGACAATGGGTGTATGGCAAAGGCATCCACGAGTGCGATACTGGGGACGGTCGCCGGGCGCGTGGGCGACGTGGTGTTGGTGCACGTGCGCGGCGGCCAGGTGGTGCGGAGCCGGCCCACCTATAAGCGCCACCAGACCGATGCGCAGAAGGCCGCCAACAACCGCATGCGCCAGGCGATGGAGGTATGGAACGGGTTCGGCCCGGCCGAGGCGCGCGCCTGGAACGCCTACGCGGCGACCATCGTGCGGCACGACTCCATCACGGGCGAAACGTACCTGCCCACCGGGCACTGCATCTTCACGGCCCTGGCGGCGCGCGTGCGGCAGATCGACCCGGACGCCGCGATCCCCACGTCGCCGCCCACCTCCGGCTTCTCGGGCGACAGCCTCGGCGTGACCGCGGAGCCCGCGCCCGGCGCCATCGTCTTCACCGCGTCCGCCCCGAACAGCCCCGGCGTGGTGACCGAGCTGCTGCTGCAGAAGCTGCCCAACGCGCGCCGCACGCCCACCTCCCGCTACACCAGCGCCGCGTTCGTCGCGTTCGCCGCCGGCAGCCTCACCCACACGCTGACCGTCGCCCCGGGCGCCTACGCCGCCGCCTACCGCACCAGCCTCGCCGCCACCGGCCAGACCAGCCTGCTGCAGACGCTCGACGTGGCGATCGTGCCGGGCTAGGCGCGCTCGTCCTCGCGGCGCTGGACGAGGATGGAGAGGGATTGCCAGGCGGCGTCGCGGACGTCGGGGTCGTGATCGTCTAGGGCGT
The DNA here is from genome assembly GCA_964519955.1 of uncultured Chthonomonadaceae bacterium. Classification (GTDB taxonomy): domain Bacteria; phylum Armatimonadota; class Chthonomonadetes; order Chthonomonadales; family CAJBBX01; genus CAZFLM01. Next base: position 40,852 of record CAZFLM010000026.1, on the reverse strand, counting down.
CGGTCAGTGCGTTGAGGACAACCGAGGAGGTGTTTCCGAGATCACCGACTGCCTCGGCAATAACCGATCGGACTGCCCACTCCTGGTCGCGCATGGCGGCAACGAGCGCTTCCGCTGCGATGGAACTCCCGCCTCCGACCGATGCAAGTGCCCTGGCCGCTGCATGGCGGACCTCCGTGAAGTCATCGCGAAGCGCGACGAGAAGCGGCTCCAGGGCCTCCTCTGGCGCTGCACCGATAACGCGAAGGGAGCGGACAGCCTCGGCTCGCACCGAGCTGGACCTGTCGTTCAGCGAGCTCAGTACCGCCAGGCGGGCGCGCGGCGACCGAGAGCCGAGCATGCCGAGTGCGGCAACGGCTCCGTACCGAGCTTCCCCGTCGCCGTTCCCCAACAGCGCCATCAGTCGGTCAAGGACATCGTCGGTGGCACAACCAAGGCAGCCCAGCCCTATGGCGGCGGCGCATCGGACGCCATAGTGTTCGTTCGCCAGCGCCGCGGCGAGCGCATCAACAGCGCGCGATGATCCTCGTCCTGCCTTCCCGAGCGCCCGCGCAGCCCGGATCTGGACTTCAGTATCCTCATCGTCCAGTGCGTGCGCGAGCGCGTTTACGGTGGCAGCAGACCCAGGAGGGACGCAACCAAGCGCACTCGCCGCACCCTTACGCATCACCCGCTTGGTACTGCGCAATGCTCCAAGCAGCTCACTGACCATCTCGGCGGATTGGGCAGCCACCATGCCCGCCGCCTCTGCTGCACCGTGCCGGACCGACGCGTCTTCGTCCTCTAGCAAGGGCAGTAGGCCATGCAGCGCATCCAAGGACCCTCTCCCGAGTACCGCCAGCGCAGAGACAGCAGCGTAGCGCACAGTCGCGTCCTCGTCCCGCGCCCACGCGAGCAAGATCGGGAGGGTCGCAGGCACTCCGTCGCCTACCTCTGCCAAAGCGAGCATGATGGAGAGTGGACCCATGTCACGGTCGTCCATCAGCGCCGTTCGAAGGGACCGCCCAACAGCTCCGGAGCCCTCGCCCAGTAGGCACAACGCAAGGGCAATCCCCGACCCGAGGTTCCCGTCATCGCCGCCAAGGGCTGATCGCAGGGCTTCCCTAGCTGCCTCGCCCGCCTGGGCCATGCGGCCTACAGCTCGAGCCGCCGCATACCGGACCTCCCACTCGGGGTCCCGCAACGCGACGACCAGTGGCCTGACCATCTCCGGCGAGTAGCGCGCGACGTTGCCCAGTGTCTTCGCCGCGGCAGTGCGAACCGTGTCGTCAGCGTCCCCCAGCGATGCGAGCAATCTCGCGTCGATGCACGGCAGATCGTGGAGGCAACACCCCAACGCCCGCAGAGCAGCTGATCGCACATTGGGATCACCATGCCTGGACGCGTCCACAAGGGCGTCCTGCGCCACGGTGCCGGCTTCGGTGTCTCCCAGCGCTCGGAGTCCCTCGCGCGCCGCGAGGACGAGAGTATCTAGCGCGCCTGACGGGTTGCTTCTCAGGGCGATCGATACTACGGCGGCAGAGACCTCCCGTGCCAGGCTCGCGTCCACGCCAACGCAGTCGCCGATGCAGCGGGCGGCGAGGAAGAGGTCGCGGTGCAGGATGTCCTCGTACTCGGAGGGCACGTAGCCGGTGGTCGCGGCGGCGCCGTCGGCGTGCCAGATGGCGGCGCGGATGAGCTGGGTGGCGAAGCGCGGGCGCTGCGAGGCGATGGCGAGGCGGATTACCTCCTCCCAGCGCGACTGGTGGCGGTGCGCGCGGATGCGGTCCGCCGCCGTCGTGGGGTCGCCAACGATCTCGCGCGCGGCGAAGTACTCCTCGAAGGTGAGGTGGAGGAACCCGCACCGCCCGCGCGCCCGCTCCACGAACAATCCGGACTGCTCCCGCACGCGGCGCAGGAAGTCCTCCACCGCCTCGGCCACCTCGGGGTGGTTCGGCGCGAGCCCGCGCGCCTCGGCGAGCCACCCGCGCAGGAGGGCCTTGGCGTCGCTCTCCTCGATCAGTCCGGTCGGCTCATGCTCGTGCATGTGATACGCGAGCGGCCCCAGCAGCTCCTCGGCCTCCCACTCCGTCACCTCGCGGGCCTGGGTCTTGGCCTGCTGCAGCCTCCAGTCGCGCAGGAGGGTCTTCGTTGCCACCTCGTACAGCTCGACGCGCCGCTCCGGCAGGCGTCCGCCCGCGCGGTGGATGAGGCAGAGGATGGTGAGGAGCAGGGGATTGCCGGCCAGGCGGCGCACGCCCTCGCTGGCCTCGATCTCCGCCAGGATGCGGGAGCACTCCTCCTCGCCGCGCTGGGCGCGCGCCCCCTCCGGATCGTCGGGCCGGTGGAAGCGCTCGCACGAGACGCACCAGCGGCGCAGGAACTTGCCGATGTCCTCGTCGGTCATCTCCCGCATGGTGAACTGTGCGAAGAGCGAGCCGAGCCGCGCATCCGCGTACCCGGCGATGCGGCTGGTAACGATCACCCGCCGGTGGTCGCCGCAGCTCGACGCGAGTGCGTCGATGCGCGAGGCGATCTTGACGCGGTCCGCCGCCTTCGCCACCTCGTCGAGGCCATCGAGGATCAGGAGGGCCGCGCCGTGATCCAGGGCGTCGCCGAAGAGCGCGGCCAGGTCGCCGGTATCGACTCCCGCGTCCTTGAAGGCGCGGGGTAGGAACTCGCGCAGGCCCAGATCCGGCTCGGCGCTCAGGGCGTCGGCGAACGCGGCAACCCGCACGAATATGGGCAGCCGCGTCGCGCCGTAGAGGTTGCCCTCCTTGTCCCGCACCTCCTGGAGCCCCTCGCGGCAGGCCCGGGCGAAGTGCAGCGCCACGAACCGCGCGAGCGTCGTCTTGCCGGCGCCAGGGTCGCCCAGGATCACCGCGCGGGGGTGCTCGCGGATGGCTGCCGGCAGGTCGACGGGCTCGCTGACCACTTCGCGCGGCAGGCGGCCCATGGCGTCCCGCCGGGCCTGGGCTTCATCGCGGTCCTCGGATTTGCCGGCGCCATCTGCGCCGTCCTCGCGTTCGTCATCGCGCTCGGGGTCGTCGAATGGTGCGCGGTCGACGACGCGTTCCCGCTCCGCAGTCAGCGACACATACACCTCGTCCAGCGGCAGCGTGAGGGCGCGCTCGGTCTGCGGGATGCCGCGGAAGTCCACGTACTGGCACTCGCGGATGACGTAGTTGAGGTAGTTTTCGCGAATGGCGGCCAAGCTACTGCCTTCGGCACGGATCGCTTCCTCACCGAGCCTGAGGGCGAGTTCGGCGTGACGGGCGCGGAGGTCGGCAGCGAGGGACTCATCGAGGTTCGGGCGACTGAGGGCCTCCCTGTAGCGCGCAGCCTGTCGGCGAAGCCTGTCTGCTTCGGCGGCCCCCAGCGCCCCGATCGGCGTAGATGGGTGGTTCCGCCCCGCGGGCATGCGGAAGGCGATCGTGGCTGTCCGCCACGAGGCGAAGTCGGGGGCAAGCGTGATCACGTCCTGGTAGCACTCCGGGCTGAGCCACAGCACCACTGGCACGCGGCTCTCCCGGAGGTCCTCTCGGTGGTTGTTCAGCGCGGTGAGCGCGTCCTGATAGCGAGCAGCATCGTTGGCTCGGAGACCTGCCAGGCCGTACGCAAACACGCAGGAGTTCGTCGAGGCAAGGGCCCGGCAGTATCGGGGCAGGCTGATCTCGCGAGCGGCAAAGTGGTCGAAGTCCTCGATCGCGAAGCGGCCGAATATCCGGCGTGCCAACTCGGCGCGCGCCTCGCGCCCAAGCCAGTCCGGGTCGCCCACGGGTGGCTTCTCGTCCTCCAGCAGCACCAGGACGATGGCGGTGCGTCGCCCGTCGCCAAGAGCGAGTTCGAGATCGCCCATCGGCCCTGCGAGTTCACCTTTGGCGTCGAATACTGAGTTCATCTACTCCCCGCAGACCTACAGCTCGTTCCACAGAAGAGGATGAGCGTCGTACCATGTGGCGCCATTGCGGTAGGCTACGATGTAGAGGCCGTGAAGCAGGCGCGCACTCTCGTCGCTGCTGCTGGGCATACGGTTCTTCCGCACTTGCCTGAGTTCGTCCCGCCGCTCGATGGTGAGGGCCGCGGTCATGTCCGCGGTGAGGTTGCCGATCGCCTGGGTTGCGGCGGCCATCGTCACCCGGTCCAGGTCCATGCGTTCCGCCGCCATGCACGCGTCCTTGACGAGGCCCACAAACATCCGCATCATACCCCCGCTGTGCAGCGCTATCCTGTCCAGGACGTCACGATCCATGAGTTCACTGAGCAGCAGTGAGGCGGCCCCCAGGCGCCGGCTCGCCACGTCAGCCATCAGATCGAAGCCTGACTGGTGCAGCTTGCGTTCGTCCAACCGGTCGTAGAGCTTGATGTTCGGCAGAAGGGCCACCTTGCTGCCTTCGGTCGCCTGCCTGAACTCCGGCATGGTCTGGACAAGCATCGGCACCGTGTAGACGATCCGGCAGACTGGACCCCGCAACGCCCTGCTGTCGAGGAAGAGCAGCTTGGCCTGCTCAAGCCGCTGGATCTTGTCTAGACCGTCGACCACAACGAGAAGAGGGCGATCGGCCTTAGTCTGCACATCGGCCAGGATAAGGTTCACGTTGCCGACGATGTCCTGCACCTGCGGCTCTATCTCTCGCTTGCGGGCGAACTCCTCACTCACACCCGAGGTAATCGTGAAGGGCTGCAATGCAGCCTCGGCGAGCTTCTCGCCGACCTTGGAGCCTAGAACGCCGGCGCTGAAGACGAGGAGGCCCCTGAGCAACTCAGCTACGTTCACGGACTCGGTGCGCGGCTTCTCAGTCAACGTGTGGGTGACAGCATGGACGGAGTTCACCAACTCCTCCAGGTTGGCGGGCCGTGGTTTGAGACCCTCCTGCTCGGCGGCCTTGTATACAGCGGCCCCAAGAAGGTAGAGGAGGTCGACCTGGTTCGCCTTGGTGCTGTCGAGGTTGTGCTCGATGTCGAAGTAGACGACGAAGCAATCGGCCTGGCTCTCCTCGATCAGGCGCATCAAGAGCGAGCTCTTGCCACTGCCTCTGTGACCGGCAAGGTACACGATCGGCGGCCGCCGCCGTCCCCCAGCAGGCTTCAGTTCCTGCCGCATCTCGACCAGGGGATCATCCTCCCGGTCGCAATAGAGGGCGTCTGCACGCTCGCCCGCCAGTACTTCGGTGGGGTCGAACGCATCGTATAGCGACTGCCAGAAGTCAGCACTTCGCGCCATCGCCGCTATCTCCTGTTGTGACCTCGGTCGCGTTCGCGGGGCACCACACCCGCTCCCGCGTAAAGCCGTCCATCCCCGGTCCGTTCTGGTTCATACACAATACCCCGCGCTGGTGCCGAGGCGCTAGGTGCCACCGAGGCCAGGATGGACGCAGCGAGGCGCAGCCTACCGCCCCAACCCGCCCCGCCTCCCAGCGTGGGGAGCCGCCGGGGCGGGCCGGGTGCGTTGGGGCGGCAAGTCGGCCGGAGCGACGCCAACCACCCCCCGCCGCGCGGGCAGCCCCACGCCCTGGCCGACGACCGACGGTAGGCTGCGGGCGCGGGCCTGGCGCTGGCGCAGCAGGTCGCGCGAGTGGGCCGCCTGGGCCTCCGCCTCGGGGGTGGCGCGGGTGATGGACTCCAGGAAGGGGCTGCTGAACTGCTCCATGCGGTCGAACGGGGCGCCCGTGGCGAGGCGAGAGCCAGCGCTGGGCGCCATGCCGCGGGCCGGGGTGAACGCGCCGCGGAGGGGGGCCTCGGTGCCACCTGGCGAAGCCGGCGGGCGCAGCGCGGTCCAGTCCTCCAGCATCAGCCCGGCGGTGGGCGCCAGTTCCACCGAGGTGAGCAGCGGGCGGCCGGAGGCATCCAGCGCCTCCACGCAGACGCGGTAGCCCAGGCCCGGGCGCGTGCCGGCGCCCAGGTTGTCGCCGGGCGGGCCCACGAAGCGCGCCGGGTCCAGCCGGGCCGACGTGGCCGCCAGGGCGTCGCGCCACCACACCACCGTCGGGTCCAGCGCCATCGCGCCCGCGCCGCGGTCCAGCAGCATCCCCGGCTGCGCCGCCATGGCCTCGTCCGCCGTCAGCGCCACGCGGTAGGAAGCCGCGCCCGGCACCGGCTGCCACGAGAACGCCGGCGGGCCGTCATCCGGCGCGGCGAAGCGCACCCGGATCGCCCGCTCGATGCGCACGTCCGGCAGCGCCGCGTCAGGCCCGGTGAGCACGGCCGGCTGCGACGGCGGTAGCACGGCGAGGCCCACGCCACGCTCCGGGAGCTGCCAGGTGCCCGCGTGCAGCACCACCCCGTACGTTCCCGCGGGCAGCCCCGACCACCGCGCCACGCCCGCCGCGTCCGTCGTCGCCAGCAGGGCGGGGTGCTCTGCCAGGGCCTCCCGCAGCCCCTCCGAGTTCCAGACCGGGTGGTAGACGACCGACATGCCCTGAGCGCGCCGGGGCGGAGCCTGCACCCCCGCGGGCCGGGCGAGGCCGAACTCCTTCGGACGCGCCGCCGCCAGGCACAGCGACGCAGTCTCCACCGGCGCGAGCGCCACCGCGACGCCCGGCAGCGGTCTGCCCAGCGCCATCACGCGTAGGTGCGCCCCGCAAGTGCCCGCCTCGACTGGCGCCGGAGCGGACACCTCCGCGGGCAGGCTGGAGCGGAGCACTGCCGGGCCGCCCGTCGGCTTGCCGCGCGCCTCGTCTAGCAGCTCCTCGATGTGCCGCCGCTGCTGGCCGCCGCACTGCCCGGCGAGGCGCGTGCCCAGCTCGATCGCCTGGCGCAGGGTCGCCTGCTTGCCCGCCGCGTCGCCGAGCTTGCCCTGCACCAACGCCAGCGTGGTCGCCAGCGAGAGCGAGCGGATCGGCGGGCCGGCTCGCATGGCGGCGCGGGTGAGGGAGGCAGCTTGCAGCAGCTCGTCGCGCGAGGCGGCCCGGACGGCCAGCACCCGCACGATCTGCTCCGCCGCCCGGCTGCGCGGGTAGCGCGTGGCGACCTCCAGCAGCAGCCCCTGCTCCTGGGCGGGGTTCCAGCGCTCCCGCGCGATGGCGGCGCGGTGCAGCAGCGCCTCGGCGCGCACGCCGGCGCTCGGGGCGCTCTTGGCGATCGCGGCCAGGTCGGCATCGGCCAGCTCCACGTCCGCGCCGGCGGGCCGCTGCATCACGCACCAGCGGTCGGGGTCCACCAGCACGGCCGTGACCCACTGCGGCTCGTTCTGGGTCGCGTCGGCCGCCGGCTCGGCCATCATGCGGAACGGCATCGGCGCGGGTACGTGGTCGAGGGCGGCAAGCTCCAGGCGGGCGCGCGTGCCCCAGTCGCTGGCCGGGTCCATGCGGGCGGCCTGCTGCAGCCAGGAGCGTTTCCGGGCGGTGGCGTCGGGGGCGGTGGCGTCGATGCCCATGCCCAGGCCGTGCAGCACGGCCACGCCCTGCGCGCCGACCAGCGGGCCGATGGGCAGAAGGCCGTACATCGCGATGATCTGCTGGTATGGGCGGTTCACGGCGGCTCTGACCTGGCCGCCGTACGGGCGCTGGTAGTCGGTCTGCTGGTTACTGCTGGCCGCCGCCTCGGAGCCCTGGCCGATGAGAACGAGCTGGCTCGCGATGCCGCTCCAGAAGTAGGCCAGCAGGATGGCCGCCGGCAGCACGCTCGCCCGCAGCCTGCCGACGAAGGGGCGGCGGCCCGATCCCGGCGCCACGCCGGAGCCGCTCCTCACCAGGCGCCGCGTGTTGAACCAGAAGAGCGCGGCCGCCAGCACGAGCAGCGTCGCCTTGTTGGCGGCCAGGCTGAACGGGCTCCCGTCGCCGCCCGCGGAGGAGAGGGCCAGCGCGCCGCCCGGCAGCACGAGCAGCGGGTTGTAGGCCATGCCGAGCGTGGTGATCCAGAACCACAGCGCCAGGGGCCCGGCCAGTCCGGCGAGCGCGGTGCGGCTGAACTGCGTGGAGGTCACCGCGAGCAGGCCCATGAAGAGGCAGCCCGGCAGCGTACACGCCAGCGCGTAGCCGATCATCGCCGGGCCTACCGCGAGCTGGATGGCGCCGAGCATCAGGGCGATCATCGCCACCGTGAGCAGGAACATCAGCGAGAGGCGGACCGCGAGCAGGGCGGCGGCCGGGTGCGGCTTGCTGAAGACGATCTCGGCGGCCCCGCGGCGGCGCTCGGTGTCCAGGATGCCCGCGCAGAGGAACGCGGCGGTCAGCGCGCCCAGCACCTCGGCCATCGCCACGGCGGCGCCCGGGTCCCAGTCGCGCGGGTTGGCGACGGCGGCGACCCAGCCCACCGCCACGAACAGGATGATGGCGGGGACGATCAGGTACCACCCCTCGTCGGCGATGACGATGCGCGCGGTCAGCCGGAGGTAGCGGAGGAAGTCGCGCATGTCAGTTGCCCCTCTCGGCGAGCTGCCGCACGGCGGTGGTGGTCATCTGGCGCAGCCTGGCCGCCCACTCGCGGTGCGGGGCGCTCGATGCCACGTGCATCGGCACCTGCACCATGGGATTGACCAGGCTGCTGCCGCCGTCGAGCAGCACCCCGGTCGCGGCGCCCGGCGCCTGCGCCATCCCCAGCGCGGCCACGATGCCCACGGGGTTGTCCGCCTCGCCCGCCGGGCAGAAGATGACGGGCTCGCGCAGGCCGGCCGCCGCCGCGAGATCGGCCGCGCGGTAGGCATCGCCGCAGAGGCAGACGGTGGCGAAGCCGACGCGCCCGGGGCCAGCCGCGCGCCAACCCTCTTCCACCGAGGCGGCCACGGAGGCGGAGTCGGCGGCGCTCTCCGACCAGACGACCAGGAGGAGCGGCTTCCCCGCGCTGCCGGCGAGCGACACGGGGCGCCCATCCATTCCGGTCCAGCGCGCGGTGAGGAGGTCCGGCGACGGCTTGCCGCGCTCGGCGGGGCGCACCTGCGGCGTGGGCGGTTCCATCGAATAGCCGCCCCACCGGCCCGCCGCGACGGCGTTCGACGCGAGCCCCGCGATGAGGCAGGCGGCCGCGGCCACGAGCGACGCCGGCACGCGCACGCCGGTGTCCCGCCCGCGCAGCCACGTGCCGGCGACCAGCCCCACGATCGCCAGGCCGATGAGCGCGTAGGAGGCGTGGTAGGGCGTGAGGGTGTAGCGCACGGCGGGCATCAGGTACGCGGAGGCCGCCATCCCGACGCCCAGGTGCAGCGCGACGACAAGCCCCGCCACGAGGGCCGATCCCGTCGCCGTGACCAGCGCGAAGGAAAGCGCCGCCAGGAAGAGCATGGGCAGGGCGACCCGTGCGGCGGCGCGGAGCAGGGCGGCGAGTGGCACATCCGGCCAGTAGATCGCCGCGCAGGTGGCCGCCGCCGCGCACGCCGCCACGAGGGCCAGCGCCAGCAGGGAGAGGTAGATGCCGGCGAACTTGGTCCAGACGAGCGCCTGGCTGGATGGCGGCTTCGATTGGATCAGCTCGTCCATGCCGAACCGGTGCTCGCGCAGCGCCGCGCCCGCCACGACGAGCGGGGTCATGGCGAGCAGCAGCGTCTCCAGCACGCCGCGCGTCTGCTCCGCCATCTGCGGCGCCACGGCAACCATGTACGGCGACAACTGCCGGGAGAGGTAGACGGACGCGGCCATCACCACGGAGAGGAGGAGGGCCATGACCAGCCAGCCGGCGCCGCGCACGTTCAGCAGAAACTCCGTGCGGACGAGCGTCCAGAGGCCGGCCCCCGTGTGCGCCATCGCGCGGGGCTGGGGCGCGCTCACCCCACGGGCTCCAGCACGTCGCGGGTGGCCATCTTCCAGATGTACGCCTCCTCCAGCCCCGGGTGGGTCTCTACCGCCTCCTCGACGCCGGGCAGCGCGCGCGGGTCCTCCGCCACGACGCGCGCCTCCAACCCCTCGGGGCGGTGCGTGACGCTGGTGACGGAGCACGCCGCCTGCAGATCGGCCAGCCGGTCCTCGGCCACGCGCACCACCCACACCAGCCCGCGCACCTCGTCGAGCAGCTCGGAGGGCGAGCCGTGGAACTGCACGCGGCCCTGCTTGAGGAGCGCCATGGAGGTCGCGTTGACGCTGAGGTCGCCGACGATGTGGGTGGAGAGGATGACGACGCGGTCGCCGGCCAGCTCGCCCAGCAGGTTGCGGATGCGGATGCGCTCCTCGGGGTCGAGGCCGGAGGTGGGCTCGTCGACGATGAGCAGGCGCGGGACGGGCAGCACCGCCTGGGCCAGCCCCAGCCGCTGCTTCATGCCGCCGGAGAGCGCGTGGATGCGCTTGGCCGCCACGTCGGCGAGGTGGACCTGCTCCAGCACGCGCTCGATGCGCTCCGCCCGCTCCCGCCCGCCCATGCCGTAGAGCAGGCCGATGTAGTCGAGGAACTCGCGGCACGTCATCTGCGGGAAGAGGCCGAACTGCTGCGGCAGGTAGCCGAGGATGCGGCGGATCTCGCGGCGGTTGCGGCGCACGTCGTACCCATCGATGCTCGCGGCGCCGGAGGTGGGCTCCAGGAGCGTGGCGAGGATGCGCATGAGCGTGGTCTTGCCCGCACCGTTAGGCCCCAGCAGCCCGTGGATGCCCGCGCCCAGCTCGAGGCACACCTCCTCGATGCCGACAGCGCTGCGCTCATAGTACTTCGTCAGGTGGTCGATGCGGACGGCGGCGCTCAAGGGCGGTCCCTCCCGTTGCTGCAGGTGCTGACACTACAGAGGCGTGGGAGAGGCGGTTGGTTCGCGGGCGCTAGTCGTCGCGCTCGTCCTCCATGCGCTGGACGAGGATGGAGAGGGAGTGGTAGGCGGTGTCACGGAGGGCATAGTCCTGCTCCGAGGTCGCCGCGGCGAGGGCGTCCAGGGCCTCCTGGGAGGCGATGCCGATGTCGGCGAGGGCTGCCGCGCCAGCCGCACGGACCCCGGGGTCCTCGTCCTGCAGCGTCCCCAAGAGCGCGCCCACGACCCCCTCCGAGCCCGAGCCAGCCGCACCCAGCGCCATCGCGGCATCCCACCGCACACTACCATCTGGGTCCGCCAGCGCACCGACGAGAGCGCGACCGATCTCCGGTGCCGCCGCAGCGATCCCTCCGAGCATGTGTACGACAACCCATCGAGCGGCAGGTCCCTCGTCCTTCGGCGCCCCAAGGAGGTCGCATACCCGATCCGCCGACCACACGACAGTGGGGCCAAGGGCGGCCGCGGACGCCCTTCTGACCTTCTTGTCTTGGTCCGTCAACGCCTGCACGAGGCCGGACACGGCATCCGGCCAACCCACGCCCACCGTGCTCAGCCCCTGTGGGGCTGCAGCCCGCACACCGCTGTCCTCGTCCTTCAGCGCATCCAGCAGACCGCGAACGGCTTCGCCGGAGCCCGCGCCAGCACTACCAAGCGCGTCCGCAGCAGCCAGCCGCACAGCGCGGTCCGCGTCCTTCAGCGCACCCAGCAGACCGCGCACGGCTTCAGCGGAGCCCGCACCAGCACTGCCAAGCGCGTCCGCAGCAGCCCGCCGCACACCGCGGTCCGCGTCCTTCAGCGCACCCAGCAGACCACGCACGGCTTCAGCGGAGCCCGCACCGGCACTACCGAGCGCGTCCGCAGCAACAAGCCGCACAAAGCGGTCCTCGTCCTTCAGCGCACCCAGCAGATCACGCACGGCTTCAGCGCAGCCCACCCCAGCATTGCCAAGCGCCCTCGCCGCTCCTAGCCGCACACCGCTGTCCTCGTCCTTCAGCGCATCGAGCAGGCCACCCACCGCTTCGGAGGAGCCCGCACCGGCACGCCCAAGCGCATGGCCGGCAGCCCACCTCACGGTCCCATCCCTGTCCTTCAGCGCATCGAGCAGGCCGCGGACGGCATCGGGTGACCCGGCCCCGACGGTGCCAAGTGCGGCAGCGGCAGCGGACCGGACGCCGCTGTGCTCGTCCGTGAGCGCAGCCAACAACCCCGTCTGAGCTGGCACTGACCCCGTCGCTACCGACCCCAGCGCACGCGCCGAAGCCTGTCGAACACTCCAGGCTGTGTCCGTAAGGCCGCTGAGGAGGGCGCGCTCAGCATCGGCGGCGTCCGCTCCGGCATCGCCGAGCGCCCCCGCGGCAGCGTAACGCACAGCAGGTTCGCGGCCCTTGAGCGCGACCAACAGAGCGTTCAGCGCGAACGCGCCGGTCTCGGTCGCTCGGAGCGCCGCGATGGACTGGCGTGCCGCCTCGCAAGTCCCCCACGCGACCGCCGCCCGGCGCCTGCCCATACTCATCTCCGCCAGCCTGTCCCCCACCATGCGCGCCAGGCTCGCCTCGACCGCAACGCAGTCGCCGATGCAGCGCGCCGCCAGGAAGAAGTCGCGGTAGAGGATGTCCTCATACGCCGAGGGCACGTAGCCGGTGGTCGCGGCGGCGCCGTCGGCGCACCAGACGCCTGCGCGGATCAGCGCGGCAGCATCAAGCTCGCCAAGCGACGCGACCGTCAGGCGGATGACCTCCTGCCAGCGCGACTGGTGGCGATGCTTGGCGATCCAGTCCGCACCGTGGTCGGGAAGGGCGGCGAGGTGCTGCGCAGCGTAGTACTCCTCGAATGTGAGATGCAGGAACCCGTACTTGCCGAGCGTGCGCTCCAGGAACAGGCCCGAATGCAGCCCGAGTTCGCGGAGGAAGGTTGCGGGCAGCCGAGGGGCATCGGGATGTCCGCACAAGAGCGCCTGCGCCTCCGTCTCAGCGATGAGGCCCGCGGATCGGCGGGAGTGGATCTCGAACGCCAGCGCCGGAAGCACTCGATCGACAGTACCGTCCTCCAGCCACTCGGGAACAGGCGCAGGCTGTGAGGCGCGCCAATCGCGCAGGAGCATCTGCGACGCGCGGCGGTACAGCTCAATCCGGCGCGTCGGAAGCACAGGTTCCTCCTGGTGCATCACTGCCAGCAGCGTCAGGAGTAAGGGGTTCTTCGCCAGGCGCGCCACGCCCTCGTTAACCTCGATCTGCGCCTGCAGGGACGCATACGCGTTGTCGGCTCGCTTCCGGCACTGGTCCTCGGAGCCGCCGTCCGGATCGCGGTGAGCGTGAGCAGCGCACCATTGTGAGAGGAACAGCTTGATCTCATCGGGGCTCAAGTCGCGCAGCGTGAAGGGCTTCTCGCCAATGGCGATGGGCGCCTCACGGTACCCATCGACGCGGCTCGTCACCAGCACGCGCGTCGCGGCGGGAAGACCCCGGACGAACGCCTCAATGGCGCGCGCGACGCCGGCACGGTCCTTCGGGCGCGCGATCTCGTCGAATCCGTCGAGAATCACGAACGCCTTGCCCTTGTTGAGCGCGGCGTCGAAGAGGCGTGTCAGGTCGCTCTTGGGTACCGGCAGGTCGGGGAATGCCCTGCCCAAGAACGTACGTACGGCCAGGTTGGGCTTGCGCTCGCGTTCCGTCGCGTAGTCGGCCACGCGCACGCAGATGGGTAGCCGTGTCGGGCCGTACTCGCATCCCTCGGCATCACGCACCGAATCTGCCCCATCGAGGCATGCCTGTGCGAACCGCACCGCGAGGGAGCGTGCGAGCGTCGTCTTGCCGGAGCCCGGATCGCCCAGCACGACCATGCGCGGCGCCTCGCGCACGGCCCGTGGTACGTCCCACTCCTCGACGACCACCTCTTTGCGCCGATCGCGCTCCTTGGGCTCGTCGTCTCGGTTGCGGTCCTCTGGATCGGGCCTGCTCGGGTCCTGCCACTCGTCCTGCGCGCGGTCGCGCTCGGTGGTGCGTTCGGCGCTGAGAGACACGTAGAGAGCATCGAGCGGGACGTCGAACGCGGACAGGCTCCGCGTCTTGCCGCGCGCGGAGATCGTGGAGCATTCGCGGATGATGTGATTGAGGTAGGCGTTGCGCACGCGGTCCAGGTCCGCCGGAAGCGGGCTGCTCAGGTGTAGTAGCAGGTGCCGGCGGAACTTCCGCTCGAAATCCGCAGCGCCTCCGTACGGCCAGCGCAGCATTCGATCGGCCCAGGCCTCACGGAACCCGTGCAAGCTCGCCAGTTGGGCGCGTTGTTCGTCGGTGTCCGGCGTGAACGGCGCCTCGTTGAAGTAGCACCAGATGCGCGGCTTGCCGCTGCGGTTGCACGCTTCGTAGGCGTTCTGCAGCTCGTGGGCGGTGCCGGAGGGCGCGTCGACCACCGGGGTGCCAAGGCGGGACCAGAAGATGCAGACGAACAGGTCGCAATCTGCCACCTTTAGCTCGGGGTCGATGACGAACTGAGGGCCAAGGGGGTGCGTGCCAGGGGTGGCGTGCGTCTCCCACTTCCGCACGCGCAGATCCAGGCCAAGCCTCGGGGCAATGGTGTCGTTCAACTCCGACACCACCGTGTCGACCGCGACGCGCTCGTCGGGCACGTCCCCCGGCGACGCAACGACTATCTGGAACTGATTGAGGGAGGGCATCCGGGCCACCTGGCGCGTCGTAGACCATCGGAACATGACGCATCGCGTTGTCATTCGCCAGAAGCGCCAGGAGTTCCTACCCTACCTCCCCACCGCCCCACGCAGCAGCCGCTCCACGCGCTCGATCGCGTCCACCAGGCGGGGGCTGGGGCGGACGGCTTCGTAGCCGAGGCGGTGGACGGCGCCGGAGCGCACCGCCTTCACCGCGGACCAGCCCGGGCGGCCCCGGAAGCGGTCGAGGCCCTCCATCGTCGTCAGGATCACGTCCGGGTTCGCCGCCACCACCCGCTCCAGCGTCCACGGGCGGTAGCCCTGCCCCGCGCCGCGCGCCACGTTCACCCCGCCGGCCGCCGCGATCAGCTCGTCCATGAAGTTGCCCGAGCCCACCACCCAGAGCGGCTCCGCCTGCAGCACGAACAGCACCCGGGGCCGCGTGGGCTGCCGCTTCACCCGCGCCGCCACCGCCGCCGCCCGCGCCTGCAGTTTCTGGTCCAGCGCCTCGGCCCGATCGGCGCGCCCCGTGACCCGGCCGATGGCGCGGATCGCCGCGTGGAGAGTCGGCAGCGTCTTGGGGTCGATGGCGAAGACCGGCACCCGCCCGCCGCGCACCGCCGCCAGGGCCTCGATCGCCTTGCGGTTGCCGGAGGCGCTCGCCACCACCAGGTCCGGGCGGAGCGCCAGCACCTTCTCGATCGACGTGTTCATGCCGCCCACCTTCGGCAGCTTGCGCACCTCCGGCGGGTAGTCGCAGTAGTCCGTCACGCCCACCACGCGCCCGCCCAGGCCCAGCGCGAAGAGGATCTCCGTGTTCGCCGGCATCAGCGACACGATGCGCCTGGGCGCCGCCGGCAGCGTCACGCGCACGCCCCGGTCGTCTACCGCGCTGAGCGACTGGGCGCACGCCGCCGAGGCCACGCACAGCCAGACGCCAACCGCCGCCGCCCACCTCGCCCTCATCGCGCGCCTCCCGGAGCGGGCAGCAGATCGCGGAAGACGAACCCGTCGCGCTCCACCGTCTCGCCCAGCGTCACCTCGACCGGGTGCGCGAACATCGGCCCGTCCCACGCGAACGTGTGGAACTCGCCCTGCTCGGCGCACGGGTCCACGCGGGCGGGCAGATCGCGCAGGAACGCCTCGTCGAACTCGCGCCCCACGAAGCCGCGCTCCAGGTGGCGCGGGTCGATGCACGTCACCTTCGCGCGCAGGCCGCCCTCCACCATCGTCGCGGCGAGCTGGCGCGTGGGCTGCCCCCAGAGCGGGAAGAGGAGGCCGAGCCCCGTTTCCGCCATCCGCTCCTCGCGATAACGGCGCACATCCTCCAACCACAGGTCGCCGAACGCCACGTGGGTCGGCTCGAACCGCCGCCGCGCCTCGGCCAGGGCATCGCGCATCACCGCCTCGTACTGCTCGTTGGAGCACGGGAACGGCAGCGGCACCGCGAGCATCGGAAGCCCGGCCGCCTCAGCCTGCGCGTGCAGCAGCTCCAGCCGCACCGCGTGCATCGCCACCCGGTCGAACTCCCCGTTGTACGTCGTCAGCAGCCCCACCACCTCCACCCCGGGCATCTGCCGCAGCGTGTGCAGCGTCCACGCCGAGTCCTTGCCCGTGCTCCAGGAGAGGAGGACACGCATGTCACTCATCGCCCCACCCCCAATCCCTCAGCTCCAAGTCCCAAGTCCCAAATCCCGCTGTCCCGATCATTGCGCCACCGCCTCCCTAATCCGCCCGTGCAGCCACGTCGCGGTCTCCATCATCGAGGGGCCGTCGTGGATGAGGTTGCGGCCCCGCGTCACGTCGGACTGGATGAGCGCCAGGTGCGGGAGCGTCACGTTCCACTCCCGCTCGCGCACCAGCGCCGCCGCGTCGACCGGGTACTCGGGCTCCGAGAAGACCACCGCCACGTCGGGCCGCCGGTGCTCGACCTCGCCCACGTCCACGTTGAGGTAGCTGCGGGCTACGTCGCCGAAGAGGGGCTGCGCGCCGGCCGCCTCCAGCAGGTCGTGGATGAACGTGAGGCCGCCCGGCGTGCGCTGGTACGCGCCGAACCACAGCTCGGCATAGACGCGTGGGCGCGTGGGGGGCGCATCGGCACGGAGCGCCTCGAAGTGTGCGGTCCACCGGTGCACCAGGTCGCGCGCGGCGTCCATCTCGCCCACCAGCGCGCCGAGGAGCATCACGCCCTCCAGGATGCCGTGGAGGCTGTTCGGCAGCGGGATGGCGAACACGGGGTAGCCATCGTGCGAGAGGCCCTTGCCGACGCCGCGCTGCACCCCGGTGGTCGTGATAACGAGGTCCGGCTCGATCTCGCGCAGCAGGTCCTCGTCCACGCTCAGGTAGTCGCCCACAACGGGCGCGGTGAGGTTGGGCACGTAGCGGCGGCAATAGGACGAGACGCCGGCGATGCGGTCGAGGCAGCCGATGGTTGCGAGCGCCTCGGTGGCGGATGAGACGAGGCTGACGATGCGCTGGGGCCGGTCCGGCAGGTCGACGGAACGCCCGAGGCTGTCGCAGTAGACGCGCACTTTGCCCTCCTGGTTGCATGCGTGCGATGATGACGCAAGCTTCGCGGAGGCGCGTGGTGCGGAGGGTGAGACGGAAACACCATCCTCGTGGGATGGTGTGAGCCCGCGGGCGGGGCGCTTGGTGGTGCGCCGGAACCGGGGCCATCACACCCTCTTCTCGCGAAGGGCTTGCGTGATGGGCCGCGGGCGGGCATTCGGACTTTCACCGTAGCGGGACTGTGCCGGACTTGCACCGGACTTCCCCCGAGCACCGCGGCTCGCATATGCGTTTGTCAGCCCGCATTATAGCGGATGCCCCGGCGCGGGTCAATGGGGTGGGCGGCGGATTGCGTGGTGCGCGCGTGGCAAACCACGACCGGCCGGCTCGGGAGCCGCGCGTTGCATCGCAGCGAGTGCGGCCCGTACGCCACCCGAGTATCGCGCCGCAATCCTACCCGACCGCACCGGCTGCGTGGCAGCACCGGGCCGCCATCGCCTAGAGACCAAACGCTGCTCGGACGGCCGGCTCACGACTCAGGACGTCGGTGCCCAGCCAGGCATGGTCGAGGTCGGTTCCGTCCACCACAACCACCAGGTGCGCCTCCAGCCGATCCCCGGTGGCCGATCCGTTGTACAGCAGTGGCGCCACGATTGCCCGGTACTGATAGCCGGTACCAGCAAGCCGCTTGAACCCTCCAACGCGGACGCTGCACACGGCCCCATCTTCCGCAAACGCGTCCGCGGGGAGAAGGCGCCTTGGGATAATGGTCAGGGTCTCGTCGTGCGCCGCCCTGAACGGCACGCGGGCAGCGACGCTGCACGGACTGGAGAGATCTACGAGGAGCATCGACTGCAGCGACTGGCGCACCTGGCAAACCTGGCGCTTCAAGTGCTGCCCGACGGAGGCGAACAGGTCAGCGCGCCGCCGGCCGCCGCGTGGGGACCGACCCAGGCCGCCGGCGCCCGCGAGGGCCATCTGCGTGCAAGACAGCCACGGCTTGTCCTCCCATGGGCACGGCTCGACGAGCACCGGCAGCACGACCAGGCCACGGCGGACACGTTCAGCCAGAAACTCGTTGGCTTCCACCTGGCAATAGGCCGAGCCAAGGAACGGCTGGCTCACCAGGACCAGAGCGATCTGGGCCCGCCCGATCTCCGCCTTGATCACGTCGTCCCAGAGGTCGCCAGCCGTGAGTCTCTGGTCCCACCAGAACTCGACCTCCGCGCCAAGGAGCCGCTGCAGGTGGCCCAGGAGTGATGTGTTCCCGAAGAGCACCCGGTCCTGGTGGCTATAGCTCACGAAGACGCGCGTGGGGGGCATCGTCGCCATTGTCGCGCCCCCTCAGTTGGCCGGATCGGTGGTTGACGCAAGCCGAACGATGAACGGCTGCTCCCACCAGGCATGTTCTGATCGCCACTCCTTTAGGTTGTCCGCCAACTCGAACACGTCCCTCCCGGCCGCGACGACCGCCGGCGTCGGTTTGTGCCAGATAGCCACGAGCCTGTCCCCGTGCACTGCTCGCAGTTCCGTCACGTGCTCTGGGAACCACGAGCCACCGATGGTGTCCTGCAGATCGCGCTGGAGGTCCTTCTGGCGCAGCCGATTGGTGGCGGAGTCGACGACCCCGTTGAAAACGAGATCCGTTGGGTCCGATCGGTCGTCGTACTTAGGGATGTAGTCCCACACGCCCGACCTTATTGCCTTCACCGCGGCTCCGTACTCGGCGTGACCCGTCAGGACGATGACGACGGGTCGCTCGCCAGACGAGTTGGTGTCCAGTCCCATGGTCGTGGCGATCCGGATGCCCTCGTCGTTGGGCCCCAGCCTAACGTCGAGGACCACCACATCCCAGCGCCCGTCGCGTAGGCTAGCCACAGCCTCATCCAGGCTCCGGACAGCTCTGGCGGCAAACGCATAGGGACACCTCGGGTCGTCAGCCGCTTCAGCGAATGCATCGGCCAGACACTCGCACACATAGGGTTCGTCGTCCACAATCAGAACGGACATCTGAGGCTTGGTGCTCATGTCGATCTCACTCCCCTGCCGGATTCGGCCTGATGGGAAGGAAGTAACAGAACCGCACACCCTTCCCATGGATGCCCCTCTCCACGATGCGCCCACCATGGACCGACGCGTTGTACCGACTGATCGCTAAGCCCAGTCCCGATCCCCCGGTCCTGGTCGTGAACAAGGGCTCGAAGATGCTCTCCTTGTTCTCAGGTGGAACGCCCGGTCCGTTGTCAGCGTACTCAAGCGACAAGTAGCCGGCACCAGACCGGAGGCCCGCAGCCACCACCTCTTGCTCGGTGGCACGTCTGCACGATATGCCGATCCGGAGACCCTTGGCGCGGAGGCGCACAGAGTCCGTTGCGAAGTTGGCGAAGTCGTCCTTGATGCGCTCGGAGTTCACCATGGCTGCATGTGTGTCTGCCGAGCACTCCACTTCGATCTGCACGCCCCGGTTGGGCAAACTGCGCTTCACCGCCTCCTCCACCATGCCAACGAGTTCGGCACTAGTGAGCCGATCTTGGCATCGGAATGGCTCCGACCGCGCGTAGGCCCGGAAGTCCTGGACGATCCGTTGCGCCCGGAGGCCCTCGTTGTACGCCATCTCAAGCCAGCGAGCACAGGGGACTGCGGGGTCAACTAGCCGCGACACCTTGCGCGTCGAGTAGGTGATGACTGGCAACACGTTCTGCAGGCGGTGTGCGACCATTCTGGCGCTCATCTGGATCGCCCTCAGGCTCTGCGCGTTTATAGCGTCCCGCAGGCGTCGGGCGCCCTGTATCGCCAAGGCCGCGTACGCAGCGAACGTCTCGATCACGTGCTGCTCGTCGGCGGTGAACGGGTGCCGAGTGCGGTAGTTCACGAACATGACGCCAACGGTCTCGCCTGCCGCGACAAGCGGAACCGCTGCAGACGAGCACACCCGCTCGCGATCGACAAATGACCGACGGTCGGGCAGTGCGCCGGCTCCCCGGACCACCTTGCCCGCGCCAAGCATTGCGTCGCGGTCTGCGTGTTCGCTGTAGCGCGGGGCACCGTTGCGGACGACGAGGTCAGGAACGTCGTTCGGGTGGACCGGTGAGTGCATATACTCAGGGTGTTCGTATCGCCCGCGCAATCGAGGTGGGTGGCCAAAGGTGCGTGTTGATTGCTCATAGTCGTACAGGGTGATCAAGTCGGCTCGCAACACGAGTTCAGCATCTGTGGCAATCTGGTCCAGGATTCTGGGCAACTGATCGGGCGACTCGAAGGTTAGGCTGGAGAGCTGCTGCGCCACGTCGTACAGACTGTCGAGTTGGGCGAGCCGCCGAGCGTGGCTGATGTAGGTGTCCACCGCCATCAACTCGATCGCACTCGCAGCGCGACCGGCGAGTGCCAGTAACGCCCTTCTGTGCCGCTCAGTGAAGTAACCTGGCTTTGGGCTGTCAACGCAGATACAGCCAATTGCCCGCTCGTGAGCCACGATCGGCACGACGAGAAGCGAGAGGAAGTTCAGGCCTCCGCGCGGAGGCCGAAACCCGGGCTCCTCTCGGACGTCGCGGCAGGTACGGGCCGCGCTGGTGGCGACCACCATCCCCGCAACACCAACTCCCACCTGGAAGGTACGATGCTTCTTGCGAGGATCGTGTGCTGGCCCGCGGCACTTCACGATCTCGACCACATTGTCCCGCGCATTCACCAGCATCAGGGAGCCGGCCGGGGCTTGGGTGGCACCAAGCGCCTGATCGAGGATCTCGTCGAGGTAGGCGTCGAGGCCGCTGGTCTTGGCCGCGGCCAGTGATAGCTCAAGGTCGTCGGCTCTGCGAGGCTTCGGCATGCGAGCGCTCCATCCGTCCAGGGTAGGTGCGAACAGGCAACGTCGGCGAGGCTACGGCCATACGAGAACGCGGGGATGAGCGAAGAGCCAGCACTCACCAGACACGCCAAACCATTGTAGCTACTAGCCTGCCCAGTGTCAAGCACCATCCCCGTCTGTGGTGGTGTCGACGGCAGTGTGTCACCTGACATGGCTTCGAAGGGCCCGAGGCCGGCTCCCAGGGAGCCGCGCGCCCGACGCGACCGTATGCCACGGGGGCGGCCAAGCACGTCGCCCGGAGAGGAGCATCCGCACCATGCGTTCGGCACTCGGCCTGGTCTTCTGGCTCGCAATCACCTTCGCCGCGGCGGCCATCGGGGCCCGCTACATGCCCGGCGAGTGGTACGCCTCGCTGAGGAAGCCCACCTGGACCCCGCCTGGCTGGGTCTTCGCGCCGGTATGGACGCTCCTCTACATCCTGATGGCCGTCGCCGCATGGATGGTGTGGAAGCAGGACGCGAGCCGCATCGCGTGGGCGCCCCTCGGCGTCTACGTGCTCCAGCTCGCGCTCAACGCGGCATGGTCGTGGTGCTTCTTCGGCCTGCGCAGCCCCGGCCTCGCGCTGGCGGACATCGGCGCGCTCTGGCTCGTGCTCGCGGCCACCGTGGCGCTCTTCTGGGCGGTGCGCCCGCTCGCCGGCGCGCTGTTGCTCCCCTACCTCGCCTGGGTCACCTTCGCCTCTGCGCTCAACGGGGCGGTGTGGTGGCTGAACCGGGGCGTCACTGCCTAGCTACCGCGCGTCGAGGGTGCTTGACGGCTGCCTCGTGGGCGCGCAGGTCGTCACCACCCATCGCCAGGCCCTCGAATCCGCTCGCGCCATGCACGCTCGCGGGCCACTCGGAGCCGACCGTCCCGCAACTCTGCGATGCCGAGACGGCTGATGCAAGCACGCCTCGCCGCAGGCTTCCCGGAAGCCGCCGAAGGGGCAGCCCGCGCCCCAGGCCACCGCATCAGCCCCAGCATGCGCTCGGTCGACGGTGCGACCGCGACGGGCCTATTGTGTAGCCATGGCAAATTGAAGGGACATCCTGGTACTTCCAGAAGGAGGAGGAGCCGACCAGAAGGCTAGCGGCTTCCGTCGCCATATACCTGGAGGAGGATGAACATGTACTGCCTGCCCCGCAAGCACCAGTTCATAGGCCCTGCCGCCGTCGCGCTCCTGCTCGCCCCCCTTGCCCTTGTCGGCACCTCGGGATGCGGAGGAGGAGGCGGTGGCGGTGGCGGCCCAACCACGATTGCCATCCACATCTCGCCCACCGGCGGCACCATACTGGTGAACAACCAGTTGCACTTCGAGGCTACCGTCACCGGCGCGTCCAACACGAACGCCTCACTCCGCGTCGCGGAAGGCGCGGCGGGCGGTACGGTCGAGCTGGACGGCAGCTACCGGGCGCCGTCGACACCCGGCACCTACCACGTGATCGCCACCAGCCTGGCGGACATCACCAAGAGCGTCACGGCAACCGTCACGGTGAACGCCCTGTCGACGCCGCATCCCGCCGGCATCTACGTGTGCGACATCCACGGCTACAGGCTCGTCCAGATGGACGACTTCGGCGGGACGAACTGGCACGCTTTCGCGGGATTCGCTCCGGCGGACGACTACCGGTTTACTGAACTCCAGCGCGTCGCGGTGTCCGCGGACGGCCATATCTATGTCACGGACGCAGGCAGCCATCGCCTGACCAGGATGGACGACATCACCGGCAAGAACCTGGTCACGTTCGGCTCTCTGGGCAGCGGCGTCAACCAGCTCAACTCGCCGCTGGCGGTCAGTCTGGGGCCTGACGGCGCCATCTACATGGCCGACTACAACAACCACCGGATCGTCAAGATCAACGACATCACCGGGGCCGGCTGGACCACCCTGGGCGCGCTCGGCAACGGCGTGGGCCAGTTCAACTACCCGCAGGGCGTCTGCGTCACGAGCGATGGCCACATCTATGTGGCGGACACGTTCAACAACCGCATCGTCCGTATGGATGACATGACCGGAACCGGGTGGGTTGCCTGCAGCCTCAGCATCCCGCCGACCAGCGTCAGCGTCTCGGCTGACGGCCACATCTACTTCAGCGACTTCTTCAACAACCGCGTGGGGCGCATCAACGACATGAGCGGCGCCGGCCTTGTGTTCCTCGGCTCCACGACGCCCGGCGCCGGCGTGGGCCAGTTCAAGAACCCATCGCCTATCCTCGCGGCCGGCGATGGCTACATCTACGTGTGCGATAGCGGGAACAACCGCGTCGTCCGGATGACCGACATCAGCGGCGCTGGGTGGACCACGCTTGGCAGCGGCGGCTACGGTGTGGGCCAGTTCTGGGGCCCCGGAGCCATTGCCGTCGTGCAGTAGGGGGCCGCCGATCGCCGATGTGCTTAACCGTAGCGGGAGCCCCGCCATGCCGGCGCGGGCTCCCTGCTCTTCGTGGGCTACTCCGCGAGTCTCCCGGTGCATCACGTTGCGGCCGAGCCGCCGCCATCACCACGGCCGCCCTCCCAGGTCCTCTGCGGTCACCTCGAACCCGACCTCGCCCGTACGCTGCGTCGCTCGTCGGGGCCAGGAGGCGGCCACGTCGCACGCCAGCCGGTACTTGCCGGGCTCCACGAAGGCCACCTGCGTGTAGCCCTCCGTCTCCGGCTTCCTCGCAGCGACGGGCAGCGTCCGGAGCATCCAGCGCGACACTATGGCCGCCTGGCCCGGCCCGAGCGCCCACCGCTGTTGGTCGTCGGACAGCCGGTACTTGACAGCGACCGCCTTGGCGCTGGCATCCGCGATTCGCGGGGTGCAGTAGATGCGAGTGGTCTGGACGAGGGTCGTGTAGCTGATGCGGTCCGATGGGACGCAGAGCCCTGGGAAGCCGGGGCCACTCACCGTGAGCGTGCGCTGCGTGACGTTTCGCACATAGACGGCGAACACGTAGAGCCCCGTGTGCTGGTCGGCGTGCCCGTAGCGCCACGAGAGGCGGAGACCGGCCTGGATCTCGCGCCCCTTGCCCCAGGCGATGTCCTTGGGCACGTCGGCCGGCGCCAGAGCCGGGAGCGGTTGGTCTGCGCGGCCAGGCAGCGCGGAGGCGGCGGGAGGCGGCTGGCCGAGTGCGGGCGCGGAGAGCGCCAGGATGGCGGCTGCGAGAGCGAACACAGCGCGGTGCTTCGTCTTTACCTCCTGCGGGCGCCCGCCGCGAGTTGCGGTGCCACACGCACCAGCCCTGGCGTCGGCGCCCTCGCTTCGTTGGTGCCACGAAGCGCGGAGGCGGTTCACCTGCGGCGTTCGCGCCGTCACTTCACCTGCCGGGAACCGTCCACCTCCTGCCCGGCGATCCACAGCCGGTCCACGTGCAGCTCGTCGATGCGCAGGCGCCTAATGCGCGCCCGACCGACCGCCAGCCTGCCGATGGCCACCGCGCCGATCGCCACCGCGCCAAGCGACAGTGCACCAACCGCCAACGCCCCCAGCGCGGCCGCGCCCGTTGCAGAAGCCCCGGTGGCCGAAGCTCCGGTTGCCGAAGCGCCCGTCGCGCTCGCGCCGGTGGCAGAGGCGCCGACAGCCGTCGCACCGACGGCCACGCTCCCAGCCCGCACCCGCCGTGCCCTCGCATCGCGAACTGCCGCATCGTGCCGCGTCCTTGACATTCGCTCGCCCTCCGTGCTCCGTGGCGTCGGCCGTGTTGTGCCCGCCAAGCGCTGCCGCACATGGTTGGCCTGCCCACCAGCATGCGGGGCAACATGAGCGCCGCGGGCTCGGGTCTTCCGATCGACTGCAGCCGTCTACAAAGACCTGCGAGCGTTCACCAGGCTTGCTGCCCGCTACGCTGATGTGATCGGTGGCAGCTCACCGAAACCGAGGCCGACCAGCCTGATCGCGCTGTTCCTCATGTCAGGTGGGTCCGCCCGTTCGTCCTTCCAGCCGTAGAAGTACCAGTTGCCGTCCGTCGACTCGGGTGACAGATCCGTGGACGTCGGATCTTCGGCGACCATCCTGATGCACGTGTGGTCCGTCTCGAGCATGGGTCCTTGAGGCTTCTGTGGGTCGCGCGCGGTCAGGCGAGCATCCCACTGGATCCAGCCGTGTGTCGGGTCGTATAGCTCCGTGAGCGCGTGACCGCCAAGCGTAGGTTGAGCCGTCAGTTCCCGATAGCCGGGCTCCTGGATCGCCAGAGTGAGAATGCGGCGCGCGGGAATGCCCATCGCGCGCAAGACGGCGGTCTCGCCGCGGCTGCACTCGCCGCAGTGTCCCCGGCGCTCGCGCAACATCACCTCCGACGCGCCGCTGGCGCTTGTGCGCGGCGTCGCATACTCGATTCCCTCCCACCAGGCCTGCAGGTTGGTCAGGCTCTGGAGGCGCGTGCCGCCCTTGAGCCTACCGGCAAGGGCGGAAGCCACGGGCCCGGTCGGGTCTATCAGCGCGGTCTTCCCAAGATAGGGCTTCATGGCCTCCGGTATGCTCCGCGACTGAGGTTCGGACTTCCACAGGTCATAGGCAGCCCCGGTTATCGTCGCCGCCAGGCGGACGGTAGGCGAGACGCTATCGGGCGCCCAGATCCTGAGGCGCCTGTTGCCTCCGGCATCCGTGTACGTCTCGACCTTGTCTGCCCCGGTCACTTCGAATGTAGTCCGCTGCACGGCGTTGTCCGGATACACGGCGAACTCTCGATAGCTCAGGCGCTTGTACTCCTCTCTGATCTGAGGCCTGAGGTAGTCCGTCGCGAGCGTGAACACCACCTCGTAGCGCTTTGCGGCCAGCCGCTGGATGGCGGACCGGGCGAGCGCCCTCTCGCCATCAGATGCCAGGCCGGCCAGCCATGTGCGTACGACTCTCAGCGTTGCGTCGCTGGCCGCAGACGTGCCTGCTCCGATATGCCGGGCCAGAAGGCTGCGTCCCTTGGCGAACTCGTAGTTGTCCGCCAAGCTCTCGGCTAGCTCGGCGGCGCTGGACGCGCACGGGTAACGGGCGTACGCCATCTGCGCCACAGGAAGCGAGTCCGGCGCGCGATCGAGGAACCCACGGCGCAGGTACGATACGAGACGCAACTCCGACTCGCCCAACTGGCCGTAGCGACTCGCCTCAACCATCAGGCGCTCGCAGTCGGCCCAGCGCGGCTCGCCGCGCAGGCAGGCCTCCCACGCCTTGTACGCTTGCCCCCTCATCTGCTCGAACGTCGTCTGATCCTGCCCGCGCGCCACGTTCGATGCCGTTGCTGTGCCGACGGCCAGCGCTCCGACCCCCGCCGCCAGCCGGAACACCTCGCGCCGATCGTACCTATGGCACATCATCCACCCTCCACAGAGCTGCGCCTAAGGGATCCCAACGGCGCAGTTGGTCCTCTGGTCCCGCCTGTCCTACGGCCGCGCCGGCCAGGGGTAAGGGGCATCGAGCGCACAGCGCACTAGCTTCCTCTGGACGTGCGCGATGTTGGCGTCCGTCATACCCACGTTGCCGCACCACATCACGCGCCAGGCCTTGTCGACCGACACCAGCGGCCAGGGCTCGGCTGTCTCTCTCTCCGTGGTGGTATCGGGCACCTCGCCCATCATCGGGATCATCGCATCGAGCACCATCCCCGGCGTGACCTCCCGGGCAGTCTCAAGCGGGATCCACCCGTGCTTGGGCTCGTAGTACTCCGCGATGAGGTGCCACCCGGCGAACCAGCCGCTGGCGTCGCTCCCCTCGCGGGCAACAAGCAGCACCAGGCGCTGCCGTGCCGCGATGCCGCAGGCCCTGAGCAGGCACGCGGTCAGACGGGAGTTCTCCCAGCAGTGGCCCACCGGGTAGTCCAGGAGCCCATCCGTTGTCCACTCCACGCCAGGCTTGCCGGTGTACCTGCCCGCGCCGAAGTGCTCCTCGAACCGATCCGTCGCCGGCCCAGGCCCTGCGTTCAGGAAGTACTCCGCCATCCACATCAGGACGTTGCGGACTGTCTCGCCACGGGTCTGCGCCTTGCACTTGCGTGCGACCGCCTGCGCCTTGTCGGTCGTCGGATCGCACAAGACCGTGCGTCCGAGATACGGGCGAACCGCCTCGGGCAGCTCGTAGGCGCCCTGGCCGATGCGCAGGATGTCGAACCGCCAGGGCTGCATCTCGATCGTCAGCTTGAGGTGGATCTCCTTGTCACCGTCGGGCCACATCCTGAGCAGGCGGTTGCCACCCGCGTCGACGGTCTCGTCGTGCCGCGCGGCGCCATCGACGGCGACCGCGATCCGCTGGTACGCCGTGTCATGCAGGCAGTAGAACTCGTGATAGCCGACCGTCTGCAGGCGCTTGCGGGCGTAGTCGCGCTGCAGGTACGCCCGCTTGATGTCGAACGCGAACTCCCACGTCTTCGTCGCGAGTCTGTAGGCCGCCTCGGCGATCTCCTTCGCCCACTTGCCCTGCGAATCGGCAGGCAGGGCGACCAACTCGCGCAGCAGACGCCGCGACTCGGCGAAGTGGCCGGCGCCGTACATCGCCCGCGCACACTCGAGGGCTGCCCACACCGAGTTCGGGTGCTCGCCGAAGCTCCGTCTGGCGTAGCGCTCCCCGAGATCCGGCTCCCACAGGAAGTTGCGAGAGAGGGCAGACACCTGCGCCAACTCGTCCTCGCCGAGTCTGCCAGCAGCATCGGCCCGCAGGAACAGGTCGCGCGCCTGCCGGAAGATGCGGCGCTGCTCGCCGCCGTTAGGCGCGTTGTTCCCGTCGATCACCTTCTGCCAGGCCTGGCGCTTCAGCTCCTCGAACGCGGACTGCCCCTGTGCGCCAGCGCGGCCAGAGCCAAGCGAGACGCCGGCACCGACCACGAGGCCGGCGGAGGCGCGGCACAGTAGCTCACGACGAGTGCATCTCGGTACCATTCAGTGTGCTCCCTGTTTCGGGTCGAGCGGCTCGCTCAGTATAGGCCACCGCCCGTTGCCAGTCAACGGCTGTGGCACTGCCCGCGCCCCAAGGACTCCCCGCGCCGCACCCCGAATAGCACCGCGCCAGACCATCCGCCAGGCAGGGAGACGCACCATGAGCACGCATCTCGGCAGCACCACCGTCGCGCAGATCGCCATCACCGTCCACGATATCGAGGAGGCCTGCCGGCGCTGGTCGGCGGTGCTGGGCCTGCCCGTGCCCAGCGTCATCGTGACCGCGCCGGGCAACGAGGTAGCGCAGACCTACCGCGGCCGGCCGTCGAACGCGCAGGCCAAGCTCGCCTTCTTCAACCTCGGCCAGGTGCAGATCGAGCTGATCGAGCCCATCGGCGAGCCGAGCACGTGGAAGGAGGGGCTAGACACCAATGGCGAGGCGGTCCACCACATCGCGTTCTGGGTGGAGGGCATGCAGCGCAGCGCCGACTTCCTGAAGGAGCAGGGCATCCCCATGGTCCAGCGCGGCGACATGGGCGAGGGCCAGTACGCCTACTTCGACGCCACGGAGAAGCTGGGGGTCACGCTGGAGCTGCTGGAGAAGGTGCGGGAAGGGCGGGCGCAGGCCTAGCCTGACCTATTCATGAGTCGCACCGGACGGGCACGGAGGCCCATCCCACCACTGCACTCGTGCATGATCCAGGCTAGCGGCCCAGCAACTGCAGTGGACGCATCGCCCTCTCGGCGGCACGGTTGCCTGTGGCGGGGCTTGTTGGTATAATCGGTGACATGACGGCTAGCGCGGGGCCCGTAGGCGCGCCGCCGTCACTTGGAGCAAGCTCGATGAGCCTGGTTACGGTCTCAGCCCATTTCGACGGCGAGCACATCCGCCTGGACGAGCCCCTTTGCCTCGGAGCCAACGCTCGCCTGCTGGTTACCGTTCTTTCCACACCACCGGACGGTGAGCAGCAGGACTGGCGGCGCATCTCGGAGGCCGGCCTCGCCAGCGCGTATGCACCGGACGAGGAGGAGTACCCCCTCGAATGCGTGAGGGAGGCCAACCCCACCTATAGGCGAAGGTGATGTCGTCCTTGCGCCCATTCCGCAGGCCGATGGCCTGGTGAAGAACCGGCCGGCGATCGTGCTCCGCAAGATGCCCGCGTTCGGCGACATGCTGGTCTGCGGGCTCAGTACGCAACTGCACTTGCAGGTCCACGGGTTCGACGAGCGCATCGCGCCCGACGACTCTGACTATGCCCACAGCGGGATAAGGTCAGAGTCCCTCATCCGCTTGGGCTACCTTGCCGTCCTGCCGCAGACAGCCATCATCGGCACCATCGGCAATATCGCGCCCGAACGGCTCCGGCGTCTCCTCAGCACGCTCGCCGAGTACTTGCAGCACGCCTGAGCCAGGGCCGCACCGAGACCCGGGACCACACACGAATGCGCGCCCCCGCAACATGCAGGAGCGCGCATTCACCGTCAGTTCCGTCAAGCCAACCTTACGCCTTGAACACGCCCTTGAACGCCTCGAGCGCCTTCTTCAGCGTCGTCGAGGTGTCGTCGGACATGGCGCCGGTGCGGCGAATGTTCTCCGCGACCTCCGGGTAGCTCTCGTCCATGTAGGCCAGCATCTCGGTCTCGTAGCGGCCGATGGCTTCGAGCGGCAGCTCGTCCAGGTAGCCGTTGTAGCCGGCGAAGATCGAGATGACCTGCTTCTCCGCGGGCATCGGCCTGTACTGCGGCTGCTTCAGCAGCTCGACCATGCGCGCGCCGCGCTGGAGCTGGGCCTGGGTCGCCTTGTCCAGGTCGGAGGCGAACATGGTGAACGCCTGCACCTCGCGGTACTGCGCCAGGTCGAGGCGGAGGCGCCCGGCGACGCCCTTCATCGCCTTGATCTGCGCGTTGCCGCCGACGCGGGAGACCGAGATGCCCACGTTGATGGCGGGTCGGACGCCGGCGTAGAACAGGTCGCCCTCCAGGAAGATCTGCCCGTCCGTGATCGAGATGACGTTCGTCGGGATGTACGCCGACACGTCGCCGGCCTGCGTCTCGATGATCGGCAGCGCGGTCAGGCTCCCGCCGGTCTTCGGCAACTTGCGCACCTCCACCGCGTCCGGGTTGGCCATGCCCTTGGCGACTTCCTGCGCCTCGTGCAGGCCCGGGCCGCCCCCGTACACCTTTCCGTCGATGCCTTCGGTCACGTCGGCGGCGGCCGCCTTCGAGACGATGATGTAGTCCTCGCGCATCTTTGCGGCGCGCTCCAGCAGGCGGCTGTGGAGGTAGAACACGTCGCCCGGGTAGGCTTCGCGTCCCGGCGGCCGGCGGAGGAGCAGCGAAACCTGGCGGTAAGCAACCGCGTGCTTCGAGAGGTCATCATAGACGCAGAGGGCCGCGCCGCCGTTGTCGCGGAAGTACTCGCCGATGGCGACGCCCGCGTACGGGGCGATATACTGCATCGGGGCCGGGTCCGACGCGGTGGCGGAGACGACGACGGTGTACTCCATCGCGCCGTACTCCTCCAGCGTGCGCACCACGTTCGCCACCGTAGACTGCTTCTGGCCGATGGCGACGTAGATGCAGATGACGCCGGTGCCCTTCTGGTTGATGATCGTGTCGAGCGCGACGGCCGTCTTGCCCGTGCCGCGGTCGCCGATGATCAGCTCGCGCTGGCCGCGCCCGATGGGGATCATCGAGTCGACAGCCTTGAGCCCGGTCTGCAGCGGCTCCTTCACCGGCTGGCGGTCGATAACGCCCGGCGCGCGCGTCTCCATGTTGCGGCGCTCGGTGGAGACGATCGGCCCCTTGCCGTCGATGGGGTCGCCCACCGCGTTCACGACGCGCCCAACGACCGCGCTGCCGACGGGCACCGAGACGATCTGGCCCGTGCGCCGAACCGTCGTGCCCTCGCTGATGTTCGTGTCCGGTCCGAGGACGACGGTGCCGACGTTGTCCTCTTCGAGGTTCAGGGCCATCGCGCGGATGAGGTTACCCTCGGTATCCGCGATCGGGTTGCCTTTCTCGTCGAGGAACTCCAGCATCTCGCCGACCATGCAGTCGCGCAAGCCGTAGACGCGGGCGATGCCGTCTCCGACCTGCAGGACGGTGCCGACGCCGACCTCCTCGAGCTTGCTCTCATAGGCCTGGAGTTCGCGCTCGAGAATGGATGTGATCTCTTCGGGTCTGATAGCCAAGGTTCGCGCTCCATCACGGGCCGGACCGTCTTTGGCGACGGCGCGACCGTCCGGCCAAGAAGCAGGCGTGCGGCCAGAGGCCGGCTACCGCTTGACCTGATATCGTGTCAACTCCGCCGATGTGAGGCCCGTGGCGTCGGTGGTTTCCTGCTTCACCAGCCCCACGCCGGGCGCGAGCCACATCGTCGTCTCGATCGTCTGCGCTCCCTCAGGGAGCTCCAACGTCAGCAACTGCTTCCAGCGGTACGCCTTGAACTCGCCCGCCTTCGTCTTCACGGTCTCTTGCGGCTTCAGGTAGAACTTGGCCTTCGCCTTCGTCGCAGCCCCGCCGCCAACCAACTCGCCCTGCCACGCCCACGAGTCCGAGGGCTTGAATGGAAGCCGCAGCATCGGCATGCGCGGCTCGATGCGCCCACTGCCATCGGGACCCGTCGATACGCGGTACACACCCGTGTCGTCGGCGAGATAGCCCTCGGTCTGCTGCAGCCCGCCAGCGCCGCGCGTCTCCATCGTGAAGGCCGTCATCCCCAGCTCGGTGCGGCTGCCCAACACCGTGGTCGTGATGGTCTCCGCATCGATGCCCGCCGTGCGGGCCATCTCCCACTTGTCACCCACGTGCCGCGGGTACAACTCGTCTGCCGGAGAAGGCGCCGGGCCGGACGGAGCGGCCGGCGGCGCTTGGCGCTCCTGCGCCACCACGGGCTTCGGCTGTTCGCCCCCGGGTCCGGCTCGGTTCAAATCCATCGGCTCGGAGTAACGCGGGTCAGGTCCGCAGCCTGCCAGCGCGATCGCGAGCACCGGCAGCACGGCCACCGCCGCGCGCGCCAGCCAGTCCCCTCTCAGCGCCACTGCCATCACCGCAGCTCCTGCCCGCGTCGCGCTACGTGCTCTCCCTCAGCATCGCCTCGCGGAGCCGCTCGAGCGCGCCGCGCACGCTGCCGTCGATCACCGTGTCGCCCATGCGAACGATGGCGCCACCGATGATGCCCTCGTTCACTGTCACCGCCAGCTCGATCTCCTTGCCCGTTCGCTGCTGGAGGCCGGCGGCAAGGGCAGCCCGCTCCTCGCCAGTCAGCGGAGCTGCGACGATGGCCGAGGCTCGCACCAGACCGCGCAACTCGTCCGCGAACCCGCCGAACTGCTCGTGCACCGCAGGCAGGATCGCCTCGCGCCGCTTGTCGATCAGCAGGCGCATGAACACGGTCGTCAGGGGGCTGACGGTGTCGCCGAAAACCTTGGCAATAAGGTCCTGCTTGCGGTCGGCCGCGATGCGCGGGCTCTGAAGGGTGCGTCGGAAGGCGGGTGTCCCGTTCCAGCAGGCCATCAGCAGGCCCAGATCGGCCTGGACGGCCTCCGTGACGCCGGCTTCGCGCGACGCGTTGAACAACGCGCTGGCATAGCGGCGAGCCGCTTTGGTGTCGACTGCGGCGCTCAACTTGGGTTCCCCACTTCGCGCACGAACTCGCCGAGCAGGCGGCCGCGGTCGCCGTCGGTCAGCGAGCGCGATGCTGCGTGGCCGGCTGCGCGGATCACGCTGTCGACGAACTGGATACGCAGGTGCGCCTGAGCCTTCGCGCGCTCCTGCACGACCTCGTCCTCGCCGCGCCGCACGATGGTCTTGGCGGTGACGCGCGCCTCCTCCAGGATCTGCTCCCGCAGGCGTCCGGCCTCGGCGACAGCCTCGTCCATCCGCACGTGGGTCTCTTCCTCGATGTTGTCCAGGCGCTGGCGGTAGTCGTTGCGCATCCGCTCCGTCTCAGCCAGCGTGGAGGCCACCTGCCCGGCGGCGTCCTCGATCGCCTTGCGGCGCTCGTCGAGCATCCCGCGGATCACCGGCACGACGAACTTGACGACGATGTACCCCAACGCCAGGAAGCCGGCGGTGGTAATCACCAGCCACTGGAAGGTGTTGACACCCGGTGGTGGCTCTGGAAACCAGGGAAACTTGAGCGGCATGCGTGCGGTCCGGAATGAACGGTCGAAACGGCTCGGTCGAAAGTCGAACGTCGAACGGGAACGGCCTTCTCACAGCCCAACGGTGAGCTGCCGGTAGGATAGGCCTCCGTGCCCGTCCCCTCAGAGCCAGGCTACTGGCGCAGGACCTGTTGGGCGATGTACTCGTCCACGAGCGTGCGCTGCGCCGGACCGGGCTCGACACCCGTCACCTTGCGCATGACATCCAGCGCCACGTCGTCAAGCGACTCGCGCATGACGCTGGACGTCTGTTCGCGCTCTGCCTCGATGGACCGCGTCCCATCGGCGACGATCTCCTCGGCGCGCTGGCGCGCTTCGGCGATGATGGCTTCCCGCTGGGTCTGGGCCTCACGCACGGTCTGCTGGATCCGCGCCCGGGCTTCGGCTTCGATGCGGGCAACCCGCGCCTGATAGTCCGAGCGTAGCTCCTCCATCTCGCGCCGGGCACGGTCGACCGTCTCGTACGCGGCGTCGATCTCTTCCTTCCGCCGGTCGAGGTGCGCGATGATGGGCTTCCAGAACAGGCGCCCCATCACCTGCAGCAAGACGAGGAACAGCACCCCGTTCAGCAGCAGAACGATGGGATCGATGTTCAGGTTGTGGAGGAGAGCCTGCATCGGATGGTCCTAGGCTACTTGGCGTTCTTCAGGATCTCCATCATGGCCGACGTCTCGGGCAGGCGGCTCATGAGGAGGAGCAGGACGAGCAGCGAGAAGATGACCAGGGACTCGACGAACGCAAGGCTGATCAGCATCGAGGTCTGCAGCTTGTTCTGCAGCTCAGGCTGCCGAGCCATGCCCTCGAGCGCCGCGGCTGCGGCCTTGCCCTGGCCCAGAGCCGCACCGATGGCTGCCAGCGGCACGCCGAGACCCAACGCTGCGGCAAGCAGTGCGAAGTAGATCATCGTGGAGTTCTCCTTTGTGACGGCAAGACGAATTCGGTATCGTCGGTAGGTCTGTTCGCCCGCACAACGCGGGATCGTTCCTGTAGGGGCGCCGCTTGCCGCGCCCATGTTCGGCTACCCTCCCGCCAGTCCGAGCAACGCACGGTGCCGTGGTGGGATGGGCCTCCGCGCCCGTCCGGGAGCCGGGCTAATGCGCGGCGGCCGCCTCGTGCTCGCTGTGAGCTTCCACGTGGTGGCTCATCAGCGAGATATAGATCGTGGCCAGGAGCGAGAACACCAGCGCCTGGACGAAGGTCGTCATCATGGCGAGCAGCAGGATCGGGAACTGCAGCGGGATGATCGGGAAGGCGGGCAGCACGGCAACACCCAGCGCGGCGAACGCGATGATGACCGTATCCTCGCCAAAGATGTTGCCGAAGAGGCGCATCGCGAGGGTCAGCGGCTTCACGAGTTCGCTGATGACCTCGATCACGAACAGCAGCGGGGCAACCGCCTTCATCGGCCCGGCGAAGTGGCCCAGATACCCGAAGAGCCCGTTGTTCTTGATGCCCAGGAACTGCACGTAGAAGAACACGATCAGGCCCAGCGCCAGGTTCGTGCTCAGGTTGGCGCTCGGCGCATGGAAACCAGGGATCAGCCCCCAGACGTTGCTCACGTAGATGAAGAAGAACAGCGTGCCGATGAACGGGGCGTACTTCTCGCCGCCGGGACCGATCACCCCGCGCGTGAAGTTCACGAAGATCTCCACGATCCACTCGCCCATGTTCTGCTGCCAGCGGCGCGGGATTGCGGTCATCTTGCGCGTGGCCGACCAGCCGAACGCGACGAGGATCGCGATGACGATCAGGCCGTTCGAGAACAGCAGCCACGGGTCCGGGATATCGCCCAGCTTGTACTCGTGGTGCCCGCCCTCGTGCCCGACGGCAGCGTGGGTGGCCTCGCCGGCTGGGGCGCCGTGCTCGGGCGCGGCGCCTTCGGCCTGCGCTAGTTGGATTTGCTCGAGTTGCTGCGGCAACTTTCTTCTCCGCCCGGCTCACGCACTCGGTCGACGAGCGCCCGGCCCAGCACCTTCAGGACGATCACGACGGGAACGAGAGCGATACCCGCGACGACGGCGCCCAGGTGAAAATACGGTCGTGTCGTCGCAAAGTATAGCACGCACGCGTACAACGGCAGCTTGAAAACGAGAAGCAGAACCACAAGGACCTTCGCAATGCCCCGCGATTCGTGCGTGATGATGGGTATGGCGAGCGACAGGCTCCAGAGACTGAACAGGCTCAGCGCGGAGCCCAGGGCCAACCCCATCGAAGCGGTATGCCAGCCGCGCAGGTAGAAGATCACGACGAACCAGCCGGCCAGGAAGAACCCGGTCCTCAGTGTTCGCTGCGGCAGCTTCTCGTCCGACATCTTCGGCAGACCGCGCCCTTCTCGTTACGTCGCCGAACACGGCAGTTCGTCCACCGATGAACACCGATCACGACCAGATGGCATCGCCGGCGGACCGCGCGGGCCTCCCTTGGTGGGATCGGCCTCAGTGCCCGTCCAGAGGTCCTACTCCAGCCGCTTGAACAGACGGACCATGTTGATCGTACCGCACACGAGGCCCAGAAGCATCCCCACGATCGAGGCGATGGGCGCCCAGTGGAAGCGGCCGTCCAGCCATACCCCCAGCACCGTGAGCCCCACGATCGGCGCGATCAGCGCTGTCGGGATCGTGTAGGCGACCCCCATGTTGCGGTACTGCTGCGCCTCGGGCGTGTCCTCGTGCGCACGCTTCGGCAGGTTCGGCTTCAGTTCCGGCGCGGCGGGCAACTCGGGCGGCGGCGGCACCGCGGCCTGCTTCTCCTCCTCGTCGCTCATCGCCCCGCGGCCTAGCAGCCCAGGCCGAACCGCGCATGCAGCAGCCGCACGGCCTTGTCCGCCTCATTCTCCGGCACCAGACACGAGATCGACATCTCGGAGTCCGAGACCTGGTGGATCGGGATGCCCGCGCCGGTCAGCGTCTCGTAGATCGCCGCCATGACACCGGGCACCTGGCGGTGGCGTCCGGCCACCACCGAGACCATCGTCCCGTTCTCGAACACGGTGCCCGGCACGTCCACCACGTCGATGAAGCTCTCGATCGGCTTCAGCAGCGGGCGCTGCGAGCGGTACGCCAGGTCCAGCCCGCCCTGGAAGCGGAAGATGTAGAACGTGCTGGCCGGGCGCTTCTCGGGGTCCGTCGCCACGGGCACCACCATGCCGTCGAGCAGGTCCTGCGCCTTGGCATACATCTCGCGCGACACGGCGAACGAGAGCGAGTTCGTGCTGAAGCTCACGAGGAACACATTAACGCCGGCCCGCCCCATCAGCCGGTACACTTCCTGCTCGATCAACGCCTTGTGCTCGTCGTTGGGGATCTCGAGGCGGATGAAGACGATCTTGCCGGAGTGCGCCACACCCGTCACGCGCCTGCGAATGGCCTCCGGCGCCTTGTCCGAGTGGACGATCTGCGTGCCGGGGTGCTCGGTGAACGTGGACTTCACCCAGATGGGGATGCCGTAGTCCATCGCGATCTCGGCCGCGCGCGGGTGCACAACCTTCGCGCCGAGGTGCGTGATCTCCGCCAGCTCCTCGTACGTGCACAGATCCAGGGTCACCGCGTCCGGCACCATGTCCGGGTCGGCGGTCTTGACGCCATCGACATCGGTGTAGATCTCGACCGCGACCGCGCCCAGCGCCGCGCCCAGCGCCGAGGCCGTGGTATCGCTGCCGCCGCGCCCGAGCGTCGTGATGCTGCCGTGCGGATCGCCGGCCGCGCTCAGCGCGATGCCCTGGAACCCGCAGACCAC
Source organism: uncultured Chthonomonadaceae bacterium (assembly GCA_964519955.1). Lineage (GTDB taxonomy): Bacteria > Armatimonadota > Chthonomonadetes > Chthonomonadales > CAJBBX01 > CAZFLM01. The sequence goes on along the minus strand of CAZFLM010000026.1, from coordinate 4,454 downwards.
CGGAATGTGCCCCTTGGCGATGCTGGCCCGGAGCGACTCCGGGTCGATCTGCATGATGCGGGCGTTGCCGAACTCGGCATCGGTGTAGATGCCCGCCTGCCCGCCGGAAAGCGCCACCGCCCGGTAGCCCATCGACTGCAGCGTGACCGACATGACGGCCGTCGAGATGATCTCGCCGCAGGCCATCATGGCGTCCATCTCGCGCGGGTGCGGCTGGATCGTGTGGTCGATCTGGCGCAGCTCGCGGATCAGCGTGTCGGTGGCGTACGGCGCTCCGGAACGGCCGATGGCGGAGACCACCACCACGGGGTCGAAGCCGGCCTCCTTCGCGGCCACCACCTTGCGTGCGGCCAGGCGGCGCGCCTCATCCGTGGCGACCGAGGTGCCCCCGAACTTCTGGACCAGGATCTTGCTCATGCCCGGTCCTCCATCTCGAAGGTCCTGCGCAGCTCGCAAACCGCCGCGTCCGCCTTGCCGGCGTCGATCAGCACCTGCACGCGGTCATGGGCGTCGCCGATGCCGAAGGTGCGCACCCCCGCGGTCTGCAGGCCGTCGGCGATGCGGATCAGAAGCCCGGTCACATCCTCGAGGGCATTCGCGACGACCGACACGATGGCCAGGTGGCTCTGCGACTCGCAAGTGAACCTGGCTTTGCGCAGCCCCGCTTCGGCGTCCACCAGGCGGTTGCCCGGGAGCGCGAACGAGACGGCATTGCCGTGAAGCTTGATGAAGAAGATGGGGATGCCGTCGTCGGCGAGAGCGCGGAAGACCTGCAGGATGCGGGCGGTCCGGTCGGCGGAGCTGCCGACCTCAACGACCATGTGCGTGACGTTCGGCGTGACGAGGACGTCGTGGACTCCCCGCTCCCGCTCGAACGACACGTGCTTGCCGCCGCTCGTGTGCGTCGCTCCCGCCATGGAAATGCGCCTTCGTCCGTAAGCCTGGTAGGTTTGCGGAGTATACCCGGCGGGGTTGGGGGTGTCAACGGAGCGGGGGGACGGCGGACCGACGCAGGGATTTGCGCTCAGACGGGGGATTGCGGTCTGGGGACGGCGCTTGTACAATGGTTGTTGCCGCGCACTTCCATGACAGCCGCAAAGAGAGGATGGTCCAGATGCCGCATCTCAAGTGGTTGCTCGCCAAGCCCTCGGTGCCCATGATCGTCGCCGGCCTGGTGTTCGGCATGGCGCCCGCGGCCGCTCAGACGTACGAAGCCCTGCTCATAGCCCCGGTTGACGGGGCCTACTTCTGCCCCTCTGGGATCTCTGGCGACATCGTGACCGGCGGACTCGTCACCGGCTCGATGTCGCAGACCACGGGACGCGCCGCGATTTGGTCCTCCGCCACGGTCAGCGCCACGATCCTGAACCCGCCCTGGTCCAGTTGGTGCTTCGTCAACGGCGTATCGGGCTCGCACCAGGCTGGCATGGCAGGTCCCGACGGGGGCATCACCTGGCACGCCCTCATGTGGACCGGAACAGCCGCGAGCATCGTTGACCTCAACCCGGCCGGTTGCTCCGCTTCGGGCGCGTTCGCGATCGATGGGACCAACGTTGTAGGGTGGGCCGGGAATCACGCGGTGCTGTGGCGCGGCGACGCATCCAGCATCCTGGATCTGCACCCCGCGACGGGCTACTTCGCTAGCTCAGCGGCTGCGATCAGCGGGGACTTCGTGGCTGGGTGTGGAGTCGACGACCGGCAATACGGACAGCATCCGCTTCTGTGGCAGGTGTCAACCGGCGCGATGATCGACCTGTCGCCAGCGGGTTGGGGCTGCGGGACCGCGACCGGCGTGGGCGGCGACGAGCAGGTCGGGGTCTGCGGCCCGCACGCGGTGCTCTGGCATGGATCAGCAGAGAGCGCCGTGCTGCTCACACCCACCGGCTTCTGCCAATCATCCGCGGCAGCGACGAACGGCTCGCAGGAAGTCGGCTGGGGCGGACTGGGGTACGATCCCGATATCGATGGCCCCACGACCCACCACGCGCTGGTCTGGTCGGGGTCCGCGGACAGCTATCTCGATCTGCAGAGCTACCTGCCGAGCGGCTTCGTCGACTCCTGGGCCACTTCGATCGACGCGCAGGGCAATATCGCCGGCTACGCGCTCGATGCGCGCGGCCAGGGCCACGGCGTCGTCTGGCGCCATCTCGCGGTGCCGGAACCCGGCGGTCTGGCGCTCGTGCTCGCAGGCGTTGCCGGCCTCGGGGGCCTAGGCTACCGCCGCCGCGCCGCCAGATGCCCGAACGCCGCTCCTCCCAGCGCTCCCAGGAGAGGCCATGCCGAGTAGCCGACACGCCCCAGCGGGCTTGCGGACGCGAGCCGATACGTCGGGTCGCCTCCCTCGGAGAGAGACGCGCCGAGATAGCGCAGGGCGACCTCCGCGAGCAGCATGACGACCCAGAGCGCCAGCGCGGCGCAGCCGTCCGGCTCGCCGGTCTCCCCATGCCGCCTGACGAGCAGCGCCGCGCCGACGCCATACATCGTGATCGCGCCGGCCGCATCGACCCCCGCCTGGAGCAGCGTGGTCCGCCGCGACACGAACTCACCTGCGCTCGCATACCACGGCGACAGGACGAGCAGGTTGAGCGCCCACCAGACCGCGGCCACGGCGGGCGATGCGAGGCACCTCATCGCGAGTGTCTCCTCGTAGCCCGCCGCGGCCTGCGGCGTTCGATCGCATCCCTCAGCCGGCGTGCCTGCCTGCGTCGGTACCCACTCGTACGCCCACGTCACCAACCCCGCTCCGCCATACGACCCCACGCCCATGTCCAGCGTGAACTCCTTGCCGGTGGTTGGCACCTTGAACGTGATGGTCCGCTTGTCAGTCGCGGTGAAGCTGCTGCTGGACCGCCCAATCCAGAGCTGCGCGCTCCCGGCGGCAGAGGTGTTGCCGTGCCGCGGCTCTGCCTTCACGATCGACACCCCGCCCGAGTAGCCAAGGACCGGGTACGCGGCCGTATACCCGCCGCCATCCTTGGTCCAGCTCCATGTTCCTTCGAGTACGAACGTCGACTCCTCGCCGGGATCGTATGTTGTCTTGCCCAGTCCGTCGAACGTCACCTCGATGTTGAACGCGTGCGTCACCTGCTTGGTGCTGCCGTGCAGGTCCGCGTAATCGATGGTGATCGACGATGAGCCCGCCTGCAGGTCGGTCTTGGTGTTGCTCTGGATCAGGGTCGCGCACTGCTCCTTCTGCTTGAACTTGGGGTAGCCGTCCCTCAGACGCCAGTACCCGGTGGAGCGCGGCGTGGTAGGCGTCGTCGGCTTCGTCTCGCGCCTGCTCTGGCTCCTGTCGATCAGCCGCTGGCGCAGCAGGCGCAGGCCCCGGAGCTGCTCCTTCAGGCCGTCGGCCAGGATGTCGGACGCCGACCGAAGACGGGCGGCGATCTGGCTGCCGCGCTCCGCGGTGATCTCCCCGAGGAACACGCGACGGGCGATCTCGTCGATCAGGGCTTCCTTGCTGATCGGGACCGCTATCATCGGCATGCGCGGGTCGGCTCGCCGCATCCTGCGGAGCGCCTCATCCCAGTCGCTTCCCGCGACCGTCAGGCCATCGGCGTCGAAGATCGCGAGCGTTAGGTAGTAATCCCCCGAGTCGCGCTTCTGCAGCGCTGAGAGCGTGTACTTGATCTGCCGATCGACGGCGTCGATCTCCTCCTGGCGGGTCAGCCTCGTCTGGCCCGAGGCGGCCGGTAGCCCTAGGACTATCAGCAAGCAGACGAACATGAGACTCCTGGCGCACCGAACGAGCGGGTGCGGTACCGAGCGACACGGCTCTGGCATGGCATTCGCTCCCTTGCTTCGGATGAACCACATGCGCACTCGCCCAACGGCTAGGCCGCACCAAGCGCGACGCGCTCCACTCCTCTTCGCCGAAGATATGGTCGCCACCTTCTTTGGTCTAGGAACAAGGCCTGACATGGCCGCGCCCATACGGCCCGGCAGGCGCGTGCACCTTCGCGTGCGGCGGCTAGCGGCGCTACCTCGCCTCCGCGGCCGTGCACGCAACCAGGTACAACCCCGTCCGCGTCCCGACCCACAGCCCCTCGCGCCCCAGGCCCAACGCCTGGCACTCGCCCTCCAGCAGCGGCGGTCTAGCGCTTCGCGCGCCTGCGGCGACGTGCCACACGCCACGGCGCGTCGCATAGGTGACGCCGCCGATGCCATCCGCCACGATGGCGGTCACGTTCTGGCCCTCGGCGCCGGGGAGCGCGCTCCACTTGCCGCCGCCGAGCGAGAACAGCCCCCCGACGAAGGTGCCCACCCACAGCGTGCCGCCGGACTCGGCCAGGCACGTGATCCAGTCGTCCGTCAGGCCGCCGCGGAGGTCGTGCCAGCGGATAGCGCCGTTCTCGCGGTCCACCTCGGCGATGCCCTTGCCCTGCGTGCCCAACCAGACGGCGCGCTCCGTCGCCAGGATGGCGGTCGTCTGCACCCCTTGCAGCTCGGGCAGG
>CAZFLM010000025.1:0-79435 GCA_964519955.1 uncultured Chthonomonadaceae bacterium | reverse complement strand
TTGCTCCAGGCCAGCGTCGACACCGAGGACACGAGCGACAAGACGCTCGCCGTCGTCCTCTGCCGCTCGCCCCACACCATCCATTGCGAGTTCGCCCGCGCCTGCGACCTCCTCGGCGTCAACTCCCGCAGCGCAGCCGTCATCGTGGCCATGAAGCGCGGGCTGGTGGCGGTGGGCGGGGAGGTGGAGTGAAGTGCACACAATTGTGGGATTGCGGCGAGTCTATCCGCCGCCATATGCTGGAAACGGCATGCTGCGATACGGGCGTGACAGGTACCGCTCGACGGCCCGCCTGAGTGGTGCCAAGAACGCCGGTCCTAACCGCTGAAGGTACCCGCACTTGCTCAGCACCACATTCGTCGCACGCACCTGCGTGCACGCCGCGATGGCAATGGAGGACATTGCGATGGCCGAGGTAGTGCTCTCACCCGAGGAAGGGCAGCGTCTGACGAGCGCGCTTTCTCAGATCCAGGACGCCGTAACGCCAGTGAGCGCTGACGCTCTGCCCTCAAAAGAGGAGTTGTGCAAGGTCTACCACAAGGTCAGGCCCATCATCGAGGTGGCTCTCCCATGGTTGCGGAGGATCCCGCTGTACGGGTCGGGCATTGCCGCCGCTGTCGAGTTCCTGGTCAAGGTGGCTGACCTCCTATGCGGTCCTGCATAGAGGCGCTGGCACCGGCCTCCGAGCACTGCGCACGTGTCAGCGCCACTGACTGCGAAGCGGTCGTCGCAGCACGAAAGTATGCCGACCGACGGCGCAAACGCAAGCCCCGACCAGCCTCGACGCCCCCAAGGTTCTCTAGGTAGGGCCGCAGGCGTGCAGCGCGGCTCTATGGCAGCATCGTAGGGGGCGACTATCAGGTCAGGCGCGTTCGAGGCGACGGCCGGCAGCGTCGAGCCACTGCCGGCCGTCGCCCACAGAGTCTCCTACACCTGCTCCGCCTTCTCGTACACCACCAGCTCGCCATGGCCCGCCAGGTCTTCGGGGTGGTAGCGAGGGATGGGGAACTCGATCTGGCGGAACTCGACCGGGGCAACCTTCTTGTCCACCAGGCCGACCGCCACCGCCACGCCGTAGATGATCGCCTCCGGGCGCGGCGGGCAGCCGGGGATGTAGAAGTTGACGGGGACCACCTTCTCCACGGGGCCGAGCACCGTGTAGGTGTCGTGCCAGATGCCGCCGCCGCACGCGCACGAGCCGATCGCGAAGACCAGCTTCGGCGCGGGCATGGCGTCGTAGGCGCGGCGGAGGGCCTTCGCGGTCGAGCGCATCGCCGGGCCCTGGCACAGCATCACGTCGGCGTGCCGCGGCGAGCCCACCAGCTTGATGCCGAAGCGCTCGACGTCGTAGTACGGCGTCAGCACGTTCAGCACCTCGATGTCGCACCCGTTGCAGCCGCCGCTGTTCGCGTGGTAGACCCACAGCGACCGCCCGAACACCTTCTGGCACAGGTTCCTCAGCATGGCTCAGTCCAGTTCGATCTCGATGTCGTCAACCAGCGGATCGCCTTCCAGGAACGAGCGCGACTCGCACACCCAGCGCTCGTTGGCCGCGTCGTCGAAGCGGTAGCCCTTCAGCTTCAGGTCCTCGACCGGCGTCGTGGGCTTCGCGCACCGCCCGCAGCGCTGGCAGGTGCTCATGAAGATGCGGATGCGCTGTCCCAGGTCGCCGATGTCGCCTGTCGCCGTCTCGAAGTCGCGGCTCATCGTGATCGCGTCCTCGGGGCACACGTCCGCGCAGCGCCCGCAGTACGTGCAGCGGCGGCCCAGGTAGTGCAGGATGCGGATCTCCTGGCATACGTCCCCGATGAGGATCTCGCGCGCCGGGCAGTTGCTGGCGCAGGCGCCGCACCCGATGCACTTCGCCGGATCGAAGATGGGCCGCCCGCGGAACGCCTCGGGCGTGGGCCGCGCCTCCGCCGGGTACGGCAGCGTCACCCGCCCCGCCGCCAGGCAGATCCGCGCTTCCTTCAGCTTGCTCAGAACGGACATCCCGTCACCCCACGTTCACCCGACGACGTCGCCAATCCACCCGTTGCGCCAGGAGGCACCCGCAGGGGCTAAGCAATCGCGTTGCCAGTCTTCAGTCTCGCACGGCCCTGGTCGCGATTGCTTAACCCTCCCCCCTTGGCCGCCAACGCCACGTCACCACCCGAACGTCGCGCCGACCAGCGCAACCAGCGCCACGCACAGCAAGCCCGCGAACAGCCGCACCGCGTGGTCGATCCGGTACCGCGCGTGGGTCGCCGCGACCAGCGTCACCAGTAGGACCACCACGAGCACCTTGCCCCAGAAGAGCAGCCAGCCGATCGGGAAGGCCTGGTCGCTGCCCCACGGCAGGAAGAGCGCGACGAACAGCCCGCTGTAGACCACCAGCTTCACCATCTGGGCGTACTTCGCGAGCGCCAGCTTCGGGCCGGAGTACTCCAGCAGCGGCCCCTCCATCAGCTCCGTCTCGGCCTCCGCGATGTCGAACGGGACGCGCTGGACGAAGGCCTGGAACGAGAGCGCCAGCACGATCAGCAGCACGATGCCGGACCACGGCGCGCCGGGCGCGTAGACCGAGCCGTTCAGCACCGCCCCGAGCCGCAAAGAGTGGACGTGGATCGCCCCCGCGACGATGGTCACCGCGAAGAGCGGCTCCAGCGCGATCATGGTCATCATCTCGCGGCTCATACCCATCAGCGAGTACGTGGAGCCCGCCGCCATCGCCATGAAGAGCGTGCAGATGCCGGAGAGCGTCAGCAGGTAGATGAGCAGGATCGCGTCGCCGCTCTGCCCGATCGGCGCGGAGAAGCCCATCGGCACGAACCACGCCAGGGCGAGCGCGACGGCCAGCGCCATCCAGGTCGCGAGGCGCTGCGCGAGGGGCGTCTCGCCCGCCTCGATGTCCTCCTTGCCGAGCAGCTTCAGCAGGTCGAGGTAGGGCTGGCCGACCGGAGGTCCCTGGCGCGACTGGACGATGGCCGTCACCTTGCGCAGCACCCCCTCGAACAGAGGCGCCACGGCCAGCACGATCGGCACGTTCAGCAGCCCGCCCACCAGGTCCAGCGCGTCGGTCCCACTCATGGCTGCCCCTGCCCTTCCGCCGGCCTCGTCAGTCGCGTCAGCTCCTCCGGCGACCACACCCGCGCCGCGCCGGACGCCAGGTCGATCGTCTCCAGCCGGTCGGTGCACGAGAAGCACGGGTCGATGCTGCCCAGCGAGATGGTCATGTCCGCGAGCTGCTGGTCCTTGATCATCGCCGGGATGCCCTGCAGGTTCTGGTAGGTCGGCGCGCGCACCCGCCACCGCCGCGGTCGGTTGTTCTCCCCCGTGATCACGAAGTGGTGCGACTCGCCGCGCGGCGCCTCGACGGACGACAGACCCAGGCGCCCCACCGGCAGCTCGTCGTCGATCGGTGCAAGCAGCGGCCCCGGCTCCATCTTCGTCAGGCACTGGCGGATGATGCGGATCGACTCGAACACCTCCAGCGCCCGCACCAGCACCCGCGACCACACGTCGCAGCCGTCCTGCGTGATCACGTCGAACGCGACCCGGCCGTAAGCGGCGTACGGGTGATCGCGCCGGCAGTCGATGGCCACACCCGCCGAGCGCGCCACCGGCCCGATAAGCCCCGCGCTCTTCACCAGGGCCGGGTCGGCCACGCCTACGCCGCGCGTTCGCTTCTGGATATTGCGGTCCTTGCTCACCGCCCCAACCACCTCGCGCCACTCCGTCTCCAGCTTGGCGAGGACCTGGCGCAGCTCGTTCGCTACCTCGTCGCCGATCTCCCACCGCACGCCGCCGACCACGCACAGGCCGTAGGTCTTGCGGTTGCCGGTCATCTTCTCCGCGATCCACATGATGGGCTCGCGGATGCGGAAGCTCTGCATGAACAGCGTGTCGAAGCCCACGATGTGGCACGCCAGCCCCACCCACAGCAGATGGCTGTGCAGCCGCTCGATCTCCAGCATGATCGTGCGGATGTACTCGGCGCGGGCAGGCACGTCGATGGCCGCCGCGCTCTCGACCGCCTGCACGTACGCCACGCTGTGCACGCATCCGCAGATGCCGCAGATGCGCTCCGCCATCACGGTGATGTCGTTGTACGTCAGCACCGACTCGGCGAGCTTCTCGATGCCGCGGTGCACCATGAACCCGCGGTACTCGCATCCGCGCACCCGCTCGCCCTCGACGAATAGGCGGAAGTGCGACGGCTCGTCCAGCGTGGGGTGGAACGGACCGAACGGGACGACAGTGCAGCCCTCGGGCGGGTCGTCGAACTGGAACTCGCGGTCCTCGTCGAAGCCCTCCGGCGTCTCGTTCCAGGGCACGTCCTTCCGCAGCGGGTGCGCGCCGTCCGGCCAGCCGTCGGGCAGCACCAGGCGCTTCGGGTACGGGTGGCCGACGGGCTCGATCCCCACCAGATCGCGGAACTCGCGCTCGGCCCAACTCGCGGCGGGCACGTCGGTGGAGATGCTCTCGATGGCGGGCGCGTCGGCGGGCAGATGGGCCAACACGCTGCAGAGGATGCCGTCGCGGTCGAACGCGAAGTCGTGCGCGACGAGGTAGCAGTCCGAGAACGGCCGGTCGTCCGCGCCGATGCTGATGACGTAGCGCGCATCGAGGTCGCGGAACACATAGCGGCAGACCGCGCGCAGCGCCGCCGGCTCCACATAGACGAACAGGCGGCTGTCGCCGGGCAGGTCGGCCCGCAGGATGTCCTCGCCGAACTGCGCCTTCAGTTGGGCCAATCGCTCTCGCGCGACCATGTCAGGGCTCCGTCGGTCCAGAGTGCTTGCCGGAGTGCGACCGCGGGGCGCCGCCCAGCCAGCGGAAGTAGCGCGTGACCTCGCCGTAGAGGTTGTGCGCCGAGTACCGGTTCTGCTCGCTCTCGCGGGCATAGCCGCATAGCCAGGGGGCGTCCGCGCGCCGCGGGGCACGCCCGACCTTCGAGATGGCAATCGCGACGAGAAGCATGCAGCCGACCAGGCCGCCGAGCGTCAGCGGAACGAAGACCGCCGCGCCGCTCAGCGCATCGACGCCGCTCGTCGCGCCGGCCGCGACTGGGTTGGCATCGGCCAGCAGCCCGCCGAAGCCCTGGCGGCTCGCCTCCAGCGCGAGTTGCACGAAGCGCATCCCAATCGCCGGCACGACTCCCAGCGCCACACAGAACAGCGCCAGCACCACCTGGGGAAGCTGCATCGTCGCGCAGACCTCGAGGCGGCCCTCCTGCTTCGCCCGGTCGGCAACCAGCGCGCTCGTGCGGCAGAGGAACGACGCGCCGAGGAACTTGGCGAACGAGGCCAGGGTCAGCGCGCTGGTCAGGATGGCCACGACGGCGCATACGGCCAGATACCGCGCCGCGCCGCTGCCCTGGATGGACGACACGTAGATGCACCACTTGCTCACGAACCCGTTGAGCATGGGCACGCCGGAGATGGAGAACGACGCGACGAGCGCAGTTACTGCGGTGAGCGGCATGTAGCGCGCCAGCCCGCCCATGCGGTTGAGGTCCTGCGTGCCCGTCGCGCTCAGCAGGGAGCCGGCGTTCAGGAAGAGCAGCGCCTTGAACAGGCCATGGTTCATCACGTGCAGGAGCGCCCCGTAGAACCCCAGCGCCGCGACCGCCAGCATCGCATCGTCGGGCTCCTGCAGCAGCGCCATGCAGACCCCGGATCCGAGCAGGATGTAGCCGACCTGCCCGATGCTGTGGAACGCGAGGAGGCGCTTCGTCTGTGTCTGCTGCAGCGCCTGCATCGTGCCGGTGAAGAGCGTCACCGTACCGAGAAGCGCGATGACCAGGCCCCACGCCGCCAGCGGGTAATCGGTCGCCTCCGCCGGCACCAGCCAGAGGAAGTAGCGCAGCAGCCCGTAGACGCCGGTTTTGATCATCACCCCGGAGAGCAGCGCGCTGACGGGCGACGGGGCGGCGGGATGCGCGTCCGGCAGCCAGACCTGCCCAAACGGCCACATGCCCATCTTGATGCCGAACCCGACGAGGAACAGCCCGAACGCCAGCGCCGCCATTCCCGGGTAGGAGGCGAGCAGCGCGGGCAAACTGGCGCTCACGTGGTCGAAGTCGTATCGGTGCTCGGGCGAGCCGATGGCCTGCGACCCCTTGACCACCAGGATCTCGGCGCCCACCATCGTCGCCAAGCACGCGATCAGCATCATGATGAGGTACTTGCCCGCGGCGCGGACGTTCTCCCGTTTCCTGCCCTCGTAGCGGATGAGGAAGTAGCCCGGCACCGTCATCATCAGCCAGAACGTGAGGAAGAACCACATCATGTCTGTGGTCGTCACCAGGCCGTACATCGCGGCCAGGAAGACCAGGCAATATGGGTAGTAGCCGCGGATGTCGTAGTCGGCATAGTGCCGCATGTAGGCGATGGAGTAGAGCGCGGCCGGCACCGAGATCACAGCGGCGAGGGCCAGGAACACGGCGCTCAGCCCGTCCACGTGGATGCGCGGCGTCGAGCCGAGAGCGGCCATCTCCCAGAAGCTCTCACCATGCGGCGATGGCCCGTACGTCAGCACCTTCGCCACCGCCCAGAGGACCAGACCGGCGGTGAACGCGGTGACGACGAAGGCGCATACGCCAGCCGTCGTCTTGTTGCGCCCGACGCCCAGCATGAGCACCGCGCCCACCAGGCAGATCGTGATCGCGGCGATGACGGCATGTTCCGGTGTCATCGTGCGCTCGCTTCCCGCGTCTGTCGCACCGTGCTGGTCTCCTTCAGCAAGTCCCCCAGCGCTGCAAGTGTCGCCTCGACGGTCTGGCTCAGTTGGTCGGTCTCCCGCAGCGTCCTCGGCTGCACGCCGAGCAGCCACGCCCGCGTCGTGCCGTCCGCCTCCACCCACCGGGCCAGCGCTCCGAGCGACAGCTTGTGCGTGGACACCTGCGGGTACCTCGCCACGATGTGTTCCGCGTCCAGGAAGACGACCGATCCCGCCGCCGCATCCATGTCCACCGCGTCGAGGAAGACCACGTGGTCGAAGCCCGCCTCCGACGCACGGCCCACGTGCCGCTCCGGCGACTGGCCGGCGATGACAACATCCGGCAGCCCGGCCTCCTGCAAGCGCTCAGCCAGCCGCACACCGAGCCCGTCGTCGCCGTACTCCGCGTTGCCCAGGCCCATCAGGCACACCCGGCCCTGCAGCCCGAGCAGTTGTCCGCGCAGATCGGTCATCAGATGTCCTCCCCTAGCTTGCGTATCTGCTCGTAGGTGAAGACGGGCCCATCCACGCAGACATAGGCCACCCCGATACAGCAGTGGCCGCACTTCCCCACGCCGCACTTCATGTAGCGCTCGAGCGTCGAGACGATGTCGGCCTCCTTGAACCCGAGCGCCAACAGGTCCTTGATGACGAAGCGGAACATGATCGGCGGGCCGCAGACGAACGCGGTGGTGTTGTCCACCGGCACCGCCGCGTCCGGCTCCTTGAACAGACTGCCCACCACGCCCACGTGCCCCTGCCACCCGTCACCCGCCCGGTCCACAGTGAGGTGGCACTCGATGCCGGCACCCTCCTGCCAGGCCCTCAAGTCGGGCATGTACATCAACTCAGCGGGCGTGCGCGAGCCGTAGTACACCACGATCCGCCCATACTTCTCCCGGTGCGCCAGCGCGTAGACGATGCACGAGCGCAGCGGGATGAGCCCGATGCCGCCGGCCACGAAGACCAGGTTGCGCCCCGCGTAGTCCTCCATCGGGAAGCCGTTGCCATACGGGCCGCGGACGCCGAGCTTGTCGCCGGGCTTCAGGTCGTGCAGCGCGGCCGTACAGCTACCGACGCGGCGCACTGTGAAGAAGGTCTCCTCCTCCGTCGGGCTCGGCGGCAGCGACGTCGGGAACTCGCCGATGCCGAAGAGCGAGACCTGGGCGAACTGGCCCGGGCGGAAGTGCCGGAACGATGCCTGCTCCACCTCGTCCTCGAAGCGCCAGTAGAAGGTGCGCACGTCGGCGATCTCGTCCACGACCCGGTCGAGGACGGCGGGCTTCGGCAGGTAGACGTTCGGTGTCTCAGCCGGCGACGGGCTCATGGTGATCGCCTTCCGCGGCGGCGCGGCGGATCATCTCCACCACGCTCGGCATTCCGACATCGCCGTGGCACACGGCCGCACACCGGCCGCATCCCACGCAAGCCATCGAGAGTTCCCGCTGGATGAAGTAGTGCGAGAGCTTCCGGAAGAAGCGGCGGTTCCTGCGGTCGTGCACGGCGCGGCGTGGGTTGAAGCCGCCCGCCATGCGCGTGAACCCGCCCAGCGCGCACGAGTCCCAGATGCGCACACGCTCCACCTCGCCCTCGGCGATCTGGCGGTCGCTCACCGTGAAGCACGTGCAGGCGGGGCAGACGTAGGTACACCCGCCGCACTCCAGACACCGGCTGCCGATCTCCTCCCACGTGCTCTCCGGCACCCGGTCGAGCGAGACGTAGCGCACGGCGGCGGAGAACCAGCTCGTCGTGTCGGGCTTGAACTGCTTGCGCACCTCGCCCAGGATCTTGCGGCGGCGCGCCACGTGGTCCGCGGTGCCCTTGCGGAAGATCGGCTCCGAGAACAGCGCCTCGCCCTCTTGCGAGCCCGCGACGGCCATGAACTCGTCGCCGAGGTCCATGAGCTGCAGGTCGAAGTGCGCCCTCGCCGCCGGCCCGGTGTCGGCGCACACGCAGAAGCACTCCGGCCCGATGTCGCGCTCGATGTCCGTGCAGGCCACGTTCACCAGGAAGAGCCCCCGGCGGCGCTTCTCGTAGTAGACGTCGCGGAACTCGCGCCCGAGGAAGAAGCGGTCGAGGTGGTAGATGCCCGCCAGGTCGCAGGAACGGATGCCGAAGATCGCCAGCTTGGGCTCCTCGTACGTGGGCTCGATCTCGAGCCGGCCGTCGACCGAGCGCGCCCGCAGCAGCCGCTCGATGTGGGGCAGCACGTAGCGCTTGGGCGGGTAGTACGGGTTGGCGAGGTGGATCTGCACCTGGCCGCGGTTCTCGTCCGTCACCGTGTCGAAGTAGGTGTCGCGCCCGCGCCCGCGGAACGGCGCGATGACCTCGAAGCCCTGCCGGCGCAGCAAGTCGACGATGCCCAGCACGTTCGACCGATCGAGGATTCGGGCCTTCATGCCGCCACCTTCTCCAGGCGCACGGGCACCAGTTGGGTGCCGTTTCCGCCCGCGCCGCGAATCTGCCGCTGCACCTCGCGCACAAAGTAGGGCACGTAGACGCAGCCGGGCCGCACCTCGTCCGTGACTCGGGCCGCCGCATCTGCCGACCCCGTCGCCGAGAGCAGCCGGATCGTCTCGCCGTCGCGGATGCCGACTTCCCTGGCGTCCTGCGAGTTCACGTCCACGAAGCCGTTCGGGTAGTCGAGCAGCAGGATGCGGTACTCCCGTTTGAGCGTCTCGCTGTGCTGGATGAGGACGTTCTGGTTCCAGTAGTACAGGGAGTGGCCGAACACCAGCATCAGGGGGTACTCGTGGCTCGTCGCGGGCGGCGGGGGCGGCGGCACAGGGGCGAAGTCGAAGCGGCGGCCCCGGGCGGCGCGCGAGCAGAGGAACCGAGTACCGAGCGGCCGGTCCGACGTGCAGGGCCACTGCCTGCCGTATTCCCGCGAGAGGTTGTCGTAGCCGGCGCCGCTGTAGAACGGCACCACGCGCCCGATCTCGTCCATCACGTCGGCCGACGACTCGTACCCCCAATCGGCGCCCATCTCGCGGGCGAGCAGGGCGATCTGCCGCCACGCGGGGATCGGGCCCTCCGGCGGCTCGACGACCTGCTCCGCCAGTTGGATGCGCCGGTCGGTGCTCGTGAACGTCACCCGCTCCTCGCCGTACGCGGTGGTTGGCAGCACCACGTCGGCGTGCTTCGCCGTGTCCGTCATGAAGAGGTGCTGCACGACGACGAACTCGCAGTCCGCGAGCGCGTCGGCCGCCTCGCCCAGGAAGGCGGTGGTCACCGGGTCGTACCGGCAGAGCCACAGCGCCTTAGCCTGCCCGTGGCCGCGCTCGGCGAGCAGCGCATGAGCCGTGCTGCCCGGGGTGGCCGGCACCGGGGCTCCCCAGTGGCGCTCCAGGTTGGCGCGCGCCGCCTCGTCGCCCACCGGCCTGTAGCCCGGCAGGCGGTCCGGCAGCACGCCCATGTCGCAGACGCCCTGCAGGTTGTTGTGCTCGGTGAGCGGGTAGATGCCGGACCCGGTCCTGCCGAGATGGCCGGTCAGCAGCGCCAGGTTAATGATGCCCTGGATGCTGGCGGGCTCGCGCGACTCGACGCCCGTGGAGTAGAGGATCGCTGCAGATGCTGCCTCGCCGTATGCGAGTGCCGCCGCCTCGATCTGCTGGGCCGGCACGCCGCAGCGCTCCGCGACGGCCAGCAGGTCGCACCGGCTCAAGCTCTCGAGGAACTCCTCGTAGCCCACACAGTGCGTCTTGATGAACGGCAGGTCCATCAACCCGCGGTCGACGATGACCTTCGCCATGGCGCCATAGAGCAGCGCCTCGGTGCCCGGGATGTGGCGCAGCACGATGTCGGCGCTCTCCGACACGCGGTGCAGCCTCGCGTCGATCACGACGAGCTTCGCGCCCGCCAACTTCGCCCGGATCACGCGCCCGCCCACCGTCGGGAGCTGGCGCGCCAGGTCGACGCCATCAACCAGGATCGTGTCGCACGCGCTCAGCTCGCCGATGGAGTTGGTGGCGGCCGGCACGCCGATCATGTCGAGCAGCACGTTGATGGAGTTGTTGCAGTAGACGCCGGCCCCGTGGTCGACGTTATTCGTGCCGAAGACCGCGCGGGCGAGCTTCTGCAGGAGGTACGCCTCCTCGTTCGAGCAGCGGGGCGAGTTCAGGAAGGCGAGGGCGTCCGGGCCGTGCTTGTCGCGCACCTTGCGCAGGCGTGCGGCGACGTGGGAGAGGGCCTCGTCCCACGTCGCCTCGGCGAAGCCCCCGCGCCGCTTGATGAGGGGTTTGGTGATCCGGTCCGGCGAACTGGCGACCTCATGCACGTTCCAGCCGCGCACGCAGATGCGCCCCTGGTTCGTGGGGTGGGTCATGCTCGGGTACGCACCGACGATCCGGTTGCCGGAGGTCTCCAGGTAGAGACCGCACCCCACCCCGCAGAATGTGCACGTGGTCAGCCTGTGCGCCATCTGACGCTCCCGTACTCAGGAAGACGGACGCCATGCCCCGGTTGTCCGGGCACACGAAAACCCCTCTGGGCTCTGTGTGTGCGTGGTCTGTGCCACGCGTCGTACCCGCTGGACCTACCGCGAACCGGCGGCCTGACTGCTGCTCGCACGGACGCTGCGTCAGCGCCGAGAGCCCACCTTCTCGAAGAGACGCACCCGGGTGGCCTGCAGCCGCTGCTCCATCAGCACGACCAGGCGCTTCAGCAGCTCGTAGCCGAACGCGGGGTCGTTCTCGCAGCGGGCGCGCAGCTTCGCGCCGTCGATCTCGATCGTGTGGGTGTGGCGCTCGGCGATCGCGTCGAAGCGCCAGCGGTACGGGGGCACCAACCACGACCACCCGAAGACGTCGCCGTCATCGAGCGACTGGATCGGCAGATGGCCTTGCTCGAGGCTGAACGCCTCCAGAACCACGAGGCCGTCGCAGATCAGATAGAAGTAGTTCGCTTCTTCGCCCTCTCGGAAGATCGTGTCGCCGGCGCGGAACTGCGCGTCCTTGGCGCAGTCGGCCAGCGTGTCCAGATACTCCGAGGGGAAGTCCTCGAACAGCGGGTGGCGGGCAAGCAGCTCGCGGAGGGAGCAGGTGCCCGGCTCTTGTGTGGCTTGCATGGGAGCCATCCTTCCCAGATACGCGCGCACCGAGTGCTCGATCCGGCAGCACACCGGTCGGCTCGACTTCGGCCCGGAACCAACCATCGACTCCCCGGCCTCCGCGCGAACGGCAGCGGACGGCCGGCGAGCACTAGGCCCCGAAGACAGGAGTGAAGCAGCCGAGAAGCGCGACATCGACCGGCGTCCGAAGGCGCCCGGGATGTCGTGGGAACAACCCATGTCCAAGTGCAGCGGGGACGCGACAGAGGGCGGAGGCGTGGCCCAGGTGGGTCACGGTGAAGGCTGGGCGCAACGCAGGTGCCGTGTACATCGCAGGCACTCCGTTGTCCGGCGGCCCGAGGAGACGCAGCGGATCGCAACGAACAGCGCGCTCGCTTGGCACCGGATGCTATCCACAATAGCACGGTCGGGCGCAGTTGGCAAGGGCCAATCGGGGAGATTGTGAAAAAAGGCTCAAACAGGCACAACTGCGGGTTCGCCCCGGACCGATCGGGCCTCGGCAGACGTGGCCACGGCGAACGGCCCGGCGGAGCGCGGAGGCCCCCCCGAGAAACTCCGCCTGCCGCGCTGCGCCAACTCGTGGGGCGCGCCCTCCGCGGCGCGCCGGGTACGCCAGAACGCGCGCGAACGGATCGCAGGTCGCGCTCGGGCCGCCGCCGAACTCCTGGGCTATGTGCGCCGGTCCATAGGGTGTAGGCCCGCGATACCGGCCGGCAAGGGACAGCTCCCATGGCTCTACAGGCGACAGGAGACGCTCGGCTCGTGCCGCTGCTCGCCATGGCGGCCTGCGACCCTGAAGAGGAGGCCTGGCTGCAGCGCGCCTGCGAGGGCGACCCACGTGCATTCGGCTGGCTGCTCACGCGCTACCGCGACCGCGTCGTTCGGCTGGCCGCGCACGTGCTGCGCAACCCGGACGAGGCCGAGGACGCGGCGCAGGAGGCGTTCGTGCGCGCCTTCCGCAGCCTGCGCGGCTATTCCGGCCGGTCCAGCTTCTACACGTGGCTCTACCACATCGCGGTGCGCGTCTGCCTGGACCGGCGGAAGCTGCGGCGATGGACTGCCGAGACGCCGCTGGCCGACGAGCTGGCAGGCGGACCTCGGGAGGTGGCGGTGGACCGGCTCGTCGTCGAAGCGCTGCTGGACCGGCTGAGCCCGCCGATGCGCGCGGCGCTCGTGCTGCGCGAGATGGATGGGCTGGAGTACGGCGAGATCGCCGAGGTGCTGGACATCCCGATCGGCACCGTGCGCTCCCGCCTCAGCGCGGCCCGAGCCCAGTTCCGTGAGCTGTACCAGGCGGCCAACGAGGAGGCCGAACGTGTCTGACCTTCGCGATCCACTCGACGACATCGAGACGACCTGCGCCCTGCGCAAGGGGCTCTCGCTCGTTCCCGTGCCGCGCGTCTCGCCGGGGTTCGACGCCGCCGTACTCGCCGCCGCCACACGCCCCGCCATCTGCTGGCGCTCCGTCCTGGCATCGCTCCGCGCCCTGTGCCTCGGCGGCGCCTGCTCCGCACTCCTCGGCATGGTGCTGCTCCAAACGTTCCTGCAGATGCCCGAGCCCGAGCGCGTCGCAAAACCCGCCGGCGCGCAGCCGCCAACCGCCATCGCGCTGGACCGTGTGCTCGATGCACCCAACCTGAGCGGGCTCACGCTGCTCGGTGCGCTGGCGGCCCGCCCCGGCACCCCGTACGACGACCCGCAGCCCGCGGGCGCCGCTCCCCGCCCGTCGGAGCCGCCCGCGCCACGCAGGACGCACGACGGCCTGCGCGGCTCGCTCAGAACTCCCTCCGAGCCGCCGACAGGCAGGCGCGCCATGTGGCACGGCCCGCCGCCCCGCGTCTCGCTCGCCTGACCGCACCAACCCGCACGTGGAGGACGCACATGAAGCGAATCGATAGATGGCGTTGGTGGATGATTGGCGCGGCGCTCGGCGTGTTCGGCGTGCTGCTGTTCTCGCCGGCAACCGGATGGATCGTGCGCTCGCACCTGCGTGTGTGGCGACCGCCGGTTACGCCCACGCTCCTCCAGGACCTGGGCCTGAGGGACATCCCCCTGAGCGGAAACTACCTGCCCGAGGACGAGCACCTGAAGAAAGCTCAGGCGCAGGCGGTGGCGGCACGGCACCCCAACGACTACCCGACCAACCTCGCATGCGCCTTGTCCTGTGCCGCTCAGTGGAACATGGAGGAACTGAGGGCCAGCGGCGACATCACGCCCACTGAGGCGATGGTCGCGCCACTGCTCTCGCGGTTCTCGGACGAGCCGACCGTCTACGCTGACGTGCTCAGGTTCTCGTCCGCGCGCAGCTTGGTCACCTGGCGCAATGAGATCGAGTTGCTGGCGTTCGATCGCGTGCCGGCCAGACTGGCGAAGTCGCGGCGGGAGCCGCTGACGGCGAAGCAGTCGGCCTTCCTGGTCCAGACGGCGGCTTCCGGCGAGCGGCTGGAGCCCGACAACGCCTACTTCCCGACCATGGAAGCGGTAGCCCTGTTCGGAGCGCACCGCGACGACGAAGCGCTGGCGGCTGTCGCGCGCGCAGCATCCAAGAGCACATGGAACGACCACTGGCAGGCCGAGGCGATCGGGAGACGGCGGCTGCTCATCGAGGCAACTGGCGACCGCAGCAGCCTGTCGACGCTCTGCTTCAGCGCAGGAATACTGTTCCCGCACTACGCCCAGATACGTTCCATGTTCCAGGTGGCCACCTACAAGGCAGTCGAGGCGGAGCGTTATGGCCGGAAGCGAGATGGGCTCGTCATTCGGAGCGCACTCATGCAGATTGGCGGCCTGATGAGAGCGCAATCGGGCTCCCTCATTGGCTCGCTCGTCGGCATCGGGTCGTGCCAGGTCGCGACCAAGCGTCCCGGCGGCGTCCCGGCCTCACCGGAGGTGTCCGGCTCAGACGCGGCCGGCCAGGCAGAGCGTGCGGAGCGGCGGGCCCGGTACTGCGCCTACCTCCGCGGCATCGGACAGGCGGACGAGGCACTGTGGGTCGAGAGGGAACTCGCGGCCTGTGACCGTGTCCCGCAGATCGTGCGACGCGCCGTGGCTCGGGACGACTGGCTGCTGCAGATCGGCCGGGCCTCCGCGATCGGCTTGGCGGCTCGCTCCGTGTTCGTCTGCGCCGCCTGGATGTTGCTGGCCACGGCGCTCGCGGCTATGGCGAGCCGGAGCCGGCGCATCAGCGCCGGCCTTCCCCTCTCCACCGGGGCCCGAGTCGGTGTGGCTGCGGGGATGGTGCTGGCTGTCGGACTCGGGATCGCCGCAGCCACGCAGCCCATATCGAACGCGGCTCTCGTCGCGATGATGCTGGTTCCTTCGGCCGCGATGGCATGTATTGCCCGCGCCCGCACAAGCGAGGGATTCTGGGCGGGGGTGGCCGTGGCGTCGTTTGCGAGCGCGACCATAGCGGTCACAGGTGCGCTGATGTTCCTGCTTCTGCGCCCGGGACTGGCCCTGACCATGGGAATGGCGCGTGTGCTCCCGCTCTTGGCGTCAGGTTCGGGCACTGCCCCGGCACTCGACCTCGCCTCCGTCAGCCCTGCTTTCCTCCCGCTGCTCATCGTGCCGGCGACCGCCCTGGTGATCACCATCGTGAGCTGGCGCTGCCGCGTGCCGGTCTCGGTCGGCCTGGCGAGGGGCTTCCGCGGGATCGGGGTGCCTCTGGCTTGCCTACTGGTCTTGCCCTACGCCGCCATCGTCGCCACGCAGGCCCGTGCCGAGACGAGAGAGAACGCCGCCATGGAGCGCCGCTGGCAGGGCGAGGGCAGGTACATGGCGGAGCTGGTCGGCGAGGAGTGGCCCGGCGTGACGAAGTAGCGCGGCGGAGCGCTACCGCACCTCGAACACGTGGATCGTGCTGGCGCGGTAGCAGCTCACCCAGACGCGCTTGCCGTCCGGCGACACGGTTACGCCGATGGGGTGGACGTAGGTCCGAACGGCCCGCACCTGCCTCATGGCCGCGGTGTCCACGATGCCCAGGCTCTGGCTCTCGTAGTTGCACACGTAGAGCCACCGGCCGTCCGGTGAGAGCGCGATCGTGCGCGGCTTCTTGCCCACTCGCGCAACGCCGAGAGTCTTGCCGGTGCGCCGCGCCAGCTTTGTCACGGTGCCCGCGAGGTTGTTGCTGACGTAGAAGGTCTCGCCGTCGGCAGTCCGCACGATGTGGCGCGGCGTGATGCCCACCTGCAGCGAACCCACCACGACGTGGCCGGCGGCGAGGTCTACCTTGCGCAGCACCGTGTCGCCCATCGCGGCAACGTACGCGTAGCGGCTGTCCCCGGTGAAGCAGATGCCGCGGGGCAGCCGCCCGATGCGGATGTCCTTCGCTCGCCGCTTCTTCGCGGCATCGATGACGGTCACAGTGCCGCCATCCCAGTTCGCTACGTAGACCCAGCGGCCGTCGGGCGACACCTCCACCACCTTCGGGACCGCGCCCGTCGCCACACGACCGTCGACCTTGCCGTCCGCCACGGTGATTCGGAGCACCTGCTTTCGGTTGTAGAGCGTCACCCATAGGTGCTTGCCGTCCGGCTCGAAGGCGCACTCCACGGGCTCGTCGGGAACGGCGATGCGCCGCACGATCTGGCGGCTCGCCGCGTCGTACAGGACAACCTGGTGGCCGTAGAGGCAGTCGACCGCGACCAGCGAACCGTCGGGCGAGAAACGGAGCGACTTCGGCCCAGCCGGCACCGCGATGCGCGCGATCTGAACGAGGCGTGGCGGCGCCGGGGCATTCGTTGCGGGACTGGGGAGCAGCAGCCAGGCGAGGGCGAGACAGAGGGCCTTGGGCAAGGTCGGGTGTCCCTTCTGCGGCCGCGCGTGCGGAGCGTCGACGCCGCGGCCTGGGTCGTCAGTGCGCCGGGCGGCGATGCCCGGCAGGCGCAGCCGACGCCTCGCCCAGCATCGCCTTGGCCCGTCCCAGCGCGACGGCCGCGTCCTGCTCCCACTTGGTTAGGTGCTTGCCGACATCTGTCACGCGGCCATCCTTGACTGCCCGATTGAACGCGTTCACGGCGTCCAGCGTCGCCCGCGCCTCCGGGCGCGCCTCGTCCGTACGGCCCTGCGCCTGCAGTATCTCGGCCACCATCAGGTGGGCGAGAGGCGCTTCCTGGATCGGCGCCACCTTCACCCAGCCGCGCGCGCGCTTCTCGGCGGAGGCCAGGTCGCCGCTCCGCCGGTCGGTCTCGGCCAGGAACCGGAGTGCCTCGGCCTCGTAGATGCTGCCGGGGCACCGAGCCAGAAGCTGCTCATAGGCCGCGCGCGACGCCTTGTTGTCCTGGTCGTCCATCTGCAGGCGCGCGAGGCGCTCGTACGCGAGCGGCATGTACGCGCTATTCGGGAACTCCTTCACGAGGCGCTGGTAGTATTCGACGGCCCGCGGGCCACCCATCCGGGCCAGCAGCTCGAGCGAACTCGCAGCCCACACGCTCCCAGGCATGCGCTCGACCACCTCCGCCAGATCGCGGCGATGGTGCGCCGTGTCGCCCCAACGGTCGACCTCGTCCTCGGACTGGACGCGCCATGCACTCGGGATCTCGCCGACGTAGCGCCGGAACGCCCCGCCGAACAGATAGGTGACTGGGAGCGGCCCGAAGGAGGCGAACTGGCGGCGGAACCAGGTGCCGTCGTCCGGCGCGAGGCCCCCGCGGTGCGCGTACCCGTACCCCACCTTCATGGTGGCGCCCGTCAGGACATACGCCGCGATCAGGCCGAGAGCCCAGAGGGCGGTCCGCCGCCGGTGCCGCGACGCGATCGGGGTGCCCAGGCCGAACAGCAGGCGGCCGTGCACCCAGTAGAGGACGACGGCGCCGGCTGCCAGCACGACCTTCGACACCCACCAGGCGCCCGGCATCGGAGTCGTGCCGAAGGGGTCGGGAGGCAGCAGGTGAGCCGACAGCGACCCGAGCGAGAGGTACGGGTTAATGGCCGGACCGCCCGGCAGGTCGGCCGCCCAGTACACCGCCGCGACACCGAAGCCGGCCAGCGGATGCCGCAGGAGCGTGGCGAAGGTGAGCGCC
Organism: uncultured Chthonomonadaceae bacterium; assembly: GCA_964519955.1. Classification (GTDB taxonomy): domain Bacteria; phylum Armatimonadota; class Chthonomonadetes; order Chthonomonadales; family CAJBBX01; genus CAZFLM01. The sequence continues at coordinate 61,645 of CAZFLM010000025.1, read as the reverse complement.
AGCAAGGCGAGGAAGAGCGACGAGACCGCCCCTGCCACGATCGGGAGCCTCATGTCGTACGGCTGCATGCCCTGGTGATAGGCGACCAGTGAGAGCAGCCCCAGCACCCACACGAGCGCCATGACGACGGCCAGACGGCGCAGCACGACCTTGCCGATGTGCATCGGCTTGGATGCCAGAATCGCGCCCATCCCCGTGCGGTACTCGGCCGACAGCAGGTGAGCCGCGAGGAACGCGGCCAGCAGCGGCGTGATCGTCTCCACGCTGCGCGCCGGCAGGTCGGCCTGGAACCGCTGCGTGATGATGTTCCAGAACACCGTCAACTGGCTGGCGGCGAGAGGAATCACCAACAGCCACCAGTTGTTGTGGGTCAGGACCCGGAAGTTGTAGCGATACAGGCTCAGGCTGCGCATGTGGACCCCATCCCGCCGTTCACTCGGGTTCGTCCCGAAGCCGCTTCTCTATCTCGCTCTCAAGCGTGCTGCCTTCGTAGGTCAGTACCCCGGACAGCGTGTTGCGCACCCGTCGCCGGCGGTCCGTAACCGCCACGAAGGGAAGCACCTCCGCCTGATAGGCCGATGCCAGTGGCGAGACCTCCGCGGTCTTGGGCGCGTTGTGGGTGCCCCAGTCCGCAACGATGGGGTAGGATACGTTCTCCCCCAGCGCGAAGGTCGCGGCCGCCCCCTCGTCCTCGCTGATGCACACTGCCACCGGTGTCACGCCTCGATCGCCGTACTTGGCGTGCACCTCGTTCAGCCGCGCCAACAGGAGCGACGACTCCTGGTCGCGCGGCGACCACAGCGCGACGATCAAGATCCGGTCGGCGAAGCCCGATAGCGTCGTGGGCCGCCCGTGCTGATCCAGAAGGAGGAACCCCGGCGCGCGGCTCCGCATCACGATGTTCTGCTGCGAGAGGCGGGTCATGAAGGGGTTCTCGATGGCCTGAGGGTCGTGCCCATTCGCGACAACGAGCCAGAGTGCGGCGACTGCGAGCACGAGGGCCACCGAGGTCGGCCAGCGGACCCAGGCCGCCGCAGGGGTCATGCCGCGCCGCTTCCGCCGGTGGAACCACAGCGCCAGCCCGAGCAGGGACACGCCGAGGCATAGGTATGCGGGCAGGTTCTGGCTGTATGCCGGGAAGTAGGCCTTCGCCAGGAACTCCCGGCCGGCCATCATAACGATCCAGTAGAGGCCGATGACTGCCCCGGCGACCGGGCTCTCGGCGAGGAGCGCGAGGCTGAAGCTGGCCGAGCACGCGAAGAAGAGGACGATCGTAGCCCGCCCGAACTGCAGACCGTAGGCGGGAAGCCCGGCCAGGCTGTGCGCCACGTAGAGCCGGCCGCAGAGCGCCCCCAGGAACAGCGCCAGGAGGAGCATGAGCACCTGCAGGTACGCGCCCAGGAACCTGCCGAGCAGCAGGTTCTCGGTGGTCTGCGGCTTGGTGTAGACCAGCACATCGGTGCGCTGGTAGGTGTCGCGCACGGCGGCGAGCGCCATCCACAGGATGGCAGCAAGGCCGAGGTATTGCCAGGCAGACTCTCCGGCCGCATACGCCGAGAAGGACGCGCCGAGCCCGAGCGAGTTACCGGAAGCCCAGCCGATGGCGAACGCGCCCAGCGCCAACAGCCGGAACGCCGCCGTCCGGCCGCCGACATGGTACTCGACGCGCGCCAGGCTCAGCGCCACGAAGCGGGGCCCCTGCCGCGCGGGCGCGTCACGCTCCGCCATTGTTCCCCTCGCGCATCAGCCAGATGTAGGCATCCTCCAGCGTGGGCTCGACGCTCCGGGCCCGCGGGTGGTCGATGGTGTCCGCCACCACTCGCAGATGGATGCGCCCACCCTCGCGAAGCAGCCCGGTCTCCAGGAAGCCGCCCCGCAGGGAGGCCAACTCGTCCGGCCCCGCGTCGATGAGCCACACCTTGCCGCTCACTTCGTCGAGCATGGCCGCCACGCTGCCATCGAAGCGGAGCTGGCCCTTGTGCAGGACGGCGACCCGGTCGGCCACTGCCTCGACGTCCTCGATGAGGTGCGTGGAGAGGATGATGACGCGCTCCCCGCCCAGTTCGGCCAGCAGCGAGCGGACGCGGATGCGCTCGGCCGGGTCGAGACCGGCGGTCGGCTCATCGACGATGAGGAGCTGTGGCGCGTTGAGAAGGGCCTGCGCCAGCCCGACGCGCTGCTTCATGCCACCCGACAGCGTGCCGACGGCCTGCTTGGCGACGCCGGTCAGGTTCACCCGCGCCATCACCTCTTCGATCCGCTGCCTGCGCGCGGCCGGATCGGCCATGTTGTAGAGCAGGGCGATGTAGTCCAGCGTCTCGTAGGTCGTCAGCGATGGATAGAGCCCGAAGTCCTGCGGCAGATACCCCAGGACCTGGCGGACCTGGTCCTTCTGCTTCCGAACATCATGGCCGCCGACCCGGGCCGTTCCCTCGGTTGGGTCCTGGAGCGTCGAGAGGATGGACATCAGGGTGCTCTTGCCGGCCCCGTTCGGCCCTAGGAGCGCGAAGATCCCGTCCGAGATATCAAGGTCAATACCCCTGATCCCGTAGATACCACCTTCGTAGACCTTCGTCAGTCCGTCTATCTCTACTCTCAGTGGAGTCCTCCTCGTCCGGTCCAATCGCCTCCGGCAGCTTGACGCACCGGATCGCGTTGTTCGTCGTATCGCTCAGGTAGATGCGGCCCTTGCCGTCGGCTGCGAGTCCGCCGATGTGGCCGAAGGAGCAGCGATCACCCGTCCCGTCGCGCCCTCCGTCGAGCCGGTTCTTCGCGAAGCACGCCCCCGCCAGCACCTCGGCGACCCCGCTGCGCACCTCGAAGACCGCACCATGCAGATCGTCGGCGGCATACCAGCCGGTGGGCGACGCGCAGAGAGCGACGGGCCGCGTCAGCAGGAATGGAGGCAGCTTCTCGGGGGAGTCGAGCTGGCTCGCGTCGACCGGAATGCGCGTCAGCCGGCTCGCCGCTGTCGCGATCTGTCCGGCCTGCGGTACGGCCACCGCCGGCGGCGAGGCGCCCACACACGTCGGCGCGCCGGGCACGGTCCAGCCGCCCTGCACACGGCCGTCCAGCCCCACGGAGCGGACGCGCCGGTTCATCGCGTCCGCCACCAACAGCGCGGGCCTCGCGCCACCGACGTACTGGATCGAGCAGGGCCAGTCGAACCGAGCCGCCGCACCCACCCCATCGGCAAAGCCCCGAACACCGCCCGCGAGCGTCGTCACGGTTCCGCCACGGACGACGCGGATGCGCTGGTTGCCGGTGTCGGCCACATAGATGGCCCCGTCCGGTCCGACCGCAACCCCGCAGGGCATGCAGAACCGCGCCGACGACGTCGGTCCGTCCGCGAAGCCACGCGTGCTGCCGGCAACCGTGGAAGTGCGCCCGTTCGGCTCCATGCGCCGGATGCGGTCATTGAGGCAGTCGGCGATGTAGAGGTTGCCCGCCGCGTCCAGCGCGATGCCGGCAGGCGAGTCGAAGCGCGCGTTGCGCCCCGGCCCATCTGCGTCGCCCGGTTCAACGCTGCCGGCCAGGGTGTCGACGCGCACGTCCCGCCGCCCGAGCACGCCGGGCGGGGTGCCCGTCATCTGCGCCATCCCGCTCGGGGGGCCAGCCTTCAGCGGTGGACGCCACACGAGCCCGCGCCACCACGCCGCCTGGACCAGAGCCACGACAACCAGGATCACCAGCGCGGTCGTCTTCGGGCTGACCTGGCGCTGCAGTCGCTTCGTCGCACTCATGGCAGTGGCACCTGGTAGAGCTGCGCCGGCCCAGACCGCACGAGCGTCTGGCGGAGCAGCAAATTGTTGCGACCGGCGGCGATGGCGGCGAAACCCGCCGGACACCGCGACGAGCGGGGCGCCTCGAGGAACGGTCCGGGGAACCACACCGAGGTTTGCGGCTCGGCGTCGACGTAGCGCATGCCTTGCGCGGTGTCGTAGAGAACGCCGCCCAGCGGCAGCCAGTCGGACAGGGTCTCCGGCTTGCCTCCCGGCGCGAGGCGACGGATGCACACCGCTTGCCCCTCGGACGTGGCTTCGCGGCTCGGAGCGACCCAGTACAGGGTTCCATCGCCCGCCAGCAGCGCCTGGCATTCGCCCGGCTCGGAGGCCAGCCTCTCCGGCGGCGCTCCGGCGCCAGGCACGCGATAGAGCACCGTACTGCCCGGGTTGCCGGGGCGCTGCAGGGAGACATAGACGGCGCCATCGCGCACGCCCAGCACCTGGCCGGAACGGGAATTCGGGAGCGAGCAAGCCAATGCCGGAGGCCCGCCTGAGCGAGCCGCGCGCAGCAGTTCGATGGTCGGGGCCAACGGGGGGAGGGCGCCACTATCGGGCGCGGCGGCAGCGTGCGGGACAAGCCAGTATGCCGCGTCGCCCGCGAGGCAGACGCCGTGCGGTTCGGTCTGGCCGGTCCAGACGGCACGAGCGTCGCCGCCGGCGCTCGACGAGACTTCGACACGCCACTCGGCGCCGTGCTTGGCGACCCACGCTGCGCCCTTGTCATCGGCGTCGAAGGATGTGACCTTGTCGGCTTCGACGAGAGGCACGCCGGCGGCGCCCGTCAGGCGAACAAGGCGCGCCTTCGGCCCGTTGGGCTTCTCGAGCCAGTACCAGACGCCGGCGCGCTGCGCGGGGCTCACCGGTACGGCGGCCGCGACACCGATGGGCTCGGGCCGAGCCGCGCGCAGCCATCTGACGCCCAGCACGGCCGCGAGCGCGCAGGCGCACAGGACGACCACAGCCGCGATCGCCGACCGGCCGGACTCCGAGCGGTGGGGCACTGGGCTACCTCGGAACGGCCCAGGGCGGGCCGGGGAGCTGTGCCACGGGCAGGTGGACACTTCGCCGAACGGTTCGTCGCCCGGACGCCGGTGTCCTTCCCCGTCGCGCAAAAAGGCCCCATAGGAGACGCGACCAGCCACCGTCCCGAGCGGGCGCGCGAACGGGCCCTCCGGCGCAACGCACACCGGAGGGCCCGTTCGGCCAACTGGGCGCTCGGGCATCTACTTGCCCTTGCGGCTCACCTTGCCGCGAGCACGCCTGATGAGCGCGCGCGGCTGGAGGTACTCGGCGATCTTGCGCGGGGCTGCCGCCAGGCTGGCGCCAGTCCACCTGCGGATCTGCTCCCAGGCCAGCGATCCGTTCGGTCCCATATAGGCCATGTCTGCGCCGGACTGGAAGGCCCCGTCGGGCTTGCCGGAGTCTGTCAGCAGCCGAACCGTGAAGATCGGATCTGCCGCCTGGCGCTCCGGTTCGGTGACTGTCAGGTCGGCGCGCCGGCGGTTTCCCACGAACGTCCACTTCATCGCTCATCTCCTCTTCGAGATCATCGCCACTGGCCCGCGCGCCATGCGTGGCGCGGACCGGCACCCGGCTCACCGGGAAACGCGGCGATGAACGAAGGAGGAGCCCGAGGCGCCTGCGGGGTGTAGGCAAAGCAGGCGCGCGAAGAGGGTGCGGCAGATTCCGGAAAGACGCAGGCGAGCGGCGGAAGGGGGCGAACCCATGCGCGAGGCGAGTCGGCCTGCGAGCCGATGTCCGGCGAGGAGCCGCGTGGCGCCGTGAGCAGGGCCGGCAGGAGCACCGGCATCCAGCCGTCGGCGCGCAGCGCGATCGGACAGGCGGCGCCTCCCCGCTCGAAGCGCGGCGCCGGGGCCAGCCGGACGGAGCACCCCGCCGTGGCGGGAGCCGCATACAGACCGAATGCCAGAAGGAAAGCGAGCTGGTAGGTTCGACGCGCCATGTGTCTCTCGACGGAACTGGAACGACGTGCACGACGCCGTATCCATAGTACGTTCCACATGCGCGCCGAGTTGCACCGTGCCGGCGTGGATTTCTGCGGGAATAGGCCGTCCCTGTCGCCGCGCTAGAGGAACCGGATGCGGCTGACCGCCGCGAAGAGGCACGTCGCGCCACCGATGACGAGCGCCACGGCGTTGTCCGTCAGTTCGATCGAGCCTTGCGCGTGCAGCACGCTTCCGAGCCACAGGCCCAGCACCAGGCCGGCGATGGACGCCGAGGCAGCAGCGATCTCGAGAAGGCGCCCACGCTTGCGGCCGGCAGCCAGGAACGCCGCATGCCCGACGGCGCCGCCCAGCAGAATGCCGAGCCAGAAGAGGCCGAACGCCCCGACGTCGAGCGCCCACGACAGCAGGCACCAACCTGTCGTCGAAAGGGCCAGTGCGGCCCCCGAGCCCGCCGCCAGTTGCTGCCGAGTCAGGATGTGGTTGAGCGGCGTCCGGTGCCTGGCGCACTCACGGCAGCGCGCGCCGGCCGGCCCCATCACCGTGCAGCGCGGGCAGATCGGCGCCTCGCAGCGCCCGCACCGCAGCAGCGTCTCCTCATTGTGGGCAGCACATCTCAGCTTGGTCTCCGTCATGGGAAGCTCCTTCGCCACTCACACCCTGGTCTAGCCGTCCGCCGGCCTCAGCCCGCGCGCGGCCTCTTGCTGCTTCTGCTCCAGCTCCTGCCACCGGGCGTACAGCGCCTCGACGCGCGCCTTCGCGCGGGGATGCGCCTCCCAGCACTCGCGCAGGCGGGCCGCGTCCGAGCCCACCGCCGGGTCAGCCAGCAGGCGCTCGATCTCCGCAACCTCGTCCTCTGCCGCCAGGATGTCCGCTTCGATGGTACTCAACTCGCGCTTCTCGGCGGTGGAGAGCCGCACCGGCTTTGCCCGGACCACGGGCGCGGTAGGCCCGGGTGTCTGGCCTGCGTCGGGCGCCCGCCCGCCGGATCGCTCGGCCACCAGCCGCTCCCACTGCTCGCACCCGGCAACGAACGACGCGCCGCCCTGCCCGTCCAGCGCCAGCAGCCGGTCGCAAACGCTGTCCAGCAGGTACCGGTCGTGCGTGACCAGCACCAGCGCGCCGGGGAAGTCCTGCAGCGTATCCTCCAACACCTCCAGCGTGGGGATGTCGAGGTCGTTGGTCGGCTCGTCGAGCACCAGCACGTCGGCGGGCTGCAGCATGAGCCGCGCGATCAGCACACGGGCCAACTCGCCGCCGGACAGCGTTCCCACGGGGCGCTCCAACTGGCCCGCGTCGAACAGGAACCGGCGTGCCCACGCGGCCACGTGCATCGAGCGGCCCCGGTACACCACGTTGTCGCCTCCCGGCGAGAGTGCATCCCGCAGCGAGACGGCCGGGTCCAGCGCGTCTCGCACCTGATCGAAGTACGCGACCCGCAGATCGTGCGCGTGCGTCACATCGCCTCGGTCCGGCTCCAGCCCGGCGACGAGGACGCGCAGAAGCGTGGACTTCCCGCTCCCGTTCGGCCCCACCACACCCAGGGTCGAGCCCGGCGACAGCACGAGATCGACGCCGCCGAAGAGCGGCCGGCCCTCGACGGACTTGGCCAGGTCGCGCACGCGGATCAGCTCGCGTGTCTTCCGCCCGGTCGCCACGAAGTCGATGGCTGCGGTACGATCCTGGTTATTGCGCTCCTTCAGGTCCTCCAGCTCGCCGATCATGCGGCCGGCCTGGTCGATCCGCGCCTGCGCCTTGGTAGTCCTGGCCTGGGCCCCGCGCCGCAGCCACTCGATCTCGCGGCGCACGCGCGTGCCGAGCGCGACCTCCGTGTGCGCCTGCCCCTGCAGCAGCAGCTCCCGCTCCTCCAGAAAGCGGCTATAGGTCCCCTTCACACTCAGGAAGCCCTCGGGGTAGGCGCGGTTCAGCTCGACGATCCGCGTAGCGACGCCCTCCAGGAATCGGCGGTCGTGGCTGACGAAGACCACGCCGCACGACGCCGACCGCAGCAGGCCTTCGAGCCACAGAATCCCCTCCAGGTCGAGGTGGTTCGTTGGTTCGTCCAGGAGCAGCAGGTCGGGCTCGCGGATCAGCTCGCGGGCGATCGCGAGGCGCTTGCGCCACCCGCCCGACATCTCGTCGGCCCGCTGGCCGGGCTCCGCCGCGCCGAGTCGGGCGAGCATGAGGCGCGCGCGATCGTCCCGCTCGTGCTCGTCGAGCGGCATGTCGCCCTGAGCGTCAAGCAGCACAGACAGCGCCGTCGCTTCGGGCTGGAATGCGTCGGTTTGCGCCACGTAGGCGGCTCGGAGGTTGCGCCGGGCCGACACCTCGCCGCTATCCGCTTCGTCAAAACCGGCGATGATGCGGAGGAGCGTCGACTTGCCGGCGCCATTCGGCCCGATCAGCCCGATCCGCTCACCCTCCTCGATGCCGAGGGTGATGCCGCTGAACAAGGGGCGCCCGCCGAACGACCGGCTCAGCGCCCGACAACTCATGAGGAAAGCCATGGGATCAAGGTACCCGACTGAGGGGCCGCGCCAGCAATTCGTTGAGACAGGTACTGGACAACGTCGAGGATCGTGGTATAATGCGGCATACCCCACAGTGGGGTCGTGTATGGTGCATGTGAGAGCCGCGGCCATTCTGATTGCTCCTCCGTAGCCACGGGTAGGTTGCTCTTCTGATCGCTAATCTCCCCCCCGCACCGCGCACAGTCCCAAGAATGATCGGAGAAGTTTAGAAGGATGGCTACCGGAACGGTTAAGTGGTTCAACGCTGCGAAGGGCTTTGGGTTCATCGCACCTGAGAGCGGCGAGGATGTCTTCGTGCACTTCAGCGCGATCCAGGCGTCTGGTTATCGCGAGCTGCATGAGGGCCAGGTCGTCGAGTTCGACGTCGAGAACGACCCCAAGGGCAAGGGCCTTCGCGCGGCTAACGTAATGGTTATCCGCTAGGCAGCGCAACCAAGCACCGCGGTAACGCCGCCAGCTCGGTTGATGTGAGGACAACCGCCCGGCACGTCTCTTGTGCCGTTCGCGGAACCAGCCCATACCCGGCTGAGACCAGACTGCGACCCCTCCGGCACTGCTGTCGGCGCTCGCCAGTCGTTCTCCACCCTCACACCCGAGCACTGCGGTGAACAACCCAATATCGAAGCAACATCAGGCCGGCGGGGGCGTGTCCCCTGCCGGCTTTGGCGTGTGTGCCGGCCGCGCGCGCAGGATTGCCGCCCCGCCGCGGCGCACACTAGGCCGGTGCGCGACGCCGCCAAACGCCGCGCGGGAAGGATCGCCATGCGAGCGCCACTCTGGACCTGCCTCATCCTGCTGCTCTCTCTCCAGCCCACGTTGGCCACCCCGGCATCTCTGCTGCGCAACGGCGGCTTCGAGTCGCCCGCCGGCTGGACCATGGCCGAAGGCGCCTCGCTCGATGGGTCCGTTCGCCACTCGGGGCAGCGCTCGCTCAAGATCGAGACATCGCTGGGCGTCGTATCGGATCAGCTCGTCTATGGCGTAACCGGGGGGCAGACGCTCTCGCTCTCGGGCTGGGTCAAGACCAGCGGCGTCGCGCCCAGGCTGAACGGCGGCTTCGCGTTCGTAGCCGTCTACCAGTACGACACCGCCGGCCGTCTCGCCGCGTTCCGCGACTACCTGCAGCTCTCGGGCACCAACGACTGGACGCCCGTCAACGCCACGCTGCAGGTTGCCGCGGGTGTCGAGTACGTGGCCGTCCACCTCGGCATGCACAACTCGTCGGGCACGGCCTGGTTCGACGACATCAACCTGGTGCAGGGCGCGGCGCCGGATCCGTGGTCCGAGCCCTCCAGTGGATCGGCACACGCCCGACCGTTCCGCGCCGCGATCTTCGATGACCCCTCGTTCCCGGTCACGGGGTACCGCACGCCGTCCGCCACGTTCCGCCAGGCGCTGAAGGCGGAAGGCATCCCGGTCACGTCCCTCGACGCCAAGGCGCTCGCCGACTCCACCAAGCTCAATACGGAAGCGGTCGACCTACTCATCGTCCCGACCGGCGCTTCTTTTCCGCTCCCCGCTCGCCAGGCCCTGCTCGGGTTCCTGCTCCAGGGCGGGCACCTGCTGTGTACGGGCGGCTACGCGTTCGACGACCTGCGCGTGCCCGACGGAGCGAAGTGGAAGCCCTACACGCGGTACATGGCGGAGCAGACCGCCCTGGCGCGCGACGCCAAGCGCTCCCTCGCGCCCAACGGCGGCTTCGAGGAAGGCACCAAGGGCTGGGAGCCGACCTCGTCGCCCAGGTGCACGGTGGTTGAAGAGAGCCCCTACTCGGGCAGCAAGTGCGGCAAGGTCGTCGCCGACTCGGTGGAGTCCGGCGGCCGCTGGGGCCTCACGCTGCCCGTCGAGCAGGGCAAGTCGTACCTGGTCGGCGCGCAGATCCGGACCAAGGACGTGCGCGGCTCGGGCTTCGCGTTCCTGGCGGTCTACCAGTACGGCGCCGACGACCAGCTCGTCGCCTTCGCCGACTACGCCCACGTCACCGGCACCACCGACTGGGCGCACCACGAGTACTCGTTCCAGGTGGCCGCGGGCGCCACTAAGGTCCAGTTCCACGCCGGGCTCTACCTGGCGAGCGGCACGGCCTGGGTCGACGAGGTCACCTGCGCGCCGCTGCCCCACGAGGAGCGGATCAACGCGCACTACGGTGAGCCTGGCGACGCGCTGAGGGTGGCGCCGACGCAGCTCACCATCTTCAGCCCGGACCAGCCGCTGACGGGCGCGCGCCTGGCGTGGGCCGGAAGCCACCCCTCCCCCAACCCCCTGCCGCAAGGGGCGGGGGCTACCATACGCGGCTTCGAGGCGACCGCGCAGCTTCGGCAGAACGCACGCTGGACGCCGCTGCTGGAGGCGCGCGACGAGCACGGACGGGTATCGGGCGTCGCGGGCGCACTCGTCACGAACTTCGCAGGGCCATTCACGGGCGGGCGCTGGGCCATCTTCGGCGTGACGAACCGCGACGTGTTCGCGGGCGCAGCCGGGCAGGCGCTCCTGCGCCGCACCCTGCACCTGCTCCGGTCGGGGGTGTCGCTGGAGCGGCTCTCCACGCCCTACGCCACCTACAAGCGTGGCGAGACAGCCGAGGTCACCGTCGAAGCGACGAACGTGTCGCGTGAGCCGCGGTCCGTCACGCTGCGGGTGGTCCTCTCGGCCCCAACGAGCGGGGCCAACGAACAGGTGCTGCGCCGCGAGCAGCGCACGCTGCGCCTCGGCGCGAACGACCGGCAGACCGTGAAGATCGCGTGGCGCGCGTCGGACACGGCGCCGGACTTCGTCATCCTGCGCGCCGAGGCTGTGGGCAGTGGCGAGTTGCTCGACCGGATCGAGAGCGGTTTCTGCGTCTACGACGAGAAGGCCATGGCATCCGGCCGCCCTATCGCCTATCGCGACAACGGGTTCGATCTGGCACAGCAAGGCTCGAAGCCGGGCCCGCTTCGCGCCACCCTCTTCGGCACCGACACCTACGGCAACATGTTCTGGTCGCGCACGTGCAGCCCGCTGACGTGGTACCGCGACGCCCAGGCCATGCGCGACGCCGGCCTGCACATGTACGAGAACCTGCAGTTCGCGCCGCCGGACTGGACGTACACCGAGGCGCAGTGGCGGCAGTTCGACGGCGTGATCCAGATCTCGCAGCGCTTCGGCCTGCCCTACATGGCCGGGCTCCTGATCGGGCAAGACGTGGTCGTCGACGACGCCACGCTCGCGAAGCAGGCCGAAATGTGCCGCCAGTTCGCCGCGCGCTACAAGAAGGTGCCCGGCCTGCTCTACTACCTCAACGGCGACTTCGTGCTGAACCTGAAGGATGAGCCGGACATCCGCCGCATCTGGAACGACCTGCTGCGCGCGCGATACGGCACCGACGAGGCGCTGCGCAAGGCCTGGGCGCCGAACGTGCCGGCCGCCGCCATCGGTCAGATCCCCGTGCAGGACGGCGCGCCAGGGAGCCCGTTCGACGTGCACGCCCGCGACATCGCCGACCTGAGGGCCGCCCTCGTCAAGCGCTGGGTGAACGCGCTGTGCGCCGCCATCCGCTCGGAGGACACGGTCCACCCGATCACGAGCGAGTACTACCAGCGCCCGACCGGAGGCATCGACGTGCGCCTCACGATCGGCGACATGGACGCGGCCAACTACGGCTACTTCGACGCGCAGCCCAACGACATCACGAAGCTGCTCGCCACCGCCAAGTGGAACGACATGCGCGCCGCGGGCAAGACCGTGAACATGGGCGAGTACGGCGTCAAGACCCACGACGCCTGGGGCGTCACGAAGGACGCGTCGGGCTACCACGTCGCCCGCACCGACCGGGAGATGCGCCGGCTGTTCTGGTACGTGGCGCACGCCGCCTGGGGCCTGGACATCACCAAGATCCAGAACTGGTGCTGGAGCGACGATCCGGACAACATCTTCCCGTGGGGCATGGCCTGGCAGAACCCGATGCGCCTGAAGCCCGCCGGCAAGCTCCTCCGCAACCTGCGCCTCTTCTCGGACCGCGTGGGCCACGGCAGCCGCGTCGAGCCCGTCACGGTAGTTCTGCCCGACCGCTGGCGCCTGGGCGCGCCCGAGCTGATCGGCTACGGCGGCCTGATGAACGCGCTGGAGTGCATGCTGGCGACCAACGTGTCGTTCGACGTGGCAAACCAGTCCCAGATCGAGCAGTACGCCGCCAAACCGGACCATCCGCGCGCGCTAGTGCTGCCGTTCGCTCAAGCCCTGCCAAACACCGCGATCGAAGCGCTCCTCAAGCTCGCCAACGCCGGGTGGCGCATCTACCTCTCGGGCGATGTGGCGATCCAGGAGGACGGCTCGGCGGCGCCGGACCGGTCGGCCCTACTGACCGGCGGCGAGAAGGTGGACAACCCGCTCGCGATCCCGCTCACCCGGAAGGCTGTCGGCGCCGGGGCGATCTGGCACTCGCCGCAGACATGGGAGGCGCTGACCGGGCACGACGTGTTCGGCAAGGAGCCGGGCTACGTCTGCTCGCCCGCCAACAACCTCTACCTGACGCTGCTGCCCCTCATGGGCGTGAAGCCCGGCGTCGCGGTGACCTCGGCGGGCTGCAAGTGGATCGCCACGATGGCGCAGGTGCCGCCCGCGTCGCTGCCCGCCACCAACCCGCCGGATCGTTACCTCGTCTCCGCCTACCCGCGCACGGTTGCCCAGACCGGCCCGGCGACGGTGAAGGTGACCTCGGCGCTGGGCGAGCTGGCGTGGGGCACCGAGCAGGGCTGGCCGTGCGCCGCGTTGGTCACCGCGCAGGCCGAGCCCGTCGCGGCGACCGGCGGCAAGTCGCTCTCGGCCATCGGCGGCACGAGCATCGCCGCGCAGAGCCCGTGGATGGCGGTCGCGCTGGATGATCGCCCGATCCGCCGATCGAGTGCTCTGGCGGTTGCACTGACGGATGGAGGCGCCTTCACCTGGCGCAGCGAGGCGAGGGACCTCGGAGCGTGGATCGTGGAGTGGCGCGACGGGCAGGCAGTCGTCGTGGCGCCCGCGCCGCTGAGCCGCACGAAGGATGCCTGGTCGGTCCGGTGTCCCGCGAACGACCTCATCGTGGTCTGCCCGACCAAGGACCGCGCCCGCTGGCTGAAGGAGTTGGCCCGCCGATGACGCTGCCAGCCGCTGCCGACGGGCGCACTCCCGCCCAGGTCTTCGAGGACTACCTGACGCCGCCGCGCACGCCCGAGACGCCCACCGAAGCCCGGCTAGTGGAGCGCGCCGCACGGTACCGGGTGCGCTACGATGCGGAAGAAGTGGAGGTCTACGCGTGGGGCGAGGGCCGGCCAGTCCTCCTGGTGCACGGCTGGGGCGGGCGCGGCACGTTGATGGGCGGCTACGTGGAGCCCCTGCTGGCGGCCGGCCTGCGCGTCGTCACGTTCGACGGGCCGGGCCACGGCCGCTCGGCGGGCACGCAGTGCGACGGGGTGCGCATCGCCGGGGCCATCGAGGCCATCGCCGAGCGCGAGGGCGCGTTCCATTCCGTCATCGCGCACTCCGTCGGCGCCACGGCCACCACCCGCGCCCTGACCAACGGCGTTCGTGCCGACCGCGTGGCGTTCATCGCGCCGTGCTGCTGGGTCGCCCGCACCGCCGAGGAGTATGCGCGCGCGGCCGGCATGGACGAGGCGGGCGTCGCCGAGGTGCTGGGAATCCTCGACCAGCGCTACGGCGGCATCGTGACCAGCGCCGACCGCATGGCCGCCGGGCTGACCACGCCGCTAACGATCTGGCACGACCGCGGCGACCAGGAGATCGGCTTCGACAGCGCGGAGGCCATCCACGCGGCGTGGAGCGGCTCCCGGCTCATCGAGGCGCCGCGCATGGGCCACCGCCGCATCGTCATCTCCCACGACATCGTGCGGCAGGTGGTGGAGTGGCTGCTGGGGTAGGCAGCCCTACTCCAGCGCCCGCTCCCGGACCTTGCGCGAGTTTCCGGATTGTATTATATTTCCTGAACAGGAAACCGCCTATGAACAGAGCATCCGCCAGCCACGACGACATCGTGCGACGCCTCAATTCTGAGGGAATCACGCTCGGCCCCATCACACTGCGACCTGCTGATCCTGGTGCCTTCGGCCGGCTCCCGACCAGCCCAGACGCCGTCGTGGACGCGCACTGGCAGGATCGATCCGCCCGGTTCGTGATCGAAGCCAGGGCCGCGAGCACTCCCAAGGTGCTCCAGACTGCCATGCTGCACGCGCTTCACCTATCCTACGCTACCGGCCTGCGGCCAATGGTCGTAGTGCCGTACCTGTCGGAGGCAAGTCTGGCCACACTGGAGCAGCATGGGGTCAGCGGAGTCGATCTCTGCGGCAATGGGCTGGTGTTGACGGACGGCATGCGCATCTGGGAAGCCGGGCACCCGAACACGGTACGCGAGGCAGCCGAGATCCGCAACCCCTACCGCGGCGATACGTCGATCTTCGTGCGCGCATTCCTGGTTCAGCGCCGGTTCAGCTCGCTCAAGGGCCTCCGAGAGTGTGCAGCGGCACTAACCATGCTCCGTCCAGACACTCGCGGCGCACTCACCCTTGGGACGGCATCGAAGGCTGTCAGCGCACTAACCGACGAGTTGATCGTCGCTAAGGACGGGCAGTCGCTCGCCCTGGTCGATCCCGCGCGCTTGATGGCGAAGCTTCGCGAGGGATACCAGCCGCGGCCCGCCTATACGATCATCGGCAAGACACCGCTCGGACGCGACGAAGTCTGGGCTCGCCTTGCAGCGGCGCGGCGCGAGGCCGGACTGCGGTACGCAGCCACCGGTATCGCCTCTGCCGCCTACCATGCGGTGCTGTCCGGAGTCGATCGGCTGTCCCTGTACACCGATGACGTCGACCGGGCGGCCGGTATCATCGCGTTTCGTCCCGGCAGAGCGTTCGCCAATGTGGAACTCGTGCTGGCCGACAAGCACGTGGAGTACTTCGACCTGCAGCCGGATGCTGACGCCCTCTGGGCCTCCCCAATCCAGACCTGGCTGGAGCTAGGACGCGGCGGCGAGCGCGAGCGCGACGCGGCAGCAACGATGGACAGGCGGTTGCTCGAGCGGTGCGGGAGCATGTGAGATGGCCGATGCTATGCTGGTACACCTGCAACTCCTCGTCGAGCGCGCGGGCACATCGGCCTTCGTTCTCGGCGGCGGCCTCGGACTGCGCGTGAAGCGCGAGCACCTGCTGAGCCACAGGGCCGTTACACTCGCCGGGGCCGCCGGCTATGAGGTGCCAGAGGCACGCGCGACCTTTGACATCGACCTGTTCCTCGGCCTGGAGCTGTTCGTCGACGCCTCTCGCGGCGCGGCGTTGCGCGCGGCGCTGCTGGATCTTGGCTACGAGGTGGTCACCGGGAACTGGCAGTTCGAGAAGCGCCTCTCGACGGCTGCGCCTGAGCATATCATCGCCGTCGACCTTCTGGCCAGGCCGCCGAACGAGGCTGAACGCGCTAACGTCAAGGTACGCGGCATCCGCGTCGGAGCCGGATCGGCCGCCAAACTCCACGGCCGCCGAACCGACGAGGCCTTTGCCGTCGACGCCAGTCCGCAGATGGTGGACATCCGCCTCGGCGGGGCCACGACGTGCGCCGTACGTGTCCCGCACCCGTACGCGTGGCTCAACCTGAAGCTCCGAGCCGCGCATGACTGGCTCAAGTACAGCGAGCAGCCCTGGCCCCTGGGCGAAGGGCAGAAGCCGCCCTCGCCCAAGCATGCGTTCGACGCTGCCTTGGTGGTAGCCATGGCCACCGAAGCGGAGGTGGCCGAGGCTGCGGAACAGGCGGAGCGGTGGCGTGGCCACGAGCCGGCAACGGCCATCGTCTCCGAGGCACTCGTCCTCTTCGGGTCACGCGATGCCGCAGGTTGGCGCGCCGCACGCCGCCAGGGCATGTTCGACGACCACGCGCTGATCTGGGACACGATGCGTACGATGCTGGGGGCCCACTAGCGCCGGCGAGACGCCACTGGCAACGCGCCTACTCCCGCGCCCCCGCCGCGATCAGCGCCTGCTCGACGTCGCGGTGGCCGTTCTCCCGGGCAGCCCGCAGCGGCGTGGTCACCCGCAGGTTGTCCAGCAGGATGCGGGAGTTGGGGTCGACGTAGGGCTTCCGCAGCAACGCCTGGACGTTGGCAAGGTCGCCCTGGCCGGCGTAGGTGTACAGCATGAAACCGATGCTGCTCGACTGCACGGCCAGGTAGAGCTGCAGACCCACGAACGCGAGCAGCAGAAGCGCGGCAACGCCGGCCGACCACAGCAGCATCCGCCTCCGCCCAACTCGGAGTCTCATTTGGCGTCCTCTCGCCCGTCCGCCAAGCGCCCTACTCCCTCGCGCCCGCCTGCTTCAGGGCGCGTATTGCCTGGCGATGCTCCTTGTCGCTGCTGGGAGCGCCGGCCAGACCCAGCGCGCTCACTCCTCGCCGCGTCCGCACTCGGACGTCCGCTCCCGCGGCGACGAGGGCACACACGATCTTCCACTCGCGGTACCGGCACATCCACAGCAGCGGCGTCATCCCGAGCTCGTCGCGTACGTTGGGGTTGGCGCCGTGTTCCAGAAGCGGCGGGATGCACTCATACAGCCCGCTGGAGTCGCGCGCCAGATCCAGCAGCAGTGTGTGCCCGTGCTTGTCGACGCCGTTCGGGTCGGCGCCATGCTCCAGGAGAAGCCGCACCTCGCAGATCGCCAGCTTGCCCCCGTGCGCGATCTGCCACAGGGCGTTGTGTCCGTCCGAGTCCCGCGCATCGGCCCTGGCGCCAGCGCCTAGCAGCGCCTTCATCACCGGCGCATTGGTCGCCTCCATCAGCGGGGTATACCCGTAGGCCGATCGCGCGTTCGGATCGGCTCCGGCGGCCAGCAGCAGGCGAACTGCCTCCAGGCCGCCGCACGCCGCAGCGCCGTGCAGAGGGGTTCTGCCTTCGCGGTCGGCCACGCGCGTCCTTGCTCCGTGCTGCAGCAGGAGGCGCGAGAGACTCCCGCCGCGAGGATCGGACGCCGCTCGCCACAGGGCGGTCTGCCCGTCCCCGCCGATCGCGTTGACGTCCGCTCCGGCCGCCACCAGTTCATAGGGAATGGCGCAGTCGCCGAGTGTTGCAGCGCCTATCAGCGCCGAGTCGGCGCCCGGCCCGCTCAGGTTCGGATCCGCACCCTTGTCGAGCAGCAGGCGAACGAACGCGGCGGCGCCACTCTGGGCCGCCACGCTCAGAGGTGTCATGCCCTGCCGATCCACGACATTGGGCCGAGCGCCGCGATCGAGGAGCAGGCTCGTGTACCCGTAGTATGGCTGCCGGGACGCGATCAGCAGTGGCGTCGCGTCCATCGCGTTCACGTGTGCGCCGTGGTTCAGCAAGAGGCGGGCCGTCTCCACGTCGCGGGTGCGCGCGGTCAGGCACAGGACGGGCATTCTGTCGGTATCGGCGCGTTTGCCCGGCCGCCACGGCGGCCAATGCAACAGGCTCAGCAGGTGCTGCCAGAACGTGGGCGGCGGCCCGACAGTGCCGCGCGCGTTGGCGTCCGCCCCCTCCGCCAGCAGCAGACGCACTGCGGTAGCATCCTGGGCGCGCACGGCAGCGCAGAGCGCGCGATCGAGCGAGTCCTGCCGCTGGAGCCGCCACGCAGCCCAAAGCAGGACTCCGGCAACCACGAGGGCCACAACGATCCCGGCAACAGCGATCCGGCGCAATCGGCGCTTCACGGCGTCCTCCCACGCGTGCCGCCTACCTCAGCCGCTCCAGCATCGCCCGCCGCGCGCCGAGCAGGTCCGCCGGGTTCCGCGAGTAGCGCGTGCGGTCCGTCGTCACGCGGCGCAGCAGTGCGTCCGCCGCCGCCCGGCCGAAGCGCGCGCGGTACTGGCGCAGCAGCTCCGTGTCCTCCAGCCCGTCGCGGATGCTCTCCAGCCGGATCGAGCCGATGGGCCCGCGCGTGCCGGGATAGAGCAGCACGCCGTCCCCATTCAGCCACTTGTAGTCGCCGCCCGTCGTCACGGACCAGTCGATGCGCGGGCCGGCGTCGTCCGGGATGGGCCGGTCGTTGTGCTCCCGAGACCAGATATTCAGGCCCCAGTAGAGGAACCCCTCCACGTCGTACTGGAACGCCTGCCACCAGATGAGCCGCGCCTCGATGAGCGGGTTCTCCAGCAGCCAGTTCGCGTAGGGATGGTTCGGCCCCATGCAGACGTACCACCACATCTCGCCGCCGCGCTTGCGGACCGTCTGGGCGAGCTGCGGGTTGTACGACGAGCTGAGCGGCACGAACCAGTCTACGTTCAGCGAGAGCGGATCGGTGCCGGGCGGCGGCCAGCACGTGGAGAGCGTCTTCACCTCCGGGTACCGCCGGTGGATCTCGCCGAACAGGTCGCGAATGACCGGGATGTACTCCGGCCCGCGCTCGTCGAAGCCGTAGATGTACGCCTTCTTCGCCAGCCCGCGCTTCCGCAGCTCCGGCACGATGGCGTCGAGCCGCTCGAAGAAGCGCTTGCGGAACGCCGGGGTGTACTCCGCCAACTCGGAGTAGCAGACCCATGTGACGGGCTTCGTGGGCTCGGGCACTACGTTGAGGATGTTGAACGCGTTCAGGCCGCGCGTGTTCGCGTAGCTCATCTCGTCGAGGTCCGGCGGCTCGCAGCGCGAGATGTCGTCCGGGTTCAGCCGGTGCGCCAACAGGTAGTCGGTGTAGGCGCGCCGCAACTTCGGGCTGATGCCGCCGTAGAGCTGCTTCAGGAAGCCGTCCATCAGCGCGAACGCGGTCTTCATCTTGCCCTGCACCGGGATGGCGGCGGGATGGACGCGGATGGTCAGCGGGGACTCGATCGGCTGCACGCCCTCCGCCACGATCCGCACGCTCCCCGAGTACGTGCCGGGCGGCGCGCTCCTCGGCACGCTCACCGTGAACCACAGGGGCTGCACCTGGTCTGCCTCGACCGCAAATGGCACGCCCGGCAGCAGCGGGTCCGGCCACCACGCGGCACTGGCCCGCTCGGCATACGGGTGCTGGAACGGCTCGCCCACCCACACGTAGCCCACCCGGTTCCACTCGACACGCGCCCCGGCCAGCGCGCGGCCGCCCGATCGAAGGACCGACGCCGTCACGCGCACGTTCCGCAACGGCCTGCCGAGCGCCCGCACGCAGACCTGGAACGCCTCCTGCTCGCCGCGCGCCATGTCGAGCGCCGCCGCGCGAGCCGGCTTCTCCGGGGGCAGATCGTCCTGGAACGCGCGCGCGAACGAGTCGGCCACCCACCAATCGGCCGCACCCGACGCCCCGCGCGGCGAGGCCGACCGCTCCGCCCGCACCGCAGAGCCCGTCTGCTCCGCAGCGAGCGTCACCCTCACCGGTCCATCGCCCGGCGCCTCGAATGAGCCGGCCAGCCGCGCGGCATCCACCTCCTGCCGCCAGACCTCGGCCCCGCCCTGCTCGGCGACGAGCCGCATCGGCGCCTGCTCGCTCAGTGCCGCGCGCACCTCGAACCGCCGCCCGCCGGCCGCATAGAGCCGCAACTCGCGCACCTTCAGCGGGAGCGCCTCCGCCCGCACGTCGCAGAAGCGCACCTTGCCTCGCGTCTTGCGGAGGAGGAGGTAGACGCGGAGCTGGCTGACCGGCCGCGTCGGGTGAACCTCGGCGCGCACCTGCTGCCACTTGGCGCTCTTGCGGTCCGGGATGCCCTGCACTCCCCAGATCGGCGGCCCGCCCTCCTGGATGACGTCGAGGTAGAGCGAGCAGTCGCCGCCCTCCTCCACCCCCTCGCAGCGCATCCACGCCGTCACCGCGAACGAGCCGCGCCGCGCCGGCCGGTAGTCGACCACCTGCACCGCGCCGGTGTCCGCCCTGCCGTCGCAGACCATCTCCAGCGCCGGCGCGCCGCCTCGCCCGCCGCTCGCCAGCGCGCGGTACGAGCCGACCACATCCCACCGGGCGGCGTGCCCGCCCGCCTGCTCCGCGAACCCGCCATTCGCCAGCCCCAGCGGCCCGCCCGCCTGAAGCACCATCACCGCTAACGCCGCCATCCACATCGCGCACCGTCCCCCTCGCATCCGTGTTCGCGCCAGCGGCGGCGGTTACCTGCCGACCAAGCGCGATGTCGCCCCGCACCCACCCGTAGGGGCAGAGCATTCGCGTGCAATGCTGCACTTTGCGGTCGTGTATGGCGCGAATGCTGTGCCCTCCCCTGGCGGCGCGAGACCGTCCGGCGCGAATGCTGTGCCCTGGCGGTGGACCCGTGCGCCGCGAGGGGGAGGGTTAAGCAATCGCGATTGAGGCCGTGCGTAGACATAGTCTGGCAACGCGATTGCTTAACCCCTACGCCCACCTGGCGTGGAGTTTGCCGCGCGCTGCCCGCCGTCCACGCAGGACTCCCACCCCGCCGCGGCGATATGGTCTGTTGGAGGAACGCACCGATGAGGACGCCCGCCCTTGCACTGGCCGCCGTCTGCTGCGCCGCGCTCTGCTCCGGACTGCGGCTGCCCGACGGCCGCAGCATGGACCGCACCGCCCTCTGGACGCGCGACGGGAAAGACCTGATCAGCGGCTTCCGCAACATGTACAACCTGCACGTCGTCGACGAGGGGCGGGGGCCCTACCGGTACCGCGGCTGGCTCTTCGGATGGGCGTACGCCGACTGCAACCGCAACGTGCCCGGCTACCAGGGCTGCGATGCCATCTTCGCCGCGCGCTCCTCGTCGCTCGATGGCCCCTGGCAGGTGTGGGGCGGCGAGGCGGGATGGGTCGATGCGGATCGGCCTGACCTCTGGCGTCCCGTAATCACCCCGCAGGACACGCCGTACGATAGCTGGCACAATGGCGACCCGACCGTCGTGCGGCACGGCGGGCGCTACTACATCGCGTACAGCTCCGTCGGGCGCAACCTCGACGGCAAGCTGTACGGCGAGCCCGGCGACACGGACGGCTCGATCCTCTGCGTCATGGGCGCGGTGTCGAAGGACGGCATCGTCTGGGAGCGGACGAAGGCGCCGATCCTCCTGCACAAGGCGGATCTGGGCGCGCAGAGCGTGAGCAGCGGGGAGGCCCACCTGTACGGCTCGTACCACCGCCCCTCGCTCATGCGGGACGATGGGAAGTGGAAGCTGTGGTTCGACTACTGGGCCGGCGACGAGAAGGGCGTCAGCATGGGCTACGCGGAGAACGCGGGCGACTTCGCGAACCCGCGCGACTGGCACGTGATCCGCGCGGACGACAACCCGGCGCTGAAGCAGTTCCCGAACCCCGACGTGGTGAAGGCGGGCGGCGTCTATCTGGCCTATGGCGACCCGCCGGTCCTGGGCACGCACCCGTGGACGGCGCGGGCCATCACGGAGGCGGTTTCGAAAGACGGGCGGAACTGGACGGTGGTCGGGCACATCAGTCCGGACCCAGGCGTGCCCGCGCTCCACGTGCCGGAGGCGTTCGTCCAACGGTCGAAGGCCGGCCCCGTCGTCCAGCTCTACTACGCCTGCCAGATCGGCGGCGAGCCCTACGACTACCGCTACCGCAGCATCCGGCGCATGTGGCGGACGGTGGGCAAGGCGGACATCGAGGCGGCCACACAGACAGCGCCGGCGCGGTAGGTTGCCCTCCGCGCCGGCGCTGCAGCCCAGCCGGGTGATCCACGAGTGCGGTGGCCGGATGGGCCTCCGTGCCCGTCCAGCGCCACCCATGGATCCGCTTGGCTAGTCGATCCGGTCCGGCGATGTGTCCACCTGCGTCATCGTCCAGCGCCCATCGATGCGTTCCAGCGCAATGCACAGGTAGACGTAGCGCTTCTTGTCGTCCTTGCTCTTGTAGGTGTGCTTCGCAAAGAGCTGGTACACGTCGCGCGAGCGGTAGTGGACGCGGTAGACGTCGAAGGCGACCGTATCGGACGAGCGCATGAAGTCGCGCGTGACGTCCAGGTAGTCGCCCGCCTTCATCGAGTACTCGTACTTCCCCTTCGCGAACAGCGCGATCTTCGTATCCGGGTCCGTGAGGCCGACGAGCAGGTCGATGTTGCTGTCCCGGAACGCGTCCTCCAGGTCGTACACCGCGTGCCGCAGCTCCGAGTCGTCTTTCCAGCGCGTGTCGGCACGCCGGTGGAGGTAGTAGTCGTCATCGTCGTCGTCGCTCGGGTATCCGTGCCACGTGTGCCCCACGTAGACCGGCACCTCGACGTAGATCGCCGACGGCGGGCCGAAGATGATGCAGCCCCTCTCCAAGAACGGTGGGCAGGTGCCGTAGTAGAAGTGGAACGGTGACGCGACCACGTCCACCGAGACGCTTGTCCGCGCGTAGTGCGGGAACGAGTAGTAGTGGGTCGGGAAGAACGTGTCCCAACCTTGGTCCTTGTAGCGCGTGGCAGCCCGCAGCTCGACGCCGTTGTCGTAGCGCTTGCCCTCCGCCGAGCGCGTGAACACCGCCCGCGACGGGGCGTCTCGCTCCTCGGAGCGGTCACCGCGGACCTCGCCGCGGTCGGTGTGCTCCGTGCCCCTGCTGCCGGGGTCGCCGCGCACCTCGCCGCCTTGCCCGCCACGCTCGGGACCTCCGCGCTCCTGGCCCCCTCTGTCGCCACCGCGCTGCTCGCCGCGGCTCTCGCCGGGGCGTCCGCCGCCCGCATCACCCCTGCCGGGTCCGTGCTCCTGCGCCGAGGCGGCGAGGGGCAGCGCCGCCAGCAGCAGGGCGAGCCCGAGCACTCCACCGATGCGCCAGTCTGAGCCGATGGCTCGGTTCGCTCCGTACATCGTTGTGATCCCTTTTCAGCGTATTGCCCTGCTCCGCGCTCTCGTGGGCAGCCGTCACGCGCGCGGGCTTACCTCTCACGATACGCACAGCGGCGCCCCGAGTGACAGCAGCGTGTCTCCAAATCCTCAGGCGGCCGAGCCCCGCGCAGGACTGCGAGCAGCGGCGAGAGAACCAGATTGGGACGCCCTGCACTCCGGCAACCCGGGAGGAGCCACCATGCCGGCCGACAGCACCAGACCTGTCCTCGACCAGTCCGTCTGCTTTGCCGCGCTCGCCGATCAGTTCGTCCGGAGCTGGCTCATGCTGCGCGACGCGGTCGAGCGGTTCCCCGCCGAGCAGTGGTACGCGGAAACCTGCCCCGATATGGCGCCGGCCCGCCGGGCCTACCACCTCGTCTACTGGGCCGACGCCTACTCGCGCCGTTCGGTGCCGGAAGTCGGCGACGTGCCGGACCCGGACGATCCCGACATCAGCAGACTGCCCGATCAGGCCGGGCTGCTGGCCTACGCGGAACGAACCGCAGCCCGCATCGACGACCTGCTGCGCGGCGGCTCGGCCGCCCGGCTGCTTGCGCCCTACCGCACCCGCCGCACCGGCGCCTGCCTCTATGAGCGCCTCATCTACGTGCTGCGCCACAACCTGCAGCACTACGGCGAACTCCAGACGCTGCTGCGGCTGCAGGGCCTTGAGCCGGGAGGCTGGCGGTAGCCCTCGGTGGCGACGGAGCGCCACCCTCCAACTCGGCGCGCTGCGATGGACGACGGGCCTCCGTGCTGGCGGCGCGCGCCGGCCCCTGACGCGCAAAGAGGCGGCCGGGACGCCCCCGCATCGAGGGTGTCCCGGCCGCCTCCCATTCCGGAGCGTGCTACTCCCGCCGAAGCGCCTCGATCGGATGCAGGCGCGCGGCGCGCCCCGCCGGCCAGAAGCCGAAGAACACGCCGATGCCCGCCGACACCGCTACGGCCACCGCGGCGCTGAGCATGCTCGGCGCGATCGGCCAGCCCGAGATACGTCCCGCCGCGAGGGAGAGCCCGGCGCCGAACGCGACCCCGACGATGCCGCCCGCCATCGACAGCAGCGCCGACTCGATCAGGAACTGCGAGCGGATGTTGCTCTCCGTCGCGCCCAGCGCCTTGCGGATGCCGATCTCGCGCGTCCGCTCGGTCACCGAGACGAGCATGATGTTCATAATCCCGACACCGCCGACGGTCAGCGAGATGGCCGCGATGCCGGCGAGAAGCAGCGTGAGGATGGTGCCGACCGTGTTCATCGTCGCGAGCATCTGGCTCTGGCTCATCACCGTGAAGTCGTCGTTCTCCGGGAACGGCGGCGACAGGCGGTGCCGTCCGCGGAGCAGCGAGACGATCTGCTCCATCGCCAGGTCGATCTTGTCCACCGAGCGACACTGAATGCTGATCATCGACACGTTGCGCTGGTTGAGTACGCGCCCCATCGCGGTGGTCAGCGGCATGATCACGATATCGTCCTGATCCTGCCCGAACGTGCTCGCGCCCTTCGACTCCAGCAGGCCGACGATGTCGAAGCGCACCCGGTTGAGCATGATGCTCTGGCCGACGCACTTGTCCGCCGCCGCGCCGAACAGGTTCTGCGCCACCGTCGTGCCGAGGACCACCACGCGCAGCTTGCCGGACTCGTCCAGATCGTTCAGCGATCGCCCCTTGGCGATGTTGTAGTTGCTCACCTTCAGGAAGTCGGCCGTGGCGCCGGTTAAGGTCGTGCGCGTCGTCTTGGAGCCCGATTTGGCCACCACGGAGCTGCGCACCTGGGGGCACACGTAGAGCACGGACTCCTTGCAGCGCTCCTTGATAGCCTCGGCATCGGCGGGCTTCAGCGTCTGCGGCATGGCGCCGCCACCGGGTCCGCCTGGGCCGACGCGCGGGCTGCCCGGCATGATCATCAGCAGGTTGTTGCCCAGCTTGCCGATCGAGTTGGTCACGTTCGCCGACGCGCCCTGGCCAACCGACACGGCTGTCACGACCGCCGAGACGCCGATGACGACGCCCAGCATGGTGAGGGCGGACCGCATCTTGTTGTCGCGCAGAGCCCGCATCGAGAAGCGGAAGGTATCGATAGGTGTCATGTCCTTACCTCCCTCAGAAGCTCAGCGGGCCGGCGGTCACCGCGTTCTCCGGCAGCGCCAGCCAGTCGCGTGCGATGATCCGCTCGGCGATGGGCGTGTCCGCGAGGATGCGGCCGTCCTGCACCTGCACGAGGTGCTTCGCGTGCCGCGCGATGTGCGGCTCGTGCGTCACGAGGATCACGGTGATGCCCTGGTCGTTCAGCTCCTGGAAGATCGCCATGATCTCCTCGCCCTGCCGCGTGGCCACGTTGCCGGTCGGCTCGTCGGCCATCAACACGCGCGGCTCCGAGGCGATGGCCCGAGCGATGGCCACGCGCTGCTGCTGGCCGCCGGAGAGCTGCGTCGGTTTGTGGTCCATGCGCGACTCCAGCCCCACCAGTTCCAGCGCCGCCTTTGCCTTCTTGCGCCGGTCCGGCACTCCCCCATAGATCATGGGCAACTCGACGTTCTCCAGGGCGGTGAAGGACGGCAGCAGGTTGTAGCTCTGGAACACGAACCCAATCATCTGGTTGCGAACCCGCGCCAGGTCGGCGTCGTCCAGGTTCGACACCTCTTCGCCGGCGAGCTGGTACGAGCCGCTGGTCGGCGCATCGAGGCAGCCCATGATGTGCATCAGCGTGGACTTGCCCGAACCCGACGGCCCCATGATCGCGCGGAAGTCGCCCTCCTGCACCTTGATCGTCACGCCATCCAGCGCGCGCACTTCCTGATCGCCCATCACGTAGATCTTGTAGATGTCCGTCAGCTCGATCAGGTTGGCCGCCGGAGGCCCCTTGGCGGATGTATCCGGCGTCATCGTCCCGGCTCTCCCCTCTGCGCATCGGGCGCGCGCACGCCCAGCCGCGGGAGCCCGGCCACGACCACCGTCTCGCCCTCCTTCAGCCCCGACTTGATCCCCGTGTGCGCGCCGTCGTCGAAGCCCAGCTCTACCGGGCGCGTCTCGACCTTGTCCTGCCCCTCCTTCTCCGGGTGCAGCACGTAGACCAGCGTGCGGCTCACCTCGCGATGGATCGACTCGGACGGGACGGTCAGCACGTTCGGGTACTCGCCCAGGATCAGCGTCACGTCGGCCGTCATGTCCGGCCGCAGCAGGCCCTCCGGGTTCTCCACGGCCACCGTCGTCTCGTAGGTGACGACATTGTCCTTCACGGTCGACGCGCTGGCGATCTTGGTCACCTTGCCCTTGAACACCTTGCCCGGGAACGCCTCGACGCGGACCTCGGCGGGCAGGCCGATCTTCGTCTTGCCGATGTCCGTCTCGTCGACGTACGCCCGGACCTCGAGCTTCGTCAGGTCGGCCACAGTGATGAGGGTCGGAGCGGACAGGCCGGCGGCGACCGTTTCACCTTGCTGTGCGGTGATGGAGAGCACGGTGCCGTCGATCGGCGACCGGACCACCGCCTTGGCGAACTGCGCCTCCTGGTAGCTCAACTGAGCGCGCGCCTGCAGCAGGCTGGCCTGCGACTGCGCCACGGCGTTCGCGGCCTCCTTGACCGCCATCACCTTGATGCGGTCCTGGCGCCGGTCTGCGAAGCGCAGCTTGAGGGCCGCGGCCGACTGCGCCAGCGACTGCCGCGCGCTCTGCAACTCCGCCTGGCGGACGGCGTCCTGCAGCTTGCCGGCCTGCGCCGATTCGAGGCTCGCCTGCGCCTGCGCCACGGTGTCCTGCGCGGTCTGCACGTCGGCGCGGACCTTCTCGCGAGTGATCTCCAGGCTGGCCTTCGCGCTCGCCAGCTTGGCATCGGCCTGCCGCGCGGCGGTCTCGGCGTCGTCCACTTCCTGCGCCGCGACGAAGCCCTCCTTGAGCAGCTTCTGCTTCCGCTGGAGCGTCCGGCTAGCGTTGTCCAGCGCGACCTGGGCGTCGTCGACGCTCGACTGCGACTGCTGGACCTGCTGCCGCGCGGTGACCTGCGCCTGCGTCAGCGACGACTTCGCGGTGGAGAGGGTCGCCTCGGCGCGCCGGATCTCGGTCGCGGTCTGCGTCGGCTGCAGGCGCGCGGTCGCCGCGGACGAGTCGATCTGCGACTGCGCCGCCTGCATCGCCGCGTCGGCCTGGGCGATCTGCGCGGCCGTCTGCTCCCGCGTGTAGCCCGCGGTCTCCGACGCCTGCTCAAACCGCGACTTCGCCTGCGCCAGGGAAGCTACGGATGACGCCACGGCCTGGCGCTGCATGTCCACCTGCGCCTTGTAGTCCGGCGAATCCAGCACCGCGACGACCTGCCCGGCCTTCACGTGCGTGCCGACGTCCGCCGGCAACTCCGCGATGCGCCCCGTGATCTGCGAGCCGATCTTCACCTGGGTGCCGGTCTGCGAGGCCACCACGCCGCTCGCGGCGATCTTCTGCTGCTGCGTGGTGATCTCCGCCTTTGCGGTCTGCACCCCGGTATCGCTTCCACCGCCGGGGCCACCCGGCCCACCGGCCATGCGGGAACGTACGAACTGACCACCAACAAGGAGCACGACCACAACGGCGACCCACACCGGCCATGCCCTGCGCTTTCGCTTCTGACCCGCTGCCATCTTGCAGCTCCCTTCTCAACACGCAAACCCTGCGGCTCCGACGGACCCGTCCGCATCATGTCGTCAGTGTAGACGTATTGTCGGCTGATTGTCAACCGGCATGATAATCAGTTGTGCTGATTTTCATGGTATCATACAATACGAAGCAGTCGAGCGCCCCGGTTTCGCCAGTAACACGAATGCACCGGCGTAGTGGTGGGATGGGCCTGAGCCTGCCCTGAGTTTGCCGAAGGGTGCCCGTCCGCCGAAGTCGCTCTGCAGGCGACACGCGTGGGGCACTGCCGACCTGAAGGGAGATCCGACATGAATCGAAGCGCAATAGCCAGGACCGGCGCGATCTTGCTGCTTTGCGCGGCCGCGGCATCGGGCCAGACGCCGAAGGACAACACGGCCGGGCAGGTGACGGTAGCCGGGCCGCGCCCGCTGCCATCGCTCAAACCGTCCGTCCAGCTCACGGTGCCTGAGGCGCCGAACGGCGGTACGGTCGTCAAGCCAGGGACGAAGCTCTCGGTGGCGGAGGCCGTGCGGATCGCGCTGGCCAACCACCCCGACATCGCGCTCTCGGCGGCCTCGGTGCAATCGTCCGCGGGCGCGCTGCGGCAGCAGAAGAGCGGCCTTGGCCCATCTCTCACGCTGTCGGCCACCGAGCAGCACTCGCGCACGATGCGCATCTCGGGCTCCTCGGCCAACGTGGCGGGCGAGACCGGTTCCGCATCGGTCGAGGTGTCGCAACTCGTCTACGACTTCGGGCGCACCAATGGGAGCGTCAACGCGGCGAGGCAAGATCTGAAGGCGGCGAAGTACGCCTTGGATGGCACCCGCATCCAGGTCGTGCTCGCGGCGAAGCAAGGGTTCTACGGGTACGTGCAGGCTCGGCGCCTCACGGCTGTCGCCGAGCAGCAGTTGCATGACCAGCAGCAGCACCTGGACGAGGCCCAGGCCCGCTACCAGGCCGGCGACGCCGCGTGGGGCGATGTGCCGCGCGCCCTTGCGTCAGTCGCGTCGGCCCAGGCCTCTCTCACCAGCGCCCAGCGCGACGAGTTGGAGGCGCGAATGACGCTCGCCGAGGCGATGGGCGTCGACCCGCGCACGGTGGTCGATGTGGGTGAGCAGCCCGAGGCCGCGGCGGACGTGAAGCCGGACGCCCTCGTCGACCAGGCGCTCAGGAACCGCCCCGAGATGGCGCAGGCCCGGGCGAACCTGGAGGCCGCGAAGGTACGGCTCAGCGTGTCCCGTCTGGCGCAGGCGCCGCAGATCAGCGCGTTCGGCGGCATGTCCGCCTCGAACAGCAGCTTCAGCGACTCGGCGAGCGGCCAGGCGTATGTGGGCATCTCGCTCACCGCGACGCCGTTCGACAGCGGCCTGACACGCGGCAAGATCGAGCAGAGCCGCGCCGCGGTGGCGAGCGCCGAAGCCAGCCTGCGCTCGACGCAGCAGAGCGTCACCCAGTCCGTCCTCGCGGCCCACCTCGACCTGCAGACCGCGATCCAGCAGGCCGCGTCCGCCGAGGCGCAGGTGGCCAGCGCCGAGGAGAGCCTCCGGGTCGCGGAGGGCCGCTACCGCGCCGGCGAGGGCACGCTGCTGGACGTGACGGACGCCCAGACGACGGCCAACGAGGCGCGCGTCAGCCTGGTCAACGCCAGGGCGAAGATCTCGCTGTCGGCCGCGGCGCTCGCCTACCAGCTTGGTCAGCCGGCCTCCGGGGCCGCGGCCGATGTGAAGGCAAGCACCGGTCCGAAGACGAAGTAGGGAACGATGACAGAGCCGACCCGCCCGGCGTGCGTCTCAACGCCGGGCGCCGTACTCCGGCAGATCAGGAAGATGCGATGAGAAGCAACCACACCAACCGAGGCCGCTCGCTGTACCGCCTGCCCGCGGCGCCCCGAGGCCCCCAACCGCCCATGGGCCCGCCGCCCCGACCGCGCGTGCCCGCGGGACTCGAGGACGCCATCCTGATTCTGCTGTTGCACGCCGGCCACAGCGCCGTTCGTGGCATCGAGCAGGCCCTGGAACCGATGGGCCTGATGCTGCCGCACGTGATGCTGCTGACGGCCCTCAAGGCCGATGGACCCCAGTCGCAGACCGCGCTCTGCAAGCCGACGCACATCGACCGAACGACGATGGTCGCCTTTGTCGACTACCTGGAGGAGAAGGGCCTCGTCGAGCGCGTCCGCGACCCACGAGACCGCCGCGCCTACCAGGTGAGCCTTACCGCGGCTGGCGACGAGGCAGTGGACCAGATCCGCAGCGCGCACGAGACCGCGGAGGCGAGCCTCCTCGAGCCGCTCTCCGCGGAGGAGCGCGAGGCCCTGCGCAGCCTGCTGCGACGCCTCGCCGCGCCCGACCCCAGCGAGGAGGAGCCGCCGGAGGCGACGTGACGGCGGTCGAACGTCGAAGATCGAAGGTCGAACGGGTGGCTCTCCGCGGCGGCAGCCCGCAGGGGCAGAGCATTCGCGCGCGGAGCCATCTCTCCCGCCAACGTACATCGCGAATGCTGTGCCCTCCCCCGGCGACGCATCGAGCACCTCAACGTGCGGTCGTTCCGTCGCGGCCGTCGTCCGCCCCCAACCCCGCGCCCACCCAGGAACTCCCGCCCTACCCGGCGAATGGTGCCGTGACGCACCACCCACCATCAGCACGGGAGGGCACCAATGGGCACGCGAACACTCCACCGTCTCCTCATCGTCCTGGCGATGATGCCTCTATCGTCCTGCGGGGCGCAGAAGGCCCCGTACCCCGACTACGCCGTACCGCGGCTGGAGGGCGTGACGGTGCCTGGCCTGCCTGCGGTCACCGGCCGCATCGTCGTCGACCAGTTCGGCTACATGCCGATGGGCGACAAGTTCGCCATAGTCACGAACCCGGTGCGCGGCTACAACTCCGCGGACAAGTACCAGCCGGGCCCGGAGCTGCAGGTCCGGCGTGTGCCGGGTGGCGACATTGTGCTGAAGGGGGCGCCGGTGGCGTGGCGCGAAGGCGCGACCCACGAGGACTCGGGCGATCAGGGGTGGTGGTTCGACTTCAGCACCGTTCGCGCGCCCGGCAAGTACTACGTGTACGATCCGATGACCAGGCTGCGCTCTCCCTGCTTCACCGTCGGCACCGAGGCCTACAAGTACGTCCTCCGCGCCGCCGTCCGCACCTACTACTACCAGCGCCTCTCGTTCGAGCTGAAGCGCCCCTATGCCGACTCGCCCTGGCTGATGCCGTCCTACATGGACCAGGACCGCGTGGCGCGCGCCGTCTGGGCGAAGGATGACCCAGGCACCCAGAGGGACCTGCGCGGCGGGTGGATGGACGCCGGCGACACGAACAAGTACCCGCCCTTCAACGCCGACACGCTCAGCTCCCTGCTCTACGCCTACCGCGTGAACCCGGCGGTCTTCACGGACGACTTCGGCATCCCCGAGTCCGGCAACGGCCTGCCCGACCTGCTCGACGAGGTCAAGGTCCAGCTCGATTGGCTCGTCAAGATGCAGGCGGCCGACGGCGGCGTCTACGTGAAGATGGGCTCCATCGACTACAACGGGGCGAAGAGCAAGCGCTACTACGGCCCCGAGTGCACCGGCGCGACCATCGCCAGCGCCATGAACTACGCCCACGCCGCCCGCGTGTACAGCCAGTTCCCGCAGTGGAAGGCGTTCGCCGACGACCTCGCCCGCCGCGCCGAGAGGGGCTGGGCGTACTACCGCACCCACCCGCGGACGTACAAGTCCGATACCGGCGAGATCAAGTCCGGCAACGCCAGCCGCGGCCCGGACGAGCAGGACCGCACCGAGGCGATGGCCGCCATCCACCTCTTCGCCCTGACAGGTAAGCGGGAGTACAACGCGGCGGTCGTCAAGCTGGCGCCCAAGACCCGCCAGCTCTCTGAAGGCACCTGGAGCCCGTACGACGCCGGCATGACGGAGGCGCTCACGGACTACCTCTCGCTGCCCGGCGCAGACACAACCCTCTGCGCCCGCATCCGCAAGCAGCTCCGCGACTCGGCCGGCAACTCGCGCTTCGCCCCGCCGGTCCAGGCCGACCTCTACCGCGCCTGGATGAACCCGGAGGCCTACCACTGGGGCAGCAACACGGTGCGCGCGTGGTTCGGCCTCATCGCCCTGCTCGCCGCGAAGCACGGAGGCGTCGCCTTGACCGGGCAGGCCCGCCTCCGCCAGCGCGCCGAGGACATGCTCCACTCGTTCCATGGCGTCAACCCGATGAGCGCCGTCCTGCTGACGAACATGAAGGGCTGCGGCGCGGAGCTGTCGATGATGCACCTGTACCACGAGCGGTACGGCGTCGGCACCCCGTTCGAGTCGAACCCGCCGCCCGGCTACGTGGTGGGCGGCGCCAACCAGAGCTTCGGGGGCAAGAAGGGCGACAAGGGCGGCGACGTGGAGTGGATCAAGAAGCAGCCGCGCGCCAAGGCCTACGCCGACTTCAACCTGGCCTGGCCGCAGTCGAGCTGGGAGCTGTCGGAGAACGCCATCTACTACCAGGCCGCCTACATCCGGCTCCTCGCGGGGGTGATGGGGCGGTAGGCGAAGCCGACCAGAGGAGGCCCGGATGCCGAATCGATGGATCGTAGCCTGTGCGCTGGTGTCCACACTCGCCGCGGCGGTGCCGTGCGTCGCCCAGGATGGCGGCGCCGACTACGTGCTGCGCGCTCGCGTGTCCAAGGGCGACACGTGCGTCACGGAATACCAGTCGCGCGTCGAGACGACGGTGAAGGGGTCGCGTGGGCGTCCCGTGCGCCAGATCACCACCGAGCGCCAGCGATGGACCCAACGCATTCTGGATATCGACGAGTTACGGGCCACGTTTGGGCGCATTCTCAGGCACCCCAATGAGGATGCCGACGTCCTCACTGACGTCACCGGAGTAGCCCGGACCTACAGCCTGGCATCGGAGACGGTCACCACCGGAACCAGGCGCCGCACGCGCAAGACGCCTCTCCAGGGCTCGACGTTTGCCGTGAAGCGCGTCCACGGTGACGTCATCGCCACAAGTTCGCCTCGCGCCCTACTCGGTACAGACAGGCATCTTGCGCAAATGATGCTCCCAGTCGAAGGCGCGGCGATGCTGCCCGGCCAGAAGGTCCGCGTCGGCGACGCGTGGCCGATCGACAAGGTGCTGATCAACTCGGTGCTGGACGAGTACGGCGCCTCGGCCGGCAACACGGCGGCTCGCCTCATCGCTGTTCAGACGATCGCCGGTGTCCGGTGCGCGCGGATACGCCTACATTCGGTGGTCCGCCTCCACGCCTGGGAGGACTGCTTCGTCCGCGCCGACTTGTTGGGCGAGATGGTCTTCGCGATCGACCTGGGCAAGCTGATGAGCCTGCGCCTGGCGGGACCGGTCGACCTGAACTACGTGACCGACGCCCAGGGCACGAAGGTGCACTCACACGTACCCAACGCCGCGCGGATGTCCTTCGCGCTGACGAACACATGGGTCAAGGTTGACGGCAGGGCGCTGAAGCCCGGCGCGTCTACCCATTGAGGAAGTCCCAGGCACACGGCCGCCGCCGCTCCAACTCCGCCCAGACGGGGCGGCTACCTCCACGGCCGCGCTAGCGCTTTTCCTGCCCGCTGCGAAACGCCTGGAACATCTCACGCTGGAAATGGCCGAGCGCCTCGCCGCGCTCGATCACCACGTCGTAGGCCGCCGCGGCCTTGTCGCCCTGCCCGCTCCGATCGAGACAGACGATGGCATCCAGGACGGCCTGCCAGCGGCCATCGCAGTCAGCGTCGCCCGGCACCTCGGTTGGCTTCCACGTCGCCATCGGTCACCCCTCCAGCGGTACCTCGCATCATGATCAACGCGCCCACCAGCAGCGCCACCCATACTGCGGCGATCATCCACGTCGATGGCAGGCACAGGTAGTCGACACGCGCCCCCGGCAGCGCGCCCGAGCCCGTCCACCACCCGGCCAGGAACGCCGATCAGTGCATCTTCTGCGCCACGATCCCGACGATGCCCAGTCCGAACAGGCTCAACCCGACAAACCAGCGGCGCATCGCTCGCTCCTCCCGTGCCGCTCCCAGCGCCATACTACGCTTCACCGCGCGCCGCGTCAAGAAGGATCGCCGATCATCGTGGCGAATGGAACGTGGCACACTGGAGGCTACCCACCATGACCATGCGCCACTTCCGCGAGGGCGCGGACTATGAGGCCGTCTACGCGTTCATCCACACGCTGTACCGAGCCGAGAACCGCGACGGCAACTGGTTCGCGCAGATCTGGGAGTACGCCTACACGCACCCCTGGTTCGACGAGGCGTCGGCCGAGCGCATCGGCATCTGGGAGGAGGGCGGGCGCATCGTCGGCGTGGCGACGTACGAGCTGCGACTGGGCGAGGCGTTCTTCGCGGTCCACCCGGACTACGCGCACCTGAAGCCCGAGATACTGGACCACGCCGAGCGCGAGCTGCGCGGCGAGACAGCCACCGGCGTGCCGTATCTGCACGCGTTCGTCCACGAGTTCGACACCGCGTTCCAGGCCATCGTCGCCGCGCGAGGCTATGACCTGGCCCCGAACGAGCACCGCCCGATGTCCCAGTTCACCATCCCCACGCCCTTCCCGCCCATCGCGCTGCCGGATGGCTTCCGCCTGCAGGCCCTGGCCGACGACAACGACCTGCGCAGGATGGACCGCTGCCTCCACCGCGGCTTCAACCACCCCGGCGAGCCGCCCGCCGACGGCGTCGAGGGCCGCAAGCGCATGCAGTCCGGCCCCCACTACCGCCAGGACCTCGCGATCGTGGTGGTCGCCCCCAGCTGCGACTTCGTCTCGTTCTGCGGCATGTGGTACGACCCGGTCCACCGCTACGGGTATGTCGAGCCCGTCGCCACCGACCCCGACTACCGCCGCCGGGGCCTGGGCCGCGCCGCCGTGCTGGAGGGCATCCGCCGCTGCGGCGAGCTGGGCGCCACCGTCGCCTACGTCGGCACAGACAAGCCGTTCTACCTCTCGTTCGGCTTCCGCAAGCTCCACACGCTGCGCTGCTGGCGGCGGGTGTGGGAGCGATAGGCAGTGGCAAGTTGAAAGTGGCAAGTGGCAAGTGGGGTGGTGCGGAGCGCGGGGATGTGCGTCGAAGGTCGAAGGTCGAACGGACGGGACGCGCGTGCTGGCTCGTTCCGCGGGTTCCGTAGGGGCAGAGCATTCGCGCGCAGGCCTATCTAGCGTGACAACGTGGATCGCGAATGCTGTGCCCTTCCCCCGGCGACGCACACGGTCGGCGACGACCCCGTCACGTCGCAGGGCGGGTGAGGTCAGCAGGGGCAGAGCATTCGCGCGCAGGCCTATCTAGCGTGACAACGTGGATCGCGAATGCTGTGCCCTGCCCCGGCGGCGCACCGGGTACCTCGAACCCACCGCCCTGCCGTGGCGGCGCACCGGGCGACTCACCGGGCCGCCCTGCCGTGGCAACACACCGCGCGGCTCACCCGGACCCACCACCCGCCTTGCCCACGACCGCGCATCCGGCCGCGAACACCCGTCCGAGGCGCGACAGTGACGGACCGCGTGCGCCCCTACGCCCGCAGCGCGCCGGACGTGATGCCCTGGATGAACGCGCGCATGCCGGCGGCGAAGAGGATGATAAGCGGGATGCTGCCCAGGACGTAGCCGGCCAGCATCGGGCCGTACTCCATGTTGAACTCGCCCGCGAACCGCGTCACGCCCACGGTGAACGTCTGCAGCCCGCTGTCGCTGATGGCGACGAGGGGCCAGATGTAGTCGTTGTAGATGCCCAGGCTCGTCATGATCGCCACGGTCGCGAGGGTCGGCATGGAGAGCGGCAGCGCCAGATGGCGGTAGGTCTGCGCGTCGCTGGCGCCGTCGAGGTGCATCGCCTCGAACAGCTCGTCCGGCAGGCCGGCGAAGTACGTCCGGCAGAGCACGATCCCCAGCACCTGCCCGCCCGCCAGGTACGGCAGCACGAGCGCCCACCTCGTGTTGATGATTCCCAGCCACTGCACGAGCGAGTAGGTGGGGATCAGCGTCAGCACGCCCGGGATCATCAGCAGGCCCAGCACCAGCGCGAAGACCGCCTCGCGCCCGCGGAACGTCAGACGGGCGAGCGCAAAGCCGGCCGTAGACGAGAGCAGGACCACGAGCGGCACCACGAGCCCGATGACGATGAACGTGTTCAGCAGGTAGGGCCACAGAACGCGCCCGGCGTCGCCGTAGTAGCTCCACTTGGCGGGGCTCGGCAGCCCCCAGAAGTTGGTGAATACCCCCGCGTTGCTCTTGAGCGACAGGAGCACCATCATCGCGAGGGGCAGCAGCGACAGGGCGAGGAGCGCCAGCAGCGCCGCCGCGATGCCCGCCTGGTTCCACCGGCCGATGCGCGACCCACCTGCGCGCGGCCCCCTCTCCCCAGCCCTCTCCCGCAAGGGGAGAGGGAGTCGGCGGCGCCTGTTCATGCCTCGGCCCTCCTGCCCCAACGCTGGTTCACGTAGGCCAACACGAAGATCACCAGGAAGAGGGTGAACCCGATCGCGGACGCATAGCCCATGTGCCCGAAGCGGAACGCCTGGAAGTACATGTGCAGCGCGGGCACGTGGGTCGCGAGGCCGGGGCCGCCCGCGGTGAGGATCAGGATGCTGCCGAAGTCCTG
Source organism: uncultured Chthonomonadaceae bacterium (assembly GCA_964519955.1). Lineage (GTDB taxonomy): Bacteria > Armatimonadota > Chthonomonadetes > Chthonomonadales > CAJBBX01 > CAZFLM01. The sequence goes on along the minus strand of CAZFLM010000025.1, from coordinate 25,444 downwards.
CAGCGTGCCGATGATGGTCAGCGTGGTCAGCAGCCGGACCTGGGAGCGCAGCAGCGGGATGTCGACGTGCAGCACGCGCCGCCACCCGGTCGCTCCGTCCAGCGCGCTGCTGTCCCACACGTCCGTCGAGATGCTCGTGAGGCCCGCGAGGTAGATCAGCAGCGCCAGCCCTCCCGCCCAGGGGAAGCCCACGCCGACGATGGCCGGAAGCGCCGTGCTCGACTCGCCGAGCCACGACCGCGTCATCGAGGCGAGGCCAACCGCCTCCAGGATCTGGTTCAGCACGCCCACGCTGCCGTCGTAGACGAACGCCCAGAGCAGCATCGTCACCATGCCGGGCACGACCATCGGCAGGATGAACGCGGTCCGCAGCAGGTACTGCCAGCGCGCCGAGCGCAGGTTGACCAGCAGCTCGGCGACGATGAGCGGCGCGATGAGCGTCTTGGCGACGTTGGCGAGCAGCAGCAGCAACTGGTTGCCCACGCTGATGCCCAGGTACTCATCGTGGCTCATCGCCAGGAAGTTGTCGACCCCGGCCCAGCGGGTGGTCTCGCCGCCGCCCCAGTGCGCGAACGCGCCGCCCATGCCGATGAGCGCCGGCACGTAGTTGAACACGAGCAGCAGCAGCACGGAGGGCAGCAGCATCGCCCAGACGAGCGGCCACGAGGATCGGCGGTGACGTGTGGCGGCGCTCATCCCTTCGTGTCCTTGGTTCGCGGGTTTATGTCCAGATGCTGCGTAGCGATGATGCGCGGGACCGCCGCCTCGATCAGCCGCTGGTAGCGCCGGAGGAACTCGGGCAGCGTGATGCGGCCTTCCATGTACCGCTGCGCCCACACGGTCCACTCCCACACCGACTGCTGATCGTCCTGCAGCCCGCGGAACGACAGCCGCTCGAACCCGCGCCCCTCGAAGGGGCTGTAGTAGGCCCGGATCTCCGCCGGCAGCTCGACGCCGGGGATGAGCATGGGGCCGACGAGCGGCTTGCGCGCCTTGACGGCCGTCTCCACCAGCACCCGGGCCACCGCGGGCGAGGTCAGGTACATCAGGAAGTCGGCCACCTGGCGAACCTGCTCCGGGCTCTTCTTGACGAGGCCGAACACCGTGCCCGGCCCGCCGACACCCCGGAACGGCGGGATGTGGAAGGGCGAGGTGGTGAGCGGGGGCACCGGGAACACGCCCCACTCGAACCGTGCGGCCGGGCTCAGGTCGGCCATGTCCTTCAGCAACTGCCCGATGAGCCCCGAGGTGTCGAGCAAAACGGCCGCCCGCCCGGTCAGGAAGAGGTGGTAGGCGGTCTGGCTGGTCGCGCCGTGGTAGCCCCGCTGCCAGTAGCGCGCGAACTCCTTCACCCGCGTGTAGACCTCGGCGAACCGCGCGTCGTCCACCCGGATGCGCCGGTCGCGGACGGCCGCCAGCAGGCGCTCGCCGTTGACCACGACGTAGGCGTCGTTGTACGGGTCCTTCAGGTTCAGGCGGAAACCGGCGTTGGTGCGCGCGTTGTAGTCCCAGTCGCCGGGCTGCGAGAGGACCATCGGCACGAAGTGGCGCGTGTACGCGTCGGAGAAGAAGCGGAAGATCCAGCCCACCGTGCCGGCCCAGTACGAGTCGGCGTTGCCGGGCACCGCGAGGGGCAGGTGGCCGGCCGCCCGGATGCGCTCCGCCAGCGCCAGCATCTCGTCCCAGGTCCGCGGCGGCGCGATACCGAGCGAGCGAAACAGATCGGCGTTGTAGTAGAATCCGATCTCGATCGAGTCGATCGGGATGAACGTGATGTCGCCGCCGACCTTGTACTTCTCGAGGAACTGCCGGTTGAGCGTATCCTGCCAGGTGCGGCCCGTGTAGGGGTTGGAGCCCTCGACGAAGGGCGATAGGTTCGAGATGAGGCCGCGCTCGTACATGCCCCACGCATAGTTCGCGTTGATCAGGTCGGGGGCATTGGCGCCGGCGCCGGGGATCTGAGTGCGCAGCCACGTTTCGTACCCGTTGGCCGGCATGATGTCCACGCGCACACGCACGTTGGGGTGCAGTCGCTCGTACTCGCGTGCGACCTTCTCGAAGCCCTCGCGGTAGTTCGCGCTGACCGTCGCCAGCGTGATCTGCCTCCGGCCTTGCGCGGCCGCGGGCTCCCACCCGAGCGCCAGCGCAGCCGGGGCGGCGCGGAGCACCTGCCGACGGCTGATGCGGGCGGGTGATGCCGGGTCTCTGGGGTCTGGTGGGCGGACATCGGCGCTCATGGCAGTCCGTTGGCGGCAGCCATGCGGTCGCTGCCACCCTATCATTCGGCGCGCAGGCGCACACTCCTGTCGGCTCGCCGGATCGCGACTGCTCGGAATGCGCAAGACAACCTGATGCCTACGGCATGACGGCCTCGGTCAGCACGCTGGCGAGTTGCCGTCATCCCGAACGGATCTGCTTGTCGCCTCACCGAGACCGAGTAGTTGCGCCTGACCGGACCTAGTCACGAAGGGACCGCAACGCGGATGACACCTGAGGATCGAGCGGAGATGACACTGCTGCAGGCCATGTGCGCGGAGGCGGGGCGCCGGGGCATCCCGCTGCCGGACGTGAGCAGTGAGGCTGAGCGCGCCTACGCCCTGGTGCGCGACCTGCCCTACGCGCGCGCAAGCGACAACCGCCCGGAGACGCTCATCCGCGAGTGGCGCGGCACCTGCTCCGGCAAGCACTACCTGCTCAAGGCGCTCTTGGCGGAGCTGGGCATCCGCACGCAGGTCTACGCGTGCACGAGCCGCCTGGCGCGCGAGGACGCCCCCAACCTGCCCGAGCCTCTTGCCGCAATCCTCGCCGAGGGCCCGTTCGTCGACGTGCACAACTACCTCGTCGCCGAGTTCCCCGAGGGGCCGACCATCGTCGACGCCACCTGGCCCCTCGCCACCGGCGCCGCCGGCCTCCCCGTGAACGAGCGCCTGACGCCGGGCCAACACATGCGCCTCGCGTGCAAGCCCGTCGAGACGCTGCCCATCCCCGAGGACGCCGACCCCGACGCCTTCAAGCAGAACCTGCTGCGCAGCCGCTTCACGCCCGCCGACCTGGAGCGCCGCGAGCGCTTCATCGCGCTGGTGAGCGCGGGGTTGTCCGCGGCATAGCCGGCGCGCGCCCAGCTGCCACCGCGACCAGGGACTCGACACCGCGGGCCAGCACGCGGGCGTTGCGCTGGTCGCGCTCGCTACCCGGCAACCACCTCGAACGGCACCGCCGGGAGCGTTCCGATCGGCGAGCGGCGCGTCACTGGCTGCTTCGCGTTCGCGGGCGTGGTCGTCGTCTCGCGGAAGGCATCGACGATGAGGTTCCCCTTCAGCCCGGGCTTCACCTTCTGGCCGTCCACGCGCAGCACGATGGCGAGGTCGCCGGCGGCCGCCGACACGCTCTCGATGGTAATCCCGTCGGGCGGCGTGTCCAGGGAGAAGCGGAGGTCGTCGCGCACCAACCACGCGGGCGCGGTCAGCCGCAGCTTCGCAGTGCCGCCCGCGCGTATCTGGAGCGGGGCGGTGTCGGCAGCCCGGATCGCTGGCGAGTTCTGGCCGCGGCCGAGCACTCCCACCAGCCACTTCTCCGCCGGCACGAGATGGCGGTACGCGAACGCCTGCATCATGTCCTCGGCCGGCTGCGCGACGTGCCGGACATCCGCCCCCGCGATCCGCGCCACCCCTTCCAGCCGCAGCTCGACGGGCTCCGGCTGCGGCCTGGGCGGAACCGCCAGGGTCACGCGCACGCTGTCCTGACCTGCCGGGATGCGGGCGCCTGTCAACGCGTAGCCGAAGGGCGCGCCCACCAGCCGCAGGTCGATGCTGTCCGTGAACCCGTCCTTGCGCAGCGCGCAGACGGTCACCGCAACGATGGTGCCCGCCCGGGCGGTCAGGCTAGAGGGCACCACGCGCAGGTCGTAGTCCGGCCGCGGCGCGCTGATGCGGAGGCGGTACGCGTACTCCGGGCCGCCCTGGCGCTGGGCATCCCTCAGGCGAATGTAGTAGGCGCCGGTGCGCGGCAGCCTCGCCAGGATGACCGAGTCGGCCTGGTGCGTCAGCAGCCCGAAGCCCTTGTCATCGTAGTCGTCGTTCGCGGCGATCTGCCTGCCGTCGGCGTCGAGCAACTCCAGCGCGGAGTCCACGGGCGAACCCAACCGCCTCGCCAGCACCTCGGCCACCACGCGGTCGCCGGCCTTCCCCTCGATGCGGTACACGTCCACATCGCCCGGCTTGCCGATCCTCCCGTTCACGATGGCCGGCGCCCTCACGCTCTGCGCCTGCGTGCCGCGGTCGTTCGGCTCCTTCTCCATCACCTCGGGCAGCGTGTCCACGTCGAACGGCGGTGCACCGCCCGCCTGGGGCACGACGGCCACCTCGTGGACCCCGGGCGCCATGGCAGCGGTGTCGACCGCCGCCTGGCGCTTCTCCAGGTTCCACCCGGTCAGCGCGACCTCGGTCTTCGTGTCCGCGCGCCCGCCGAGGGGGAACACGCCGGTCACGAAGGGCACCTCGCCCAGCGTCACCCGGTACACGAAGTCCTCGCGCCCGCGGTAGATCGAGTCCCGGACCTCCAGCACGTACTCGCCATCCTCCGGGATCTGGCAGCAGACCACGGGATCGATACGGAAGTAGAAGTGGTCGTCGTACGCCAGCTCGCGGCCCTTCGCGTCCCTGATCGTGACGACCGGCTGGATCCAGCCCGGCACCGCGTCCGCCAGGTACGGGATGAGTTGCCGAGCCTCGACCGCCGCGACAATGCGCGCGCCCTTCTTCGCCTTGAACGCGAACCGGTCCACGTCGCCCGGGAGAATCTGCCCGTTCACCACGGCTGGGAGCGGATCAGGAATGCAGGTGTCCGGCAGGCGGTCGTTCGGCTCGACCTCGATGCACTCCGGCATCGCGCCCACCTCGAACGCGACCGGGTTGGACAGGCCCGCAAGCCCCCGCAGCCGCAGCTCTCGTCTGCCCGGCGCGGCGTTGGCGTCGATGTCAACCGACAGCAGGACGGTCTCGTCGAGCTGCGGGTTGAGCTGGCGCTTCTTGTCGCCCTGCCGGCGGCGGAACTCCGCGAGCTTCTGCATCTCCTCTTCTGTGATGCCGGCTTCCTTCGCCACCCTCAGGAACACGCCGGCGCTCTGGAGCCCGCCGGTGATCGGTGGACCGTTGGGGTCCTCCTGCAGCTTCTTGAGCGCCGCCTCCAGCTTGTCGCGCAGCAGCAGCGCCTCGCGGTTGTTCATGGGCCGCGAGTACTTCACCACGCTGGCCCGCACGCCCGACCCGGAGATGTACACCGCGGACGGGCTGACGAGCGCCTGCCCGCCCACCACGATCTGGACGGTCGTGCCCTGCTTCCCGCCCGCCGGGAACGCGTAGCCGAGGTGGGGTGTCAGGGGGCGCTGCTGCGCGAGCGCGGCGGGCGCAGCAAACACGAGGGCCGCCGGAAGCAGCCAGGCATGGGATCGAGTCGGGTACATCGCGGCCTCCTCCGGCTACATGATCTCGGCGAGACGGCCGGGGCTCTTGGGCCGCTCGGCCGCCGGGGCGATCGCGGTGACGCTCAGGCCTTGCGGGTGGGGCAGCTTGGTGTCCGGCGCGATGCCGAGCTGCTCGTAGATGCTCTCGATGAGGTCGGACGGATAGACAGGCCGGTCCTTCACCTCCTCGCCGCGCGCATCCGAGGAGCCAACCACCTGCCCACCCCTGAAGCCGCCGCCCGCCACGAGGGCCGAGAACACGTTGCCGTAGTGGCCGCGCCCGCCGTTCCAGGGCGCTTCCCACAGCACCTTGGGCGTGCGCCCGAACTCGCCGCAGCACCAGATGAGCGTGCTGTCGAGCAAGCCGCGCTCGGAAAGGTCCTGGATGAGCGTGGCGAGGCCCTTGTCGAGCTGGGGCAGTTTCGTGCGCATCGCCTGGAAGTGCTGCTTGTGCGTGTCCCACCCCTGGAAGTTGATCGTGATGGACGGCACCCCGCGCTCCACCAGGCGGCGCGCCATCAGGCAGGACTGCCCAAACGTGGTCTTGCCGTAGCGTGTGCGAATGTCGTCCTTCTCCTGGCCGAGGTCGAACACCTTGCCGGCATCGCCCAGGATCAGGTCGTAGGCCGCCTGCTCGGTCTGGTCCAGCGCGGCCATCTGCGGGTCGCCCTTCAGCGCGTTACCGAGCGTGTTCAGCTTGTGCAGCAGGTCGCGGCGCGCGTGCTGCCGCTGATCGCTGATGCCCTCGGCAACCACGCCCTCGACGGCGAACCGCGTGGCATTGGGATCGCCGCCCGTCGCGAACGGCTTCGCGCGGGAGCCCAGGAAACCCGCCTCGGAGAACCGACCCTGGAGCTGCGTCAGCACGATGTACGGGGGGATGAGCCCCTTGTAGCCGCCGTCCGCGCCCTTGAAGAGCGACACGACCGCGCCGACACTCGGGTAGACCTGGCCGTCGCCGGGCTTCCGCCCGGTCTGCACCATGTAGGCCGCGGTCTCGTGAGCGTTGCTCCCGTGCGTCAGGCTCCGGATCAGCGAGTACTTGTCCGCGATCTTCGCCAACTCGGGCAGCAGCTCGGAGATGCGGATTCCCGCAATGTTAGTGGCGATCGGGCTGGTCAGCGGCCCGCAGTAATCCGATCCGGCCTCCGGCTTCGGGTCGAACGTGTCGAGGTGGCACGAGCCGCCCCAGAGCCAGATCTGGATGACCGCCTTCGCCTTGCCCTTCGGCGCTGCGGGCCTGGCAGGCTGCGCCGCGGCGTCCGCGCCCACCAGCAGACCGGCGGCACCCACCGCCCCGTATCGCAGCACCTCGCGCCTCGTCAGCGCGTCGCCCATCCCGTCATCGTGTCGGTTGCTCATCGGTTGCTTCCTCGTCTCGTCGCCATCGCACCGGCTCAGTGCCGGTACAGGAACTCGGCGCTGTTCAGCAGCGCCCACGTCAGGTCGACCGCGCCGGGACGCGAGACCGATCTGCCCAGCAGCGCATAGGACTCCGCCGCCTTGCGCTCCTCGTCGGTCGGGTAGCGTGACACGATGGTCAGGTAGATGGAGTCCACGACCTGCCTGGGCGACTTGCTCCCGCGCGTCAGCCCCTGGAGCCACGTGCTCCGCTCGATTTTGCGCTGCACGTTGGTCGAGTTCAGCATGTGCAGGCGCTGCGACGCAGTGGGCTTGTTGTTGCGCTCGTTCTCCATGCCGGTGTCGCGCGACGGCCGGCCGAACATCTCCAGGAACGGGCTGGTGATGCTGCCGTCCGCCAGCGCGATCGACCGCTCCGACTCCGGCACGAACGTGAACGGCTCCGGAATGGCGCTCGAGTAGGACTCCGTGCCACCGGTGATCTGGTTCAGCGCGTCGATCAGCACCTCCGCATCCACCCGCCTGGGGACATAGCGGGCGGCCAGCGCGTCGCCATCGGCGCTGTTCGACCGCGGGATCGACGAGAGCTGGTAGGCTGCGGAGTTCAGGATGGCCCGGTACAGCGCCCGCGTATCGTAGCGCGCCCGCACCAACTCGCGCTCCAGGTGCGACAGCAGCTCCGGGTTCTTCGGCGGGTTGTCGGGCCGGATGTCGTCGGGCTCCTGGACGATGCCGCGCCCTGTCAGCCAGTACCAGACCCGGTTCGCGATGCTGCGGGTGAACCACGGGTTGGCGGGGGTGATGAGCCAGTCGGCGAACACCTCGCGCGGGTCGCGGTCTGCGCTGAGTCGGGCCGCCTTGCCGTCCGGGAACCGCGCGGGCGCCACCGGCTTGGAGGGGTCGAAAACGACGATCTCTTCCTTCCACTCGCCGGTGTGCTTGTACTCCATCCGCGAGAAGAAGCCCGCCATCCCGGCCAGCCGATCCTTGGGCCACTTGTCGGCGCGGGCGCCCATGAACGTCAGCGCCACCGCCGCGGCGATGGTGGCAGGCTCGTGCCCCTGGATGGCACGATAGAAGTTCACCGGGCCGACGCGGAAGTTGCTGCCGCTGGCGGTGAGCATCTCGCGCACGAACCGATCGTAGGGCACATGGTCGCGGATACTGGCGAGCACCCAGCGGTGGTAGGCCTGGACCGCGTTGGGCCAGAGGTTGATGGGGAACTCGGCCTTGACCCGCAGCAGGTCGCACCACTTCATCGCCCAGTACTGGGGGTACTCGTCGCGCTGCAGCAGGCGCTCGATGAGGTCGCGGCGCTTCTGGGGGCTCTTGTCGGCGAGGAACTGGCGCGTCTCGTCCTCGGTAGGCAGCGTGCCGATCACGTCGAGGAACGCCCGCCGAACGAAGACCTCGTCCGAGCAAAGCGCCGCGGGAGGGATGCCGGCCTGCTTCAGCCGCTTGAAGACCAGCTCGTCGATGGGCCCGCGCGGCGCGGCATCGCCCTCCGACTCGAACGGGCTCACCGTGCCGCGAGCCCTGGCCGCGCCGGCCTGTCCGGCGGTAGCCGCCGGCGTACGCGGGGATGTATCCATGTCGTCTGCCCCCAGATGGAACCAGCGATGGGCTCGCACGACTGGAGGGTCGTCCGGGCCGCCTGAGCTTGTAGACGGGCAGGCGGCCCGGATGTTCAGTCTGGACGGCTATCCCGGCAGGTCGGCGGGCTTCACGCCCGGCTTCCACTCCTCGTCCTTGCGGAACCGGAACGCGGTGGGCTTGTACTCGCCGACCAGGTCGACGTTGGAGTGCGCGGGGATCTTCGCCTCCATTTTGAGCGCCCAGTAGGCCGCGTTCACGAGCATGCGCCGCGTACCCTCGTGCAGCAGGTCTACCGACGCGCCCATAGTCGTGGTGAAGACGCGCGCGGCCTTCCCCTGCTTCCCCGTGTACGTCCGCGTCCAGGCGACCGGCATCATCGGGTTGTTCTTCGCTGCCACCGCCGGCGAGTCCGGCGCCAACGTGGCGGTCACCTCGCCCAGCACGATCGGCTCGCTGTCGCCGGGCAGCGGCAGGCGCACCTCGTAGACGTCGGTCGGCCCGAAGATGGAGCCCGGCGCGATGCCGCGCAGGATCGGGTGGTTCTCCTTGCCGGGCGCCGCGACGCCGCGGGTGCCCTCGGTGCCGTGGACGCCATGGTGGTTCACCCAGGTCTCGCCCAGCACGCGCCGCCCGAACCCGCCCTCGTGGCCGGCGTCCTTGCAGTCCCAGGTGTACTCGCGGTACGATCCGCCGCTCAGGTTGAAGGCGTGCGTGGCCGTCCGCATGCCGATGACCGGCCGCCCGCTCTCGATGTAGTCCACCACGTGCTTCATCTGCTCGTCCGGCAGGTTGCGGAAGCGCGTGAAGATGATCAAGAGGTCCGCCCTGTCAAGCGCTTCCAGACCGGGGATGTTCGTCGTCACATTCGGATCGATGCAGCCGTCCGCCGGATCGATGGCGAAGAGCACCGTACACGTGAAGCCCTGCCGCCTGGACAGGATCCGCGCGAGCTGCGGCAGCGCCTCCTCCGACCGGTACTCCTCGTCGCCGCTCACCAGCACCACCGACTTGCCCTTCCCCGGCCCCGCGCCTCCCGGGAACGTGAGCCACGGCTGCTGCCCCTCTGCCAGCGCGGCTTCCGCCGGGATCGCGGCGCCGAAGGCAGCCAGGACAACGAGGAGAGTAACCAGACCCGGCACGAACATGACGACCTCCCTATGGCGCTCATCCGCGCCGAATGCTTGCTGCTGCTTCCTGGCAGGCGGGTCCGGTGGGCCGGCGACTGAAGTCGCGCCTACCGACGGCACAAAGCCCTCCTTCGAGGGCTGAACCTCCCAACCCACGCACCATCCGCCGCGCCGTCCAGCCCGCGCAGGCGGGCTTCGTGCCGTTCTCAGGCGCCGTCTCAACCGCCGTCCCCCGACCGCCTGCAGGACTTCGCCGCGCCGAGGCGAACCCTAAGGCGACCGCGATAACCGCAGACCGACCGATCGGAGAACCCGCATGACCTCAGCCTTCGCCGTCGCCGCCCTTGCCCTCGTCTGCCTGCACTCGTCGCTCGCGAGCCCCGAGCAGGCCGCGCCCAGCTTCCAGGTGGTCTGCTCGGACGCCGGCGCCGGCTGCTACCAGGCCTTTCCCGACGTGGCGCGGCTCAAGAACGGCGACCTGTTGTGCGTGTTCTACGCGGGCTATCAGCACATCTCGCACCCGAGCAAGGACCTGCCGAAAGGCGCCCGCGTCAGCGCCGTGCGCTCGACCGACAACGGCAAGACGTGGGGCCCGGCGACCACCGTGGCGGACACGCCCTGGGACGACCGCGACCCGCACCTCTGCGTGCTGCGCGACGGCACGATCATTGTGGATTGGTTCACGTACTACCCGGGCGGTTCCTCCACGCGGCCCGGGAATGGCACGCGATACAAGGAGATCTGGCTGGCGCGCTCCACCGACAACGGGCAGACCTGGTCGGAGCCCGAACTCGTGCCCTCGACGGCGGACGACCACTGGGGCTGCAGCGCGTCTATCCGCCAACTGCGCGACGGCACCCTGATCCTGCCCATCTACAAGGAGTTGCCCGATCCTCTGCGCGTGTGGACGTACGTCATCATCTCGAAGGACAAGGGCAAGACCTGGAGCGCGCCCATCGTCGTGGACCCGGACAACGACGACAACGACGAGCCGGACATCTACCAGCGCAAGGACGGGTCGCTGCTGTGCGTGATGCGCTCCAACCGCGGCGAGCAGATCATGTGGCAGTCCGAATCGAAGGACGGTGGCAAGACGTGGACCAAGTCGACGCCCATCGGCTTCCCGGGCCACGCGCCCTACCTGATGCGCACTCGGTCCGGCATCGTCCTGCTGGCGCACCGCCTGCCGGGCACGTCGCTGCACTACAGCCTGGACGACGGCCACACGTGGAGCGCGAACGTGCCGGTCGATACGGTCATCGGCGCCTACCCCGCCATGGTGGAGCTGCGCGGGGGCCGCGTGCTCATCGTCTACTACCAGGAAGGCGAGCACTCCGCCATTCGCTCCCGGGTCTTCAAGCCGACGAAGACCGGCGTCACGTTCGAGTAGGCGCGCACCTCCCACCAGGCCGGCGATCGCGCAGGCAGACGCCCCGTTTGCGATCGCCGGCCATCCTCCAGTGCTCCGGAATCCGTCTTCATCTGTTCTTCATGTTGCCGCCCGTATCACCAAACCGATGGCCGCGCTTCGCGGCGTGCGGTTGGTGGATCAGGGCTGCCCCCTCTGTCCCCGGCGATGGAAGGATGAGGAGGCGGATGGCAAGAGGATGGACGGTGCGGCGCTACGCCGCGATCGCTTCTGCGTGCTGCTGCTCGGCGCTCGGACTTGGCGGCGCTGCGCGCGCCGACACCAAGGTGGTGAGTGTCGTCGAGGTGCAGGCGGCCGCGCAGCCCCCCAAGGATGCTCCCCCGCAAGCCCCCAACGGTCAGCAGGCTGAGGGACCGGACGAGAACGGCGAGGGCATGCCCGGCATGGACCCGGAGCAGCTCCCGCCGGCTCGTAAGGCCACCACGGTCACGACCTACCTCAAGGGCGACCGCGCGCGGATCGAGACGAGCGGCGGAACAACCGTTATTTGCGATCTGAAGGCCGCGCGTATCTACACTCTGAACGTGAGCAGAAAGACATACATCGCGTCGCCACTGAAGGACTACCTCAACCCTGCGGCGACTGCCAAGACCAAGTCAAGTGGGCAGCAGCCCGCGATGAGCCTGCGCGCCGCCGCCAAGTTGAAGCTGAAGGACCTGAAGACAGCCGAGAGCAAGGCAGGGCACCAGGCGGCGGGCTACGACATCACCGCATCGGTGCGGTTGGAGCCTGACGTCGACAGCAGCGGTCCTGGGGGAGGCTTCGGCGGCGGCGGACCCGGTGGCGGCGGACCCGGCGGAGGCGGAGGCGGCATGGGCCGCATGCCTGGCGGCGGCTTCCCGGGCGGCGGAATGCCCGGTGGCGGCGGCCCTGGCGGTGGGGGGCCCGGCGGAGGCGGGCCTGGTGGCGGCGGCCCGGGTGGCGGAGGCCAGAAGCCTGGCGCGATGGGGCCGATCGCTTCGCTCGACGTATCCGGCAAGGTGTGGCTGTCCAAGGAAGTCGCCCTGTCTGGCGCGTCGAAGAACAAGCTCGCGCTGCTCCCGGTCTGCGCGTCCGCGTTCGAGGTCGACGCGCTCGGGAAGGGCCTCCTGAGGCCCATGGCCGAGCAGATGGCGAAGCTCAAGGCGTTCCCGGTTCTGCTTGAACTCAGCATCGCCAGCAAGGGCTCGGCTCAGGGCGGAATGCCGGGACCGCCGAGCGGCTCAGGGCAGCAGGGACCGCCCAGCGGCAGCGGCGGGCAGCCGCAAGGGCCGCCTCCCGGCCAGCAGGGCGGCGGACAGGGGCCAGGCGGCAAGCCGGGCGGCGCCGGGCCGAGCGAGGCCAAGACGCAGACGGTGACCTGGACGCTGAAGTCGGTGTCGACGGATGGACTGGACGATGGGCTGTTTGCCGTGCCGGAGGGCTTTGAGGAGGTCAAGGATGCGTCTACGAAGGGGGAGAGAGGGCGCTGACGGGATCTCCTGAAGATCTCGCCGTCGGGCCCCGGGGGCAGCCGGGGCACGGCTCGAGACGCCGAGGGGGGTGCGGTGTCGCCTCGTCGCCAGTATTGGCGAGACGAGTGCATCGCACTCCCTTGGTGCGGGCAGGCTGCCGGTCCATGCCCAACGTCTCTGACCAAGGGCTGCTAGTCGGACGAGACAGACGCGAGTGCTTGGTCGATCTCGTCGTTGATATTCGAGAACAGGCTCTGGATGGAGCTCATGTTGCTCGCACTGCTGGTGCTGCTGCTCGTGCTGCTGCTGCTGCTGTCACTGTCGTCGCTCGGCGGCGGCGGTGGCGGCGGCATGGAGCCCATCTGCTGGCTCGACTGCGAGTAGGCCGCTTCCACGCCGTTGCTGCCGTTCTGCTGCGGCGGCGCCGGAGGCTGGAGCTGCGAGAGATCGCCGCCGTCAGCCACGTCCTTGAACTTCGACGCGAGGTCCGCCAGCTTCGTGTCGCCGGTCGCCTCGGCCTGGCTGCTCAGTTCGTCAGCGATGCTGCTGACCACCTCCTTGAACTTGTCGGGGTCCTCTTCCTGGAGCTTCTGCAGCTTTGCGTACATCTGGGCGGGGCCAGACATCTCGACGGATGCCGCAGGGGAACTGGTCGTGCTGCCCGTGGAGCTGACGCCGGACGAGCTACCGGACTCGTCGACGGAGCTGATCCCGGAGATGCCGGACAGCGCATACGATGCGTCGGTACGACCCAGGCCGATCCCACTTACATTCATCGCTTCCTCCAATCACAGGTCTGGTCGGCAGGTCACTGGAGGCTCGGCAGCGATACCGGATTCCCGTCCCTGCCAATGGGATTGTCGGAAGCGAGCGTGCAGTTCAATAGCCCGAACGGTCGATTCGTCCGCAGTTTGTTCCACATCCGTGCGTCAGTAGTGACATGCGATCTCGCCGGATGTGCCGAAGGGGCGGCCCACGAGCGCGGCCACCCCTTCGTTGGTCCACCTCCGCCATCCGACGACGATGCTACGGCAGCTCAGCGATCCGGATGTTCCGATACCGCGTCTCGCTCGGCTGGCCCTGGTGCACCTGCACCGCTAGGATGCCGCACAGCGGGATGTCCGGGTCCTTCTCCGTGTAGTCGACCGTCAGCAGCCCGTTCACGTACAGGCGGATGCGTGGCCCCTCGCAGCGGATCTCGTACGCGTTCCAGTCGTCCAGCTTGACGACCGGCTTCGTCTTCGCCACGTCGGCCTGAACCAGCATCCCGCGCCGCGACTCGTCGTACAGGCAGCCCCAGTACTGGCCGCTGCTGTCCATGTCCGGCTGGTAGCCGCAGACCTCCGCGCTCTTCGGCACGCGCTGCGACCGGATCTGGATGCCCCCATTCGCCGGCCCCGTGAGCTTGCACTCCAGCCGCAGCACGAAGTTGGCATAGCAGCGCGTCGTCGCCAGGAACTCGTTCTGCTTCAGCCCGGCCTTCATGCTGCCGCCGGTGATCGCGCCGTCCTCGATGCGGAACGCGTTCAACGTGTCGCCTTCCCAGCCCTCGAATGTGCGCCCGTCGAACAGCACACGGAACGTGAGCTTCTCCGGGTCGATCTCGCCTGCCGCCCGCTCGATGGCGCGTAGGGGAGCGCTCGCGCCGGCGATCTGCTTCGCCAACTCGGCCGCCTGAGCGCGCACGCCCTCGTCACCGGATGCCGCGATCTGCTCGACGACGGACTTGGCCATCGCCTTCTGCTCGTCGGGCACGCCCTTGGCCGCCTGCAGCGCCGCCAGGCCCGCTTCACCGCGCACGGCCGGGTCCGCGAGGTAGGGCTGGATGAGCAGCAGGCCGTCGACGCTCTTCAGCGCACCCAGGGCCGACAGGATCAGCCGCTTCTCGCCGGCGTCGGCCTTGATGAGCCCGTTCGCCTGGCGCAGCCAATCGGTGATCTGGTCGGACGGGCGCGCGCACTCCGCCGCGAGTCCCCCGGCCATCCGAATGGCCCCGCGCAGGGCCGCCGAACGCACCGGCGCCTCCGCGGCGCTCTGCGCCACGCCCAGCAGCACGGAGGCAGGCGTCGCGTCCGGCCAGTCGGCCAGAGCCTGCACGGCCGCCGCCCGCACGTGCGCGTCGGGGTCGTTCGCCGCCTCCTTCACGACGCCGTAGGCAGGATAGGTGCCGATCTCGGCCAGCAGGCCCAGCAGCGCTCCCTTGGTCGCGGCGCCCTTCGCATCGCGGATCGCGGCCGCGAATGGCGCGCTCCTCCCGCCGATGTCCGGGCTCTTCCACGCCGCGGCCAACGCCGCCCGTCCCGCGGCCTCGCGCACTCCCTCGTCGGTCGCCTGCGCGGCGATGCGCACCAACTCCGGCAGGTCGCCCGGCCTGCTCAGCCCGACCAGCGCGCGCAGCGACGCCTTGCGTACCTCGGGATCGGCCCCGGCGGCCAGCTTCATCAGGACATCGGCCGCGCCGGGCGACTGCCGAGCAGCCAGGATGCCCGATAGCCTGGTCTGGACAGCCGGCTTGGCGGTCGGCAGCGCGCCCAGTACGGCCCCGTCGACCTCCTTGAACGGCAGCCGCGTCAGGCTCGCGCACGCGGCCGCGACCTCAGCCTCGACTGCGGCGGAGGTGGCGCACTTGAGCAGCACGGCCACACTCGACGCCTGCCCGACCTCGCCAAGCGCCGCGATCGCCGCCAGCCTGGCCTCGGGAGCGCCCGTAGACGCCACGGACTCGATGCCGGGCAGCGCCGCCTCGTCGCCGCGATCCAGCAGCGCCTGAACCAGCAGCGCCTGCGTGGCCGGCTTCGCCTTCGGCAGTCGCGCCACGAGCGCCCGCGTCACCTCGACGCCCGGCATCTGCCGGATTGCGCGCAGCCCGACAGCGACAACGGCCTTGTCGGCCGACGCGAGCTGCTCGAACAGCAGCGGGATGCCCGCCGCGCCCTGCGTCACGATGGTCCGCTGCGTCGCCGCGAGGCGCAGATGCTTGGCTGCTTGAGACCGCTCCACCACGGCGTACAGCTTCAGCGCCTCGTCGCGCTTGCCCTGCTTCAGCCGCCGGTCGCCCACCACCAGGCTCGCGTACGCCGCGGCAGACCGGACCTCGTCCGTGCCCGATCCGAGCGCCCGTCCGATCGCCTTCGCCGACTCCGGCGCCTCGATGCGGCTCAGCGCGGCCAGGGACGCCGCGGCCAACTCCGCATCCGGCCCGCCAGCCAGCCTCGCGAGGGCTCCAGCCGACTTAGCGTCGCCGCGCACGCCCAGCGAGTTCACCACGCCGACGAGCTGCCGCCCGCGCACGGTGCTAAGCGCCTTGCGCAGAGCATCGCCGGCGCTCGGGTCGGCGATGGCTTCCAGGGCCGAGCGGGCGTATGCCGCCAGGTGCTCGTCCGCTAGCAGCGACGCGAGCGCGGGCACGGCCGCCTTGGTGCCGGCGGCGGCCAACTGCTGGCACGCGCGCGCCTTCGCAGTGATGTCGCCGCTCTGCAGCGTGGCGATCAGCTTCGGCTCGTCCTCCGGCTTCACCGATTGCGCGGACGCCGAGAGTGGCAGAGAGAAGCAGAAGACCGCCACCAGCAACGCAACTGCGCCAGATCGACAACGCATCCCCGACCCTCCAATGCCCCCTGCAAACCAGCCCCGCGAAGTCGCCCGTACAGCCGCGGCGGCGACGGAGCGCCGCCCTCCAGCCTGCGAGTGTGCACGACGCAAGGAACCGGTCTCCTGGAGGGTGGCGCTCCGTCGCCACCGCTTCACCTCGCCGCTATACATGCCACGGCTCCCGCATCGCCCGGTGCCGCAGGCGGTTGGCCTCGTCGTCGCCGATGAACGACTCCGTCGCCGGATCGAAGCGCAGCTTCCGGCCGAGCTGCACCGCAAGCGCCGCCGCGTGACAGGCGACGTGCGAGTGCCGCATCACGTCCGAGTTGCACGCGGGCTTCGCGCCGGACTTCACGCAGTCGAAGAAGTTGCGCCCGTGGCTCGCCGGGTCCGTGCCGGCCATGCGCTTCGCGGTCTCCAGCTCCGACCGCAGCGACGCGGGGCTCACCTCGAACAGCCCGTTGTCGCCGGTCTCCACCCACCCCTCGTCGCCCTCGAAGCGCACGGGGCAGGTGCCCAGCCCCGGGATCCAGCCGCCAGGCCGCAGCACCAGCTTCACCCCGTTGGCGTAGACCGCCTTCACGCCGCCGCCGCCCGCCTCGTACTCGACGGGCGCCGTGTTGTCCGCCCGGTTCGCCCACTGGCAGAGGTCGACGGTGTGCGCGCCCCAATCCAGCAGCCGCCCTCCGGAGTCGAAGTCATAGTAAGCGCGCCACGCGCCGTTGATGTAGTCGTGGTGGTACGGGCGCCACGGCGCCGGACCGAGCCAGAGGTCCCAGTCGACCACGTCCTTCGGCGGCTCGGGCTCGGCCGGCAGCCAGTGGTAGAAGATCGCGAGGTCGTTGATGGAGGCGTGCAGCGTGTGGAGCTTGCCGAGCTTGCCGCTCTGAGCCAGCCGCACCGCCGCCTGGAAGTTCGGCACGCTGCGGCGCTGGGTGCCTGCCTGGAACACGCGGCCCAGACGGTTGATCGTGTCGTTGAGAGCCTGGCACTGCCCCATCGTCAGGCCGCAGGGCTTCTCGCTGTAGACGTCCTTGCCAGCCTTGGCCGCCAGGATGGACGCCATCGTGTGCCACCGGTCGCCCGTGGCGATGAGCATGGCGTCGATGTCCGGCCGCGTCAGGATCTCGCGCAGGTCGCGGTACATTTTGCAGTCATGGTTGCCGTACTTCGCGTCGGCGGTGTCCTTCACGCTCTGCCGCCGGTCCGCCCGCACGTCGCAGATGGCGACGAACTGCACGTCCTGCTCGGCCAGCATGAACCGCAGCACGTCGCTCCCGCGTGGCCCGATGCCGATCGCGCCCAGCACGATGCGGTCCGAAGGCGCCACCGCGCCGTCCCGCCCCAACGCCCGCGCCGGCACGATCGTCGGGATGGCGAACGCGGCTCCCGCGACCGCCGTCCTCCCGATGAACTGTCGCCTTGTCAGGCCCAACCGACTTCCAGCCTCCGACATCGTCCGCATCCTCCCTTTGCCCAACCTACCCGCCCGCTATGTACCGCCTCTACCGCACGACCAGCACCCAGTCCTCCGTCACCCCCGCGGGCACCGCACACCCGTACTCGCCCTTCGCATCTGCCTCGAACTTGCCCAGGTCCACCACCTCGCCCGTCAGCGTGTCGAAGAACTGCAGCGCGTACTTCGCGCCGGGCTCCAAGTGCTGCAGCACGATGGGCTCCGGGTCGAGGACGTAGATGAAGCGCACCTGGCCGTCGATGCCCGCGCACTGCGGCGCCTGCAGCGGGTCGGCCTCCGCCTGCTTGCCCCACGGCGCGCAGCCGTACGGCCCGCTCACCTGCGCGGCCGGCCAGGCGGCATCGTCGAACGCGGTCGTCTCCCAACCGGCGGCGCCGTCCTTCGCAGCCTTCCAGCTCGCGCCGGAGTCCACCTTCAGCGTGCCTCCGTCGGTGAACACGATCTCCAGCGTCGCGAGGAGCCCGGCGGGGTTGGCCGTCACCGGCGCGGCGCGGTTCTCCGCCTCGAAGGCGAGCACGTTCTTCCCGGCCTGCAGCTTCGCGGCCAAGTTCACGCGCGCACCGACGAGGAAGCCGGCGCAGTCGCCCAGCTTCTTCCCGTTGAGCCAGGCCGCCGCCCAGTCGTCCGCGGCGAACAGCAGGCGCGCCGACTTCACCGTGCGCCCCTCCGGCACCTCGAACGTGGCGCGGAACCACCGCTTGGCGACCGGCGCGTCCACCTTCGCGTCGCCCTCCGGGTACCAGATCCAGCTCGCCGAGTCGAGGCTCGGGCCGCTCGGGTCGGCGTAGGAGGCCCACTCCGAATGCGGGGTGAACTGCCACCACTTCTCCTTGGCGATCAACTGCTTGCCGAGGCCGATCTGCTTCGAGCCCGGCAGGTGCATCGCCTCGTCCCACGGGATCGTGCCGTAGTTGCCGCCGTGCGGCGAGGCTCCGTGCGGCTCGTCGCGGCGGTTGCACTGCCAGATGCCGTTACCGCCATAGGTGTGGCCGGCCGCCCCGTTCATCATGCAGAGCCAGAACATCGTGCGAGTCCACCGCGTCGGCAGCGTGCCGAGCAGCATCTCGTACGCCGCCTCGCCATTGATGACCGGCATGGTGGGCGGCAGCGTGTAGGACTCGCGCATCGCCTTCACCGTAATCGGCACCGCCTCCCGCTGGCCGTGCGGCGTCTGCAGCATGTCGAAGTCCAGCAGCTCCGGGTCGTCGGTCGCGTGGCGCGCGGTGTAGCGGTTGATCGCGGTCGGGTGGATGGTGAGCGGCCGATGGAACGGGTCCGTTTTCCGCACGTAGCGCATGACCTCGGTCCAGCCGTGCACCTGCTCGCGATCATCCGAGGGAAAGTTGCTCGCCAGGTACCAGGGCAGGTTCGCCTCGCCCGCCACGCACCAGGTGACCGGCATGGCGCCGTACCGCGCGATGAGGTAGCGCCAGTGCTGCTTCAGCTTCTCGACGCCCATCCACGGCTCGAAGTAGCCCCACGCGCCCACGATGCAGGGCATCAGTCCCTGGTCGATCAGGTGGTCGATGCGCTTGTCCGCCGCGTCGAAGTACTCCGGCCGGATGCGCGCGTAGTCAGCCTCCCAGGGGAAGCCGGCCTCGTTCGCGCCGCGCGGGTCGAAGGCGCCCATGTCCGGGTAGAGACCTGCCACGATCTGGATGACCGTGAACCCCTTCCGCACCCGGTCGGCGGCGAGCGTGTGGAACTCGCCCGGGAAGCGGATGCGGTGGCAGAGCCCCATCCACCACGTGTCGCCCAGCCAGAAGAAGGGCGTGCCGTCGGCGTGCTCCAGGTGCCGCTTGTCTGCCGCGACACGCACGGGGCCGTGCAGGATCAGCCGGTTTGAGCCCTTGTACGGCTCGACATCCACGGAACCCGTGACGCCGTGCAGCCCGGTGTCGCTGGTGTCGCTGCACTCGGTGCGATAGTTGTGCCTGCCTACATGTGTCGACGCGTACCGGACCTTCCACCGCTTGCCGCCGGCCCAGAACGCGGGGACACGAACCTGAGCGCCGGACGGCTCCCGGAAGACCGCATCCACGGTGAGTTCGTTGAACGGGTCGGAGTGTTCCCCGACCGACCTCAGAGTGATCTCGACCACGACGTTCTCCTTCGTCCGATAGCGTTCCGCGTGTGCGGACACGCCAAGACAGGCCACCCCGAGCAACATGGCCAGGAATGCCGGCGGGAACATCCCGCGTCGATGTGTCAGGAGCGAGCGCATTGATAGGCGGTCGCTCATCTGCGCTCCGTCAGTCGCAGCACGGTTACCGAGTACGGCCGGAACGTGAAGCGGAACCGATTGCTCGCGCCGTCGAAGCGGGACGCGACCGGCGCGATCTTGGTTGGCTGCTCCAACGTGTTCTCATCCTGCGGGCTCGTCGCGCTCACGGTGATCACCTCGGCGCGGGAGGCAACCTTGCGCACTCCCGTGAGGACCACGTCCGTCGCGAGCGCATCGCCGGTCGGGTTAACGACCTTGACCACGATCTGCCCCTTCTTCAGGTCCCGGCCGGCGGTCGCGTACAGCCGCTCGGACTGCGACAGGTCTGCCGACTGCACCGGCTTGCCGTCGAGGTAGCATCGAACCTTGGAGCCCTGCGTCTCGACGCGAATGTCGTACCACCGCCCGGTCTCCACGCTGCCACGGACCGAGCGCCCGACCTCCGACTTGGCGCCGTCGCGGCTCTGTTCCAGCGCGTGGCGTGAGTTGCCCCATCCGCCGATGTTCCACCACACCCAGTTATCCGCATTCCTCACGTGGAACAGGATCAGGAATCCCTCGGCGCCGGCCACCTTGCGGGCCTTGACGCTGAAGGTGTAGTCGGTCCAGGCTGCGTCGCCGGCCGTGGTGAGGCAGTTCTCGCTCTCCGACGACTGGTGCAGCACGCCGTCCGCCACGGACCACTGCCCGCCGAGCGACTTCCAACCTGACAGACCGGCGGCGAAGTCGGAGGAGTACAGCGTCTGCCCGCCCCTCATCACCGTCGCGTCCTTGTACTCCACCTGCGTGAGCCACGCCCCCAGCCCGATCGCGCCTGCAGGCTGCTCGCCCGTCGGAGCCGCGGCCACCTCGATGGGGAGCGTGTGGTCCGGCCGGTTGGCCGCGAAGAGCTTCTGCACCTGGTAGGAGGACCGCCCCAGGCTCCGCGAGCTGTCGAACTGGATCAGGTTCACCGGCCAAGCGCGGTTGTTCACGTTCTCGAAGAGCGGCGCGTAGGAGGCCATCGTCACGATGTCGGAGTTCCGCTCCATGCCGGTCATCCACGCCGCCTCGGAGAGCGCCGCCAGCATGTTGCCGGCGCCCACCTGGCTGTTGCAGGCGTACTCGCCCACGTAGATGCGCGGCCCGCTCCGATCGTACGTGTCGTACTTGTGCGCGTTCGCGAAGAACCAGCCTGGCGCGACGTAGTAGTGCTCGTCCACCACCTCGACCGGCGCGTTCGGGATGGGGCAGTCGGCGATGGCGGTGACGTCCGGGTACGCCCTCTTCAGCGCGTCGTAGAAGATGCGATAGGCCCGGAAGTAGTCCTCGCCCCAGTTCTCGTTGCCGATCTCCACGTACCGGATGTTGAACGGCGCGGGATGGCCGTTGCGCGCCCGCTCCGCGCCCCACTTGCTGGTCGCCGGGCCGTTCGCGTACTCCAGCGCGTCGAGCATGTCCTGCACGTACGGCTGCAGCTTCTCCGGGTCCTTCTCGATCTCGGCGTTGCGGTAGAAGCACGACATCCCGGCGTTGCAGACGTAGAGCGGCTCCGCGCCCAGGTCCTCGCAGAGCTGCAGGTACTCGTGGAACCCGAGCCCCTCCGTGTTGTGGTAGCCCCAGAGGTTCCAGCGCCCGGGTCTCTGAGCGATGTCGCCGATCGTGTTCTTCCACTGAATGCGGTTCGCGATCGTGCAGCCCTCGACCACGCAGCCGCCCGGGAAGCGCACGAAGCCGGGCCTCAGCCCCTGCAGAAGCCCGGCAAGGTCTGGGCGCAGGCCATTGGGCCGGTTCCTGAAGGTCTTGCGCGGGAAGAGCGAGACCACATCCAGCCACACCGTGCCCGGTTTGCCGAAGCTCAGCACCAGACGCGCCTTCGGGTCCGTCCCCGCCGCCTTCAGCGTGCAGGAGTACCGCTTCCAGCCGCCCGAAACGCCCGCGACGGCCGCACGCGCATAAGTGGCCGAGCCGTCGGCAGCCTCGAGGGTCGCGGTGACGGAGTTCGGCGCGCCGGGGCAGCGGGCGTAGAACGACAGGCTGTACGCCTCGCCGGCCTTCACCGACATGCCCCAGTAGCCCTCGTTCGCGACGGCGGCCCGCTTGCCGCAGTCGGCGACCTCGACCCGCATCGAGTGCGGCGTCTTCTCGTTGAGGGGCTCGGCGGTGTCCAGGCTGGCCGTCACGCGGGCGCCGCCATCGGCCACGACCGACCAGGCGTGCAGATCGGACTTGTACCAGATGGGGTGCGTGAAGCCGTTGGGCGTCACCATCTGGCCGTCCTTCATCGTGGCGCCGGCCGCGGGCTGCGTCTCCTCGAAGGCGCGGTTCTGCACCATCTCGGCGTAGATGCCACCGTCGCCCGCGTGGTTGATCTCCTCGTAGAAGATGCCCCAGAGCAAGGGGCTCACGTCGACGCCCTTCTGGTTGGCCTGGATCGTGATGGTGGCGGCCGGCGGCGCGGGGTGAGCGTTCAGAGCCAGCGCGCTGACGCACATGACGCCAATGAGTCCGAATGTCATCCGACGATGCTCCGTTGCGTGCGTGATGGCAGATCAGCGCTCCGCGAGCCCGAGCCGGACAAACTGCTCGTCCGGCGCATCGCACTCGCGCATCAGGCGCACCAGGTGGTCGATCATCCGGCGCTCGATGCCGGCATCGGTCAGCGGGCGCTCCTGGCCCGGGTCGTCGTGCAGATCGAACAGCAGCGTACCGCGGACAGCGCCGCGCATCGAAGCCCAGCCACGAGCAGGCGCCCGAAGCACCGGCATCCCCTTGCTGAACGGGAGCGGGCCGGCGAGGGTTGCTGCGCGCAGGTTGTCGGCGCCGAGATAGCCGCGCATGGCGGTCGGCATCAGCGTGTAGTCGTACAGCGGCCCGTTGTCGTCCCTCGCGGGTCCGCGCATGTACAGATACCGCCCGTCGGTCACATTCACCTGCGTTCCGTGCATGCCAAAGATCGCGGCTTCGCGAACAGGAACGTCGTTCGCCACGGTTGGCCCCAGCGGCTTGCCCAGCATATCCGCCGTCGCCGGCAGGCCGAAGTAGTCCAGAAGCGTCGGACCGAGGTCGATGGAGGGCTGCACCAGCGCATGCCGGTCCTCGCCCACGACGCCGCAGCGCGGATCCCAGACGAAGAAGGGGGTGTTCGCGATCTCCTGGTAGAAGGGCTGCCACACCTTGGCCCAGCAGTTGTGCTCGCCCAGCATGAACCCGTGGTCGGTCCAGACGATGAGCATCGTGTCGCGCCACAGGTCCAGCTCGTCCATCAGGTCCAGCACGTCGCCGAGGTACGCGTCGCACTGCGAGACGAGGGCCGCGTACTCGCAGCGCAGGTGCTCGACCTCCTCCGGCGGCTCGGTCACCTCACGGTACGGCGGCCAGTCGAGCAGCATCGCGTCGGGATCGTAGGAGTAGCGGTCCTTGTAGCGGCGGTGGCTGAAGAAGGGCTCGTGCGGGTCGAAGGTCTCCAAGTGGAGCAGCCAGCGGTCGGCCGAGGCGTTGCGCCGGATGAAGTCCAGCCCCGCGGCGAACGTCTGGGGCTGCGGCTGGTCGGCCTCGCGGCGCATGGCCTCGCGGTTGATGCGGTCCTGCCGCGAGTAGCCGCCGGGCTCCGCGTTGCGGCCGCGCGCCCTCGCCGGGATCGCTGGATCGCCCACCTGCCCGCGCCACGGGTCACCCTCCTGGCCGCGAAAGAACTCCCACGTGTTGTAGCGGTTGTGGTAGGTGGCGCCGCCATCTTCCCAGTAGTGGTAATGATCGCTCGCCAGGTGCGTGTAGACGCCGGCCTCGCGCAGCATCTGAGGCATCGAGTCGTCGAACGGCTCCAGCGGCCCCCACGAGCGGTGCAGGAAGTTGGGCCGCCCGGTATGCAGGTCCCGCCGCGCCGGCATGCAGGGCATCGAGCAGACGTAGGAGCTGGTAAACACGGCCGACCGCCTCGCGAGCCGGGCGAAGTTGGGCGCGTACACCCAGTCGCAGCCATACGGCGGCAGCATGCGCCGGTTCAGCGAGTCGAACATGACCATGATGGCTTTCATGCGACGGCTCCTTGTGCGGCATCTCGGAACGAACACGACCATGTATAATGGAGTGCGGAGGATACCGCCATGTCGCTACTGACCGTGGAAGGCCTGTATCAAGATGGCCGCGTCGAACTCACCGAGCATCCCGTCGGCGTCCAGCGTTCGCGCGTCATGGTTACGTTCCTGGGCGACGACGATGGTGTCGACCGGGAGCGTCGACAAGCCGCGGGGCAGTCGCTCCTTGCGGACATGAGGCGCGGCCTATCGTTCGGCGGCCAGCGCTTCGACCGCGCCGAGATATACGACGAGCGTGCTGCCGAGCTGGACAACCGGCGCTCACGAGGCAGGTGACCCATGCCCGACCGAAGCCTCGTCGACACGAACATCGTCGTGTACGCCTATGATCCGACCGATGGGGGCAAACAGGCCAAGGCCCAGGCGCTCATTCAGGGACTCGTCCAAACCGACAGCTTGATCCTCTCCGTCCAGGTGCTCAACGAGTTCTACCGCGCGGCAACGCGCCTTAACCGGCCGCCATCCCTCTCACACACCGACGCGTCGGAGCGGGTGCGCCACCTTGCCTCGGCGGCTCGAGAGGTCCTGCCCATCACCGCGGAAACGGTCCTCCAGGCCATCGAGGCCATCGGGCTCTACGGCCTGCCCCTATGGGATGCGGTCCTGTGGGCCACCGCCCAGATACACGGTGTGACCACCATCTTCACGGAGGACCTCCCCAGCTCCTCTGCGATCGGCGGTGTGCAGTACGTCGACCCGTTCGCGCCGACTGTGGGGCAGTGACGCGTACAGAGTCAGAGGCCTTCACACCCGCCCCCACGCCCTCCGGATGAACTCCGCCGCCCGCCCGGCCAGGTGTTCCGTGCTGGGCATCATCTCGCGCCAGATGCACGTCGCGGCGGCCACCTCCGGCAGCGCCTTGCCGAACGCCTCGACCGTGAGCGCACCGTCGTAGCCGGACGCCGCCAGCGCTGGGAAGACACAGGCCCACGGGATATGCCCCTCGCCGGGCGTGCTGCGGTCATTCTCGGAGACGTGGAAGTGGGCGATGCTCTTGCCGACCGCGAGGATGGCGCCGGTGATGTCCTTCTCCTCGATGTTCGCGTGGAACGTGTCGAACAGGATGCCAACCGACGGCAGCCCCACCGCCGCTACGAACCGGGCCGCGTCCTCCTGGCCGTTCAGGAAGTACGTCTCGAACCGATTGAGCGGCTCGACCGCCAGCTTCACGCCCGCCGCCGCCGCGTGCTCGCCCGCCGCCCGCAGCGCCTCGACGCCCCAGGCCCACTCGTCCTCCGTGCGCCCACGGCCCACCAGTGCGCCGCACGGGGAGTACATCGGCCCGCAGAGCACGTCCGCGCCTAGAATGACGCACGAGTCGATGCACGCCTTGAGATGCTCGACGCCCGCCCGCCGAACCGAGGCGTCCGGCGAGATCGGGTTGGCCTCGGGTGGCACAACCGTCACCGCGGTCCGCGCAAGGCCCAGGTCGTCGAGCCGGTCGGCCAGCGCCTTCCATGGCGAGCACTCCGGCCCGAACATGGGGAACTCGACGCTGTCGTAGCCCCACGCCTTGATCTGCTCCAGCAGCCCGAGGTGCTCCTCGGTCGCTGCCGCCGTCCACAGCAGCACGTTCATCCCGACCTTCATTGGCGCTCAGTCCTTTCCTGCGGTGAACGACCGTCTCTGTCCACAGATCAGCACCAGTAGCGGCGGGGGCTGGGGGAT
>CAZFLM010000024.1:28060-80781 GCA_964519955.1 uncultured Chthonomonadaceae bacterium | reverse complement strand
CGGTCGCCTCCGCCTCGATGTGCCGCCCGTCCTTCGTGACGAACGTCCACGGCCCGCTCAGGCGGCGCTCGCCGGCCACGCCGGCCACGTGCTGGCGCAGCCCGGGCCGCTGCTCCTCCACGAGCTGGTCCACAATCCGCATGCCGAGGAACTCGTCGACACCGTAGCCGAACACGTGCACGGCGGCGTCGTTGACCGCCAGGTAGTACAGGGTCTCGCGATCGTAGACCCACATCGGCATCGGGTTGCCCTGGAAGAACAGGCGGTACTGG
This sequence comes from uncultured Chthonomonadaceae bacterium, assembly GCA_964519955.1. Classification (GTDB taxonomy): domain Bacteria; phylum Armatimonadota; class Chthonomonadetes; order Chthonomonadales; family CAJBBX01; genus CAZFLM01. The sequence goes on along the minus strand of CAZFLM010000024.1, from coordinate 80,509 downwards.
GCCTCGCTCTCCCGCAGCGCCTGTTCCGCGCGGATGCGGTCTGTCACGTCATGGATCACCGAGTACAGCAAGTCCCGCCCGCCGATGCGGATCGGCCCGGAGTAGACCTCGACGTCGCGGACTCGCCCATCGGCCAGGACGTGCTGGAAGAGGAACCGGCTGCATTCGCCCCGGTTGGCGGCGCGCATCGCCTGCCTGATCTGCTCCTCGGACAGCCGGTTGATGTGCCAGAGAGGCATCGCCACCAACTGCTCGCGGGTGTACCCGTAGAACGCGCATGCCGCCGGGTTGGCGTCGGCCAGGGAGACGGTCTCGGGGTCGATCAGCCACATGATCGTGTGGTCGTTCTCGAACAGGCTGCGGTATCGGGCCTCGCTCTCGCGCAGCGTGTCCTCAGCTTGCCTGCGAGCCGAGATGTCCTTCACCACCGACAGCGAACCCACGAAAGCGCGGGCCTCGTCCAGGATCGGGGTCGACGATACCTCCACCCATAGCGACGTCCCGTCCTTCCGGCGCAGGCTCAGCTCATAGGTGTCGTGGCGGCCCTCTTTGCGCTCGGCGAACCGGGCTGTCACGAAGTCGTGGGAATCCGCGGGGATGAAGTCCGTGATGGGGCGGCCGAGCGTCTCGTCGAGGGTGTAGCCAACCATCTCGGCCATGGTGCGGTTGGCGAACGTGATGCGGTGATTCGCATCGACCTCCACCACGCCCTGACCGCCGACGTCCAGCAGCGCCCGGTACCGGCGCGCGATGGCGCCAGCCTCCGGCTCCACTGGGCCGCGGGCCGGCGCTGGTTCTTCAGGCAGATACCGGTCGTCGCACATAGACTGATACCCGATAGCGCGGGCACGCCTGAACCTGCGGGAGACAGTGGTACCGTCAGTCGTCGAGAGAGCGGCTTGCGTGGCAGTGGCGACTTCGCCGCGGCATGCGCTTATGATCGGACGCACGCCACCCGCCCAGCAGGGCGGCGAACCGCCAGGCGAGTGCTTGGCGCCACGCGGGCCGAGCGACAGGATGGAGCCCGCGCAGCAGCCGCGCAGGCTCCCCCAACTTCGCGTCGAGCCCGGAACACTCCTGGCCTGACCCATCCATGAGTGGCGCCGGACGGACACCCTTCGGCAGGCTCAGGGCAGGCTCAGGCCCATCCCACCGCCGCACTCGTGCGTGATCCAGGCTAGAGCATGACGAACCGCGCGGTCTCCATCCCCTGCAAGCCGCGGAGCTGTCCCATCAGTTCGTCCGGGATCGGCGTGTCGACCATCAGCACCATGAGCGCGCGGCCGCCGACCTTGTCGCGCCCCACGTTCATCCCGGCGATATTGACGCCTGCCGCCCCCAGCAATGTTCCTACCGAGCCGATCATGCCGGGCCGGTCCACGTGCTGTGTCAGCAGCATGGGGCCCTCCGGCGGGATGTCGACGCGGTAGTGGTCCACGTGGACGATGCGCACATCGTTCGGGCCGAACACCGTCCCGCACAGCGTGCGCGATCCCGCCGGCGTCGTGATGGTCAGGCTCACGATATGGCTGTACTCGCCTGCCGTGGAGCGCGTGCTCTCCGTCACCTTCAGACCGCGCGAGGCGGCGAGCGACGGCGCGTTCACGAGGTTCACCGGCTCGGAGAGGATCGGCGAGAGCAGACCGGCGAGGGCCGACCGGGTGATCGCGTTGGTGGGCAGCTCCGAGAAGTCGCCCTGGTACAGGATCTCGACGGTCTCGATCGGCCGGCCGCGGCCGTCCAACTCGCGCGCGAGCTGCGTCTGCAGGCTGCCCATCTTCTCGGCCAGAAGGAGATACGGCTTCGCGCGCTCCAGCGCTTCCGCGGACAAGGGCGGCATGTTCACGGCGGCGCGTGCCGGCAGGCCGCTCAGGACGTCGGCGATCTGCTCGGCGATGTCGATGGCGACGTGCACTTGCGCCTCTTCCGTCGATGCACCCAGGTGAGGGGTGACAACGTTGCCGGGCAGCGAGAGCAGCGGATTGGCCGGGTCGACAGGCTCCTTCGAGAACACGTCGAACGCGACGCCGGCGACCTTGCCCGAGCGCACCGCCTCGGCGACCGCCTGCTCGTCCACGAGCCCGCCGCGGGCGCAGTTGATGATCCGCACCCCGTCCTTCATCTTGCCGATCTGCTCGGGGCCGATCATGCCACGGGTCTGGTCGTTCAGCGGCACGTGCAGCGTGATGAAGTCGCTGTCGCGATAGATCTCGTCCAGCGTGGCGAGGCGGGCGCCGACCTGCCGGGCGTGCTCCTCGGTGGCAAACGGGTCGTAGGCCAGTACGCGCATTTCGAGGGCGCGCGCGCGCCGGGCCACCTCGCCGCCGATCTTGCCCAGGCCAACGACGCCGAGCGTCTTGTCGTAGACCTCGGTGCCGACGAAGCGCTTGCGCTCCCACCTCCCGGCCCGCAGGCTGGCGTCCGCCTGAGGGATGTTGCGGGCGAGGGCCATCAGCATGGCGATAGACAGCTCGGCGGCCGCGATAGTGTTGCCCTGCGGCGAGTTGACCACGACGATGCCCCGCTCGGTGGCCGCGCGGACGTCGATGTTGTCGACGCCGACGCCGGCGCGCCCGATGATCTTCAGGTTCTTGGCGGCCGCGATGACCTGCGCGGTGACCTTCGTCTCCGAGCGCACCGCCAGCGCGTCGTAGTCGCCTATAATGTCGAGGAGTTCTTCGGGCGCCAGCCCGGTGCGAACGTCTACCTGGCCCACCTCGCGCAGCTTCTCGATGCCTGCTTCCGAAATGGGGTCCGACACGAGTACTCTGAACACGGCTCGTCCTTCCCATCCGCCCTCGAGGCCGGGGGCGCACGTCAGATGCTGGGCCATCCTCGCGCCGTTGCCAGGAGATGCCGCCCCTATTGTACCGCGCCTGTGCAGGAGCCATCAGGAACAACGCCTGCAGGCGGGGCGTCTGACAGATGGACCACCGGGTGTGCGACTCCGTCGCTTGACACACTCGAACGCGTTGTTGTATGCTACCCACCGTGAGCACGCCGCCGGCCAGCGGTGGCTGCCTTGGTTTGCGTGCCCGCGGGCGGAGGAACCGAACATCCGCGACGGGAGGAGAGACGACGTTGGCCCCGAAGCGTTCCGAGCTGGCGTTCACCTTGATCGAGCTGCTCACGGTTATTGCCATTATCGCCGTGCTGGCGGCTATCCTGATGCCCGTCTTCGCTCGCGTGAAAGAAAGCACCCGTCAGGCAACGTGCATGTCGAACATGCATGAGCTGTACCTGAAGTCCAGCCTCTACAAGGAAGACCACGGCCAGAAGATGCCTCCGCTGCTCCTCGGCGTGGCGGAGAACAGCGACGGGTCGCCCTGGACGGGCGCCGGCACGCCGGTTGCGCCCTCCAACATGAAGAACTCGTACCTCTATCCGAAGTACATCGCGAGCATCGAGACGTTCCACTGCCCCAACAACACGGTAAGCAGTTACAGCGCCGCGGTCAACGCCACCTACCACCCGACGTCCGGCTACACGGGTACGGTCATCAACGGTCAGGCAGGCATCAGCGTCACGGGGCTCGGGGCTGGCGCATCCATCAACTTCTACGCCCTGGACAGCTACGACATCACGCAGGTGGTCGGCAGCCAGGCGGGCGAGCGCCAACTGGTCTACTGCCTGGACTGGACCGGGGCCACCGGCCCGTCGGATGCGCCGCAACAGCTCAAGTACCGCAACCCGCCGGCGGACAAGACCATCCTCACCTGGTGCAACTACCACGCGCACTCCGGCTCCGACATGTGCACCTACGTCACCCTCTCCGGAACCGCCAAGACCATCACGGCGGAGCGCATCAACGGGAAGGGCTGGAACCTGTTCGGGCTCTAGACCCGAGCATGCACGAGCGCTGTGATCGGGCGGGCGTCTCTTCCCGCCCAGGTCATCCCATTGGCAGGCCGAGCTGCGTGCTGCTTGCCCCAACGTGTGATGTGTGAGGAGCGTCTGGTGCGCTCCTCATTCACGTGGTCCCTCGGTGGACGCCATGGAACGACCGGGCGCCGGCGTGCGCTACTTCCTCTGCGGGGTGCTCGCCTGGCTCGTCGTCGACTTCACCACCACTCCCGCGATCGCACATCCCCGCGCCTACTACTCCCACTACGGCGCCGTCCTGCTGCTCTTCTACCTTGGCTATCCCCTCGCCTTCACGCTGCTCCGCTACCGCTGGCGCCTCGGCCCGAAGGCGCTGTTCGCGTCGATGCTCGCGGGCATCTTCGTCGTCGAGATCGTTCTTGCCCACAACATGCTGCTCGTGACGCCGCCGGTGTGCCTGCTGGCGATCCCTCTCGCCCTGGCGCACTACAGCATGGTGACGTTCGTGCCGCTCTGGGTGGCCGAGGGCACGCTGCAGGAGCACCGTGTCCTCGCGGCGGTCGTCGCGGCGGGCTGGGCGATCGGCGTGCTGCTGAACGCCGCCACGCAGTTCGGCGCCCATCACTGACGGCCGCTGCCGCGCATTATCGCGACTCGGCCGCCGCGCCGGTTCGGGGGCTCGCGACAACGCCCGGCGATCCCGATAACGCGACCTCGACGCCCCATTTGCGCTCACCGGCGGGCTCCAGCGGCAGCTCGCGGGTGCCCGGCTCCCGCGCTCGCGCGACCGCGCCCATTCCCCCTAAAGATGCCGGGCAGCCTGCCGATAATAGCGGAGTGACGTCCTGACCCAGCATGCAGTACCGCGCCCCCCCAACACAACGAGGTACTTGGATGGCCAACGATCCCGTCCTGCTGGTGGACCCCGATCCTTCGTTCCTACGCTGTGTCCAGCGCGTCTTCGACGCCGCCGGACTGGACCTGGATACCGCTTCCACCGGAGAAGAAGCCCTTATCATGCTCACGACGACCCCGTACGGCGTCGTCGTCGCTGCCACGAACCTCACCGACATGAGCCCGCAGAGGTTCTTCTCGCGTGTTTCGCGCCTGCGCCCCGACACCGAGTCCGTCGCGCTGGTCGCCACGCGCGATACGGCCCTCGCCATCGACCTGTACGAGCAGGGCAACCTGTTCAACCACCTCTGGAAGCCGATCGACGAGATCGGCGACTTGACCCGCCAGGTGGGCCGCGCCTTCGAGCGACGCGCGCTGAAGCAGCACAACGCCTACCTGCTCACCGAGCTGCGCGAGGCCCGAGAGGAGCTGCATCAGCAAGCCGACTTCCTGGTACAGGTCGAGAAGCTCGCCGTTCTGGGCCACAGCGTCCGCGACCTCGCCACGGAGATAGCGGAGCCGCTCCAGGAGGTCGCTAACGCGGCGGCCTACCTTCAGACCGCACTCGTGAAGCACGCCCCCGACACCGCCGCCAGCAAGCGCGCCGCACACCTCCAGCACCTGGTGTCGGAGATGCGCGAGTCTCTCGCGTCCTGCCTGGAGCGTGTCGAGAGCGTCAGCGGGTTCTGCGAGGATCGGCCCGTGCCGGACTCGGCCACCGACCTCGAGGGCGTCGTCGCGGAGTCCGTGGGCCTGCTGCGACACGCGGTGGAGGAGCGCGGCATCGAGCTGCGCGTCGATCTGGCCTCGGATCTCCCGCCAATCCGGGCGAGCCGCCCAGAGGTGCGTCAGGCTCTCACGCACGTCATCGTGAACGCGATCCAGGCGATGCCCAAGGGAGGCGTCCTCGGGCTCAGCACGGAACTGGCCGGCTCACGATGCGACAGCGTGCGCCTGACCATCAAGGACACGGGCCCGGGCATCCCGCCCAGTTGCCTGCCGCACATCTTCGAGCCGTTCTACACGACGCGGCCCGCCGGCGAGGGCTCCGGCCTCGGCCTCCATATCGCGCGCTCGGTGATCCACCGCCATGGCGGAGACATACGCATCGAGACCGAGCAAGGCGCCGGCACCACGGTCCGCATCTCGCTGCCGGTCGACAGAGCCGCGCACTCCGACTCCGCCGCTCACGCTGTCTGCGCCGCCTAGGCGCCCTGTCCTTCCTCGCACTCAGTCATTGAGAGCGGACGCGACCCGCGCCGGTCGCTCCGCGCTCCTCTCTCCCACCGGCGCACACGCCCCCCACGAGACGCGGCGCCACCCTCTGCCACACGATGCGGCTCACCACGCCTAGCCTGACCTACCCATGAGCAGCACTGGACGGGCACCCTTCGGCAGGCTCAGGGCAGGCTCTGGCCCATCCCACCACGCCACTCGTGCGTCATCCAGGCTAGCGGACGGACGCCCGGCGCGGCACCCATGCGGGCCGGCCCATCGAGCAGGCGAGAAGAAGGGCGGAGGCCAACCGCTCCCCCGCCCTCATGCACTGCGCGCGACGCGCACCGGCTCGATCAGGCTGCCATCCGCAGGTTGGAGCGCTTGCCTTCGCCCTGCCCCGCATCGAGCCTGAAGCGGCGAACGAGCGTCTCCAGATGGCCGGCCATCTCGGTCAGATCCGCCGCGGCCTGCGACACAGCCTCCGCCACGGCCGACTGCTGGGTCACCAGCTTGGCCACAGAGTCCGCCGATGCCGACACCTCTTCCGCGGAGGCCGACACTTCCTCGGCGCCGGCCGCCGACTCCTCGCTGATGGCCGCCACCGTGGTCGCGGACTGCGAGACCGTGTCTACTTCGCCGGCCATCGCCGACATCGACTCCTCGGCCTGCTCCGCCAGAACGCGCACGGTGCCCATCGTCGCCACCATCTGCTGGATTACTGCGGCGATCTGGGCAGACGTATCGCTCACCACACGCACACCGGTGGACACCTGCTCGGCCGATGTCATGATCTCGGCCAGTGCCGCGCCGGCGCCCGCGCTCTGAGCCGCGCCCTCCTCGACCTCCTGGTGGCTCGCCTCCATCGCGTGAACGGCCTCGTCCACTCCAGCCCGGACCGCACCGATCAGCGACGCGATCTCCTTCGTCGCATCCGCCGAACGCTCCGCCAGCTTGCGCACCTCGTCGGCGACGACGGCGAAGCCGCGTCCGTGCTCGCCTGCGCGGGCCGCCTCGATCGCGGCGTTGAGGGCCAGCAGGTTCGTCTGCTCGGCGATCTGCTCGATCGTCTCGACGATGGCGCCGATGCGTTGTCCCTGCTCGCCCAGCTCGCGCACCTTCTCCGCCGAGAGCTGGACTTGCTCGCGGATGCGCCCCATGCTCTCGACCGTGGACCGCACCGACTGGCCGCCGGACTTGGCGACCGACGCCGCCTGCTGCGCCGCCTCCGCCATCTGCTGGGCCGACTGCGTGAGGCCGTCGACCGCTCGCGCCGCTTCCTTCATACCGGCGTCCGCGGTCCGGGTCGCGCTCTGCTGCTCGGTGCCGGCCATGCGGGCCTGCTGCACGGCCTGGTCGAGCAGCCCAACCGCCTTGGTCACTCGCTCGGCGACGCGCGCCTGCTCCTCGCTGCCTCGGGCCATCTCTTCGCTGGCCGTCGCCGCCTGAGAAGCCGCCCGGGCAACCTCGTCGATCGAGCCTGCCATCTCCTTGCTGGCTGCCGTCGCCTTGCCGGCGTTCTCCGTCAGCGAGCGGCTCGTATCGGCCACCGCTGCCGTGCCCGCGGCGACCTGGCCCACCACCTCCCGCAGATTGCGGATCATCTGGGCGAACGCGATGCCGAGCGTATCCCTGTCCGACTTGGGCGCCAGATCCCGGGTCAGGTCGCCATCGGCCAGCGCCGACGCCGTCTCTGCCATGACCTTCTGCTGCTCGACCATATGGCGGAACGACTCGGCCAGGTGCCCGATCTCGTCGCTCCCCTGATGGTCGATGGCCTGGCTCGTGTCGCCAACCGCCAGCGCGTCCGCTGCCTCGGCCATCTTCTGCACCGGCAAGGCCATGCGCCGCGCCCAGGCCCGTGCGCCGAACGCGCCGCCGACGGCCAGCATCAGACCGACGACCGCGAAGCCGAGGATCATGCCGCGCTGCCCGGCCGCCAATGCGCCGCGAAGGTCGGCGAAGTCGTCCTCATAGGCGCTCGCACCGATGACCCAGTCCCACTCCGGCAGGTAGGTGAGCGCCACGACTTTGCTGCGCGCCTCCTTGTCGCCGTCGTTCTTCCACATGTAGCGCATCGTGGCGACTTCGCCGGGCTTGGTCGCCAACGCGGCCTTGACCATGTCCTGGATGAAGGGCTTGCCGCTTGCGTCCTTCTTGTCCCACAGGTTCTCGCCGTCGCGCTTGCCACCCTTGGAGATGATGTACGCGCCCTGGCGCGTTCCCTTGCCGCCGACGACGAACACGTACCCCGTCTTGCCTACCTTGGTCGCTTCGATGCCCTGGCGGAGCGAGGCGATCGTATCCTGACGCACCCCCGAGAACAGCGCGCCGATCACCTTGCCGCTCGGCCCACGCAGAGGCGAGTAGGCGGTGAGGCACCAGTTGTTGACGACGAGCGCATTGCCGCTGTAGGACTCACCGCGCAGCAGCGCCGCCACCACCGGGTTCGGCGTTCCGTCGGGCTGGGTCGCGGGGATGTAGGTGCCGATGGCGCGCCGGCCATCCTTGCCGACGACGTTCGTGGCCACGCGCAGCATGTCGCCGCGGTCGTTCATCCGCTGGAACACGGTTACCAAGCCGCCGACGGTTCCCGTGACGCTGTCGACCAGGGGGGTCTTCGTTTTCGGGTTCCGGTTCTGGCCCAGCCAGGTGCCGCCGACCATCAGCTTGGGAAGGCGCACGGTGGTCTTGTCCTTGGTGAGCTGGTTCACCGCGTCCCAGGTCACGGCATCGCCGGCCTCGCTGATGCCGCCGGACTGCTTCGCGACGTACCTCGCAAAGCCGAGGCCGTCGTCCACCTTCATCTGCAGCGTGTCGTTCTGTGCCTTCACGGCGTTGTAGACGCCGCTCGATATGTGCCCGATATCGGCGAGCATCAGCTTCTCGGTCTCGACCGAGGCGACGTGGCCGAACGACCGCGCCTCGTAGGCGCTCACGGCGATAAGGACGAGTGTGGTGGCCACGATGGCCCCAGACCCGAAGAGGGTCAGCTTGGTCCCCAGTTTCATGGGCGTTGTTGCGGTGTTCGTGCACCGCGTCCTTTCGCATCTCGGATTGGCCCGTTTCCAGCAACGCCGCGCGCCACAGACGTGCACGCTGCGCGGAGCCGGCGACGGCCAGCGCCCTGCCGACGAGTGCTCGGCAGGTCCGTCGACGTCGACGGCTCATGGAACGGCAAACAGACGTGGCTCACATCGGGGTGCGCCCAGCAGGTGCCAACGGGGAGACGGTGAAGCGGGCCGAATCGCCAACGACCGACTCCAGCCCTCCTGTTATCGGCAATACCCAGCATCATCATCAGGGGCGGCACACCGCCCACGTACGTGGTTGCCCGTACGGCATGACAACGAGGGCGGAGGACCTCAGTCCCCCGCCCTCGCCCTGTTGCAGATTGCGCGATCCGCCTAGTGCCGGATCAACTCGGTCGGCCCCAGGAACCGCAGCTTCTTGAGCGCGCGCAGCTCGATCTGCCGCACACGCTCGCGCGTCACGTGCAGCCGGCTGCCGACCTCCTCGAGCGTCCGAGCGTAGCCGTCGTCGAGGCCGAACCGCATGCGCAGCACCTCCCGCTCGCGGCTCGTCAGCTTGTTGAGCACTTCCTCGATCTGCTCGCGCCGAATGAGGTTCAGAGTCGCTTCGGAGGGCGAGGCCGCGCTGCTGGACTGGATGAAGTCGGACAGTTGGCTGTTGTCCTTCTCACCCACGGGCGTCTCGAGCGACAGCGGCTCCAGCGCGATGCGCATGATCTCGTTCACGCGATCGACAGACACTTCCAGCTCGCGCGCCAGCTCGTCCACGGTCGGCTCTCGATGGAGCTGCTGGCGCAGGCGGCTGGAGGCCTTCACCAGCTTGTGGATGATCTCGGCCACGTACACCGGAATGCGGATCGTGCGTCCCTGGTTGATGATGGCTCGCGCGATGGCGCGGCGGATCCACCATGTCGCATAGGTGCTGAACCGGAAGCCCTTATCCGGATCGAACTTCTCGACGGCGCGAATCAGGCCGATGTTGCCTTCCTGGATCAGGTCGGGCAGCGGGATGCCGCGCACGCTGTACTTCTTGGCGATGCTCACGACGAGGCGCAAGTTTGCCTCGGTGAGCTTGTCTTTCGCTCTCCGGTCGCCGCGCTGAACCGCACGGGCGAGATGCACTTCCTCGTCCGCGGTGAGGAGCTGGGCGCTGCGGGCGCGGCTCATCCAGATCTGGACATCCTCGTCCCGATCGTGCCGAACCGGCTCGTGCCGCTCCGCTCCGTACTCCTCTTCCGCGCCGTGCGCGTCGCCTAGCGGCATCTCGGCCACGTCACCCTCCAGGACCTGCGCAATCCCCTGCAATACCTCAACGTCGTCCCCGGTCGTATCGTCCGCGTCGTGGTCGACCGCGGAGCCCATTTCGGACTCGATGCCGTCCTCGACGTCGGGATCCCCTGGCGATGTGGGCCTTTCCATGAGTCTTGTGCTATTATCCATTGATGGCACTTCTCCTGACGCTGGCGGTCCGTATTCCCTCGGGTCGCTCGCTCGGGCGGGGCCAATAGGCACAACGCCACCTGGCCAACTGCCAACCTTCGGGAATCCTGAGCAGACAGACGTCACGGAGACCCGGGCCCAGCGATGTACACTCGTCGGAACGGCAGTCGAGCCACCGTCCAGTGCGCATCGAGGCGCCGGCGTGCAACAACCCTCTCGGGTTGTCCTGAACCAGCGAGGCTATATGCAGCGATAGACGCGCCAAACTGCGCCGGCCACGCTACTTCTTGGAGCAAGTGGGCCGACACCTCTCAGATTATAAGACAGCCCTCTCCGCTTGTCAAGGAAACTAGACGCCCGATTTGGCCCTCGGCTCCCCCGTTGTGGCAAAGCTCACAGGCCTGCCAGCCCCCGCAGTTCCGCAACACCGGAAGCCAGCCGGGATACCACGTAGTCCACCTGCTCGGCAGTGGTGTGGCGCCCGAGGGTCAGTCGCAGCGCCCCTCGCGCCACGTGCTCCGGCAGGCCCATCGCTAACAGGACGTGCGACGGTGCGGTGGAGCCAGATGAGCACGCCGAGCCGGCCGATGCGCAGATCCCTTCCGCGTCCAGCGCCAGCAGCAGCGCCTCCGCCTCGATGCCCGGGAAGCAGAAGTGGGCGTTGCTCGGCAACCGCTCCGTCGGATGGCCGCAGAGGCGCGCGCCAGGCACGACGCCGCGGATACCCGAGATGAGCCGATCGCGCAGGCGGCCAATGCGCGCGCGCGCGCCGGGCCCGAGTTCCCCGAGTAACCAGACGGCCGTACGAAGTCCTACGATCCCTGCAACGTTGTGAGTTCCGCCGCGAATCCCGGATTCCTGGGCTCCGCCGGCGAGGAGCGGCTCGAGCCGGACGCCTCGCCGCACGTACAACGCCCCGACGCCCTTCGGACCGTAGACCTTGTGCGCGGAGAGCGACATCAGGTCCACGCCGAGGTTATGCACGTCGACGTCTACCTGGCCCAGCGCCTGCACCGCATCGCTGTGCATCGGCACGCCCAGCTCACGGCACGCGGCGGCTATCTGGCGCACCGGCTGGATCGTGCCGACCTCGTTGTTCGCCAGCATGACCGAGACCAGCGCCGTGTCGGGGCGGATTCGCTCGCGGACCGCCTCCGGCGACACCTGGCCGCAGCCGTCGGCCGGCACGAGTTCCACCTCGAAGCCCTGCGTCCGCAGCCACAGCGCCGCGTCCAGGACCGCATGGTGCTCGACGGCCGAGACGAGCACGTGGCGCCGCTCGCCTCTCGCCGCCAGGCACACGCCCTTCACGGCCAGGTTGTCCGCCTCCGTGCCGCCAGACGTGAACACGATCTCGTCGGCATCGGCCCCTAAGGCGGCCGCCACGTACTCGCGAGCCTCCTCAACGGCCGCGCGAGCCGCCGCGCCCACGGAGTGCAGGCTGGAGGGGTTGCCGTAGCTGCCGGCCAGATACGGCAGCATGGCGTCCAGGACCTCCGGCGCCACGGGCGTCGTGGATGCGTGGTCCAGATAGACGGGCAGTTCGCACATCGCGCGGTACCAAACAGGGCGCGCCCTTCTCGAATGCTCAGCCGCGGACGTCTGTCGCGGTCGGAGAACCGTCAGCGGCACACATGCAGCACGTTGCTCCCGGCGATCGGGCATCCGCTGCTGGCCATGGCCCCGCAGCGCAGGCAGATATCGGCGCCGATGTCCTCGTTCGCCCCCACTGCCGCCAGCACGAACCGCTGGAGGCCACGGATCAGCGAGTCCCGCTCCTCCGCTGTCATCGTGTCGAGCACGGCCCCCATCCGCCGCACCCGCTCCTCCTCCATCCGCTCGGTCAGCTCGCGGCCCTGCTTCGTGAGCTGGACCTCGACCTCGCGCCGGTCGGCGGGGTTCACGACCCGCTCCACTAGGCCCTGCCGCTCAAGCCGCTTCACCATGTTGGTGGCGCTCGGGTAGCTGATCGCCAGCCCAGCGGCCAGATCGCCCATCAGCACATTGTCGTGCAGCCAGACATAGCGCAGCGCGTGGATCTGGGGCAGACTCACCTTCTGGTCCGTCAACTCACCGATCAGGCGCTGGCTCATCGTCTTGTAGAGAATCTGGACGAAGAGGTCCGACACCCGTACTGCGTCTTCCACACCGTCATACATCGTCGTCGCCATCGATGCCCTCGTAGGCAGCTCGGCCTCGCACTCCGTCGCAGCGATCGACATCGAGTGCCAGGTCGTAGTCTATCACAAGGCCATGCGTTTCGTCAATGCACGCTAAGCAAATTGGAGCCGCCAACCTACCGCCCGGTAGGATTCCAGCCACCGGTCAGAGAACACTCTTCCACACCTACGCCGAAGGAGGCCCTGAATGAGCACCCGCATCGCTGTCCTGATCGCCCTGGCGCTGTTGGCCTGCGCCATCGGGCCCGCTCCGGCCCGCCAACGCGAACTCCGCCCATCCGACCTGGCGGATGCGTTCGTCGAGGCCTACAACGCGCATGACGCCGACCGTCTGTGCGCGCTGCTCGCCACCGACGTGACCGTCACCGCCCCCGACACCTCCCAGGCGAAGGGCGTCGAAGCCCAGAAGAGGTACTACGCCGCCTGGTTCCGCTCGGTTCCGGACGTCAAGGTCACGGTGAAGACGCTCGCCCTCGACGCCAACCAATTCGTCCTGGAGCTGAAGGAGACCGGTACCTACACGAAGCGCCTCCCCACCCCGGGCTCGCCCCGCGCGCGCCACCAGAAGCTGAGCTACCCGTGGGTGCTGATCGGCGCCGTGAAGGACGGAGCGATCCAGTCGGTGCGCATCTACGAGAACGACCTGCTGCTGGAGAAGCAGCTCGGGATGCGCTAGCCTGACCTGTTCATAGGTGGCGCTCGGACGGGCACGGAGGCCCATCCCACCGGGGCGCTCGGACGGGCACGGAGGCCCATCCCACCGGGGCGCCCATCGCGAGTCACCTACGGCCTGGCGTAGTCCACCGTCACGGGGATGCCCGGCACGGCGTGCAGCCCGACCACGAGCGGCCAGATGCGCCCGTCGAACTCGCGGCTCAGACCCACGGCGACGAACCACCGCGCAACGCCGAACCGGCCCTCGAGGTCGGCGGACGTGGCGCTCTCCCCGATCAGCCCCTGCCTTGCCAACGCGCGCGCTCGCAGGTCCGTCACCGGCGTGCGCGCCAGGCCAAGCTCCGGGCAGTCCAGCCGCACGTCCAGGCGCCCGGTCGCCGCATCGAGGTCGGAGGTCAGGGCGAATGGCGCGGCGCGGACGAGGGCGAGCGACCGTTCGTGGCGCGCGAGCACGGCGTCGGCATCCGGCTCCGCCCACTCATCGAGGGCCGCGGCCAGCTCGTCGTCCGCCACGGTTCCCGCGCGATCGGGCGGCCGCCGGAGGAAGTCGCACTGCCAGTCCTCCACGTGCGGCGGGCTGGGACGGGGACGCACCAGGTCGAGGGTGACCTTGTCGAGGGGGCGGATGGGAGTGCGGTCGCGGTAGGAGATGTCGCCCAGGCGCAGGCTGCCGAAGTCCTTGACGGGCCGCACCCACCCACCGGTGGCCGGATCGATGCCCGCCACGCAGAAGCCGGCGCGCATCTTGGTCACCGCCAACACCACGAGCGTGGTTCGCATGGGCGTTCGGGAGGGCGTCGCCCGGCACGCCGCCTACCGAGGCATGGCAGCCGGCGGATCCAGGCGCGATCCCGTCTGAGGTCGAGGCGGCAACTGCGCCCGCAGCTCCGAGATCAGCGCTCTGAGCTGCGGCTTGGGGCCGCCGAGGCTCTGCAGGGCACTTTCGGCGCGGTCGAGGGCCGTATGGGCCTGGTCGTCCTTGCCGTCCGCCTTGTAGGCGCGCGCCAGGTGATAGTGGATGTCCGGGTACATCGGCGCGAGGTCGGCCGCCTGGGCGAGTGCCGATGCGGCATCCGAGTAGCGCGAGAGCTTGAAGTACACCCACCCCAGCGTGTCGAGGTAGATGCCCAGGCCCTCCTCCTTGCTGTTCGGGTCGTCGCGCGCGGCCTCAACGGCCTGCTTGGCCAGCCCCAGCGCCTCCTCGAGGTCGTTCTGGTTGGCGCCCAGCTCAGCCAGCGTGTAGGCGAGGTTGTTCTTCTGCTCGGCGCTGTCCGGCGCCAACTCCAGCGCGGCGCGGTTGTACTCCACGGCCTTCGCGTAGTTGCCCAGCCCGGCGCAGGCATTGGCCGCCGCTACGTTCAGCCGGGCCCGGTCGAGCTTGGTGGCCTTGGGAGCCGCCTTCAGGCCCTGCTCCGCGTAGCGCAGCCCCATCGCGGGCCGGTTGAGCTGGACACACGCTTCCTGGGCAATCATCGCGTAGACGAGGGCTGAGGACGGGTCCTTGGCGATGGCCTTGTCGAACTCCGCCATTGCCGCCTCATCCTTGCCCTCGTGCAGGAGCTTCGCCCCGGCGCCAACCTCGGGCGGAATGGGGTCGGCGCGCAGCGCCTTCAGCGTCGCGCATCCCGCGTTCAGCAGGACGGCCAGACAGATCGAACCAATTGCGAGCGCCACGGCTCCGCGCAGTTTCATCGGCACGTCAGTTCATCCATGGTATGTAGTACATCGCGATGACGCCCACTGTGTTGTTCACCGCGTGCATGATGATCGGCACCCACAGCGAGCGCGTCCGATCGTAGGCGACCCCGAGCAGTATCCCGAGCGGCAGGATGGCGACCACCAATAGCGGCCCCGCATGCACGAGGGCGAACAGCGACCCGCTCAGTGCCGTGCCCCAGAACGCGCCGAAGCGGAAGCGCGCGGACCGGTGCAGCAGCGCCCGAAACATGAACTCCTCGCCGAACGGGGTCAGAATGCCCACCGCAAAGACGATGGCCGCGAACAACAGCGGCGAGGCGAGCACCTCGTTCTTGGGCAGCAGACTGCCGGGCGTCACCAGCTTGGTCGCATCGACCAGCGCCTTGTAGTGCGCGGGGCTCAGGAGCATCGCGAAGCCCCACTGCGACAGGCGCCCCATCCCCTCGCCCACCAGAAGCAGCGCGAAGCCGCCGGCCACACCGAACACGAGCTGGCGCCAGGTCGGCAGCCAGGACAGCCCCACGGCTCGCCGATTCGCGCGATAGATCACGAAGACGAGCACCGACGCGACCGCGATGAACACGACGTTCTGGAACACCGTCAGCCCGACGACCAACCAGGCGGACAGCTTCCCGCCCGACACCATCGCGAACGGCACCGCCGCCAGCACGATGAGCGCAAGTGCGCCCTGGAACGCGAACCAGACGTGCAGCAGGCTCCACGTCGGCGAGAACCAGGGCCGCTCGCTGTCCGGGATCAGGTCGTGCAGCACCCAGGCCGCGCCCAGGACCACGTCCAACACGCCGATGGCCAATATCGACCACAGCGCTATCCGCAACACCTGATCGGTGACCACGCCGGCGCTCCTCCGCCCTTATCCCAGATTCCTTACGATCTCGCGGTCTTCGTCGCCGCCCGTCAGTTCCAAGAAGATGTCCTCGAGGCTCGCGGACCCCGCCGCCGCCTGAGCGCGCAGGTCCTCCATCGTCCCCTCGGCAACCATGCGCCCGCGGTTGATGATGGCGAACCGGTCGCACATGCGCTCCGCAATCTCCAGGATGTGCGTGGTGACGAAGACGGTCACCCCCTGGTTGCATAGACGACGCAGGATGTCCTTCATCAGCCGGGCGCTGCGCGGGTCGAGGCCGACGGTGGGCTCATCGAGGAAGACGACGCGCGGGTCGTGCACGAGGGCCCCGGCGAGGGCGAGCTTCTGGCGCATGCCCCGCGAGTAGCCCTGGACCAGCTCGTTCGCCTTCTCGCCCAGCTCGAAGAGCGACAGCAGGTCCGCGATCTTCTCCGCGCGGCCCGCGGTGGGCACCGAGTAGAGGTCGGCCATGAAGTGGAGGAACTCGCGGCCGGTCAGCTTCTCATAGAGGAACGGGTTGTCGGGGATATAGCCCAGCAGCGCCTTCGCGGCGAGGGGCGCCTCCAGCACGTCGCGTCCGCCGACCGTCACCGTCCCCGCCGTCGGGCGCAGCAGGCCGACCATCATCTTGATGGTGGTCGTCTTGCCGGCGCCGTTGGGGCCCAGGAAGCCGAACAGCTCGCCGCCCTTCACGCGCAGATCGATGCCGTCCACCGCGGTCAGCCCGCCGTAGACCTTGCGGAGCCCGCGGCACTCGATCATGGCCGCCCCGCTGCCCTCAGTCTGAGATGGTTCCGGCACCGTCGCTCCTCTATGGGTCCCGCACGGCTCTGCTCGGCGGGCAGGGACGCCCGCCCTACCACGGCGCTCTGCTCGGCGGGCAGGGACGCCCGCCCTACCAGGGCAGCCCTAACCAGTCCAGACGCCCAGCACGACCCGTTCGATCCCGGCGAGGTCGCGCCTCGTCTCCGTGAGCGCGTAACCCAGCACATCCATCAGTTCGCGAACGGAGGGCGCCTGCCCTGCTCCAACTTCGACGGCGAGCACTCCGCCTGGGCGAAGCACCCGGCGCGCATCGGCCAGCAGCCTGCGGTAGCACGCCAGCCCGTCCGGCCCGCCATCGAGCGCCACGCGCGGCTCATGGTCGCGCACCTCGGGCTGCAGCGCCTCGATGTCGGCGGTCGGGATGTACGGAGGGTTCGAGAGCACCAGGTCGGCGCTTGCGGTCGCGACGCAGCCGAGGAGATCGCCCCGCACGAACGCGACGCGTCCGTCGACGCCGTGCTCCCGCGCGTTCTCCCGGGCTGCCGCCAGCGCACCCACCTGGATATCGACCGCCAGCACGCGCTCCCAGCCTTCAGCCGCCGCGCTGACCGCGATGCACCCGCTGCCGGCGCCCACGTCCACCAGCACGCCGCTCTGCCCCGCCCGGAGCCGCTCGACGGCCAGCTCCACCAGCATCTCGGTCTCGGGACGCGGCACCAGGACCCCGGGCGCCACCGCGAACGCGCGGCCGTAGAACTCGCGGCGCCCGGTGAGATATGCGAGAGGCTCCCGCGCGGCGCGCCTGGCCACGGACACCCGGTACCGATCCGCCGCCCCGGCCTCGACCGGCACATCCCCGAGCCGCAGCAGGTCCTCGCGCGTCGTTCGCAGCGCGTGCGCCAGAAGGACCCTGGCCTCGAGCAGCCCGTCCTCGATGCCCGCCGCCTGCAGCTCACGCCGCGCCCAACCCAGCAGAACGTTGGCGGTGTCCGCGTGCGCCGTCACGGCCGGCCCCCAGGTGGGATGGGCCTCCGTGCCCGTCCTGAGCAGCCCATCGCGAGCCGGCCCCTAAGCCTCGTCGCTGGACGCGCGCATCCGCTCGGCCTGGTCGGCCGCCACGAGCGCGTCGAGGAACGGCTGGATGCCTCCGTCGAGCACCTGCGGGATGTTGAAGATCTGCAGGCCGATGCGGTGATCGGTGACGCGCCCGTCCGGGAAGTTGTACGTGCGGATCTTCTCGGAGCGGTCACCGGAGCCTACCTGCGAGCGGCGGGCCTGGGTGCGCTCCGCCGTCTGCAACTCCAACTCGCGCTCATAGAGGCGGGCCCGGAGCATGCGCGTCGCCTTCTCCTTGTTCTGGAGCTGGCTGCGCTCATCCTGGCAGGTCACCACGATGCCCGTCGGCTTGTGCAGGATGCGGATGGCCGTCGCCACCTTCTGGACGTTCTGCCCGCCCGCGCTCGACGAGTGGTAGACGTCCATCTCGATGTCGTTCGGGTTGATCTCGACCTCGACGTCCTCGGCCTCGGGCAGCACGGCAACCGTCGCGGTGGAGGTGTGGATGCGCCCGCCCGACTCGGTGGCCGGGACTCGCTGCACGCGGTGGACGCCGCTCTCGAACTTAAGCTGGCTGTAAGCGCCCTTCGCCTGGATCGACATCACGACGTCCGTGAAGCCGCCGATGCCGGTCTCCTGGGCGTTCATGATCTCCATCTTCCAGCCGCGGCGCTCGGCGTAGCGCGAGTACATACGGAATAGATCCCCGGCGAAGAGCGCCGA
Organism: uncultured Chthonomonadaceae bacterium; assembly: GCA_964519955.1. Taxonomy (GTDB): domain Bacteria; phylum Armatimonadota; class Chthonomonadetes; order Chthonomonadales; family CAJBBX01; genus CAZFLM01. The sequence goes on along the minus strand of CAZFLM010000024.1, from coordinate 62,141 downwards.
TTCCTCGCCGCCCGCCGCGCACCGGATCTCCAGCATCACGTTCCTGTCGTCGTTGGGGTCCTTGGGCAGCAGCAGCACGCGGATCGCGCTCTCCAGCTCCTCGAGCTTCGGACGCAGCTCGCCGAGGTCGGCCTCCGCCAGCTCCCGCATCTCCGCGTCTCCAAGGAGGGACTCGGACTCGGCGATCTGGCGCTCCACATCCTGGTAAGCGCGGTAGGCGGTGACGATGGGCTCCAGATCGCTCCAGGCCTTGTTCGTCTGGTTATAGAGCTGGTGGTCGCCGGTGACTTCGGGGTCGGCCATCTTCTGGCCCAACTCCTCGTACCGCGCCTCCAGATCGTCTAGTTTCTTGCGTGCAAGATCGAGGGACAACGGAACTCACTCCTGGGAGAATGGCGCACGAGGCGCCGCGACAAGCGGCCAACGAGGGAACGCCCGGACGGCGAGCGGGCACGGAGACCCGCCCTCCAGGGGGCCGTGCATGGGCCAGGCTATGCCACCGCCGCTTGCGCGGGCTCGACGCCCTGCTCCCGGTCAATGACGGTCTGCAGCGCGGTCAGGGCGACCTGGACCTGTTCGTCGTCCGGCTCGCGCGTCGTCAACTGCTGCGTCCACAGGCCGGGAGCCAGCAGCATGTTGGCAGCCCAGGTGTTGCGGAAGCGCCCGGCGAGGCGGATCACCTCATACGCCAGGCCCGCCACGACGGGGATCAGCGAGATGTGCAGCGCGATGCGCACCACGGCAAGCTCGGGCCGCTTGAAGGCGCAATGGACGATCACGCTCGCCAGCAGCACCACGATGATGAAGCTGGTGCCGCAGCGCGGGTGGATCCGCGACGCCTTGACGCAGTTCTCCATCGTCAGCGGGAGGCCGGCCTCGAACGTGTTGATCGTCTTGTGCTCGGCCCCGTGGTACTCAAACACGCGCCGCACGTTGTTCATCCGGGCGATCAGCGCGATGTACCCGAGGAAGATCACGATGCGGATCACGCCGTCGACCACATTCAGCGCGTAGGGGTTCACGATGCCGAGGCCGCGCTGCGACTGCTGCGTCAGGAACGTCGGGAGCGCCACGAACAGCCCGACGCCGAAGCAGATGGCGAACACCATGGTCGAGCCGATGGCGATATCGTTGATACGCGATCGAGCCGGCGACGGTGCTTCGGCCGCCTTGGGCGACGGCTCCGCCACGGCCGGCGTGGAGGCATCGGCAGCGGCCTGCGCCTTGGACTGACCTGCCTCCGCGTCGATCGCCTCGGCCTGAACGTTGGCCGAGAACGACAGCGCCTTCATGCCGAGCGCCATGGCGTCCAGCAGCGCCAGCGTGCCGCGGAGGAATGGCTTGTTAAGCCACTGCAGGCGCCCCAGCCACGAGCGCTCGACGTCTTCCTCGCGGACGACGATCTCGCCGGTCGGTTTGCGGCAGGCAATCGAAAAGAATCGAGGGCTGCGCATCATCACGCCCTCGATTACTGCTTGCCCTCCATAGAATGCCTTGTCGCTCATGCTGAACACGGTTCTCCCGCCACCTGGCGTGCGTGGCGCGTGCAGACTGGTCGACCGGACGCTTCTGGCCGGGCCGAGATGGATCGACCTGAGCACCAACTCCGGCGCGGACGAGCCCGAGGGCCCATCCGCACCGTGCGCGGTACTCCGGCCGAGTTAGCCCTGCATCTTGTACTTCTGCAGGAACTTCTCGACGCGCCCTTCGGTGTCGACGATCTTCTGCTTACCCGTGAAGAACGGATGGCACCCCGAGCAGATTTCCACTCGGATCGTGTCCTTGGTTGAGCGCGTCTTGAACGTGTTCCCGCAGGCGCACGTTACGGTCGCATCGACATACTTCGGGTGGATGCCCTCTTTCAACGGACCATCACCTCATCCTACGATATTGTCGGCAGCACCGGCCCAGAGCCGCAACCGAACCTGCGACCTGAGAGGCACTGCAAACGGTCTGGTATTATACCATAACCACCGTCGCGTCCCTCGCGATGTCGGGAGCGCTTACATTGCCGGATGCAGCCGACGTTGCCATCGTCATCGTGAGCTACAACACCTGCGACATGCTGCGCGACTGCCTGCGCTGCATCCCCGCCGCCATCCAGCCCCTCACCGCGCAGGTCTACGTCGTCGACAACAACTCGACGGACGGCAGCGCGGAGATGGTCGCGAAGGAGTACCCCGAGGTCGACCTCACCGTCAACCCCGGGAACGCGGGATTCGCCGCCGCGAACAACCAGGCGCTCCTGCGCGCCAGTGCCCGCCACGTGCTGCTGCTGAACCCGGACACCGAGGCGAAGCCCGGCTCGCTCCGCACGATGGTCGAGTTCCTGGACGCGCATTCGGACGCCGGCGCCTGCGGCCCCATGCTGCTGAACACGGACGGATCCCTGCAGAAGAGCGGCGCGCGGTTCCCCACCCTGTTCTCCGAGTTCGTCGGCCATGCCGGCCTCTGGCGCTTGGCGCCGCGGTGGCACGACCTCAAGCTGCGCTGGGGGCGCGACGACTTCACGCAGCGCTGCGAGGTGGACCAGGTCTCCGGCGCCTGCCTGATGGTCCGCAGCGACGTGATGGCGAAGGTCGGCCCGCTCGACGACCGTTTCTTCATGTTCTACGAAGAGGTCGAGTGGTGCCTGCGCATCAAGACCGCGGGCTGGAAGGTGTACTACATCCCCGAGGCCCAGGTGACCCACCACTGGATGGGGAGCGTGCGCAAGGTCAACAAGGCGATGACCGCCCAGCTCTTCAAGAGCCAGTTGCTCTACCACACGAAGCGCGGGGGCCTCGGCAACGCGATCGGGATCCGGCTCGTCGTGGGGATCGGCCTCGCCAAGAACGAGTTCGTCTACGCGGGGGTGGCGCTGAAGCGCGCCCTGCGCCGCATGGGTCTGTTCGGCGGAGTGAAGCCATGAAGATCGCGATGTACACGTCCGTCGGCAACCTGTGCGGCATCGCGCAGTACACGAGGGAGTTGGTCGGTGCGCTCGGCGAGTTCGGCGAGGTGACGGTCGAGCCCATCGAGCCCGGCAAGCAGTCAGACGAGTTCTACCGCGCGCAGGCGGAACGGCTGGACCAGGCGGACGTGGTCCACATCCAGCACGAGCACAGCTTCTGGGGCGGCATCCTGCCCGGCCACTCGGCGTTCTGGACGATCCGCTACCTCATCCAGAAGCCGGTCGTCATCACCGCGCACACCACGACCTCCCTCGCGAAGCTGCTCAAGGTGCGCCAGGAGCGCCGCCCGGTCCACCGAATCGCGAAGGAGCTGCTCCTGCTGCGCCGCGGCTACCGCGACAGCGTCGAGACCGCCCCGTTCATCACCGCGCGCTGCATCGTGCACACCGAGGAGGGCCGCGACGACCTGATCGCCCGCGGCGCGAACCCGCGGTTCCTGCACCTGCTACCGGCGGGCGTCCCGAAGCAGCCTGCCCCGCAGACCGGCGGGCGCTCCTTCCGCGAGCAGCACAACCTGGGCGACGCCCGCCTCATCGCGCTCTTCGGGTTCATCTCGCCGAACAAGGGCATCGAGCTGACGCTGCAAGTGATGCAGGAACTGCCGACCGACGTGCACCTGGTGATCGCGGGCGGGGTGCGCACCGCCGACGCCGAGCCCTACGCCGAGACCGTGCGCCAGCGCATCCGCGACATGCGCCTCCAGGACCGCGTCACCATCACCGGCTACCTCTCCGACGAGGACGTGGCCGAGGCGATGGCCGCTTCCGAGGTCGTGCTGGTGCCGCACACGGAGGCGACCGGCTCCTACTCGGTGATGATCGGCCTGGCCCACGGTCGCCCGCTTGTCACCTCCGACCTTGCCTGCTTCAAGGAGATCCAGGCCCGCGTCCCGTGCCTGCGCCTCTTCCGCTCCGGCGACGCCGGCCACTACGCGGCATGCCTCAAGGCGGTCCTCGACAACGAGGTGGGCCGCGCCGAGATGGCCTCCCGGGCCCGCCAGTACGCCGAGCAGTACTCCTGGCGCGAGGTGGCCCGCAAGACGATGGAGATCTACGATCTCGCCATCGCCGATGCCCAGAAGCCGCTGCATGGCTAGCGCCGGGCGCCGCTGGGCGGGCAGGGACACCCGCCCTACCACGGCCACGTGCTCCTCGCGCCCCTCGGCGTCGCGAAGCCCCCGCCCCTTGCGGGAGGGGGTTGGGGGAGGGGTTCGCGACGCACTCGCCACGGCCGCCTGCCTGGCGGGCAGTGACGCCCGCCCTACCACGGCAGGCTGCCCCACCGCGGCAGGATCGCGAACCACCCCGCCTTTGCGTCCGCAGGACGCTCGGCCGCAGGCCCGCCAGCCGTCGGTTTCAACCGGCGGCGCTCTACGACGGTGCCAGGCGGCGTCGCGAAGCCCCCGCCCCTTGCGGGAGGGGGTTGGGGGAGGGGTTCGCGACGCACTCGCCACGGCCGCCTACCTGGCGGGCAGGGACGCCCGCCCTACCCGGGTTGGGGGAGGGGTTCGCGTTGGCTAGCCCCCTCCGCGTCGCCATGGTTGCGCCGCCGCCCGGCAACTGCGGCGTGGGCGACTACGCTGACCTGCTCCTGCGCGAGCTGCGCAAGTCGGTGGAGGTCGTCGCCGTCGCCCCGCCCGACCGGTTCGACCCCGCGCTGAACGAGGCCGACGTCGTTCACGTGCAGCACGAGTACTTCCTCTTCGGCGGCGTCGCCCCGTGGCGCGTGCGGACCGGCGCCTACCTGCGGCAGATCACGCGCCCCATCGTGCTGACCGCCCACGAGTTCGTCGATCCCGCCGGCCCCGTCCACCGCAACCTGGCGATCCGGCTGTCCAACCGCCTGCACTTCGGCTGCCCGCGCGTCCGCCGCATCCTGGTGCACACGGAGGCGGACCGCCGCCGGATCGAGCGCTGGCGCCCCTCCCCTGCCCCGGTCGCCGTCGTCCGCCACCCCGTGTTCGGTACGCCGACGCTGCCGGACCGCGAACAGGCCCGCGCCGCGCTGGGCGTCTGCGACCGCACGGTGGTCACGCTGCTCGGCTTCCTCTCGCGGCGCAAGGGGCACCGCCTGGCCCTCGAAGCGCTCGCCCACTGCTCCCCGGACACCCTTCTGTTGATGGCTGGCGGAAAACACCCTAACGACCAGACGGGTTACGTGGAAGAACTCGTACGGGATGCCCGGCCCTGGGTAGACTCCCAGCGGGCGCGGATTACGGGGTATCTTGAAGAGGAGGCGATACTGCAGGTCCTCGCGGCGACGGATGTCATTCTGGCGCCGTTCGAGGTATCCAGCGGGTCAGGATCGCTCTCCAGGGCGTTCGCGTGCGGCCTGCCCATCGTGGCGTCGGACATCGAGCCGCATCGCGAGATCGCCGGCATCGTGCCCGAGGCGCTGGCGCTGTTTCATGCAGGCGACGCGAAGGACCTCGCTCGGGTGCTGAGCATGGCTGCCGCGGATCCGCAGTACCGCGCGCGCATTGCCGAGGGTTCGCACGACTACGCTGCGGCGAACTCGATGGCGCGCATTGCCGAGCAGACCGTGCAGGTCTACCGAGACGTAGTGTTGGAGGCGGGATGATACGGATAGGGATCGATGGGCGTGCGCTCACGGGACGCTACACGGGGGACCGCACGTACTGGCTGAACCTCATTAGGGAGCACATCATCGCGGCGGAGGCCGAGGACCACCCGTTCGAGTACGTGGTCTATAGCCGCCTGCCCATGGAGCCCGGCCTGCTGCCGGAATCGCCGCGGGTCCGCTGGCGCACGCTCCCCTGCGCGAACGATCGTCTCTGGACGCTCCTGACGTACCCGCGGGCGCTCAAAGAGGACCAGATCGACGTCGCCCACACGCAGTACACGACGCCCGTCTCGGCCCCCTGCCCGGTCATCACGACGGTACACGATATCTCCTTCCGTCTCTACCCCGAGTGGTACCCCCGCAAGCACCGAATGCTCCTGAACCTGACCGTGCCCGTGGCCATGCGCCGCGCCCGCATGGTTATCACGGTGTCGGAGAGTTCGCGCCGCGACATGCTGCGGGTCTACCACATGCACGAGGACCGCGTGGCCGCCACGCCGCTCGCCGCTCCGCGCGAGTACGCCCCGGTGCCCAAGGACGAGGCGCGCGCCGCCGTGCAGGAAGCCTACGGCATCGACGGACCGTACGTGCTGTCGGTCGGCGTGCTGCAGCCGCGCAAGAACCTGACGCTGCTGCTCGAGGCCTTCGCCCACGCGCGCTCGACGGGCAAGTTCCCGCACCGCCTGGTCATCACCGGGAAGCGCGGCTGGGGCGTTCAGAACATCATGCGCTCCGCGGCCCAGTGGCAGATCGCGGACGCCATCACCTTCACCGACTACGTGCCGGATGCCGCGCTGCCGAACCTGTATTCCGCCGCGAGCATGGTCGCCTATCCGTCGCTGTACGAGGGCTTCGGCCTGCCGCCCCTGGAAGCTATGGCCTGCGGCGCCCCCACCCTCGTCAGCGACCAGCCGGCCATGCCGGAGGTCGCCGGCGACGGCGCGTGGGTCCTGCCCGTGATGGACCCGGACGCCTGGGCGCGCGCCATGATCAAGCTCTCCAAGGACGAGGAGATGTCGCGGTGCCTGGGCTCGGCCGGACGCAAGCGCGCCGCCAAGTTCTCGTGGGTGCGCACCGCCGGCCGCACGCGGGAGATCTACGAGCAGGCGACCAAACCGGAGGCATCGTCGTGATCGACGAGAAGCTGCTGGAGCTGCTGGCCTGTCCCGCGTGCGACGACAGGCCTCCCGTCCGGCTCGACGGCGACCGGCTCATCTGCGACGCCTGCGGCCGGGCCTACCCGATCCGCGACGGCATCCCGGACATGCTCGTGGAGTCGGCCATCCTGCCGGACCAGCCGCCCTCGTCCTGAACCAGCCGCAACCAAGCCGCAGCGTGCCTGACGAGGGCGCGCTGCTCTTGTGTGGGTGAGCACTCGCGCCCACGCAGTCACTCAGTCCCGTCATCCCCGGAGGCAATGCCGCCACGGCGCGCCTCGGGATCACATCTGCCCCCCCGGAGGGAACCCATGGTGAAGGTCTGCGTGATCCACGGTCCCAATCTGAACCTGCTCGGCGTCCGCGAGCCCGACGTCTACGGCCACGACACCTTCGACGAGATCAACAAGAAGATCAAGGACCGGGCCCGAACACTCGACGTCGAAACCCGCATCTTCCAGTCCAACAGCGAGGGCGAGATCATCGACGTGATCCACGAGGCGCTGCAGTGGGCCGACGCCATCCTCATCAACCCGGGCGCGTACACGCACTACTCGTACGCCATCCGGGAGGCCATCTCGGCCGTGCGCCTGCCCACGGTCGAGGTGCACATGACGAACGTGCACGCCCGCGACGAGTGGCGTCGGACCTCGGTCATCGCGCCGGTCTCCTCCGGCCAGGTCATCGGATTCGGCACCGCGAGCTACCTGATTGGCCTCGACGCGGCCAAGGCGCTCGTGGAGGACAGCCGGCGTTGAGCACCGCACGCATCGAGAAGGCCCGCGCGGCTCTCGCGGCAGCCGAGCTGCCCTCCCTCCTCATCTCTCAGCGCGAGAACGTGCGCTGGATCAGCGGATTCAGCGGGTCGAGCGGCTTCGTGTTCCTCACGACCGACGAGGCCATCTTCGCGACAGACTCCCGCTACACGACCCAGGCCGAGGCCGAGTGCCCGGGCTTCGAGGTCGTGAAGCTCAACTCCAGCCTGCCCGAGGAAGTGGCGGGGGTCCTGAAGCGCACGCCGGCCCCGCGGATCGGGTTCGAGTCCGACGTGGTCACGGTGAGCCTGCACGAGACCTACGGCAAGGCGCTGCCCGAGGGGTTCGAGCTGGTCCCGACCAAGGGCGTCGTCTCGACCTTGCGCCAGGTGAAGGACGCCGCCGAGATCGCGTCGACCGAAGCCGCGTGCGAGATCGCCGACCGGGCCTTCACGCACATCCAACGCTATCTGGCGCCGGGCATCTCGGAGCGCGACATCGAGCTGGAGATGGAGTGGTTCATCCGCAAGACCTGCCGCGCGGGCTCCGCGTTCGACATCATCGTCGCCTCCGGCCCGCGCAGCGCCCTGCCCCACGGCCGCGCGTCGGAGCGCGTGCTCCAGGCGGGCGACTTCGTGACGCTCGACTACGGCGCGGTCGTCGACGGGTACCACTCGGACATCACCCGGACCATCGTCCTGGGCGAGCCCACCGCGAAGCAGCAAGAGGTGTACGGCGTCGTATGGCGCGCGCTGGAGACCGCCATCGCGGCCATTCGCCCGGGCGCGGAGGGCAAGGCGGTGGACGCCGTCGCCCGCGACCTCATCCGCGAGGCGGGGTACGGCGACTACTTCGGCCACGGCCTGGGCCACGGGCTGGGGCTGCACGTGCACGACAGCGTCGCGTTCTCCACGCAGAGCACCACGGTGATGCAGCCGGGCATGGTCGCCACGGTCGAGCCGGGCATCTACCTGCCGGACTGGGGCGGGGTGCGCATCGAGGACGACATCGTGGTGACCGAGGAAGGCTGCCGCGTCCTCACCCACTCCACGCGGGAGCTGATCGCGCTATAGCCGTACGCTGCAAACACCCTGGAACCACAGATGACCAGCGATAATGGCGGATAGGTATGGGTTGTGTTTGCGCTATCCGTGCCTATCGGTGTTCATCTGTGGTTCCAGCTCTTGGCCCTTGGTTGTCCGTGGTTCCACGCGAAGGGAGTCACCGGATGTCCCATCACACCGCTCAGTTGATGGCCGCGTTCAGCCACGGCGGCAACCTCTACGTCCTGCCGGTCATCGCAGCGCTCGGGTTCGCCGCGTGGCGGCTCGGTCGGGCCAAGGCCCAGCTCAAGGCGCAGGGCGGCGTCTCCGCGCTGCACCCCGTGCCCGTCGCGCACAGGGCAACCTCCACTCTCACCGTCATCCTGGCGATCGGGTTCCTCTACTCGGCGTTCCACCCTGGCTGCGCCGTCCTGAAGGCCCATAGTGCTATCTGCCTATCGAACGTGAAGCGGCTCTCTGGTGGGGTGCTGCAGTACTCGCAGGACTACGACGAGAAGCTCCCGCCCGCGGGAAGGTGGGAGGATGCAGCGATGAAGCGCCTGCCCGAGCCCACCTACGCAGACGACGCTGCCCGCGACCCGCGCGTGTGCCCGGCCGCCACCACCCCGGCGAGCTACGGCATGAACTCGGCGCTGGCCGGTGTCGAGCTGGGAGCGGTGGAGGCGCCCGCTGGCACAGTGCTGCTGTTCGAGGCGGATGCGACGGCGGGGCAGTTCGTGGGAGGCATCGGCGACGTGGCGGCACGGCGGCACGAGGGAATGTCGTTCCTTGGCTTCGCGGACGGCCACGCCAAGGGCGTCCGCGCCAGCGGGCTGCGCGAACTCGGCTGGACCAAGAAGGGCCGAGCCCACGGTGACCCGGCCCCCACACGCCCAGACCCGCACTCACTCGCTACGAGATCCGCGTCACCGCCAGCTCGACCGAGCCCCGGTTGTTGCCGTAGAACGCCCAGGCGTCGTTCGCGAAGCAGTACAGGTAGCCCGGCTCCTTGACGGTGCATTCCGCGTGCGAGCCGATGTGGATCACCTGGTGAGGCTTCGGCGGCAGGTTCGCCGCAACCTGGCATCCGTTCGCCACCACGCCGATCAGCATGAACCACGGGGCATCCTCCACGCGCCGCGTCCCGTACAGGTCCACGCGCTCGTCATGCGTGAGATGGTGGTACCCCTCCTCCAGCATCCCCAGCGCCGATCCCAGCCCGCGGATGACGTCCCCGGCACTGAAGCGGTGCTGCGAGTCGCCGTCCGGGCCGAATTTCGACTCGTTGTCGACCCACTGCCCGGCTGCCGTGAACTCGTACTCGCCGGCTTCGAGGCAGAGGCAGGGGTCATTCCAGGTCTGCGACGCGTAGACGGTCACCTTGACGCTCTTGCCTACGTCGATGCGCCGCGTCGGCCAGTAGGGACACTGCGCGATAGGCGGATCGTCGTGCCGAGCGATGGCCGTCGAGGAGACACCGGTACCCGGCCCCACGTACCCGCCGGGATCCGCATCGAGCTGCGCTCGGGTGATCGACGCGCCGCCCCCGACGATCGGCGGCACGCAGCGCGGCTCGGTCCTCGCCAGCTTCATGACGCCCGCCGTGGAGTCGTGCAGGACGTCCTGGTAGTCGGGCTTTACCTGGACCTCCATCGCCGGCTTGAGGACAAGGCCCTTCTTCGCGGCCTCCACCATCATCCACTTGAGCGTCGAGTTGCCCAGGCCGCGCTCCAGGTAGCCCCCGCCGATGTCCGAGTGGCACCCGGGGAACCAGAGCTGCACCACGTCGCGGCCGGGCGGCACCTCGGTCCACAGCGTCGGAGCGTAGTCCGCCCGCCGCTCGTCGATGGCCAGCGCGTGGCGCGCGCACTGCACGATCCCGCTCAGCCTGGTGTCGTGGAACTGGTAGTCCCTCGGGTCGAAGAGCATCTTGAGCAGCGGCAGTTCCAGCGGGATGCCCATCGAGCCGACCGTGTCCCACACGCCCAGGAAGCCGATCTCGACGCCGTCGTGGAAGGCCCACGCATCGTTGGTCCAGCGCTGGCCCTCCGGCCACGGCTTCCGGTAGCCGTCCTCGTACGCGGTCTTCACGCGCTCCCAGCCATGGGGCCCGTCCACCTGGCTGAGGTCGAGCAGGCCGCACTGGTCGATCATCCCAACGAGGCTCCGCACCGTGTACGCGCCGCGGCTGAACCCGAACGCGAAGATGCAATCGACCGGCCGGTAGTGATCGGCGAGCCACTTGTAGGCGCTCTGGACGTTCTTCCCGAGGCCCGCCCCGAACGCGCCGCCCTTCAGGCGCTCGATGGCCCCGCCGTGAGTGCCCACGCCCGGATGGTAGTACCTGAGTTGCTCGGGTCCGCTCGGCGGGTTCTCGTCCACCGCGTTGTAGATGCGGACGACATTCGTCGGGTCGGGCAGGCCGCTGCTGGTCTGAGCCGCGGTGTTCCACGTACCGTCGCAACACACGATCAGGTTCCGCATTGCAGTCCTCCGCCCTGTGAAGCGCGCCGGCGCATCGTGTCCCGGCGGTTCCGCCATTGTATAGCGCGCATACATACCCGTCAAGGGGCATGCTGCGCCCGCCCAGCACCCGGCACCCAGCACCCGACACCCAGCACCCGCCCTACTCGAACACCACCATCGCATGCCCGTCGACGCGCGGCACTCGCGCGGACGCGTAACCATCCGCGTAGGTGAACGCCACGTCCTGCCCGGTCGGGGCCAGGTACACGCGCTTGGGGGCCACCGGCAGCTTCAGCGCGACGGGCACGTCGAAGAGGGGCACCACGTCCTCGACCAGGTCCAGGCCGTCGGCGCGGCGCTCCGGAGTGTAGTAGAGCACGTGCACGATCGAGCGCTCGCCCTGGCGCGTTACCGTCACCTCCGCGCCGGTCGGAGCCTGGGCGCGCACCAGCGGCTCGGGCAGCAGCAGGTCCAGCACGCTGCGGACGAGCAGCCGCATCCACTCGTTGCCGTGCTGGGCGTACGCGCCGAAGATCGGGTAGGCGATGTACGCGGCATTGCCCTTGCGAACCGCCGCGGCGTAGTCCGTCACGGAGTCCGGAGGCGTCTGGAAGTGCGAGCTGAAGTGCTCCCACGTGCGCTCGAAGTAGGGTTCCACCACCCGCGCCAGCACCTCGGCCCCCTCGCGCGCTCGCACCCGCAGGCCGCGCTCGTACATCACGTGGTCGGTGGCAGGCACGCCTTCGGCCGCGGCCGGCTCGAAGCGCACGTAGGTTGTGGTGAAAGGAGAGGGCCCTTCCACGCTCACGCCCAGCGACGGCAGCAGCACGCTCTTGCCATCGTCGGCCAGTCCGCTCGTACCGGTGGCCAACACGCGGCCGCCCTTCGCCAGGTAGGACTCGATCTCCGCCGCGAACGCCGCGTCCACGGGCACTTCGTCGGGGAGCACGATCAGGTCGTACTTCGCCCAGTCGCGCGAGGCGTCCACGAAGTCGAACTGGTGCTTGAGCTGCGTCAGCATCCGCGTAGCGCCCTGGTCCGCCCGGGTGAGCTGGCTGGCGACGGAGTTCGGGTTCGTCAGAACGCCGATCTGCGTGACGGGCTCCGCGCCCTCCAGCCACGGCTCACGCTCCTCGATCTTTGCGTAGACGCGCCCGATGCGGTCGTACACGGCCTGGTCCAGCGTGCCGCGCGGGTGGAGCTGGTCGCCGATGCCGGCCATCGCACCGTTCGCGAGCATCTGGGCGCACTCGTACTCCAGCGCCGCCTCCGGCTTCATGCCGCCGAAGTCCGCCCAGCTCTTGTGGAACCGCGCCGTCATGCCCACGCACGCCTTGCCGAACGAACGCAGGTAGCGCACGTGGCGCGGGAAGTAGAGGTAGCCCCAGCCGCCGGTCGGCAGCGCCTCGATCTCGAACTGCTCGAAGCACCCCACCTCTTCCGGCGTGCAGCCGTACGGGCGGCAGTTGAAGAACACGAGCGCGCCGGGCGTCGCCGCCTGCACCATACCGTGGAAGCGCTTCATGTACCGCTGAGCCACCTCCCGGGCGTACTTCGCGCGGTCGGTCTCGTTCTCCGGCCGCAGGCCATCCTTCAGCATGCCCGCCTTGGCCCACTTGCTCAGGCTCGGCTGGTCCCAGCACATATCGAACCAGATGCCGTCGAAGGGCTTGAACTCCGCCAGGATCTCCTCGACCTGCTCGGCCAGGTACTCCTGGTACGGCGAGGACATGTCCACGACTTGCCAGCCCGGCTGCAGCGGCCCCGCCCCCACCGGCCGCCCATCCTCCTGCCGCGCGATCCACTCGGGGTGCGTGTTGGCGGCGTACTCGTCGCACTGCACGCTGATGTAGATCGGCGCCTTGATGCCCTCGCGGTGCAGCGCCTCCACCTGCTCGCCAACCAGGTTCAGCCCCGGACGCAGTCCGGGGTGCCGCTCGGGGCGCTGGGTGTTGGTGTAGAGGTGGCCGTGGTGGCACTTGGCGAACACGTTGACGCTGTTCACGTGCGCCCGCTTCATCGTCCGGGCGAACTCCGCGGCGTCGAAGTCCCGGCCCACGTCCGTGATCGCGGGGCTAGTGTGGAAGTCGAGGTGGATCTGGCGGAACGGGAGCGACTTGGGCATGGCGGCACGGACCTCTCACTCGAAGGATGCACCAACGCCCCCCGATTCGCCGCCAGCAGCGCCACGCCCTGCAGAGGACGGTTGAACATCGATGAACAGGATGGACAGGATATGAAGGATGGGCTAGGAACAACGTGGGCGCCCCCACAGTCAGGAGCGCCCTACACCATCCCCGTTCATCCCCGTTCATCGGTGGACAGCAAGGCCGTTATCCCGCCGTCATCTGCGCTCGTCCGTGCTCATCCGTAGTTGCAGTTGACGCTATCCGCGTGCATCCGAGTCCATCTGCGGTTGCATCAGCCGTGCCGTATCCCCGTTCATCGGTGGACAGCAAGGCCGTCATCCCGCCGCCATCCGCACCCGTCCGTGTTCATCTGTGGTTGCAGTTCACGTTATCCGCGTTCATTTGCGTCCATCTGCGGTTGCATCCGGCCCCCAGCGCGACGAGGAGCGCGACCAGCGCCAGGTACAGCCCGACGCGGAAGCCCTGCGGTTCGTAGCGGTACTCGACACGGTGCTCGCCGGCCTTCACGTCCACGCACCGGAAGATGCCGTCCGCCGCCTCGATGCGGGCCTCCTTGCCGTCCACCGACGCCTGCCAACCGGGGTAGCGCTGATCGGCGAGGACGAGGCGCCCAGCAGGCGTGGTCGCCCGGAACGACACGCGCGTCGGGGCGTCCTGCTCCCAACTCACCGGCGGAAGAGGCTGCCCGTCCGCCATCCGCACGCGGCCCGGCCACTCCGGCAGCGTGTAGAGCCAGGCGCCGTCAAGCTGCTCCTCGCCGCCTCCCAGCCCGGCGATCGGCTCCAGCGAGAGCACGCACCGCACGCCCAGCAGCCGCGCCATCGGGCTCAGCGGGTCGCGGGCGAAGACCATGTTGCCCACTTCCGGCGGGCTGCTGTCGCGGCCGGCCAGGCGGTTCATCCACTGCTTGTACTGCCCCGGGAAGAGCGAGTCGTAGCCCTGCACATCGCGCATGCCGAGCGCGACGCCCCCGTTTGGAGGCAGCACCGCCCTCGGCCCGAGGAACGACCAGCCCTTGTTCACGGGCATCACGCGGTCGTGGCCGGCGGTGTCGCGCAGCCTCGCGATAAGCGGCGTCTCGGGGTAGATCGCCTCACGCGGCGCGGTCGGGTTGATGTTCACGCCTGCCGCCAGCAGGTCCACCGCAACGAGCGCCGCAGGCAGCGCCGTCAGCAGCGCCGAACTCCGGCTCCGAGCCGCGCCGATCGCCGCGCCGGCCGCCAACACCAGAAGCGCAATCTGGCGCGGCAGGTCGCCAATGTAGGGCGCGTTGTCCTCGAGCCCGGGAAGCACCTGGCCGGACGCGCCCAGCAGGTACACTCCGGCGAGAGCCACCAACCCTATACCGGCCGCGATGGACGCCGCCTTCAGCCCGACCTCGCCGCGCAGCAGGCGCCCCGCGCCCATCCCCGCCAGGCCGCTGACGGCGAACGCCCATAGCACCAGCGCGCGGCCCGGCGAGCCCGACTGGCCGAAGCCCGGCACGTGGAAGTACAGCAGCGCGTCGATCGGGGTGGCGAACGCGATGAGCAGCGCCAACACGCCGACCGAGCCCAGCAGCCACGCGGCCTTCGGATCGGCCTCATCGTCGCGCCGCCGCCTGCCGAACGCCAGCGCCGCGAGCAGCAGCGTCGTCACCCCGACGTACATCGCCCCTTCGGCGTAGTTGAAGTAGGCATTCCCCTTGCTCACCCCGCGGTACGGCCCCTCGCCGCCGGCCGGCTCGCCCAGATATCCCGGCACCAGCAGCGTCGCGAGGTGCGCCTGGCCCACCGCATAGTCCGTGTATGCCTTGTACCCCTCGGCGGACGGGGCGCCCACGCGGTGCGAGCGCTTGCTCAGCTCCAGCGCGGGCAGCACCTGCGGCGCCGAGAGCATCGCCCCGAGCGCCAGCGCAGCGACGAACAGCGCCTTGGACCTGGCGACCACGACGAGCCGGTCCTGCTGCCCCTTCGCGCCCGCCCAGAGCCGCCACGCCCCGGACACCGCCGCGCAGAGGACCGCCATGAGCCCGTACGCCGCAACCTGGAGGTGCCCCGCGAGCAGCATCATGCCCACGCAGGCGCCCAAGCCGGCGGCGCGCGATGCGCTGGCCCTCTCGAACAGCCGCAGCGTCAGCAGCACGCCGAGCGGGATCCAGCAGGAGGTGGCGAGGAACGTCGGCAGATGCAGCCAGGCCACCTGCCACCCGGACAACATGAACGCGCAGCCCGCCACGAAGCCAGCCGCGTCGGAGCGTGCGAGCCGGCGAACGAGCGCCCACATGAACACGCCCGCCAAGACGAGGTGCAGCAACACGGAGAGGCCCGCGGCGGTGGCGGTGGGCAGCAGCCAGTAGAGCAGATTGCCTGGGTAGAACACCGCCGACTGGCTGTTCGCCATGAAGGGCGTGCCGCAGAAAGCGTAGGGGTTCCAGAGGGGGATCGTACCGGAGCGGAGCGATTCCGCCGCGAAGTGGCGCCAGGGGTAGAACTGGCCCACCGAGTCGTAGAGGAGCGGGTTCCACGTCGGCATCGCGTCGGCGTTGGGCGCGGCCGACCACGGCGCCGCGTAGCGCAGCAGGTTCGCGGGCACGAACGCCTGGCCGCCCAGCACCACCCGCCACATGAGCAGCGCCGCCAGCCCAGCCAGCGCCAGAGGCGCCCACGCCGACCGCATCCGTTCGCGCACCACGTCTACTCCTTCGAGGCGTGCCCACCACGATGGCGCCCGGCGTCGCGCTCGCCCCCGGGGCGGGCCTTAGCCCCCACCTTGCCGGCCGCCGCGTCGAACAGCCCGACCACGCGCCGCTCGAACTCCTCGCGCTGCACCAACTCGGCGCACACGTGGTCCGCGCCAGGCACCGTCCACAGCTTGGCCGCGCCACCCGATGCCCGCACCAAGATGGCCGTCTCCGATGGCGGCGCCTGGCGGTCGGCGGCATCCTGGATCAGCAGCACCGTACGCGGGGCGATCCGGGCGATCTCGGCTTCCGGCGAAACATCGCGAGCCCGGCAGCCGATCAGGCGCTCACCCCACCAGACCGTCGGGATCGACAGCACCGGCGCGGCCCAGCCGGCTGTGCGGCTGAAGTGGTTGTCGATCGCGCGGTCGAGGCGCGAGAACGGGCTCTCCGCCACGACGGCCCGCACGTACGGGCACCGCGCGGCCGCCATGAGGGCGCACGCTGCGCCAAGCGACTGGCCGTACAGCACGACCGGCAGCCCGTACGTCGACGAGTTCGCGCGCGCCCACCCGATGACGGCGAGCACATCCTCGACCTCACGGTACCCGGCCGTACCGTGCCGAGCGCCGCTCCGGCCGTGAGCGCGGAAGTCGAAGAGGATCACCGCATAGCCGCGGCGGTTCATCGTCTCCGCGAACGGCAGCAGCGAGGTGCGGTCGGCGCCGATGCCATGGCACGCGATGACGACGCCCTTCGCGGCCCCATTCGCCGGCATCAGCCAGCCCGCCAGGTCGGTCCCGTCGGCGGACTGGAGGGCCACGTCGGTGTAGTCCTTCGCGCCGTACGCGGCGGGAGTCACCGTGCTGCGGATCTGGATCGGAGCGATGGTGAGCCAGGCGATGCCGAGCCCCAACCCCCACCAGATGCCGAGGGCGAGCAGGAGCCGGTAGCACCCGCGGCGCAGCCTGGAGCCGCGGGCCGGTCGGGCGCACCCCGCATTCTCACCGAGCGCGTCGTCGCTTGGGCCAACCGTCGGCGGCGAGTTCCGCATCACAGCTCCTCTCGGGCGCCGCGCGTCTGGCCGGCCAAACAGGCACCCTCGAATGGGGCTATTGTACCGAGTTCCGGCCGCCGCTCGCGCCGCCGCGCGTACCGATCGGTCGGGCACTGCCCAATGCCGGCGGCGATGCCAACCACCAGGTCTGCCACCCGGTAGTCTTGCCGGGATCCCACCCGGCAACATTGACGTACGGCGCACGACGCCCTATACTCAAGACACGCAAGCGATCATCGCTCCTGCCCACCCCCGGGGTCCGACCGGCAGGCGCGCGCATCCCCTCTTGCTGCCTCCCGCGGACTGCCCCGGACACAGCCGCCTTTCGCCGAAGCCTCAGCACCCACCGCGCGCAACTGAGCTGCGCCGCGCGTCCAACCTGTCCGATCCGGCACGATTCTGGGCCAACCAGAACAGCCCGGCCAGACAGGGTTCGCCAGCCAGGCAGTCCACGAACCGTCTCGCGCCAGTACGGCCACAGAGACGTCGCGCCACCCGGACCAGATACAACCGGGGCACGGCCACCGGATCAGGCACTCGTCCAGGCCGGGACCGAGCCACCACTTCGAAGGGGGAAACGGCTCCATGCCAGGCAGCATGCGCAAGACAGCCTTGCCGTTGTTCGCACTCCTCATTCCACTCCTATGCACGCAGGCACGCGCTTCTGAGATCATCCGCGTCCCGGACGACCAGCCCACGCTTCAGGACGCAGTCACCGCGGCGGCGCCCGGCGACACGATCAGGATGGCGGCGGGCGTCTACACACTGGCAGCGCCCGTCTATATCGAGAAGGATCTAGCCCTGCTGGGCGATGGAGTCGATGCCACCATCCTGGAGAGCCCAGGCGTGAACTGCCTGTACGCTCGCACGGCGCCCGGCGGCGCGCGCCCCACGGTCCTGGTCGAGCAGCTCACCGTTCGCCTATCGAGGAATGGCATCCTCGCGGTCGACACGGACCTCACAATCCGCAATTGCCGCACGACAGGCTGCACTTACCGAGGTGCGTACGCAGTACGCTGCTCGGTCACCGCTAGCCATCTGCGGTCGGACAGCAACACGTACATGGGGGTGTGGCTGGACACCTGCTCCGCGACCCTCTCGGACTGCGAGTTCGCCGACAACACCGGCGGGTGGAACGGCGGCGGCGTATGCTCGGTCAACGGCAACATCGCCATATCCAACTCCACCTTCACCAACAACACGTGCGTGTACCGAGGCGGCGGCGTGTTCGCAAGCGCCGGCATCCTGTCGCTGAACAACTGCACCTTCACCGGCAACTCCGCGGCCTTCGACGGCGGCGGCGCTTGCATCTGGGAAGGCGGCCTCATCGCCAGCGGCTGTACGTTCAGCGGGAACACGACGCCCGGGTGCGGCGGCGGGCTCCAATCCCACTACGCGACGACCGAGGCATCCGATTGCACGTTCACAGGCAACCAGGCTGTGGACGCGGGTGGCGCGGTCGACCAGTACGACTCGGACTGCTCCTACGTCGAGTGCCGCATGACCGGCAACTGGAGCGCCGGGGTCGGCGGCGCTTCTTCAGGTTTCGGGTCACTCCACATGGCCGGATGCACTGTGCAGGGCAACGCCGGAAGCTGGCGTGGAGGAGGCGTGAATGTCTATGCCGGCCCCGTCACGCTCCTGGACTGCACGATCACCGGCAACACGTGCGACGGAGTGGGTGGCGGCCTCTTCGCCGAGGACTCGGTGGCTCAGATCGAGAAGACCACCATCAGCGGCAACACCTGCACCGACGCCGGGGGCGGCATCCGGTTCGAGCGCGAAGAGGCGTCCCTGACGGACTGCACACTCTCCGGCAACACCGGTTCGTTCGCCGGCGGCGGAATCTGGGCAGGCTGGGGCGGCAGCCTCATGCTCACTCGCTGCGCGGTCTCCGGCAATGCCACGGACGGTTGGGGCGGCGGGGTGAACTCCTACCAGGTGCCAATCCGGATAACCGACTGCCAGATCGTCGGCAACTCCGCCGGCGGCAACGGTGGCGGCGTGACGATCAGCGAGACCACGGCGGAGCTGACGGGCTGCGGCATGCTGGGGAACAGCACTCCAACGGCCGGCGGCGGGCTCTGCCTGCAGGTGAGCGAGGTGTCGCTTACGGGCTGCGACATCGACGATAACTCCGCCGGCTGGGGCGGCGGACTCACCACATACCTCTGCAACATGACCATGGCCAACAGCCGCATCCGACGCAACCGGTCCGTCGGTGCAGGGGGAGGGATGTCGCTCTACGCGGACCATACGTTCACGGCGTGCGAGGTGAGCGACAACGTTGCCGGAGACGGCGGCGGCGGGATCGTCTTCTGGAGCGAGCCGCAGTTCCGATCGACGATGAACGGCTGCACCGTTGCCGGCAACAGGGCAGCAACGATCGGGGGAGGCATCTACTCGAGCGGCCACAACCTCGGCCTGCTGGACTGCACCATCAGCCGCAACAGTGCCGACCAGGTCGGCGGGGGCATCGAGGCCCTGTTTGGCCAGCTCGACATGGACGGGTGCGCCGTTGTCGACAACACGTCGGCAGCCAATGTGGGCGGCATGTACGTGTGGGGCTGCACCACCAGCCTGCGGCAGTCGACGTTTCGCCACAACGTGTCGCCAGGCTACGGGGCCGTCTGTCTCTTCACCGCCGACACCAGTGGCACTGCGACGGACTGCGACTTCAGCGACAACAGCGGCGGCACGTACGGCGGCGGGCTGTTCTGCTACGGCTCGAACGTGATCGACCGGTGTCGGATGACGGACAACCGGTCCGGCCTGTCGGGTGCCGGTCTGCTTATCTGGGGCTGCGACGGCGCCGCCAGCACGGTCACCAACTGCGCCATCGCGGGCAACGTCAGCGGCGAGCGGGGGGCCGTCTGGGTCAACGGTTCTCAGGGCGACCGCCTGGTCAACAACACGATCGTCAGCAACATCGGAGCCGACGGCGCCGGCGGCATCCTGACGACCGACTCGAACCCGATCATTGCCAACACCGTCATCTCGCAGAGCGGGAGCGCCATCTCGTCGACAGGCGAACTCCAGCCGATCCGGCGCGGCAACTGCCTCTGGGGAGGCGGATACTGGGTGCAGGACGATGGAGGACAGTGGTACCCAGTAGCGACGGACTCGACCGATGTGACGGCCGACCCGCGCCTCTCCAACCCCACAGCAGGCGACTTCCACCTGCTGACGGGGTCGCCGTGCGTCGACCGCGGCGCGTCGAGTGATGTTCCGCTAGGGGTGGTTACCGATCTCTACGGAGCTGCGCGGATAGCCGGCCGGTCCGTCGACATCGGCGCCGCCGAGCACTCCGTGGGCGCCGCGGACCTCGAGTGGCTGATCGAGGATGTCGGGATGATGTTCCGGTCTCACCAGATCGACAACAAGGGCATGGCCAACTCGTGCACCACCAAGCTGCGACAGGCGCTGGCCGCCTATGCGGCCGGCGACATGGCGGGCACGAGAGAGGCGCTCGGGGCGTTCCTGAACCACGTGGTAGCGCAGCGCGGGAAGCACATCACCGCACGAGCCGCCGATGAGTTGACGGCGATCGCCAACTGGTTCCTGGCCAATATGTAGCAGGCACCGCAGACACACGCCAAACGGCCCGCGCCGCCGGTCAGGACCCCGGTGGCGCGGGCCGCGCGTCTGTCGGTCGCAAAGGCCGCTCCGATTCGCGAACACCCGGCATACAACAGGGGCCGCGCGGCGTTCGCGGGCCCCCGTCAGTGCCGACGTCCTCCACGCACTTCCGCGGAACTCCGCGTCTACGTGAAGAACGTGATGTTCTTGAGTGCGACCTCGTTCGCGGGGTCGAGGCGCAGGACCTTCTCGAACCCCTCTTTCGCCTCGTCGTACATGCCCAGCATGGCGTACGTGAGCGCGAGGTCGTTGTTGACGGTGATGCCGACGGGGTCGAGTTCCGCGGCCCTCTGCAGCTCGGCCAAAGACTCGTCGAACTCGCCGGTGAACCCGAACACCAGGCCTAACTGGTGATGGGCCTCGCCGTAGTCCGGCGTCTCCGCCAGGATGGCGCGCAGCTCAGCGACTGCCTCAGGGTAGTTTCCAGCAACCTTGAACGCGATCGCCCGGTCGAGATTGGTCTTCACTACCGTGCCCATGGCCGATGTGGCTCCTCGGGGTGATCGGAAATCCGCCGACCCGTCCGGAAACAAAACGACTGGGTAACCAGTCTGAATGATAGCACGGAACGGATCGGAATGCAAGCATCCTTCCGGGCCTTTGCGCGCGCCTGGGGCAGGTTGACTTCCTCTCGCGTGGCAGGCTATAATCCAAACAGACCCTCATTAGCGCACTTCCAGCGGAGACACCCCACGCATGACTCTCCACGGTCCCGACGCAGACGCCGGAAAGCTCGACGAACTCCTGCGTGAAATCGCGGCTCTCAAAGATCGACTGAACCAGACCGAACAGACCGTCGCTACCCGTACGGCCGAACTCGCCGGCAAGAACGAGGAGATCGCCCGCCTCCAGCGCGGCATCCGGGCGTCCGAGGTTGCCGAGGCCCCGGTTGTCACCGAGTTCGAGGACACGCTCAAGCGCCTGGTCCAGCGCGTCGCCATGATCCTGCAGGCCGAGAAGTGCCTGATTATGATCGTGGACAAGGAGACCGGCGAGCTGGTCGCCCGCCCGCCCGCCTACGGCGTTGGCGACGTCGACCTCCGCCACTTCCGGGTACGCATCAACCAGGGCGTGTCCGGCGAGGTCTTCCGCACCAGCAAGCCGTCCATCGTGTACGACGCGGTGAACGACCCCCGCACCGTCAAGGAGAACGTCGCCCTCCTCCACCTGCGCAACGGCGTCATCGTTCCGCTCGTGCTGGAGAAGCGCGACGAAGAGAACCGCGTCCTCGATCGCGTGCCCATCGGCGTCATCAGCGTCTTCAACAAGCGCTATGGCGGCGAGTTCATGGAGGAGGACGTCCGCCTCCTGGAGCGCCTCGCCCGCAACGCCGCCGCGGTCATCGCCAACGCCCAGATGTTCCAGGAGTTGGTCGAGGAGCGCGAGAAGCTCGTCCACACCATCGAGAGCCTGTACGCCGGCCTGCTGCTCGTCTCGGACACCGGCAAGCTCATGCAGATGAACGCCCGTGCGCGCCAGATCTTCTGCGTTGTCCAGGACCCGATCGGCAAGCAGTACACCGAGGCCATCGAGCACGAGAAGGCCGTCGAGGTCCTCGGGCGCATGCTCGCCAACAACCAGGGCGAGAATGGCGAAGACGAATCCAAGGCCGCGGAGGAGATCAGCGTCGCCGACCCGGACACCGAGGAGGAGCGCGTCTTCCAGATGCACGCCGCCCAGGTCCGCGGCGAGGACAACCATCTGATCGGCACCGCCATCATCCTCAACGATATCACCGAGATCCGCAACCTCGAGCGGATGAAGACGGAGTTCGTCGCCATCGCCGCGCACGAGCTGCGCACCCCGATGACGCCGATCAAGGGCTTCATCTCGATGCTCAACGCCGATGAGGAGGACTCCTTCAGCTTCGAGGAGCGCAAGGAGTACTACAACATCATCGAGCAGAACGTCGACCGGCTGAACCGGCTGATCAACGACCTGCTCAATGTCACCCGAATCGAGCGCGGCATCGCCCTCCAGCTCTTCTGGGAGGAAGTCGACCTCTGCGAGTTGGCCGAGTCCGTCTTCGAGGTCCAGCGCGGCATGACCAACACGTCGCGCCACACGCTCATGCTCGACGCGTGCGCGCCGCAGGTAACCGCCACGGTTGGCCGCGATCAGGTCGAGCAGATCCTGCAGAACCTGGTCAGCAACGCCATCAAGTACTCGCCCGAGGGCGGCGAGATCCGCATCATCATCCGCGACGAGCCCGACAGCAAGACCGTCCTGATGGGCGTCTCGGACCAGGGCACGGGTATGCCGGAGTCGGCGAAGGCCAAGCTCTTCAAGCCCTACCGCCGCATCCACAACCCGAAGACCGCCAGCGTCAAGGGCACGGGCATCGGCCTCTTCCTGGTCAAGAACCTGGTGGAAGCGCACCATGGCAACATCTGGGTGGAGACCGAGCTTGGCCACGGCACCACGTTCTGGTTCCGCATCCCGAACGCCCCGCCGGAAGTCGCCGACCAGGAGCCCCAGAAGTAGACGCCCCGGCTCCCGCACATAGCGTCCGCCTCCAGGTGAGACGCCTGCCGCATGCCGAAGGCCTGCCGCTCCCCGCCTATGCGACGGATCGAGCGGCAGGCCTCGATCTCATTGCGGCCGTCGACGCGCCCGTCACGCTGCAGCCCGGGCGCCGCGGCCTCATCCCTACCGGCCTCTGCGTCGCGATCCCCGCCGGCTACGAGGGCCAGGTGCGCCCCCGCAGCGGCCTCGCGCTCAAGCGCGGCCTCGGCGTGCCGAACGCGCCCGGCACCATCGACAGCGACTACCGCGGCGAGATCTGCGTCATCCTCATCAACTGGTCCGACGAGCCCCAGACCATCGAGCGCGGCGACCGGATCGCCCAACTCGTCATCGCCCCTGTCGCCCACGCCGCCATCGACGTGGTGGCGGAACTCGACGACACGCTCAGAGGGAGCGGCGGATTCGGCAGCACGGGAACAAACGGCAAGCCGAAGTAGGTCCTTAGCAATAGGAAGCACGACCAGGCCTGGCACCCCGGGAACCAGGACCGACCTCTCGATCCGCCTCTGTTTCCCGGCCGCCGGCCCACACTCCAGATTCCGAGACCGCCATGTATTGCCCACAGTGCAACGCCGAACTGGCAGACGACAGCGAGTACTGCACCGAGTGCGGAGCCGACGCACACGTTCAGACGACGCGCGAGGCAGCCGAGCGAGCCAAGGCGTCCGAGAAGCTGCTGGCGACGGCCAACCTCTGGCGCATGCGCGGCAAGTGGTCCGAGGCTGAGCGCTCCTGCGTCGAGGTGATGCGCGCCGACCCCAACAACCTCCACGCGCACTCGCTGCTCGGCGACATCTACCGCGACCAGGGGCGCTACGACGACGCCGCCCAGTGGTATCAGATGGCGCTGGACCTCGACGCCGGCAGCACGGCCGACCGCGCCAAGCTGGACCACGTCAAGGCCGAGATCGCGCGCGTCGAGGCCCGCGCCCCGCGCCCGAGGATCGCCAGCACCGTCGATTCGGTCGGTACGCAGGCCCTGATGGGGCTCTCCCCGAACAACTGGCTCCGTGCGCTGGTCGGGGCGTCGGTCGTTTTTGTGGCCCTCGTCGTGGTGCTCGTGGTGGCCATGTCGAAGCCCGCGCCGAAGAGCGGCGACAAACCCGCGGCGCGGCCCCCGGCCGTTCCCACGAGCCCGAGCAACTCGGTCCAGCCACTGAACGTGCCTCTGCCGCCGGCCGAAGGGCCCGGAGTGAGCAGCGTTCGCCCGCCGCGGCAGCGCGACGACAACGACGAGGCTGCGCCGCTCAGCGAGCGCGAGGTGGCCCTGGACCGCGCCATCGGCTCTCGCGCCGCTCTGACGTGCTCCACGCTCGAAGCCTGCGCCATCCAACGCGACGGTGCGAGCGCGCTGGTGATCCTGAACACGACGCCGACCCAGGTCGACTCGGCGGAGACGCTGCGCGGCATCATCCACTCCGAGGCCCGCAAGGCCGCCGATGCCGTGCTCGCCGCCGACGCAGGCCTCAGCCGCGTCGCGGTTCGGGTCCGCACGCCGGGCCGCGGAGGCCACCTGGACACCGCCTTCCAAGCCACGCTCGACCGCCCAGCCGACGGCGCCGCCGAGGCCACCGACTTCGGCTCCGTCTGGTGGGCGCCTGAGATCCGACCTTAGCGATCGGCAGCACGCCATGCGGGCACTGTGACGTCCTCCAGGGGTACCGCGTGGGATGGGCGTCGCTGCCCATCCGACATCGCCCGGTCGTGCCCGTTCTGCGGTATCCTGGGCAATCGACCCGAACCCACCACCCGGAGGACGCCATGTTCGAAGGTACGCTCCTGCTTGCCGCCTGCCTCGCGCAGGCCAGCCCAACCCCAAAACCCGCCGCCGACACCCGTCTCTTCGAGATGCGCACCTACTACGCCATGCCCGGAAAGCTCGACGCGCTGAACGCCCGGTTCCGCAACCACACTGT
Source organism: uncultured Chthonomonadaceae bacterium (assembly GCA_964519955.1). Lineage (GTDB taxonomy): Bacteria > Armatimonadota > Chthonomonadetes > Chthonomonadales > CAJBBX01 > CAZFLM01. The sequence continues at coordinate 37,233 of CAZFLM010000024.1, read as the reverse complement.
GAAGCTCTTCGCCAAGCACGGCATGACCAACATCGGCTACTGGGTGCCGGTCGACAACACGGACAACAAGCTCGTCTACCTGCTCGCCTTCCCCAGTCGCGAAGCCCGCGACAAGGCGTTCGCCGAGTTCGGCGCCGATCCCGAGTGGCAGACCGCGGCCAAGGAGAGCGAGAAGGACGGCAAGCTTGTCGACCACATCGAGTCCCTCTTCCTGTCGCCCGCGGACTACGTGCCCGCCACGCGTCCCAGCAAGGCCGCCAAGCCCCGCCTGTTCGAGCTGCGCGTCTACACGGCCGCCGAAGGGCGCCTCGACGCGCTGCAAGCCCGCTTCAAGGAGCACACGCTGGCGCTCTTCAGGAAGCACCGCATGGGCCTGTTCGGCTTCTGGATGCCGGCCGAGGGCGCGCAGGGCGCCGGCAGCACGCTGGTGTACATCCTGGCGCACAAGGACCAGGCGGCGGCTGACAAGGCGTGGAAGGCGTTCCGCGAGGACCCGGCGTGGGTGAAGGCCAAAGCCGCGTCCGAGGCGAACGGGGCACTCACCGCCGCGCCGCCGAAGTCGACCTACCTGGAGCCCACCGACTACTCGCCGACGCGGTAGGGACGGCCAGGGCGCGTCAACCCCGGCGCGACGCGGAGGTCGCGCCCCACGGGGTCGGCGCAGTCGTGCCGCGCTCCGCCCGATCACCAGCCTGTCCCGGTGGGGCGTTCCGCCATCGGCCCGACCCGCACAGCCTGTCCTGGTGGGGCGTTCGGGAATCGACCCGCCCCGCACAGCCTGTCTTGGTGGGGCGGGCGTCCCTGCCCGCCAAGCGGAGCGCCGCGCCAGACGAACCCGCGCCCACCACAGCCTGTTCCGGTGGCGACGGGCGGCCCTGCGCGTCCGGTACAATGCCCGAACCAGCTACGCCGCATCCAGAGGAACCCATGCGCCTTCATCCAGCCGTCCTGCTAGCCGCCGTGCTCGCCGTCGCCGCCCCGGCCACCGCCCAGCGCGCCTATACGCCCGACGAGTTGAGCGTCCTGAACGGCATCGGCGGCTTCGGCTCAACCGGCAAGCTCGACACCAGCCGCGACGTGAAGGCGCCGGGCAACCGGCTGGGCTTCTCGCTGCGCGTCGACTGGAGCACGCACGGGGCCGATCCGCCCTACTGGGCGATCCGCATGGGCTTCCCGCTGGGCGCCACGGCGAAGGGCTTCGACACCTTCTCCTGCGACCTGTACGTGGAGAGCGTCGATGGGGCCAACCTGGGCATCTTCGTCTACGAGCCCGCCGACAACCGCTGGGTCTGCTTCGACAAGCCCCTCGCCCAGCTTCCGCTGCGCCAGTGGACCCACGTCGAGGTGCCGCGCTCGGCGATGCGCCTCTGGAAGCTCGCCGCCAAGCCCGAGGAGTGGGACCGCGTCTCGGCGCTCGGGCTGGAGCCCAACAACGGCAAGGCGGTCTTCTACATCGACAACCCGCGCCTCTCCGGACCGGGCGGCAAGTCGCTGGACATCCTCAGCACCGAGGACGACGGCTACCACGCGCCGCCCGGCTGGCACGCCAAGCCGCAGCCCCTGCCGGCGCCGGGCGGCCTCTACTTCCCGTTCGACGGGGCCCGCCTCGACGACGCGGCGCTGCGACGCTCGCCCGTCGAGCTGAACCGCCTGCTCGGCCGCGTCGGCACACCCGTCTCCGGGTACACGCCCGGGCTGCTCGACAACGTCACCGACCTGCAGCGCCAAGGCATCCCGACGGTCTACTACTGCGCAGCCGGAGCGGGCTACACTCGGTACTGGACGCGCCGCCAGGCTTGGGACGAGAACGCGGCGGGCCACTCGCTCAACAAGACGCCCGGCAACCTGTTCGGCTGGGACTATCAGCACACGTATGCGGCGGCGCACCCCGCGGTCTTCGAGGCCGAGAAGCAGCGCATCGACGCCCTGCTCGCCGCCGGCATCTCGACGTGGATGGTGGTGGACTACACATTCCCGTGGATGGAGACGCAGTGGGGCTTCTCGGAGACGATGCAGGCCGCGTTCCGCAAGGACCTGCTCGGCCAGGATGAGGGCCTCGTCATCCGCGACGCGGGCAAGGAGCACGCGATCCACTTCGCGGACTACTTCCGCGCCTACCATGGCTTCGCGCCCGCCCCGCGCGACGCCGGCCTCGCCTCGTGGAGCGACTACGGCCCGCCCAAGCCCGACGAGACCGGGCCCAACGTCGCCGCCCGACGCCAGCTCTTCCTCGCCCTGCGCTCCTACGAGTGGCTCAAGTTCCCGGACCGCACGGGCCGCTACTACCGCTCGCGCGGCGGCAACCCGCTCTGGGTGGTGCCGAACCCCGAGGACAGCTACGGCTCCAGCGACTACGTGTTCATGCTGCGCTCGGGGGGCGTGGGCAACCTGTTCCCCGAGTGGTTCGGCTGCATCGGCTGGGCCGCGGAGGCCGGCTACGCCTCCCTGCCCTACCTCCGCGAGCAGGCCGACCGCGCCGGGCACCGCCTCTCCATCATCCACGAGACCGGCGCCGGCGGCCATTCGGCACCCTACCTCGACTGGCAGGTGGCCTACAACGGCATCTACGCCATCGCCGCGGCGGGGAAGGTGGACGACCTCGACAACGACTTCATCGACGAGGCCGTCTTCGAGCAGATGAGCGACGCCAAGCGGAACGCCTACCAGTTCAACCGGTTCCGCGACGCCGTCGCCAAAGCACTCGCCTTCCGCCAGGCGCGCGCCGAGAAGCCCGTGCGCCCCGCGTCGCCCATCCTCTGCGTCTCGGAGCGCCCGCCGGCCCGCGCCACCGGCAGCATCTTCTTCGGTCTCGACCAGCCCTACTCGCTCGCGCCGGCCCTCTCGCGCAGCCACCTGGCATTCGATCTGCGCGACTCGCTGGACCTGGAGCGCGTCGTCGACCGGTACAAGGTCATCGCCTACTGCCCCATGTCCCCGCGCACCGGCGACCTCGCTCTCCTGCGCAAGTGGCTCCTCGCGAAGCCGGGCCGGCTGCTCATCACGCACAGCTTCGTGCCGACGCGCGACGCCCGCGAGTTCTGGGGGCTCGATCGGTCGGCGGCGCTCGGTTCGGCGAAGGGTGGCGCGCAGCTCGGCCTCGGCGCGGTATCGGCCACGCAAGCCACGCGCTGCACGGTGACTGGGGGCGCAGACGGCTGGTCCAAGGCGGCCCCGCATGGCGAGGTCGTCGAGCTGGGGGCGGCGCTCACGCGCACCCGGCAGGGCAAGGCGCTCGTCACGACGGACGCCGGCCCGCTGATCACGCTCGCGAAGGTCGGCCAGAGCGACGTGGTCTACCTCAACTACGCCCCGTCCGCGACCGACGCGGTGCGCAAGCTCGACGAGCGCGTCGTCGGCATGCTGGCGGCGAGGCTCGGCCTGAAGCCCACGTGCTCCGCCGATCGCGACACGCCCGTGCAGGTCTTCGGCGTATCCGGCGGCCGGTGCGTGCTCGCCTGGGACGCCCCGACCATGGCGGCGTGGACCTTCCGCTACGAGCCAGGCATTGCCCCGCTGCGTTACGAGGCGCCCGGCGTCGACCGACGCATCCTGCTCCCGGCTCCGCAGGCAGGCCAGTGGCTGGTCTACGACTTCTGGGCCGACCGCCTCGACCGCGTGCGCCCGACCGGCGGCCAGATCCCGCTCGCCCTGCGCGGCGCCGTCACCGCCCTGTACTACACCGGCCCCGACACCCCCACGATGCGCGCCACGATCGCCGCCGCCCAGAAGACCCGCGCCAAGATGCGGGCGCTGGGCTTCGACGGGGAGAGGTAGGGAGTGTCATGTGGCTCGCTCTCTGGCCCGGCAGGCGCACGCGTCGCAGCGTTCAGCCCGGGTCTTGACGGGTCACTCAGCCAGCGGTACAATCGCAATATCTCGCGAGCGCGGTGGCGCGGTGGAGGGAGACCGGCATGGCGGTGGGCGCTTTCGGCAGGGTCATGCAAGACCTGCGCGATCTTGACCCAGAGGAACTACGGGAGGTGAGCGAGGCGGCCCACCGGTTGCTGCTCGCGTCGCACGCCGCCGGCACCCGTGTCTTTCCAACGCCGGCCGACCTCGCGGCCGCCGGCGCTATGCTCGAGGCAACCATCGTGGATGGCCTGAACGGAGGCAGCCCTGCCAACGAGGCCATCGACGCCGACCTGGCCGCACACTACGTGGGCCACTAGGGACCGATGCTGCTCGATACGTCAGGGCTCCTCGTGTACCAGTACGCGACCGAGCCTCGCCACGCCGAGGCCCTTGCCGCAGTCCGATCGGCCCCTAGCCTGGATCACGCACAACTACGTGCTGGCCGAGTACCTGGCACTCGTGACAGCTCGGCGTCTCCACAGAGCGAGAGCCATCGAGCTTGTGCGCGCACTCAGTGAACACCCCCACGTCGAACTCGTCTGGATCGACGCCGCACTTCACGCCAGAGCCCTATCGTTGCTCGTCGCCCGCCCCGACAAGGACTACTCCCTCTGTGACGCAGTCAGCTTCCTGCTCATGCGCGAGAGGGGCGTCGCCGACGCACTCACGACTGACCACCACTTCGAGCAGGAGGGTTTCACACGTCTCCTGCTCCCACACACCTAGGCCACACCTCGCCCTCTACAGCTCCACGACCGGCGAGGCCAGCAGGCCCTGCTTCACCGCCACCACCTTCGCGCCCGCCTTCGTCACGCGGAGGCAGACGACGAGGGGCTTGCGCGCCTCGCCCGCGTACAGGCCGACAGCAACCCGATCCCTCTCGGCGCACACGGAGTACAGGTCCACGTCGCCCCTCGCGGCCTTGCTCAGCAGCGGCGCCAGCGGAATGGCCTTGTACCGCCCGCCTGCCTGGCGTACGGCGATGCACTCCCCGACATCGATCACGTCGTGCGCGAACACCACCACGGACAGGTCGGAGTTCATCGCGATGCGGTTCGCCACGTTGCCGGGATGCACCGTGAGCCGCTCGCGCGCCGCGTCGCTGCCCGCCTGGCTCCACGTGGCCGGTACCCATCCCACCTGTTCCGCCATCTTGCGGAGCCGCTGGTCGAGGCGCGTCTGGGCGGGCGTGAGAGTTGGCGGCGTGTCGGGCGTCTGGACGACGCGCAGTCCCTCCGTGCGGCCGAGCGGAACCGTCATCAGGTACCACTCGTAGTCGGCCAGTTCGCCCCTCGTGCGCACAAGCTTGTCGCAGAACGCGCTGAGCCGCCCGGCACGCCGGTACAGCGGCGTCGCCACCCGGATGGAACCGCGGAACTCCCACTGGCCGAGCGACTGGCCTCGCATGCCCCAGGCGGCCACGTAGCCCTCGCGGCCCGGCGTGTCATCGACCAGGGCACCCACGGCGACGATGCGGCCCGCCGGCCGATCCAACACCAACTGGTCCGGCAGCCGGTAGCGGTCCGCTCCGACGATCACGGAGCCGGTCTCGGCGCGTGCACCCAGGTACACGCGCGCGCGGACCTCTGGACGCTGGAGGTGCTTGACCTCCACCAGGTAGACGCCGTCCTTCTTGTAGTACGCGAGCGCCTGCCACGTCTCAGCCGACCGCAGCAGGTTCTCGAGCGCCACCTCGAACAGCACGTCGTGCAGCTCGGCGGTCACGCGCGCCTTCACGTCCGGCGCCACGCGGACCTGGGCGCCGGCCTGCCCGGCGATCCGCCGCAGCGCCTCGCGCAGGTCCGCGTGCTCCACGGCGATGCTCACCCGCTTCTCGCCCACCCCCGGCGCCACCTGCGCCCCGGCATACACGCCGAGCACCGCAAAGACAGCCACCAGGAGCATAACCCCACGCCACATCGCCATGACCCACTCCTTGCCGGCCAGGCGTCTCCCTGGCACGCATCCTGCAACCGCCCATTGCTAGGATGCCCGCTCCGACCGGATGCATCGACCGAATGAACCACGATAGGAGACGCCTGCTATGAACATGTTCTGTGCAAGACGCGTCCTCTGCGTGACCGCCCTCCTCCTGATGACCATCCCGGCCCACGCACAGCTCGCAACGTTTGTTGGCTTCGACACCGGGGCCGGCTCGACCGATCCCAGGCCGAACTCGGTGGCAACGGAGGCGGCGTTCGATGCGGCAGCCGGCGCACTCGGCGCTATCCAGGTTATCGACTTCGAGAACTGCCCGGTCGGCGGTTTCACGAGTCTGAACCCGGTGGCTGGCGTCACCGTGACCGGCTCGGACTTCTATGGCTCCGCGCAGACGATCCAGAACGCCGCCATCGGAACGCCGGACGGGCTGTACGGCTACAACACGACCGCTGGGGGCCAGTACTTCCTATCCCTCTTCGGCGGCAGCGCGACCTTCACGTTCGCTGATCCGATCATGGCGTTTGGGTGCTACATCTCCGGCGTGCAGATGGCCGGCGAGACGGTCACGTTCTCCGATGGGACCTCGCAGACGATCGCTATCCCAGGGATCAGCAGCGGGATCACGTACATCGGTTTCACGGACGCCGGCAAGGCCATCTCATCGGTGACCATACACGCCGAGGGCGACATCGACGGTGTCGACGATGTGCACTTCGTCGTGGGTCAGGTCCCGGAGCCGGGCTCGCTCGCGCTGCTCGTGGGGCTGTCCATCTCCGGCGGCCTCCTCGTTCTGCGCCGCCGTACCCGCTAGCACTCATCCGGGCAAGCCGTGAAGGCAGGCAGGGCGCCAGCCCTGTCTGCCTTCATCTTGTGTGGTGCCCGAACCAGCAGGCTCGTTGGCCGCGCACAGAGGCAGCGGGCGCCGGTAGCCCACCCTTCAGACGCACACCCACTACCGTTGCGTTACACCGCAACTCGCGCGGAACCGGGCGGGAACCTGGCGCGTCTCCCTGTCCATAGCTGTGCAGCAGGCGGACGCGCAATACAGCAGGAAACCGGGCGCCCCGCGGTGAATGCAGCAGTGTCCTCGATCGCTTGTCTGTAAGGGTTCTCCCTCTTCGGTCGTATTGGCTCGTCGTCGGATGGGCAGCCATGATCGCAGCACCCGATCGGTCGCAGCGTCGCGATGAAGGCCCGCGCGTGTCCGCGCTCTCCTGGCGCGCGCTTGCGGTCGGGCTCGTCTGCGTGGCCATCACCTGCGGCGTCGTGTGCGTGGCGGAGCTGGTCGTCGGGAAGATCATGATCGGCTTCCTGCAGCTCCCGCCGGTCGTCGTGGGCATGCTGGTGCTCATCCTCGCCGCTCAGGCAGCCCTCAAGCGACTCTCGCCCCGCCTCGGCCTGCGCCCCCACGAGATCTTCACCATCTACCTCATGATGCTGATGGCCTCGATGGTGTCTTCCCGCGGCCTGCTCGAGAAGCTCATCCCGCTGCTGTGCGTGCCCAACTACTACGCCAACGCCGCCAACAACTGGGCCGTGCTGTTCTTCAAGTCCATCCCGGGCTGGGCCGTGCCCTGGGTTCCGTCCGGCGAGGCCAAGCAGCCGGTAACGGCCGCGTTCTTCGACTCCCTGCCGCCCGGCGCGCACATCCCGTGGCAGCTCTGGGTCACTCCGCTGCTGGCGTGGGGCGTCTTCGTCGCGCTCATGTTCGCCGCCTACCTCTGCCTGGCCGTCATCCTGCGGCGGCAGTGGGTCGACAGCGAGAAGCTCGCCTACCCACTGGTGCAGCTCCCGCTCGAGATGATCCGCACCGACACCAGCGCGGCACGCGAGGCGTCCGGCGGCAGCTTCCTGCGCAACCGCATGACGTGGCTCGGCTTCTCGCTGCCGGCGCTCCTGTTCGGGTTCAACGGCCTGCACCAGTGGTACCCGAGCGTGCCGGAGGTCGTCACCGACGTCAACCTGAACCAACTCCTCGTGCAGCCGCCCTGGAACAACGTCGGCTTCTTCCACATCTACCTGTCCTTCGCGGCGGTGGGCTTCTTCTACCTGCTTGCCACGGACCTGCTCTTCTCGCTCTGGTTCCTGTTCCTCCTCACCATCGTTGCGGACGGCATCTCGGCCTCGATGGGCTACGAGCCCGAGGTCATGCCGATGTACGGGTGCAAAGTGTACATCGGCTACCAGATCATCGGCTGCTACATGGTGATGGTGGGCTACATGATCTATGCCGCGCGCCCGCACCTGGCCCGCATCTGGCGAGCCGCCACGCAGACCCGCTGGTCCTCGGCGCCGGGGCTCTCCGCGGAGGACCGCGGAAGCGAGGAGGTCCTCCCCTACCGCCTCGCCTTCTGGGGGCTCATTGCCTGCGTGCTGCTCTCTGCCGCCTGGCTCACCATCCTCGGCATGAGCTACTGGCTCGCGCTGATGGAGCTGGTGCTGCTGCTCTTCGTGGTCGCGCTCGTCATGGCGCGCAGCACGTGCGAGTCCGGCATGCTGATGACCGAGACCTCGTTCCGGCCGATCGACGTGTACCGCATGCTCGGCGACGTGCGCACGCTCGGCAGCACCAACATCACCAGTCTCGCGTTCCTGGACGCCCTCTGGATGCGCGACCAGCGCGGCCTCATCCTGACAGGCTTCCTCGATGGCATGAAGTTCGCGGACGGGGTGCGCGTGAAGCGCCGGTCGCTGCTGGCCGTCTTCGCGATCGCGCTGGTCGTGGCGCTCGGGGTGTCGGGCTACTTCCACATCCTGCTGCCCTACAAGATCGGCGGCGTGTCGATGTACTACTACGTCTACCAGGGCAACCCGGTCTGGGCCTTCAACGACGCCGCAACGGTCCTGAATAGCGCGCGCCCGCCGCTACCCTGGATCGCCAAGATGAACTTCCTCATCGGCGTCGTTCTGACCCTCGGCATCGTGGTCTTGCGCTCGCGCGTACCGTGGTTCCCCATCCACCCGCTCGGGTACGCGCTCTGCGGCACCTGGACGATGATGGTCTTCTGGTTCCCCTGCTTCATCGCCTGGCTGCTGAAGGTGCTCCTCCTCCGCTACGGCGGCATGCGCCTCTACGCCAAGGCCCGCCCGTTCTTCCTCGGCATGGTGCTGGGCGAGTTCACCATGGCCGTCCTCTTCACCCTCCCGGCCCTCTGGGACCGCTCCATGCCAACGCCGTTCTTCCCGTGGCCGTAGGGCCTAACCGCAACCACAGATGAACACCGATACAGGCGGGATGAAGACCTAACCGCAGATGAACGCCGATTGACGCAGATTGCGGGCTGACGCCTACCACCGATATCATCCATCCCGCCGTCATCCCCGTTCGTCCGTGTACATCTGTGGTTCCAGGCCCTTGACGTGATCTGCGTCGACCTGCG